>JBBQNK010000003.1:0-166121 GCA_038329865.1 Tepidisphaerales bacterium | reverse complement strand
GAAGGCGTGAGGTTTAGTGCGAGCATTCTTGCCACTGAAGTGGCAAGCCCGGGCGCGGGCATTTCATAACGCGAACCGATCCGAGGCAGGCATATTGGACCCAGACGTAACTCCCCTTTCACGTCCTATAATCAGTGTTATGTATAGTTCGACATGGGGGAAGAGCTTGGAATCAAGCAATCCCGCGATTCAGCATGAATTTGGATTCCACCGGGCTGGCCGCTTCAGCGGCTAGCTTCCCGTGGCATCCCGCGAAGTCCGCACACTCAAACCGTCCGCAATCCCACCACGCCCGTCGCACCGCCAAACCCTGCGGCGATCGCGATGCTGCGGGTGATCGCTCTTTCAATGGCGCCGAGATTGATTCGCCCCGCCTGCGTCGTCATCGCATCGATCGTGTTCACGTTGCCCGGCACGGCGCCGCTTCGGTGAGCCATCACGTTGAGAACCGCTGCGACGAGCCCCGATGCGCCAAGACTATGCCCGATCGCACCTTTGTGACTGTAAAGGATGGGGCTTGGTCGACCGTCCCGGTCAACTCTCGCCGGACTAGTTACTTCAGTGGCTGGTTGAACCTCGCCAACCAGACACGCCTCGATGGCCGCCAGCTCGATCGGATCATTCGCGATCGTCCCGGTCGCGTGTGCGTGGATCAGATCCATCGGGCGGGCGGCGATCACCTTCGAAAGGCACCGCCGCAGCGTGCCGGCCTGCAGATCCGTGCCGGTGAGATGCGACGCATCGCCGCCGAGTGCATAGCTGTCGAGCACGATCTCGCCCGCCCGGGCCGGCCGGCGTTCCAGGCACACCGCGGCGGCGGCTTCGGCGATGAGGAAGCCGCTGCGGTTCCGATCGAACGGCCGGCACGGCTCGCCGGGCGCCGCGAGCACGCCCAATCGTTGAAAGCTCTGGATGAACGCCGGGTGCAGCGAGGATTCCGTTCCCACGACGATCGCCCGGTCGGCGTCGCCGTGCTCGAGCATCATCGCAGCGCGGATCAACGCGTGCAGGCTCGACGCGCACGCAGCGCTGAACGTCAGCCGCGGGCCGATGCCGAAGTTCAGCTTTGTCGCCAGCGCCGAGCTGATTTCGTGCAGGCCCGGCTGGGTGGCCGGATTTCGACGCGGCGTTCTGGTTCTTATTGGAACCGCCGGATCAATCGCTAATGATGTCACAGGCGATACAGGCCGGGCAGACGCTAAACTCGACACAGACGTTACAAATTCACATTGCTCTTTATCGGACGTAGGGGGGTGAAACGCCGGATCGATCGGCAGCAGCCAATCATCCGCCGGCCCCTTGCTCGTGCCGACGATCATCGCCGTCCGCAGGTCGGTCAGTTCGCTGGAACTCCAGCCCGCGCTGTCGAGCGCTTCGCGGATTACCTGATACCCGAGGCCGACGAGCCGTTCGCTCGCGCGATGACTTTTCTCGATCGATTGCGTCAGCATCGCGCGCGAATGGTCCGCGATCGTTACGCCGGCCAGCAGCGACGCCCAGGTCGATTGCACAGAATCCCCCGCCGGGGACGCCAGGCCGATGCCGGTAATCACGATGTCTTCGCAGGCGGTCATGCGAGGTGGGTTTTAGCACAGAGGGCGCGTGGAACACAGAGGAAATGATGACGGGTTTCGTAGGGCGGGATAGGAAACCCGCCGTTTGCTCTTACGCGCGGGAATCGCGGGATTTCTATCCCGCCCTACCTTGGTGGAGGACTTTGAATTGGATGCAAGTCTGTCTCCTGAGACTCGATTTCCCAAATGACATCGGGCGCTTTGCTCATTTCGATCGCGCGTGCGGCCAATGCTTCGACTGTGATCAACGGCTCATCGCCAGATTGTGTCCGGCTAGTGATCCAAGTGGCCTTAACAATCGTGCTTTCAATCGTGATGCGACGAATACAAAAGGAGACCGAATAAGTCGGCGGAATTGAATCTTCATCAGGCATGACTACGTCTTAATTTTACTGCTCTTTTAACAATGCTAGGTGGCAGTAGCCACCAATGACCCGTTCTCGCGGCTAGGGTTCTGATCCTTAAACGGCGGCCGCATCGTCAGGCCCAGCGTGTATAGCATCGCCTTATCTTCGTCATACGCTGGCGAGGCGACGGCCTTTGTCAGCATGATCTTGCTCTCGCTGCTGAAGATGCTGTTGGCGCCGGCCAAGAAGCAGAGCGCCTGCTCGGATTCGGAAAGCTTCACCCGCCCCGCCGACAGTCGCACCATGCTCGTCGGAAACAAAATCCGCGTCGTCGCGACCATGCGGATGATGTCCCACGCGGGGACGTCGGGGTTGTTCGCCAGCGGCGTGCCGGGGACTTTGCTTAAAATGTTCACCGGGACGCTCTCCGGGTGCGGGTTCATCGTGGCCAGCGTGTGGAGCATGCTCACGCGATCGTCGGCCGTCTCGCCGAGGCCGATGATGCCGCCGGAGCAAACCGTGATGTCCGTTTTGCGGACGTTTTCGATCGTGTCGAGGCGGTCTTTAAATGTTCGCGTGGTGATGATCGTTTCGTAATATTCCTCGCTGGTGTCGAGGTTGTGGTTGTACGCGTACAAGCCAGCGGCTTCTAGTTTCTTCGCTTGATCTTCTGTGAGCATGCCAAGGGTGCAGCAGACTTCGAGGCCCATGGCGTTGACGTCTTTCACCATGTCGAGCACGCGGTCGAACTGGGAGTTGTCTTTCACCTCGCGCCAGGCCGCCCCCATGCAGACGCGGGTGACGCCGGTGTCCTTGGCGCGCTGGGCGATTTCAAGAACTTCGCACTTGTCCATCAGGCCCTGCGGCTTCACTTCGGTTTGATAGCGGCTGGATTGGCTACAGTAGCTGCAGTCTTCGGGGCAAGCGCCGGTCTTGATCGAAATGAGCTTGCAGACCTGCACTTCGCGGGCGTCGTTGTACCGGCGATGCACCTCGGCGGCGCGGAAGACCAGGTCGAGCAGCGGCGTGTCGTAAATTTCGCGGATCTCAGCCCGGGTCCAGTCGTGACGAATCGGCATGTCGAGTGCTTTCTCTTCTTTCATTCGGAAGGCTTCATCGGCGTGTCCCGCTCTAGCGGGACGCGAATGTTCGGAAAAAACGCGTCCCACTGAAGTGGGACACGCCGATGAGGAACCCGTCCGATTTACACGATTGTCCGACTACCGGTTCGCGCCGAACGCGTTGGCGATCGGCTGCATGCCCTTGAGTTGCAGCGTGGGCTTGCCGGGCTCGTACAGATACACAGCCACCTGGCCGGTGCGGTTGTCGAGGATATAAAGCCCTTCGCTTCCACTTGCGACAGCGGCGGTAACGATCTGGTAGTCGCGGTCTTTGACGGCTTCTTCAGCCGGTGCGCGCGAAGGGCTGACGAAGAACACCGCCGCCATCAGCGCTGCGGCCGAGCAGATCAGGGCAAGGATCGTTGCGTTGTTTTGTTTCGTTTCGTTTTTCATAGAACACCTGAAGTTAAGTCATGCATTAATTTTCGGGTCGAACATGCGATGGTTGGCTCGATTATTTGTAACCGCCGCCCTTAGCCGGTGCCGCCCCGCCGCCGGCTCCGCCTGCGGCGCCGAACACGCGGTTCAGGTCGATCGCGGGCATGGTCTGCATGATTTTCTTGGTTTCGTCGTACGCCATTCCGCCGAGGATTCCGTTGTCGACATCGACGACGTAGACGATGGTGTAAGGCAGGCCGCTCGCCTGGCCGGGGATCATCAGGTAATCGCTAGGCCGCCGCGCCGCCTGTGCTTGTGCGGAACTGATGGGCATCACCTTCGCCACGACGATCGCAGCCAACAGTAGATTCAGTCCCACGAGGGACCAGATTACGGTGGATTTCATGGAGGACTCCTCAGTAAAAACGTTGGGTCAGTGTTTAATCCAGGTGCGAACGCCGCGCGTCCTTGAACAGCACAATGATCCCGATAACGCCGAGCATGATCAGGAGCAAGTAAGTGAAGCCGGTGGATCCCGCCTCCGTCAGGCGAACCTGCGTGCCATACCCTTCAAGCCGGGCCTCAAGGGCGGCGGTTTCGTCTTCGGTCGGCCTGGCGAAAGTGATCGCGGGAAGCAGCAGCGGCAGCGTGAGCGCCATCACTGTGACGTAGAGGCGTAAGGTTCTGTGTCGCAACTTCATACGTAACATCATAACCACTCGCTGACCGGCCGGGCAAGCGTGCGAAAATCGTCGGCCTTGAGAGAAACCGTTTCCCACTTCGGGCTGCGCTGCCGCATGTGCTGCCGATAGGCTTCAAGATCGACGGCCAGCAGCAAGTACCAGCGATCATCGAATTCAAACATTCCCGGCTCGGGCAGCAGCGGCGCGTCGATCCAGTAGACGAACGCCAGCAAGGCTTTGAACCCTTCGCCGAACACCTGCTGCCATTGCATAAGGTCATCCACGTCCTGCTGGGTGGCCCAGGTTTGGAACGAAGTGCCGGCGGATTTTCCCGCGGCGGTCGTGCGGCGGGAGCGGCCTTTCACGTCGACGAGTAGATTCGCGCCGGACTTACTGTATACGACGAAATCGAAGCTCTTAAGTTTCGAATCCGCGAATAAGGCCTTCTTGGCTTCATCAACGGCGACGTATGGAATGCCTTTGTCGCGTAAGAATGCTTCAAACGCGGCTTCGTAATGGACGGAACGGTCGGCCATTATTTCTCCTTGCCAGGAAGGCGTTGGGTGTTTGGCGTTAGGCGTTAGGAAAACTGCTTCCTCCGAACGCCTAACGCCTAACCCCCTCACTCACGCCACCATCACCGGCAACGACAATTTTCTTCGCCCGAGCTTGCCCTTCAATCGCCCGGGTTTCGCTCGCTTCGGCCGCGGCAGGATCGATCGGCCCAGCTTTTTCTCGGCGTATTGCTGCAGGTCGTCGGCACTGATGAACAGTTTGCTCCACTGGTACTCGCCGCCGTGGTAGTCGCAGTTGTCGGTGGAATATTTGCGGCAGATGCGCGGGCGCGTCTCGTAAATCCCGCAGCGATTATCCGGCAACAGATTTTTGCACTTGGTCATCACGCCGATGAACCAGTTCTTGTCCTCGATGAACGCGACGACGTTCTCGTGGACGAGATACCAGCGAATGTTGTCGTAATCTTCGGGCGTTTTGGGGTTGTCGATCTGCAGGGCAAAATAACGGCAGCACAGGGCTGCGCACGAATCACACAAACTTTCGGCCATGACACTCCGGCTCCTTCTGAGCGGCGATTCTAGCCAAACGAGTGGGCCGTCCGCTACATTTGTTTTTATGCGCATCATCGCCGGCGAGTTTAGAGGCCGACCCCTGCTGCCGCCGGAAGGCGAAGTAACTCGGCCGATCACCGACCGGGCGAAGCAGTCGCTGTTCGATATTCTCTCGCCACGGATCGAAGGGTGCAGAGTTTACGACTGCTTCGCCGGCACGGGCAGCATGGGGCTGGAGTGCCTGAGCCGAGGGGCGATTCATGCGACATTTTTCGAAGCGGACCGATCAGCAATTGAGCGGCTGGGGAAGAATATTGCGACGTTTAAAGTGGGCGACCAATCGACCGTTCGCAAGGGCGATCTTTTCAAGCTGTTGGCCGGCGCGCCTGTGACGGGGAAGGCCGACCTGATCTTCCTCGACCCGCCCTATCGTTTCCTCAAGGAGCAGCCGGACAAGTTGCTGCAGTTGGCGAAGCATTTTGCTGAAATCCACCTCGCGCTGGGCGGCCTGGTTGTGTTTCGGCACGACGCAAACGACCATTTACTCCTGCCGCCGCTCAACGTTGTCGATCAGCGGGAGTACGGAGGGATGACGATCGAGTTTTTACAGCGAGCAGAGCCACCCGCTGAAGCGGGCGGACCGCCGAGCACTAAGTCCTGAGTCCTTTGACCTAAGTCCTACGCGTGCCCATCCACCGCTACCGATACTTCGCCCCCACCGACGCGGCCCGCATGGGCAAGCTGCAGTTCATGGCAAGGCAAGTCGTCGAAGGCGTCATCACCGGGCAGCACAAATCGCCCCACCGCGGTTTCTCCGTCGAGTTCAGCGAGCACCGCGAATACGTGGCCGGTGATGAATTGCGGCATCTCGACTGGAAGGCCTACGCGCGGTCGGACCGACACTACATCAAGCTGTACGAGCAGGAGACGAACCTCCGCGCGACGATCGTGATCGACACCAGCAGCAGCATGAAGTTCGCGGGCAAGATCGACTACGCCCGACACCTGGCCGCGTGCCTGTCGTATCTCTTGGCCAGCCAGCAGGATTTGGCCGGGCTGGTGGCGATCGACGAATCGATCCAGGTAGAACTGCCGGCCGGCTCATCGCCGTCGCACCTCGATCGGCTGTTCAAGGCGCTGGAGTCGATGGACGTCGGCAAAGACACGCACCTCACGCGCCACCTCCACACGTTAGCCGAGCGTCTGCCGCGGCGGAGTTTGGTGATCCTGATCAGTGACCTGTGGGTCGAGCCGGAAGAACTGACCACGGCCTTGCAGCATCTCCGCTATCGCAAGCACCAGGCCATGGTGCTGCACCTGCTCGACCGCAACGAAATCGACCTGCCGTACGACCGGCAGATCACGATGAAGGATTTAGAAACCGGCGAAGAGCTGCAAATCGACCCGAACGACCTCCGCGAGACGTACAAAAAGCAGGTGGAAACGTATTTGGCCGACATTCGACGGGTGTGCAATTCCGGCGATTCGGAATATCACCCGATGTTCGTGGACGAGCCGTATGACAAGGCTCTGGTGAAGTTGATTCATAGGCGGAGCTAGAACTATTCCAAAGCAACTTCACAAACTTGGTTATGCGGAACGCCGGGAGAAGCGTGGCTCGAATGTGATCGTGGCAATGGTGATTGCCTTAATCATGATCTTGTTGGGAGTCGCGATCATCGTCACTCATTAGATCAAAGATGTAGGGTCCGCCTTGGCGGACCAGTAAAGTAGGGCAGGTTTTAACCTGCCGTGGAGAAACGGCACGCAGTAGCGTGCCCTACCCGACTGATTTGAAGGGGCGACTCTATGGTGGCGTGGATTCTCGGACAGGCTAATGCCGACGGCGACACGAACATGGCTCGCGCTTTGGGTTGGGTCGTTGTCTATATCCCCGCGGTCTGTTTTTTTGTTGTAGTCCTCATATTCGCAAAACGACGGAATCGTGACGTGCGGCAAAGGCTAGAGAGAATTGAGAACAAGCTTGATCAACTCGCAGCGAAAAAGTCATAAATGTTCGGCCTGACCTTCCTATTCTCCGCCGCTCTCTTCGCCCTGCCGCTGGCGGGGTTGCCGGTGATTTTGCATCTGCTGTTTCGCAAGAAATCGCCGGTGGTTCTCTTTCCGACGCTCCGCTTCATCAAATCCAGTGTACAGCGGACGGCCGCCCGTAAGCGCGTGCACCGGTGGCTGCTGCTCGCGACGCGGGCATTGCTGCTGGCGCTGCTGATCTGGGCGATCGCTCAACCCGCGAAAATCCTCAGTTCCGGCTGGTTCGGCGGCGGGTCGACTGTCGCAGCCGTGGTGATCGATTCGAGCTATTCGATGCAATACTCGCCGCCGGAGGGCACGCTGCTCAACCGCGCGGGGTCGATCGTGCAGGATTTGCTGCGCGATGAATTGAAAGACGCCCGCGTCGCGATTTTCCGCTCCGCCAAGCCGCCGGCGGATAAGCCGGAGCAGTTGCTCTCCGCCACGCAGGTTCTTTCGGAGTGGGCCGAGCCGCAACCGGAGGCGGCCACGTCGCCGCTGGTCGATCGCATCGCCGCCGCCCGCGAGCTGCTCAACAAGCAGACGGCCGACCAGAAATGGCTGATCGTTCTCACCGACGGCCAATCGCGCGAGTTCCCGCATCCCACCGGCGAGGCCGAGTCGCTCCGCACGGTGTGGTTCGATCTGCATCCCGATGTCGTCCGCAGTGCCGGCATCACCAAAGTCTCGATCGAGCCGCGCTCCGTTCTCGCGGGATTGAACGCCACCGTGCCGATCTCCATCGCCGGCCGCCCGGGTGATGCGTACGCTGTCACCCTCAACATCACCAAGCCCACCGGCGAGCCGATCGCTTCGCTCTCCCCTTCCATGGCCAACCTCGACACCGCCGGCGTGGCGACCGTTCGCTTCCCCTACCGCCTGCCGGCCGAGCGGTGGATCGTGCTCGACGCGAGCATTCCGCAAGGCGATGAAATGCCGTGGGACAACCGCCGCCCGCAACTCATCGAGCTGCCAGCCAGGCAGAAAGTGACGTTTCTCCCCGCCAAAACGCCGCTGCCGGCGGAGCGGTTCATCAAGCTCGCGCTCGACCCGAGCGAAGGCCGGCTCGCCGGTTGGCCGATCGAACTCAAGCCCGGGCCGATCGCGCCCGACGCGAGCTGCGTCGTCGCCGCGCTCTCGCAGTGGCCCGATCTGGCGACGGCAATAAAACTCCGCGACCTCGCCCGCGGCGGCGGGACGGTGGTGCTTTTCGTTCAGCCGAACCTGGAAGAAAGTTACGCCGCGCTCGATGCTTCGACGAAATCGGCGCTGAAGGAAATTCTCCCGTCCGAGCCGTTACCCGCCTCGCACGGCGCTGCATCACTTCGCGCCTCGATCACCAACGAGACCCAGTCCGACCCGCTGATGGACGGTCTCACCGACGAGAAATTCCAGATCGGCGCGATCGTCGTGCGGCGGTTCGTCGGCTTTTCCGCCATCGATCAGGCTACGAGCATGTTGCTCCGCCTTAATCGCGACAGCGCCGACTCTGATGCTGGCACAAAATCTGGCGCCGGCGGACTCAACGCCGCCCCGCCGCGCGGCCTGCTGTTCCGCCGGACGCTCGGCACCGGCAGCGTCTACACGATCGCCACGCTCCCTGATTCGCAGTACAGCAACCTCGCCACGCATCCGATCTTCCTGCCGCTGCTCGTCCGCATGGCGCTGCACGGCGGCGCGGGGAGCGAGTTCACGAACGTCGAGCTCGGCCGGACGCTCACGCTCCCCGGCTCGTACGCCACGAGCGCGAACGAACTGCAACTGCAAACGCCGAGCAAAGCCGCGTACATCGTCCCGGTGACGCGCGATAATGACGGCCGCCGCTTCGTCTTCACGCAGGCGACCGAGCCCGGCCTCTACTCTTGGCACCTCACCGGTCAATCCGACGCGATCGCCTGGACCAACGTCCAACTCCCCGCCGCCGAAGCCGACCTGAAATACCGCGACGCCGCCGCCATCGCCCCAAGAGACGAAAACGCCGCCGGCTCCCTCACGCCGAGCACGAATGTGGTGATCGTGAAATCGCTGGCCGAGTTGCAAGGCAAGATGGCGGCCCTCACACAACCCAAGCCGAAGTGGACCGCGCCGATCGCGATCGTGCTGCTGCTGCTTTGTGCTGAGGCGTTCCTGGGCAGCGTGACGAGAGTGACGCGGGCGATCAACTGGCGAGCGTTCCTGCCGAAGATGGCGCCGGCGGCACCGTAGTTTCCTCTTCGTGACGCGGGCCATCGCAGATGGCCGTTTTTTTGCCGCCAAAAACAGGTCATCTTCGATGGCCCGCGTCTCGAAATCCTGGCTTATCGCGCCGCGGTCGTTGGATTACAATTCGTACCATGCCCGACCCGCCGCCGCTTTAATACGGATCGCCCGATACGCTTCGCGGCGTGGTCACAGAGCGGCTGCTCGACGGCGGCGTGAAAATCACGGTACCTGCGCAGGATCCGGTGATGCACACGCTAACCAGGCTCATTCCGTCAATTGTGTGCACCCGACTGATCGTCACGCTGGATTCCAATTCGCTGACCATCGATGAGCCATCGCAACACGACACACCGCACCTACTCGTTTGGCCACTCGAACAGGTCGGCACGATTTACCCCAACCGCTACTGCAGTGGGGTTTACGTTACGATTACCGGCCGCGATAGCTTCGACCTTATTTCCGACTGTCCGCATGAAGTCGTGAAATACGTCGGCGAAACGCTCGAGCGAACGCTCGCCGCGCTTCGGGCCAAGGCGTCTTCCTCCTGAAAGCGACTTGAAAAATCATGGACGATTTCGATCAACTCATTCAACTCGCCACAGCGCATTACCAATCGCTCCGCCTCGGCGACGCCGTCGACGCCTATCGCGCCGCGATCGCGCTACGGCCAGGCGTTGCCGCCGTGCATAACAATCTCGGCAGCGCGCTTCGCCTCCTCGGCCGGCTGGATGAAGCGATCGCCGCTTTCAACGAAGCGATCCGCCTGCAGCCGGACGCGTTTCAGACGTGGAGCAATCTCGGCAACCTGTACAAGATCACCGGCGATCTCGATCGCGCGCTGGCGGCGTTCCAACGGGCGATCGCGATCAACCCCGACAACGCCGAGGCCCACAATAATCTCGGCGCCACGCTCGAAGACACCGGCGACATGCCCGCCGCCATCGCGTGCTACCGCCGAGCGGCGGAACTCAAGCCTGAGTCGGCGGCGATCGGGAGCAACTTGGTTTACGCGATGCATTTCTCGGCGGATTACTCGGCGGAGCAGATTTTCGCGGCGCATCAGGCGTGGAATGATCGACACGCGATTCCCGTAGCGCTTTCCGCGAAGGCGCAAGCGGATGGCCGCGCCGGATCGCTCGGCCAGTCGCTTGCGCCTTCGCGAGAAAATGCAAATCCCCGCACCACCGCGCCGCAGCGTAAACTCCGCATCGGTTACGTCTCCCCCGATTTCCGCGATCACGTCATCGGTCGATTCATGCGGCCGATTCTGGCGAATCATGATCGCTCGGCCGTTGAAATCTTCTGCTATAGCGAAGTCGTCTCACCCGACGCGATGACGCACGAACTGCGATCGCACGCCGAGCACTGGCGAGTGATCCTCGGCCTGCCGGGCGAGATGGCGGCGGAGCGGATTCGCGCGGACGGCATTGATATCCTCGTCGATCTCACCATGCACATGGCCCGCAACCGCCTGCTCCTCTTCGCCCGCCGGCCGGCGGCGGTGCAGATTTGCTATCTGGCCTACTGCAGCACGACGGGCATTGACGCGATGGATTATCGGCTGACGGATCGGTGGCTGGATCCTCTTGCGAAACCGCTCGTCAAAACTGAAACCTCCCAAACGTCTAAAACCAACCCCTCTCTCCCGCCGGGAGAGAGCGGGAGTGAGGGCGAATTGCAAACGGCGCAACGTGGCGATCGCCCTCACCTAACCTCGCCGGCTCGATTGCCTTCGGCTGTAAGGCTCGGGCTCGAAGAGAGCTCGCCGAAGTCCGGAGGGAGAGGGACCAGAGGGCTACCCTATTCGGAACAATCCGTGTACCTGCCGGAAACCTATTGGTGCTACGAAGCGCCAGCAGAAGCGCCTGACGTTTCGCCGGCGCCTGCGAATGCCAATGGGTTTGTCACATTCGGATGCCTCAATAATCTCTGTAAAGTCAGTCCGGGTGCGCTCGAAGTGTGGGCCGAAATACTCGCCCGCGTGCCGAACTCGCGACTCATTCTACATGCGAAGGAGGGCTCCCATCGGGAGCGGATTCGTCAACGGTTCCTGGATCTCGGCGTCAATCTTCGCAGCGGTGTGAATGATCACGATCGACTCCTTTTCGTCCCGATGCTGTCGCTGCGAAGCTACTTCGCCCTTTATGGACAGATCGATCTCTCGCTCGATCCATTCCCCTACTGCGGCGGAACGACCACGCTTGACGCACTCTGGATGGGCGTGCCCGTTATCACGCTCGCGGGCGAAACAGCAGTCGGGCGCGGCGGCGTGAGCATCTTGTCGAACCTGGGGCTGGCTGATCTCATCGCGCGGTCGAAGTCGGCGTATGTGGAAACCGCGGTTAGGATGGCGGGCGATGTGCCGCGACTGAATCAGCTGCGACAATCCCTGCGCGAGCGCATGAAAAGCTCGTCACTCACCGATGCGCCGAGATTCACGCGGAATCTCGAGCGGATTTTTCAGCAGATCGCGAAATAGCCTCAAAAAACTTCTCGCCCAGCAGTCCGAATCAAGGCCAATCACCTGCCCGGCCATGGGTTGTGGCAATCTTACGTTCAATCCAGTTTTTGGCCGACTTTTCGCGTCGGCGGCGGTATAGATTCGGTGTGAAAATGCGGAGTCGTCGTTCCGATTCCGGCTCTTTGAAAACTGAACAGCGTCGAGTGAATGAGATGCTGGCGATGGTCACCTTTCTGCTCCTTTTGTACTGAATTAGGTTCCCATTGGTTCCCTTTTGTCACCGTTTCACACCCGCTTAATTTCTCGAACTATCAGTGGGGCCGGCGCTTGGGTCGCCAACGTGTCGGCCGAAAAGTTTTTCTCCGCAGACTCATGTGGCTCGCTACCGAATCGATTGTGGATGATCGCCGCCCGATTGTTCCGGCTGCGGTAGCCTTCTTCGGTTGGTGACAAAGAATATGGCCGTAAACAGCACGCCGAACAAAATCGAAAATGCCAACGCGTGTCGATTGTCCCACGGGTTGGAAATTCCGCGGGCAAGCTTGGGCAGGATCACATCAGGGCGGACCAGCAAATCCCAGCTGTTCCAGCGCAGCACCCGGCCGAGGTACATGCCCACGCCGCAGAGCATTGTTGAAGCGACAACGACCGCGTATCCCGCGATCAGACCTAAGCGTGGCCCGGCGAAGGAGACGACGATCCGCTGCACGATGCAGATCGAAGTAACCCCCGCCATCAGCCCCGCCAGCGCGAACGTGAGGACCATCACCAGGTCGTACCAGAAAACCATGCCGTGTGAGCGGAGCACGTGAACCAGGTCCGTCAGAATGTACGGCGCGTTGGGCAGAAAGATCAGCCACACCGCCAGCACCGGCAACAGTTGCCAAAGTTTGGCGCGGTGAACGCGGAACATCACATCGGCGATCGCCGCACAGCCGAGCGGCACCCAGGCGAGAAATAAATTCCAGAGGAGGAAGGAAAATCCGAAGCGATGCGTAAGCATCGCGCGGGCGATGAAGATCAAAACCGCCAGCACCGACGGTGATGCGGTGACGGCGATCGCACTTGCTAATGTAGAATAACGTCGTTGAATCGAGCGCCAATTCTTCCCAATATCCGTAGGATTCATGCATATTCCTTTAGCTTTATATAATAGAGTAAATGGCGGTTGTGATTTGTCAACAGGCTCCTGCCATTCAGCACGGCGGAGCGGCGATTAAGTTGCAGAAATGGTTTCTATGCCGTTCATGTAAGGACGCAGCACATCGGGAACGGTCACGCGCCCGTCAGCGGTTTGGTAGGTCTCGAGGATCGCGATCAGCACACGCGGGCAGGCGATGGCGGTGTTGTTGAGCGTGTAACAGAAATGCGTCTGCGGTTTTGCGCCGGCGGAGGCGGCGGTTTTGTAGCGGAGATTAAGCCTGCGCGCCTGGAAGTCGCGCAACGCGCTTCCGCTGTGGGTTTCGCCGTAGCTGTTGCGGCCGGGCATCCATGTTTCGATGTCGTACATGCGCCACTTGCCCTGGCCCATGTCGCCGGTGCAGTTTTTCACTACGCGGTAGGCAAGTTTGAGTCCCTGAAGAATTGCCTCGGCGTTGGCGATGATTTCTTCGTGCAGCGCGATGTGCTCGGCGTCGTCGGCCTTATGGACGATCACCTGCTCGACCTTGTCGAACTGGTGCACGCGATAGAGGCCGGCCGTGTCTTTACCGGCGGCGCCGGCTTCGCGGCGGAAGCAGGTGCTCTCAGCGACGAGACGCTTGGGAAGTGAAGCTTCATCGAGCACTTCGTTGCCGAAGAAGCTGGCAAGCGGCACTTCGCTCGTGCCGACGAGGACGGAATTGTCCTGCGTGATATACGCCTGATCGCGCCCGGCCGGGAAGTAGCCGGTGCCGGTCATGCACTGCTCGGTGACGAGGACCGGCACGACGAACGGCTCGTAACCGCACGCGGTGACGACGTCCATCGCGTAGCGCAGCACGGCGTTGTAGAGCAGCGCGCCGTGGCCGCGCACGACATAGCTGCGGCTTCCGGCGATCTTCACGCCGCGATCGAAATCAAGAATGCCGAGCTTCTGCCCGAGCGTAATGTGATCGAGCTGTCCGGCCGCCAGCGGCGCCGGCGGGCGAGACGGGTCGGCCCAGGTGCGCTCGAGGACGTTGTCCTTGTCATCCGCGCCGATCGGCCAACTCGGATCGGGAATCGCCGGCAGGAGTAGCATGATTCTGGTGGCTTCGATTTCAGCTTCGGTCTGCTGCGCGACGGCGGCTTCGTATTTGGTTTTGAGCTCGCCGGCCTGCGCGAGAAACTGCTCCAGCTCCGGCGAAGTGTCGCCCTTGAGCTGGCCCTTCAGCTTGCCGACTTGGCCGCCGATCTTGCCCTGCTCGGCGCGAAGGCCGTCGGCGAGGGTTTGCGCCGCGCGGCGCTTTTCGTCGGCCGAGCGCCATTGGTCGACGAGCTCCGGCGAGCCGATGCGCTTGATCTTGGTGGCGTTCTTCACGGCGTCGGGATTATCGCGCAGCAGCTTGGGGTCGAGCATGGTTCCTTCCGTCATCTTCAGTAGGACAGACATTCCTGTCTGTCACGAAGCGAGGTACGCCTCGATTCGTACGCTTGTTGCAACGAACCGTTGGTACGAACAGATGAGTACATCCGTCCGTGACAGACAGGAATGTCTGTCCTACCAATTCAAATTCGCAGACGAGTTTTAATCTTACAACGGCTCGACGACAACCGCCGTGCCGTAGGCAAGTACTTCTGTCACGCCGGCGGCGATTTCGTTGGCGTCGTACCGGATGGCCACCAGCGCGTTGCCGCCGAGTTCCTGGCCGTGGCGGACCATGATGTCGTACGAATCCTGGCGGGCTTTTTCGCACATCTCCGCCCAGACGGTGATGTTCCCGCCGATGAGCGTCTGCAGGCCGGCGGCGAAGGAGCCGACGACGCTGCGACTTCGAACGACGATGCCGCGGACGATGCCTATATTGCGGACGATGCGGAATCCCGGGAGCTCGAAGAGCGTGGTGACGTTCGCGTCGGGGATGCGGGCGCCTTGGTAGTCGACGGGCATTTGAAATCTCCTTCAACACACGCGGGAGCTGTGGTCGTCATTGGTGCGTCCCGCTTCAGCGGGACGGAAAAAATCCTGTGTGTCCCGCTGAAGCGGGACGGACCGATGAAAGCGAACCTAATCACCCAACGAAAATCGCCAGCGAGTTGCTGGCGATGTTCGTTGATGTTCGTCGATTGATTCGCAAAAAGCGATTACCACGCGAAGTGGGCGAACGCCTTGTTCGCATCCGCCATGCGGTGGGTGTTGTCGCGGGTGGCCATGGCTTTGCCTTCCTTCTTGTACGCGCCAAGAAGTTCATCGGCGAGCCGCTCGCTCATTGGCCGACCGCCGCCTTCACGGCAGGCGCCGATGATCCAGCGGAATGCGAGGCTCTGCTGGCGACGCTTGTTCACCTGCATCGGCACCTGGTAGTTCGCTCCGCCGACGCGCTTGGATCGCACTTCGACGTACGGCTTAACGTTGTTGATTGCGTTCTCGAACAGTTCCAGCGGCGGAACGTCCTTCATCTTCTTCACGACGATGTCCATCGCATCGTAGAAGAGCTTCTGGGCGACGGTCTTCTTGCCGTCCCACATTAAGCAGTTGATGAATTTGCTGACCAGCTTGCTGTTATAGCGGCCGTCAGCCTTGAGCATGTCTTCGCTTGCGGTGAACTTCTTATACGCCATGTTGATACACTTCCGTTTGGTTTCTCCCCGGTCTGCTTCGCAACAAGCGAAGTTATCGGGAATACTCCGGGTGATTGATTGTCTGATGATCTACCCGCTGAAGCGGGCAGGCCGGTTTACTTACCTGACTTCGTGCCGTACTTGCTGCGCGAACGCTTGCGACCATCGACTCCGAGCGCGTCGAGCGTGCCGCGGACGATGTGGTAGCGCACGCCGGGGAGATCGCGCACGCGACCACCTCTTACGAGGACGATCGAGTGTTCCTGCAGGTTGTGCTCTTCGCCGGGGATGTAGGCGGTGACTTCCTTGCCGTTGCTCAGGCGCACGCGGGCGATTTTGCGAAGGGCCGAGTTCGGCTTCTTCGGGGTCATCGTCTTGACCTGCAGGCACACGCCGCGCTTTTGCGGGCAGGCCACCAGATCTTTAACTTTGTTGATACGCCCGAGGGCTTTGCGGGGCTTCTTGATGAGCTGATTGATCGTCGGCATAGTTTCCTTCGTCCACGGCCTGATTTTCACCCGGCCTCTAAAAAATTAAGGTCGGGGATTGTAGTGGAACCGCCATTCACTCGCAAGGGTAAGCAAGGCATGATTTTACCGATATTCTCCCATTTACCCACTAGCCAGACAGCAAACGATCGGATAAGATGCCCCGCCCGTCGGACAGGTCCCGTCCGGTCGGCGGTTGAAAATGTTTGATGGGACAGGACTTAAGGCACACTGAGAATCGACAAGGAACGCCATGCATTACCCGCACCGCATCAGCAAAGTCAAACGCGCCCGCAAGATCGGCTTCCGCGCCCGCATGTCCACCAAGAAGGGCCGCCAGGCGATCAACCGCAAGCGCCGCGTGGGCCGCAAGGTTCAAGTCGTCTGATCCGACTTTGATTTTCGTATCGCATATAAACCAACGACCGACGAAGCACGCTTCGTCGGTCGTTTTGTTGTTTCCTTGAATCTCGATCCGCGGTTACTTCTTTGCCGATTCGTCCGGCACCTTGGTGGAAACGACCAACGTTCCCGCAACCAAATCCCCCACTCGCTGCCGAAATGGCGAGAAGACCATCAGGCCGAAGAGCATCAAGTCGACGAAACGCAGAAGGTTCCGCGTAAGGCGAGCGCTTACGGTTGCGGGCTGGCCGTCCAGGCCGATGATTTTCAATCCCACGATCATCTTCCCGATCGATCGTCCCTTAATGACTTCGATCAGCGTGGTGTGAATCAGATAGATCGCCGTACCGATCCAGAAAATGAGGTTGACCTTCGGGTCCTGCATCGTCTGCGTCGGGTCGGAGTTGATCGGCCAGACGGATTTGATCACCAGGCACGCGACGAACACCGGCAGCAGGTCGATCGCGCCGGCCAGCAGGCGCATCGTAAGCGGCGCCGGTTGCGGCGGATCGGGCCGTTCGAATAATTCGCGTACGCCCTGGCGATTCTGGAAACTGACGACCATCGCAAAAATCAGCGACGCCATGACGATCGCGCTCAACACCGTTTGAATTACTGAATCCGCGGGCGGCACGACGAACAGCAGCGCCGACGGCTCACCTACCGGCTGGAGGGTTTTAATATCGTACGTCTGCTCGAGAATTTTCGTTTTGTTCTTCTCGGTCTTCGTCGTGAAGAACAGCCGAACCCGGCCCATCGAAACGGCGACTGCGCGATCGGAACCGGCGTCAAATCCCTTGGGCGCGACCAGGGCCGTGGCATGGGCGGTGGAATTGTTGTTGGGTGAGACCGGCGAGAGTGGCGAGATGCTCCCCGCGTCGGCAGAGCCAGCGATCCAGAACAGCGGCGGGCCTTCGCCGGTGAGGACTGAAAACTGCGGCGTGCTGTGTGGATCGACTGCGGGGAACGACAGATCGCCCTTTAGGAACTGCGCGTCGCGCGGCTTGATCGCAAAGATCGCTCGGCCGCGATCCGCTCCGCCGGCGACTTCTGCGTCGAACGGCCCCTGAATCTGCTCGCCCCGCTCCCATCCGCCGGGCGAGAGACGGAAAACCATCCAACGCGGATTGGCTTTATCGCGTTCATTTTCTACTGGCATCGTGGAGGCGGGTGACGTTGTGAGCACCGGCATCTGCTTCGGTTCACCAATCGGGGGAGAGACTGATATCGCTTGCGTCGTTGGAAAAGTAGTCGGGCCGGTTGCCGGCTGAGTGGCGGATCGCCCGGCGAATAAATCTTCCGCCGGCTTAGTCGCCGGCATTTCACCGGTCACGGCCGCCAGCGCCCAAATCGTTTCGCCGTCACCCGCCAGCGCGCGAATCTTCCCCTGCATCGGGATCGGCTGCCCGATCGCGCTGCCTTCGGGCCAGACGAACATCCACTCGCCGTTCTCGCGCAGCACGGCAAGCTGCTGCCCGCGCGGCGCCATCGAGACGACACGGCCGTTGACACTGGCGACATCCGTCCAGGTTTCGGCGGACTTGCTGCGGAAGCGGATGAGCGTGATAGACACGCCCGGACGCTGCGGATCGGTCAACACCTGTGCGATCCACAGCCCGTTGTCGCCCGCGCCCTGCGCGAGCAGATCTCCCGCGGCAGCGCGCGCTGAGGAGACCGTCGCCGTCAGCACGGCCAACAGCAACAAACAGGCGAAACATTTAATGATGCGGGGATGAATCGACGTCAATGACATTCTCTTTCCTGGTCACGCCCCACTGGTCGGGGCCGGGCATGCGGAAGGTGGCGTCGATCGGCACCTTTCCCTTATTCAGCGCGACGTCGGACAGCGTCATGCTCAGACGGATCTTGCTTTCCGGGAAATACAGATCGTACTTCGTCGCGACTTTCGGCCAATCCGTCTTAGGCAACTCCGGCACTTCGACCGGTGCCGGATCACTCAGATCCGCCTTCAACACCGTTCGGCCGTTTTCATCATAGAGCACAACGTGCGTGGGCTGGTAGGTCTTGCGGTCATAAGAAATCTGTTTGGCGGCAAACCAGCGGTCGGGCAGGCGGGCCATGAAGGTGAACTCGTACGCGTCGTCCTCGTGATTGAATTTCATCACCGGCACCGGCTGCTGGAGGAAATTGGTGTTGACGATCGAAACGCCGAAGACTTCCACCAGTGCGTCGGGCAGAATCGGGATCTGCTTCATGTTGCTGCGGCCGAGATTCGCGTACGAGCCAAACCACGCCTTGTCGATCTGCGGCAGCAGGAGTTGCAGCCAGTAAGTTTCATTATTGCTGCCGACTTCAAACACCGGCCCGATCAGCGAATCGCCGCGAACGAGCAGATCGCCTGGCCGGCGGAAGATCACCACGCCCGAGCCGCCGCCGCTGTGGGAATCGCCTTTCTCATCGACGACGGTGGCGCTGAAATCGGTGTTGGCCCAGAGGCTGGGAATCATGCCGCTATTGCGGTTGACCTTCTCCACGACGTCGTCCATGAGAAGGGTCGGGCCGTAGTAGGCTTCTTTAGGTTTCGGTCCGCAGCAACCGGCAAGGAGCATCAACGCGGTGCAAAAGAGTGCCGCCATCGGCGAGCGGGATGGAGAAGCGGATGGGTGTTGAATGCTCAAGGACACGCGATAATCTTCTAAAAAGTTCTTGTACCACGAGTCTCTGACCCGTGCGAGCGGCGTTCTTCACTCCTTCTCCCGGTATGTCGAGAGATGGTCGGGAAATGGGCTCTGTCGCGAGAGTGAAGTGGTACGCCCATCGCAGCAGGACCCTCACCCTATCCTCTCCCGGAATACCGGGCGAGGGACAGAAATTGATCTAAACTTCCTCGTTCAGAATCTCCCCGAGTTGGGTACTCACGTCCTTCACTTGCTGCTCGTCGAGGCGCGGGTTGACCATGTCGAGGATTTCTTCCTTTCCGCGAAATCGCATCGCCCACACTTCGCCGCCGTTGTCGGTTTGGCGGGTGGTTTCGTACACGAGTAGGCGTTTTCGCATCAGGATCAGGCCGAGCACGAATCGGAAGTTGAGCTTGGCCGGCTCGGTCACGCCAGCGAGGCGCTCGAACAGGCCGCAGAGCACTTCGTCGTCGACGAAGACTTTCTTCTTCACCTCGTGCAGCGGCATGACGGTCTGCCAGAAGCCGAGCTGGTTGGTCTTATCGAAATCCGCCCAGCACTCGGCGGCGACGTCAATCCGCTCGAAGCCGAGCGCGGTTTCGCGCAACACTGCGTAGTATTTCTCGCCCGCGGGAATGACTCGGCCGGAAACGGCACACTTGCCGCCGGAACGGGCGACTTCATACGTGCCGGATTTAGGATTGGCTTTCGGATCAGCAGTTGCGGAACTCAAGGGGACCTCCATGTCAAAACTGAACGTACCGACTCGCATTCTATCGCGTCGTCTAGCCGGCCCGCGTGCGGGGCGCGTTGCGACGGTTCAAAACGCGCCCCGCACGCGGGGCGGCTAAGCATCACTACGACGGCTCGATGCGGATCCTCGATTATCGCGAGTTAATGTACCACAAAGTGCCGCTCCGACGTACCCCCGCGGCCGACGTTAAATTTCACCGCTTTGGCGCACTTGGGGCAATGGCCCGCGTAAAACGTGCCGGTGGGATCGCGGTAGAGGCGCTGGTAAACGCCGCAGCAGGCGAACAACACGCTGAGGAACGGCCGGGGCGCTGCGGTGCTGGAGTCGTCGTCCTTTGGATCGGATTTGAGCGAGGAAAGATCGAGCTTGTAGTCGCGCGGGTCGTTCATTGATAGGTCATCGATGGTTCATTGTCGGTTCATCGATCGTTCAAGGCTCGTCGCGCTTGGCCCAGATGGCGGCCGACGCCCGCTGCACCGATGCGGTGGCGTGGGCGAGCATTGCCTTCATCTCGCGGCTCGCAACGGCGCGGTCGGCGTCGCCGGCCAGTTCCTGCAGGTTGATCGTCACGTTGTACGACGCGCAGCGGACCGTCGCCATCGCAAGATCGGCACAGACGGCTAGATCAGACACTAAATACGGATTCACGAACCCCGCCACGGACTCGGCCAGGTCGATGATCGCCACCGCCGTCGCGGCGATCGCCAGTGGCACGCCGATGCACGCCTTGGCGATCTGCGGCAGCTGAGTGCGCTCCGGCGACTCCGGCGGAAGCTTTTTGGCGGCGGTTAGCGCGAGATAGGCGGATTGATCTTCGACCATCAGCTCCACCAGCATCGCCCGCGCGCGGTTGAACTGCGTCAGCGCGGTCGTCAACTGCGGCTGATACTCCGCCAGACTTTTCTTGCCGACGCTGTAGTTGAGGACCATCTCGCCCATTGATGCTGCAAGTGCGCCCGCGAGCGCAGCGACGCTTCCACCACCGGGAGTGGGCTGCTTCGCTGCTGCTGCGTTGAGGAAATCTGAGAGGGTGGTATTGGCGTCGTGGGGCATTTGTATTTCCTGCTCCCTCGCCCGGTAATCCGGGAGAGGGTTGGGGTGAGGGTTCTATCGCGATACGCAGGCGGTCTGCGAAGTATGCAGAGCCCTCACCCTGCCCTCTCCCGGATTACCGGGAGAGGAACGAATTACGGCGTTCCCGCAGGCGCGGGCGGCGATTGACCAGGTGCTGGTGCAGCCTCAGGGCCCGCAGTTGGCGCTACACCCGCTCCGGGCGATGCGGACTTCGTGTCGTGCTTCACGCCCTTGGGCGTCAGGTCGACCGTTGGGAACGTTTCGTACACCCGCACACCGGCCGGCACTTTCACCAGCTCCGGATGCGGCGTACTGATCGTCACCACGCATTCTCGCAATCGCTCCCGCGCGACTTTGCCGATGTCGCCGATCTTCACGGCATTGATTCTATCGGCAAACTTGTCGTGATCGTTGTAGCCCAGGCCCACAATCTCATCCTCCACCGCGGATGACGCCTGGGCGGAGGCGGTTTCGGTGTCCATCGCGTCGCCGATCACGATCATCTGCTTGCTGCGGGCGAACCAATCCTCCTGCAGGTCGGCCGGCGTGCCCTGCAGGCGCGCGATGTTGAGAAGCATGAGGTCGACGACCTGCGTCACGTTGGCCGGATCGCAACCGGCGATGGCGACGAAGCCGCCTTGCATATCCTTATCGCGGCCGGGCATGTCTTGGGCGTAGGTCGTGTAGACGAGGCCCAAGCCGCGAAGCGTTTCGAACAGGTAACCCGTCGGGTAGCCGTAGCCGCTGCACATGGCGGTGGCGACGGTGAGCGCGGGCTTATCGGCATCGGCAAACGTGCTGTGCGATTGGTACCCGAGCACCACGCCCGCCAGCGCCTGGTCGGTCTTTTGAATCTCCACTCGAACGACATTCACCTGCGGCTTGAGATTCGTCGGCTCCGCCGGCGCGACGGGTACGGCCTTGGCGGGCACGGGCTCGCCTTTCTCGCCGTTGCCGATGAGCTTCATCGCCAAATCGCGCACTTTGTCCGGATCGATGTCGCCGTAGATCGCGAGCACGCGCGGCGCCTTGAGAATCGTGTCGAAGTAGTACTTCTTCGTCTGCTCGATCGTGAACTGGTTGAGATTTTCCGCTGTTCCCTCGGGCACAAACTGGTACGGCGATTTGAGTGGCTCGAAAAACTTCGTCCGGAAAAATCGGAATGCCTGGTCTTCCCAGTTGGCGTCCTGGCTCTTGATTTCGCCGGCGATGCGCTCCTTCATCGCGCCGAGTTCCTTTGGATCGAAGCTGGGCTTGTTGACCATTTCAGCCCAGGTGGTGAAGGCTTTGTCGAAATCTTCGCCGAGGCAGGTGGCGGACCAGAGCCACTCGTTTCGCGAGCAGGCCGTCCCGATTTCGCCGCCAATGGAGTCGAAAATCTGTGCAACGTCGGTGGCCGAGTCATCGCCCGTGCCGCGCTGGATCATCGACATGGCAAGATTGCCCAGCCCGTTCGTCTTCGCGTCTTCCATCGAGAGCCCGCCGAGCGACATCATGTGGATGGATACCATCGGCGACGACGCAACCCGCTTCACCAGCAGCACCGTGCCGTTGGGAAGGACGGTCCGAGTGACATCGCCCGTACTGGGTTTCTGCGCGTCGGCCTGCGCGGGTGTGGCGGGCGCGGGGCGGAGCAGATCCTCGGCCTTGGGGAGCGTCGCGACGGCAGGATCTTCCGCGGGCATCAGGGCGGTGGTGAGCAGCTTACTTTTATCGAAATACTTCCGGGCGACGTCTCTCAGTTGGCCGTTGGTGACTTTCTGAATTCGATCGACGTATTTTTCGCGGAAGTGCGGATCGCCGGTGCTGATGTAGTCTTCCACCAAGGCGGTGGAAATGTCGTCGGTCGTCTGCATGCCGCGGAATCGGCTGACTTTCATCAGCACCTTGGCGCGCTTGATGCGATCGGGCTCGATGCCGCTTTTCTTGATTTCATCGAGAATGTCCATCACCTCAGCAGTGGCGGCTTTGATTTTGTCGGGGGCTACGGAGAGCGAAATCTCGAATGTGCCTTCGACGTAGTCGGGCGTGTCGTCTACGACGGAAGCATCGGTGACGAGCTGCTTGTCGTCGCGCAGGTGCTCAAGTAGCACAGCGCTGTAGCCGTCGCCGAGGATGGAAGCGAGCAGATCGAGCGCGTAGAGATCGGGGTGATCCAGCCGCACGGTGGGGAATGCCAGTTCCACTTCGGCATGGCCGAGCTTGGGAAAGGTGGCGACCATCGTTCGCGGCCCCATCACGGCGGGCTCGGCGGGGATATGGTGCGAAAACTCGCGCCCGGGTTTGATATCGCCGACGTACTTCTGAATCGCCGCGAGCATTTTGGCCGGCTCGACATCGCCCACGGCGCAGAACACCATGTTCTGCGGCTGATAGGCGAGCTTGTAGTAGCCGTACACGTCGTCACGTGATAGGCCTTGGATCACTTCCTGATAGCCGATGACCGGCACGCGGGCCGGGCTCACGCGGTAGCGATTGGCGTAGGTCATCTCGACAAACACCGTTTCGGGGTTGCCTTTGCCCATCTCCAGCTCGCGCTGCACGACTTCGTATTCCCGGCGGTACTCGTTCGGCGTGATTAACGCTCCGAATACCCAGCCGCTGACCAGATCAACCGCTTCGTCCATGTGATCCGTCGTTGTGTTGACGAAAAAGCTGGTGGCATCAAAGGTGGTATAGGCGTTGGAATTGTTGCCGATTTTCTGCAGGAGGTTGCGATTCTCCGCCTCGGTACGCCGCTGCGTGCTGCCGCCGGCTACGAGGTGCTCGAGCAGATGGCTCAGTCCCCCGCCGAGCCATTTGCCTTCGTACACGCTGCCTGTGCGCACGTGGCAGCGAACGGTAACAACCTTGCCCGGCACGCGTTTGACGATGACCGTCAGTCCGTTGCGGAGCGTGGTGACGATCTCATCCTTCTCGTTGACCTGCCGGGCGACTTCGACTTCATACCCGTGAAGCGCGCCCTTATCCGCCAGCAACTCCACGTCCGACTTCACCACCGGCAGCGTGGCGGGTGTTTCGCACAAGGCAAAGTTGAAACTCCCCAGCAGCAGCGCACCTGCCAACGCCAAAGTCGGTCGAAATTTCATGAAACAGTCCTTTGATGAGCGGATCGCGCCGGCGATCGGGCTTGAAGTTTACATCGCCTCACAAAGCTTCACAGAGCCTCTTCGTCCTGTTCGATCTCGTGCAGGTAAGTCAGCGCCCGTTCCAATTCGCTCTTCAAATGGCGGACGCGCAGCAGGCTCTTCACGCGGGTGACCAGTTCAAACTTGTTGACCGGTTTGCTGACGAAATCGTCGGTGCCGCACTCGCTGGCCTGCTCGATATCGCCGAGTTCGTTGAGGGCCGTCACCATTAATATCTGGATGTCTTTGGTTTTCGGGTCGCTCTTCAGTTTTTTGCAGACCTGGAAGCCGCTCATACGCGGCATCATCACGTCGAGCAGGATCAGATCGGGATTGTGAGACGCGACCTTTTCCAACGCGTCGACGCCGTCGACGGCTGTCGCGATCTTGACCGGCAGCGACTCCAGGAACGCCTGGAGCAGCTCGACGTTCTGGGCGTTGTCGTCCACGATCAACACCGTGGATTGCGGCAGGAAGGATTCATTGTTCGGCATCATCTCCGGCGATGGAACCGAAGAGGCCGACGTTGCGGGAGTGCTTTCGCTCATAATTCTTGTGTCTCTTATAGCTCAAATCGCACTTCCTATCGACTATTGGGCAAAAATTCGCGACAGGAACGCAAAACTCCGCTCGGCAGCGGTTTGAGGGTCGGCGGTGTGGGTGTAGAGCTCTACCGTGAGGAATCTTTCATAATTGATTTTCGCCAGGGCCTGCTTGAGGGCGGCCCAATCGAACGTGCCTTCGCCGGGGATCATGTGGTAATGCTTGCGGCCGGGCAGGTCTTCGACGTGCATATTCCAGATCCTACCGGCCAATGTTTGCACCGCGTGGTCGATCGTTTCGCTGATGACGATGCTGTGGCCGATATCGAGATTCGCGCCGAACATCGGCGAGCCGAGCTGGTCGATCCATTGGCGGAGTTCGTCGACGTATTCAAGGTAAAGCCCGGGCTCGAGCTCGATGCCGATTTGGACATTCAGCTTGGCGGCGCGATCGAGGATGGGTTTGAGGGATTCCGGCAGTAACGAAGCTGCTGTCGCCGGTGGCACGCCGCCTAAACATCGGCCGCTGGTGATGCTGATATTTTTCGCGCCGACGGCCTTGGCGAAATCGAGCGTCTTCAGAATCATCGCAATTCGATCGGCCCGATACCGCTCGACAGGGCTGATCAAGCTCGGCTCAAAATACGGCTCCGGCGGCGCGTGCTTCCAGTAGCCGAAGGAGCAGTTGGCGTTGACGTTGCTGACGGCGAGGTTCAGCTTCGAGAGCTCGCTCACGACGCGGCCGGTCATCGCCGCGTCGATCGTGTCTGGATACGCGTGCGGCGAGTCCGCGAGAATCTCCACGCCGGCAAATCCCGCGGCGGCGATGCCTTGGAGCGCTTCGGTCAGGCTGAAGCGAGTGTAGGCATTGGTGGAGAAGGCGAGTTTCATAGCAACGTTTCAGTTTCTGTCAGTTCAAAGAAAGAAATTTTACCACAGAGAAGGAAGAGAGCACGGAGAGAGGGAAGAGGAGACAAAACTCATTGCTTTCTCTCTCTCCGCTCTATCCGTGCTCTCTTCCTTCTCTGTGGTAAATGCTCTGCGCCTTCGATCAAGGATCCATCTGCACGCTTTCAATTGCCGCCTGGATCTTTTTCGCGTCGTTCTTTCGATTGCCGTCCTCCAGCGCCTGAATATACATCTTGCCAAGCAACAAGTACGGCACCGATCGGGAATATTTCGAAGGCCGCGGTCGATCCAGCCGCGGCCACTCGGCGGCGTAGGCGTCGATCAATCGCGGAAGGTCGTTGTTCTTTCGCAGCATCGCGTCGATCCGCTGGAATGCATCGAGCACCAGCGGGCCAGACTTGGGCTGCAGCGTGATCGCGTCGCCGAACGCCGCCATTGCCAGATCCGGGTGTTTCATATCGCGATGGCAGTCGCCCTGCATCAGCTTCACGCGAGCCAACACATCCGGCTGGCCGGCGAAACCTTTGGCGGCGCGGTCGAGCAGTGCGAGTTGCTGGATCGTCCCGCGCGGCTTGACCAACGCCATGAACATGTCAAACGCGAACGCCCCGTTATGTGGGAGCGCGTATTTTTCGATCGCCGACGTGAACAACTCCGTCTGCTCGTCGCTCAGCTTGCGCTTCACGACCATCTCGTTCAGGCTCTGCCACGCCCGCACGTTGCCGGGCGAAAGCTCGATCGCCTTGAGCAGCAAATCCGGCCGGCGGACTTCGTCGGCTGCGTCGAGCAGTTTGCAGATCGCGACCGACGCTAGCCGGCGATCGAGTGACACCGCCTGCAGCTCCGCCAGCTGCGCGAGCTCCGTATCAAGCATCAGCGAGTGCGACTGCGGGTCCATCACCGTGCCGTGCCACCCGCGATGCTCCGGCAGGCGGGCGGATTCAAAATTCCAACGCACACGGCGATTGTTTACCTCAAGCACCGCCGCCCACGCGGGCAGGTGGTATTGATCATCGCCCGGCAGCGTGGCGGTACACACCCCCGCCGGCACGCCGAGCGATCGGCTGATCGCGACCGCGTAGTAGGCGCGATCCACCGCCCGCCCGCCGCCCTTCAAAATGTTCGGCAGCAGGTACGGCACGTCGGTCGGCTTTTTCGGTTCCTTCACGAGATCCGGGTATTCGTTGTACGGCGGATCGAAGAACGTTTCCGCGAGTGCGCCCTTCTCCAGGTACTTGCCGCGCGCCCACTTGATCTCGTCCTCGGTCAGCGGATTGCTCACCATCCACGTGGCCAGTTGCCACGGCAATTCCTTCACGTCAAACCTTGGCGAAGATTTCGTGTAATACGAGTACAGCCGGCTCACGCGATCGAGGTCTACTTTTTTCGGATCGGTCTCTTCGATGTCGCCGGTGCTGTCCCACACGGTGCAGAACGCCGCCACGAGGTCGGGATTCTTCGTCAGGTCATCGCCGTAGTCGTCATGAAGCCGGCGGAGCGCGTCGAGCAACCCGTCCGGCGGATCTTCCGGCGAGACGGCCATCATCAGCGTCGGCGCGAGCTTCGGCTGCGCGATGAGCCACGCGAGCAAGGTGCGATTGGGATTGGAAAGTTCGCCCACGCGGCCGAAATACTTCGCGAACTCGCGGGCGGTGGCGATTTGAAGCAGCGCGGGCGTGTCCAGTTTCGCAGCGTCGGCCACGACAGCCCCGGCGCGCGGCTCGACTTCCTCCGCCAACGGCTTGAGATCACCACGCGTCGCGGCATCGATCGCGGCGAGCATCAGCGGATCGATCTGATCCGTCTCCTTCGCCGGCGCGTCGGCGGCGAAGCACGGGGCGATCAACAGCACGGCGAGAATGAGACTTCGCGCGAGAACTGTCATGTAATTTGAAGTGGCCTGGGCGGCCCGCCCATGGTTTTCGACGGGAAGCAAAGACTCGGGCGGGCCGCCCGTGCCACGAAATTCAAAATGCGCAGTTAACCGCTTGAACATTGTGATTCTGCCGAGCTTAATCGTCGTCGACGGTGACGGCGGAGTGTGCCGATTTAGCGGCGCCCGCGAGCGATTGAACGGCCGCCAAAACTTCAGCCACGTCCAACGTTTCGATCGGATCGCGCTGGAACATCACGACGCTTGGCCCGAGCGGTCGCCACACCGCGGGATCCGTCGTGCCGAAGAGCGAAATCGTCGGCGCACCGATCATCGCCGCCAGGTGGCCGGGGCCGCTGTCGTTACCGACGAAGACGGCGTCGCGGACGAGTTCCTCGAACAACTCGACGTAGTTTCTCGGCTTAATCACCACGCCGACGGATTCGAACTTGACGACCTGCTCCCGCGGCCACTTTTCCAATTCTACTTCGCCCAGGATCGTGCGGACGGAAAGCCCGGCGGCCTTCAGTTGCGTCGCAAGATCAAAATATTTCTCCATCGGCCAATTCTTTTTATCCGCCCCGCTGCCGGGATGTAGGGAGACGAAGCCTTCAATCGGCCGATGCGACCCCAGGCCGCGGTCGGAGATCGATCGAAGCATCTGCCGTACCGCCTCCGCCGCCGCGGGGAGCGCTTTAAGATCGTCCAACAGCCACTGCGAAGCATGCCCCGCCGCCGGCGATTGGCGGGTGGTCATGTGGAAGATTGCAGCGTGCGGCGCGATGGCGGCGAGGTTTCGGCCGCAGACATCGCCGGGCGCGGAGATGAAGCTGAAGATCGTGTGCGCCCCCGCGAGGAGTTTGGCCACCGGTTCAGGCACCTTCGGCGTCTCCGCGAACAGCGAATGCCAGCCGCCCTCGATATCGCTCGATTCCACGCGAATCGCCTTCTCCGCCAGCCGACCCTTTTCGCTGGGGCAGACGTAGATGATCCGGCTCTGCGGATACATCCGGCCCATCGCCATTGCTAGCGGAAGCGTGACAACGAAATCTCCAAGGGCGCCGTGATGGAGGATTAAAACGTTACGTCGAAAAAGCATGGTTCAATTCAATACAAAATGAACACAGAGACACAGAGGCACAGACAAGTCGCGGATAAGACTCATTTTGTTTTGCTCAGCGCTTTCTCTGTGCCTCTATGTCTCTGTGTTCAACATTTCTTAATGAGCCGAATCAATCCACCCGCCGCCAAGTACTCGGTCGCCGTCGTAGATCACTACCGCCTGGCCGGGCGTGACGGCGATTTGTGGGTCTTCGAAACGGACGGTCAGTTCGTCTTCGCCGGTGACCATCACCGTCGCCGGCTGCGGGTCATGGTTGTAGCGGATCTTCGCTTGGCAAACGCGCGCGTGGCCGTCGGATTTTAGTGATTCATCGAGCAGGTTGATCTGGTGGGCGACGAGCGATCGCTTGAGGAGCGCTTCCTTATCGCCGACAGTCACGCGGCTGCTCTTGGCGTCGATATCGACGACGTAAATCTTGTGTCCGAGTGCGACGCCCAGCCCGCGGCGCTGGCCGATGGTGAAATGCTGGTGGCCGTCGTGGTGGCCTAGCACTTCGCCGGTCGTTGAGACCAGCTCGCCGGTACGGAACGTTTCGGGGCTTCGTCGTTGCACGAGCGCGGCGTAGTCCTGGTTCGGCACGAAGCAGATTTCCTGGCTGTCGGGCTTGTTGAAGACCGGCAGCTTCAGCTCTTCCGCGATCCGGCGCACTTCCGTCTTTTCCATCCCGCCGATCGGCAGCAGCGTATGCTGGAGCGCCGCCGGCGTGATGCCGAAGAGCACGTAGCTCTGGTCTTTCTTGTGATCGACGCCGCGAAGCAGCCGGCCGTTCTCCACGCGCGCGTAATGACCCGACGCGACGTAATCCGCCCCCACCGCCTCGGCGTATTTCGCGAGCTTGCCGAACTTCAGCCAGTCGTTGCACCGCACGCAGGGATTCGGCGTTCGGCCGCGGTTGTATTCATCGACGAAGTATTCGATCACCCGGCCGAAATCGTCCTGAAAGTTCAGCACGTAAAACGGGATGTCCAGCATGCCGGCGACTCGCCGCGCGTCGGCGGAATCGAGGACGGAGCAGCAACCCTGTTTGTGCGAGGGTTGAGGACTGTGGACTGAGGACTGAGTGGATGCGTCG
This sequence comes from Tepidisphaerales bacterium, assembly GCA_038329865.1. Taxonomy (GTDB): domain Bacteria; phylum Planctomycetota; class Phycisphaerae; order Tepidisphaerales; family Tepidisphaeraceae; genus JANMES01. The sequence goes on along the minus strand of JBBQNK010000003.1, from coordinate 136,512 downwards.
CAGGCCGGTTCTTCGGCGGCTTCAACGCCGTCGGGCGAGCCCAGCCGCATGAAGGCGCCCATCACCTCGTACCCCTGGCGCTGTAATAGCGCCGCGGCGACAGAGCTGTCCACTCCGCCGCTCATGGCGATGACGACCTTTTTTCCGGGGATGGGCATTGCGGGGATATTCTAGCATGACGGCAGTGGATTCGACACGGCCGGGATATTCGAACGAAAATCGATTTTTTCTCCCAACCTTGCCATGATCCCGCCATTCCCGCTAATGTGTTGGGGATGTTTGCTGCCTTGATCGACGGCGCCGTCCGGCTCCGGCTTTTAATAACTCGAACGCTCGTCCGGCTCGGCTTCCGCGAAGATTCCTTCTTCCTGGTTCTTGCCGTCCTCGTCGGCATTGTGACGGCGGCGGCGGCGGTGCTGTTTCATGAGATGATCGTTCGCCTGCGCGAGCTGCTGTTCGCCGCGCCGGGGGAGAACAAGCTCTATCACTCGCACCTCTATCTGCTCATTGTGATTCCCACTCTGGGCGGGCTGGTGGTGGGAGTTCTTTCGAAGATCGTTTTCAAAGTTAAAGGCATTCACGGGCTGGCCGACGTGATGGAGTCGGTCATCCGCTCGAAGGGGTTCATTCGGCCGACCGTCGCGATTGAAAAGATTCTGACCAGCGGGATCACGATCGGCACCGGCGGATCGGTCGGCGCGGAAGCGCCAATCGTTCAGATCGGCGCCGCCATCGCCAGCGGGTTCGGCAGCCTGCTCGGGCTCAGCCGGCAGTACATGCCGCTGGTGATCGGCTGCGGATCGGCCGCGGGCATCAGCGCGATCTTTAACTCCCCTATCGGCGGCGTGCTCTTCACGCTCGAAGTGATCATGCAGGATTTTTCGATCCGCACGTTTGCGCCGGTCGTCGTGGCGAGCGTGATCGCCAACGTCACCACCAAGGCGATTCTGCAGAACGTCCTGCACTCGCCGTTTGAAGCGATTTTCGCCATGCCCGACTGGCTCGTCAGCCAGCAGATGGAGGCCGGCTGGGGCCAGCTCGGGAACTTCTTGCTGCTGGGCGTCGCGTGCGGACTGGTGGCGGTGCTGTTCACCAAGCTGATGATCAGGATGGAACACGCGTTCGAACACCTGAAAATCCCGGCGTTTTTAAAGCCGTCGCTCGGCGGACTGCTCCTGGGCGTGATGGGCATCGCGTACGTGCTGGTATTCGGGCGATTATTGCTGAACCAGTCCAAGCCGATCCCGTTTGAAACCTACCCGATGCCCGCATTCTTCAGCGACGGTTACAACGCGATGCAGCCGATGCTTTCGAGCTCGTTTTATAGTCAGAGCAACTGGAGCGTGGCTTACCTGATCGCGTTTCTTTTCACCCTGCTGGTGGTGAAAATGGTGGCGGCGAGCATTACGGTCAGCAGCGGCGGCGGCGGCGGCGTGATCGGGCCGGCGCTGTTCCTGGGCGCGGTCGTTGGCGGGCTTCTTGGCGTGCTGCTGCGGCTCGCGGGTGTACAGAGCGCTCTCCCGGAACTGTACGCGCTTGTCGGCATGGGGGCGGTGCTCGGGGCCGTCGTGCATGCGCCGCTGGCTTCGATTCTCATCCTGCTCGAGCTGACGCACGACTATAAGCTCACCCTGCCCGCCATGCTGGCGATTGTGACGGCCGTCGGCATCGCTCGCGTGCTTTACCGCGATTCGATCTACACGACGATTCTGCGTGAGCGCGGCGTGCATCTGGGGGACAACTCGGACCTGCTCATGCTCCGGCGGCTGAGTGTCGAGCAGATCCGCCTGGACCCGGCCGTCACGCTACGGCCAGGCGACTCGATCTCCATCGTGATCAGCCATATCGACAACGAAGGCCCGAAGGATTTCGTCGTCGTCAATGAGAAAGGCGACTACATCGGCATGCTGGTGGCGGAGGACGCGATGAGCGCTTTCCGTCACGAAGAGGCCACGCCGCTGCTGATCGTCAGCGACTTAATGCGAACGAACATTCCCCTGCTGCGCAATACCGACGATCTGGCGATGGCGTTCGATCGATTCGCCGCGTTCGATGTGGAACACCTGCCGGTGACGACCGAGCACGCGGTCAATCACATCATTGGTACATTGAGCCGCAAATCCGTCATCGCGAAGTACCGCGCGGGTGCGGCGGCGAGTACGTAACCTACAGTCTTCCAAAGGATTTATTCAATATGGAATACCGTCAACTCGGCGCGTCCGGTTTCAAAGTTCCCGTCCTCAGTCTCGGCACAGGCACGTTCGGCGGCGGGAATGAATTCTTCAAAGGATTTGGCACGAGCGACGTCGCCGAGGCGACTCGGCTGGTCGATATCTGCCTGGAAAACGACCTGACGATGTTCGACACCGCTGATGTTTACTCGCATGGTAGCGCGGAAGAAATTCTCGGCCAGGCGATCAAGGGCCGGCGCGACAACGTGCTCATTTCTACCAAGGGCACGTTCGCGATGGGGCCGGGGCCGAACGAGGTTGGATCGTCGCGGTTTCATCTGATCCGCACGCTCGAAGGGAGCTTGAAGCGACTCGGCACCGATTACATCGACCTCTATCAGCTGCACGGGTTCGACGCGATCACGCCGATCGAGGAGACGCTGCAGACGCTCGATAATTTCGTGAAGCAGGGAAAGATCCGCTACATCGGCTGCTCCAATTTCTCCGGCTGGCACCTGATGAAATCGCTGGCGATCTCGGAGAAGCACGGCCTCGCGCGATACGTCGCGCACCAGGCCTACTACTCCCTCGTCGGCCGCGATTTTGAGAGTGAGCTGATGCCACTTGGAATGGACCAGGGCGTTGGCACGGTGGTGTGGAGCCCGCTCGGATGGAGCCGCCTGACCGGCAAAATCCGCCGCGGCCAACCGAGGCCGGAGGTGAGTCGCCTGAACAGCAAAGTTACCGCCGACGCCGGCCCGCCGATTCCGGACGAAGACGTTTATCGTGTCGTCGAAGCGATCGACGCGGTCGCGAAGGAGACCGGCAAGACCGTGCCGCAGATCGCCCTGAACTGGCTGTTGCAACGGCCGACGGTGGCGAATGTAATCATCGGCGCACGCAACGAAAAGCAACTCCGCGATAACCTCGGCGCCGTCGACTGGAAGCTTACAAAAGAACAGATCGCCAAGCTTGACGCAGCCAGCGACAAGCAACTCGCGTATCCGTACTGGCACCAGGCCCAATTCGCCAAGCGCAACCCGCGGCCGGTGTAGGTTTGTCCCTCGCCCGGAATACCGGGAGAACGAGCAAGAAGGCCGCTCGTCACTGAGCTATTCTTAACTCAATCTGAACCCCGAATTCTCCCGTTGGCGCATTCGGATCGTCCAGTATCATAACAGGCCCGGTGGGGTCACCGGCCGATCGTGCGTCTCAACTCTTGGAGGAATCCGTGAGCAAATACCAAATTCCCGTCGTTGCTAAAACTGCCAAGGTCAAGAAGAAGCAAATCCAGCTCGTCGCCAACGGCGACTTGCGGGTGTCGGCCAATCAACTCTGTTGGCCGGCGCAGGAGCAGATGGAGGCGCAGATCAAATCCGCCATCGCGGCCGAGGGGTATGAAGTCGTTCGCGCGCACCACTACAAGCCGGAGCAGCAGCACGGATTCATCGGCTCGCAGAAGGAAGGGATGGCGGTGTTTGCGAACATCGATCCCGACGCGCCGCTGATCGTGGCCGAGTGCGTATGGCAGTATTCGCATCACCTGCTGCACGGGCTGATCAGCCACCGCGGGCCGATCTTGACGATCGCTAACTGGTCGGGCACTTGGCCGGGGCTTGTTGGGATGCTCAATCTCAACGGCTCGCTCACCAAGGCCGGCGTGAAGTACTCCACCATCTGGTCGGAAGATTTCACCGACGATTTCTTCCGCAAGACGCTCCGCACCTGGCTCAAGACCGGCCACGTGAAGCACAAGACCACGCACGTCGTGCCGTGGAAAAAAGTAAAGGTCGGCCACAAGGAAAAGAAGCTCGCGCAAGGCCTGGCTCGCCAGCTCAAGCGCGAGAAAGCGATCATGGGCATCTTCGACGAAGGGTGCATGGGCATGTTCAACGCCATCATCCCCGACGAACTGCTCCACCCCACCGGCGTGTACAAGGAGCGCCTCAGCCAGTCGGCTCTTTACTACGAAACCACGCAGGTGTCAGACAAAGAAGCCGATGACGTCCGCTGGTGGATGGGCGAACGCGGCATGAAGTTTGTCACCGGCCATAATGAGCAGGAACACCTGACCGATCACCAGATCCACCAACAATGCAAGATGTACGTGGCGGCCGTGCGGATTGCGGATGATTTCGGTTGTCATGCGATCGGCATCCAATATCAGCAAGGTCTGAAGGACTTGCTGCCCGCCAGCGATCTGGTCGAAGGCATGCTCAATAACGCCGACCGCCCGCCGGTGCGGTCGCGCGACGGCTCGCGGATTTTATTCGAAGGCCAACCCCTGCCGCACTTCAATGAAGTCGACGAATGCGCCGGCCTCGACGGCCTGCTTACCTACCGAGTGCACAAGGCGATGGGCCAACCGGTCGAAAACACTCTGCACGATCTCCGCTGGGGCGACTGGGACAAATCCGGCACGGTGGATGATTACGTCTGGGTTTTCCTCATCTCCGGCAGCGCCCCGCCAGCGCATTTCATCGGCGGATGGTCGGGCGCGTCATCGGAACGCCAGCCGTACATGTTCTTCCGGCTGGGCGGCGGGACGCTCAAGGGGATCAGCAAGGTTGGCGAGATCGTATGGAGCCGCATCTACATGGAAGACGGCGTTCTGAAAATGGACCTCGGCCGGGCCGGCGTGGTCGAGTTGCCGATCGAAGAAACGCACCGCCGTTGGAACGCCACCACCCCGCAGTGGCCGATCATGCACGCGGTGACGTACGGCGTGAGCCGCGACCAGATGATGGCCCGGCATAAGGCCAACCACATTCAAGTCGTCTACGCCAACAGTGCGGATGAGGCCGACAAGGCGCTGCTGGCCAAGGCGCAGCTGGCGCATGAGCTCGGGTTGCAAGTTGCCCTCTGCGGCACGCGGAAGAACGGGAAATCTTGGTGATAGGTCCCCGTCGCATGGGCTACTAGCCCATGCTTTTATTCGAATGACACGGGCTGGTAGCCCGTGCGACGAAGATCATTTCTCTGCGCGGAATTTCTCATTGGATTTTCCCATTTCCCGATTGTTACAATCGCCATCATGTCCGCTCGCGCCACCGTATTGACCGAGTCCGGCAATCTGGTTCATCGCTCATCTCCCGACAAACTTTATACGATTTTGTTTTCCATGCTCAGCGTGATGCATGCGACGATCGCCGTGCCGGCGTTTATGTACCGGCGGTGGGAAGGCGGCCTGAGCGCGATGTTTTGCGTCGTCTTCGCCGTGGTTGCGGTGGCTTGTCGGAAGTTCCAGTTTGAAGTCGCGATTCTGAAAAACGTCCGCTACGTTCGCATCCGCCACGGCATCGGGCGGTTCTGCTTCGAGCAGCACGTGCCGTTCGGCGCGATTACTGATGTGCGTCTCACGCTGCTCGGCGGCACGGGGCCGGAGGGATCGCAGATCGAACTGCTCAGCCGTAACGACGACATTCGCTACCCGCCGTCCGATCACCCGCGGCAGGAGGCGCTCCTGCTGGCGATGACGCTCGACGTGCCGCTGGTGAAGGTGTACGGCGAGAACGTGCTGCCGGATCAGGATCGCATTCACACGCCACCGCAATAGTGGATTTTCAAATTCCGCATAAAGAGCGAAACTCCCCCTCCCGTTACGCCGGGAGAGGGCGGGGTGAGGGTTCTGCTGCGATGCCCTTTCAATCCAGGATTGATGAAACGACGCGACACAAGATCTTTAGAATTGGAATGCCGATAGACCCCGAGACAGAACCCTCACCTTACCCTCTCCCGGAATACCGGGAGAGGGACAAGATTACGGCAGCGCCACCAACGAGACATTATCCAACACCGCCGTCGTGAGCACGGAGTTGCTCTTGCTCGTCACCGCCAGGCCGACGTAGATCGTCGTGCCGAGGGTGACTGTGCTCGAACTCACCTGTGTCCAGGCCATGCCGTCGGTCGATCGGAACGTCGTGACGGTATTGCCGCTGCGGACGATGCGCACCCAGTAGGGGAACGCGCTTGCGCCGCCGCTGGTGGCGGTGGTCGATCCGCCGGCGGTCGTGCGCTGCGTGGCGGAGAATCCCGATCCGGCGGTCAGGAACATGCCGGCCTCGATGGAGTTGGCGTTGAGGCTCGAGCGGAGCATCACGCCCGCCTTGGCGCCGGCATTAGAATTGCCGAGGCTCACAACGCGGGCGGTCAACTGCACGTTGCCGATGATTTGCTGATAGACGTAGCGGAACGAATCGCTCGTGCCGGCGATATCCGTGCCTGACACACCGACCACGAACGATCCGCCGACGTACCCTGCGCTGCCGGTTTGGCCGACCGAGCCGACGTTGGCGCTGGTCCATCCCGAAGGCAGCGCGCTGTTGGCCGGCAAAAGGCGCGCGCCGGCCCAGTCGGAGTGGTCGAAGTTGAAGTTGTCGCCGCCGGTCGTCACGACCAGCCGCAACGTGGATTTGCCCGCGACGTTGATTGCCAGGCTCTTCGTTGCCGTTGCGCCGGTCATCTTGCCGCTGTCGTACGCCTTCGCGCCGTCGAGGAATACCTGGAACACGACCGACCCATTGCTGCCGACTTCGTCATCCAGACCGATATCGGAGATGAACGTGGCGTACTTCCCGCCGAGCGCGAAGGTCAGATCCGACGGCGCGTGAACGCCTAACCCCCCCTCGTAGGTGACTCCGTTGAGCGTGAGCGTTTTGCCATCGCCGGCGAGGTCTTCGCCGTTGCTCTTGTCTTTCTCGTACGGGCCGTAGCCGTTGGAGATGGCCGTTGGCGTGAGATCGCTGAGATAGACCGGCCCAGCCGGCGTTACGGTTGCCGTGTAGCTAGCGGTGTAGCCCGCGTTCGCGCCGGGCGTGGTGATCGTGTGCGTGGCCGCCCCGCCGTCAGACCAACTGGCGAAGGCGTACGACGTTCCGCTCACGGTGGCCGTGGCGGGCGCGGCGATGACGCGCTGCGTGCCGACGACACTCGTCACCGTCGTTGCGGCCGTTCCGTCGATCGTGATCGGCACGCCGGCCGGGCTGCTGGCGAGCGTGAGCGTGACGGTGTTCGGCAGCACATCGCGCGCGGCCGTGTTCGTCGCGCCGGCGGAGTCGGTGACGGTGAGCGTGACGCGATAGAAAATCGTCGGATCGGTGTCACCCGTCGCGGGGATCGCGTAGCTGCCGCTCGTCGCGCCGGCCGTCGTGAGAACGTTGGTGGCCACGCCGGCCTTAACGCGGTCGACTTTCCATGCGAACTTGCCGGCGGCGAGCGTGCCGTCTTCGGGATCGGTGCCGGTTCCGGAGAAGCTGAGCGTCGTGCCGGCGGAGTATTTCGCTCCGACAGCCGGCGTGAGGATCGTCGCGACCGGCGAGGTGTTGGTGCTGCCCGTGCTGGTCAGCCGGGCGTTCGCCCAATCGGCGTGGTCGTGATAGATCTGATCGCCGCCGTCATTCACGACAAGCCGCAGCGTGCTCTTGCCGGTGACATCGATGGTGATGCTCTTGGTGGCCGAGTTGTTGTTCATCAGGCCGCTGTCGTAAACGGGAGTGGCGGCGCCGTCAAGATAGATGCGGAAGATGACATTGCCGTAAAAGGCCGTCTCGTCATCGAGCCCGATGTCGGAGGCGAAGGTTTTGAAACCCTTGCCGGCGATGTTGTACGAAATATCGGAGTTCGCATGCACACCCAGACCCTTGGCGTAGGTGACGCCGTTGAGCGTGATCGTGTGCCCGTCGCCGGCGGCGTCTTCGCCGTTGCTGGTGTCTTTCTCGTACGGCCCCCAGCCATTGACGGCCGACGTCGGCGTAAGATCGCTGACGTACGTGGTCTGTATCGGCGAGGCTTTGTACGTGGCGGTGTAGGTGCTATCGACGGCCGGTGTGAAGATGGTATGCGTCGCCGCCCCGCCATCGGACCAGGAGTCGAACGTGTACGTAATCCCGCCGATGATCTGCGTCTCCGGCGCTGAGAACGTGCGCTGAATCCCCGCGACGCCGATGAAGGTGGTTGGGCTGGTGATAGGTTTGCCGTCGAGCGTGAGGGCCGCGCCGGGTACGTTGCTGTTGACGGTAATGGTGGCCTTGATCGGGAAGACGTCGCGGATGACGGTTGTCGTCAGGCCGCTGGAGTCGGTGACTTTCAGTGTGATGCGGTACGAGACGCTGTCGGACGTTTCGCCGAGCGTGGGGATGACGAACGTTCCGCTGGTGATGCCGCTTGTGGGCAGCATGGCCGGGTGGAAGTGCGTGTCGTGGTGGAGTTGAATATCCCAGGTGTACGCGCTGGCGGGGAGCGTGCCGTCTTCCTGGTCGGTGGCCGAACCGGAGAAGCTGATGGTGTCGCCGGCGGTGTAGGTCGTGCCGACGGTCGGCGTGAGGATTTGAGCGGTGGGCGCCGAACCGGCGGCAACGGTCAGCGTCGCCTCGTCGCTCGTCGTGCTGCCGCCAGCGGCGACGGCGTTGTAGGCCGTGGTGCCGGCGTTCTCATCGAACGCATACCGCGTCACCAGCCCGCTCGCCGGCAGGCTGTTGCCCGATGAAACTTCGCCCGCCGTGAGGACGCGGTTGTAGATGCGGACGTCATCGAGCGCGCCCTTGAGATACCCGGGTGTGCCGCCGGAATCGCCGATGCTGCCGATGTTGTAGAAACTGCTGCTCTTGAAACCTGCATCCGAGGTGGCGCTGCCGCTGAGCGCGCCGTCGACGTAAACTTTGACCGCGCCGCTGGCGGAATCGCGCGTGAGCGCCAGGAAGTGCCACGCGCCGTCGTTGATCGGATTGGCGCTGCGCGCGCCCACGGTGTTGCCCGCCTGCAGACCGATCCGGCCGGTGTCGTCGATCCAGCCCCAGAAGATGTCGTTCGACCCGCCGTACTGCTCCGTGCCGGTGATGCCCGGCGCTTGCCAGAAGACGCTGGAACCGACTTGCGTGGTCTTGATCCATGCCGTCAACGTCGCGGTTCCGCCGAGCCATTGGTTTAGATCGAGCCCGCTGGTGACGACATCGTCGATGCCGTCAAAATTGACGGCACTGCCGGACTGGCCGGGCGTCCACGTCGCGCCGTTACTGAGTGAAGCATTGCCGAGCGAATCGGTAATGATGACGCGGAACTTCGCGCCGTTATCGGCGCCCGTTGTGGTGGCGAGCGTGTAGCTCGAACCTGTCGCGCCGGCGATGTTCACGCCGTCACGCTGCCACTGGTAGCTGAGCGGCCCGGCGCCGGTCGCCTGCACGCTGAACGACACGGCGCTCCCGGGCGAGACGCTCTGGCTCTGCGGCTGCGTGGTGATCGTTGGCGCATCGATGTACCGGATTCGGAAGATTGCGCCGACGCCCGCGCCGGTGTCGCGCGAGAGATAATACAGCTCGCCATCCGGCGAAACTTTCAAATTTACGCTGCTCGGCACGCTCGTGGCGAACGGCGTGGCGGTTTTGGTGGCCGGATCAAGAACGTTGATGAAGCCGTTCACATAGTCGGCAAAGAAATACTTGCCGACCATCGACGTGGGGAATTCAGCCGTCACCGGATTGTAAAACGCCCCGCCGGTGATCGCCGCACCATTCCCGCCTACGGGATGCGCGTAGGTGTAGATCGGATCCGTATACGCCGGATTATTCGCTGTTCCTTCCGCGTTCGGCCAGCCGTAATTGGCGCCGGCGATCCCGGGGTCGATTTCTTCCCACGATACCTGCCCGACGTCGTCGATGAAGATGGTGCCTGTGCCCGGCTGGACATCAAACGTGTACGGATTTCGCAGCCCGTACGCCCAGATGGCGCGGTAATTCCCGGAAAGCGTGTTGTAGAACGGATTATCTGTCGGGATCGAGCCGTCGGGATTGATCCGCAGCACCTTTCCCTTGGTCGTGGCGAGTGATTGCGAGTTCGTGGAATCGAGATTGTCGCCGGCGGTGAAATAAAGCTTCCCGTCGCCGCCGAAATGAATGTCGCCGCCCATATGAAAGATCGCGACGAGCGGATCGAGATCAAACAGCACCGTTTCGCTAGCCGGGTCGATTGTGTCGCCATTCATGGTGAATCGACTGACTCGATTGTGAATGGTCGGCGTGGTAGCGGTGTAGTAGACGTAGACGAATTTGTTTGTGGCGAAATTCGGATCGAACGCCATCGAGAGCATGCCGCGCTCGCCCTGCGAATCCACGGTGAGATCAAGCACGTGCGTGGCGAGCAGCGAGCCATTTTTAACGACGCGAATATCGCCGGCCTGCTCGGTGACGAAGAGCCTGCCGTCGGGCGCGAAGACCATCGAGATCGGGCTGGTTAATCCCGAAGCCACCTGCACTTCGTTGTACCCGGCGGGGACGACAGACAACAGAAGGCGGGACTCCAACGGCTCGATCACGCTCAGCTCACGAAAAATGTGCGAACTTTCGCGATCCGCTTTTGCCCCAGACATGGTGCTCCCTTCCCTTCATCTGAAATGAACTGCAGACTGACAACCGTTGACGCGCAGCATCGGCTGAGAGCGGTAGCCGTGTCAAGATCGACCGAGTTTTTGGACTAAATAGCGTGAAATTGCGTCGACTTTTCCGGTCACACAAATTGGGAAATTACGTGGAGAGTTGGAGCACCTTCGCAGCACGCAGCCAGTACTCGTGATCGAACCCGAGCGCGCGCTTGATCTCGATATCTCGCTTCAGCCAATTCGGCTGCTTCATCATCGCCCAGACCGCGCGCGGCGAGTGTTCCATCGGGTTCGGCAGCGTGGGGATGGGCCAATCGCTGCCGTGAATAAGTTTTTGCCGAACGGCCGGGTCGCCGAGGATTGTGGGATATGCGTACCACCGCGTCGGCAGGTTAAGGGCAGCGGTGTCGCCGTAGCAGTGTTCGTAATCCTTCGCCAGGCGGACGAAATGCGGGACGAAATCCGTCTCGCCCGGCGCAGAGCGCGTGCCGCAGTGCGCCATGATCACCTTCACACCAAGATCGAGCGCCGGCTTGAGCAAATTCGGGTCGGCCACGTTCGTATCAAGGTTCGGCAGCGATTTCTCCCCGCCGGTGTGCGAAAGCAGCGGCAGTTTGTAGTGGGTGAGCGCTTCGTAAAACGGAATGCACCGCCGGTCGGCCGGGTTGAAGTTCTGCACGATCGGCAGCCACTTCATCAGCACCGCGCCGGCCTTTACGCAACGTTCGAGCTCTGCGACGGCATCCTTTCGATACGGATGGACCGACGCGCCGAACTTCATCTTCGGATATTTCTTCGACAGCTCGATCGCGTAATCGTTGGTGAGGTAAAGGTGCGTGTTGGCTGCGTCGAAATTTCCGGCCGAGTCATGCACCGCATCAAAGGCGAGGAGGACGATCGCGTCGAGATTCGTTTCATCGATCGCGCGATTGAGAATGTCGACCAGCTTGGCTTCGGTCGTCGCATCGGGCTCGCCCATAATGCCCAGGCGCCAGCGCATGAATCGAAACGCAAGTGAGTTGAGCAACCGCTCCGACGTGCTGCCTTGGCCGGGACTGAAGGCACAGAGGTGAACGTGGCAGTCGATGATCATGGGATAATAGTAAATGGGAATGGCGAAGGCGTCATCCTTCCGGTTCACTGGGCGGCTGACGCGAGTAGAACCGTCGTCACCAACCCAGGCTGGAGAAGTATTCTCGATACCACAGCGACGCGAACGCAAAGACGATCACAGCCGCAACGGGTGCGAGCATCGCGACCCCCTGGCGGGTCGGCCGTGCCGCAATCGCCGCCAACGTGATGAAAACCAGTGCTGGCAGGAGTAGATATTGCAACAAGCCCGCCGAGCCCACCCAATCACGAAGTCGATCGTTTGCGCTAATTCGCGCGCTGTCGGATTGCATTTGCTGCTGCTCAGCCGCGGTTAACGCACGGGCGGCCGGTTCACCCGATTCGTCGAGCGGCCCGTAGAACCGCCGCCAACGTTCCTCGTTGAGGAATGTCGTTCGCCACTTTCCGGCGTCCGTCGAAATTGTACGCGGCAGGTAGCGCCCCGCGGCCGCGTTAAGGTATTCGACTCGGGCGGCGATGACACCGACGACGATAGCGATCGCGTAAATGAGGATCAGATGCCGCTGCATGTCGCAGATCCTGCTGGAAGGTCACGTGCCCTTTTTTAGTCCACGGTATCGCGCGTACGCGTCGTCCCACTTGGCGGTATCTGTCGGCTGGTAATGCTTCACCTCGAAGCTCTTTCGCACGATCGCCCGTGCGTCAGCGAGCGAGGCGACGTCGCCGGTCGCCATCGCCTGGACGAGGATGTTGCCGATGCTGGTCGCTTCAACTGGCCCCGCCACCACCGGCCGGCCGCAGGCGCTGGCGGTCATTTGGTTCAGCAGCTCGTTCTGCACGCCGCCGCCGACGATGTGGATGACTCCGATCTTTCGGCCTAGCACAGACTCGAGGCCTTCGAGGGTTTTGCGGTACGTCAGCGCGAGGCTGTCGAGACAGCACCGCACGAATTCGCCGGCGCTGGTCGGCACGGGCTGGTTCGTTGCGCGGCAGTAGCGTTCGATCTTCGCGGGCATTTCGCCGGGCATGCCGAAGGGGGCGTCGTCGGGGTCGATGATCGACTTGAACGCCGGCGCCGCGGCCGCCATCGAGGTCAGCTCGGCGTAGTTGTATTCCTTGCCGTCCTTGAGGAACTGCCGGCGACACTCCTGCACGAGCCAGAGGCCCATGATGTTCTTGAGGAACCGGATCGTCCCGCCGACGCCGCCTTCGTTGGTGTAGTTCAGTTCCTGCGCGCGGGCGGTCAAAATCGGCTTGTCGATCTCCACACCCACCAGCGACCACGTGCCGGAGCTGATGTAGCACCAGTCCTTTCCTTCGGCCGGCACGGAGGCGACGGCGCTAGCGGTGTCATGGCAGCCGGGCGCGATCACCGGGATCGGCCCGACGCCGAGCTCCTTCATCACGCTCGCCTCGATCGGCCCGATCACGCTGCCGCTCGGCACGATCTTCGGCAGCAGGTGCGTCGGCAGGTCGAGCTGCTTGAGCAGGCCAATCGCCCATTGGCCAGTCGTCGGGTCCATCATCTGGCTGGTGCTGGCGATGGAGAATTCGCTCTTGCGTTGGCCAGTGAAGAGGTAGTTGAAGAGATCGGGGATGAAGAGCAGCGTGTGGGCCGCTTCGAGGATCGCGGAGTTGGCTTCCTGCATCGCGATGAGCTGGAAGAGCGAGTTGAACTGCATGAACTGCAGCCCGGTTGCCGCGTAGATTTTGTCGCGGCTGATGCGGTTGAAGGTACGTTCCATCACGCCGTCGGTGCGGGTGTCGCGGTAGTGGAACGGCAGGCCGAGCAGTTCGCCGGTTTTGGAGAGCAGGCCGAAATCGACGCCCCAGGTGTCGATGCCGATGCCCGCAACGTCCATCGTCCCGCCGCCGGTTTTGACGGACTTGCCGAGCCCGATCTTGATCTGCTCCCACTGGTCGAGCAGGTTCCAGTGCAGGTGCCCGTTGAGCCGGCCGGTGAGGTTGGGGAAGCGGTGCGTCACATCGAGCAGCAGCTTGCCGTCGGCGAGCTTGCCGACGATCGATCGGCCGCTCTCCGCCCCGAGATCAAATGCGACGAAATTGCGATCGGACATTGCGCGTTTCTCCATGCGAAATTCGTAAAAGTTGCGAGGGGATTGATCTTACTCGATCAAGTCTTTCTGCGCCACTCCCCTTATCCAGCCGAGCTGAGCACAAGATAACCTTGCCGAATGCGCGAAAGAAATTTAATCCGCTTCACAATTTTTCCCTTGAAAATTATTCCGAAATTCCTCGTAATATTCCGTTTTTTTTATCCCAACTCACAAGTGCGAGGCTAAAATAAAAGCGTGATGGTTATTAACGATGCCTTCCTTTCCCCGATGTGACGCTTCTTGGAACTCCCCGTTTCGGGAAACGCTCACAAGCCCCATTCGAAGCTGCCCTCTTGCCCGGGGCAGCTTTTTTTCTGCGCTGTGTTTTCGTGCGACGCTCGCTTTCCTTGACCATCGTTGGCATTTGCGTTCCAACTGCTCGATGTGAGTGACGCGCCCGAAGAACTCGACTCCGAACTCGAAGAAGAAGCCGACAGTGATGTCGATACGCTGCACCTGCGCTTCTCGCCAACGAAAAATATCGAGCGGCGGATCGATCAGTTCCTCACCGATCGCATCGCCTACCTCTCGCGCAGTGGCGTTCAGAAGCTGATCGCCGAAGGGCTTGTCAGCGTCAACGGCAAGCCCACGAAATCAAGCTACCACCCGCGGAATGGCGACGTGATTGAGATGGTCGCCCCGCCGGAGCCGGTGAATGAGATCGTACCGGAGAACATCCCGCTCGAGATCGTGTACGAAGACGATCACCTGATGGCGATCAACAAGCAGGCCGGGCTCGTCGTTCATCCGGCGCGTGGCGTGTGGACGGGCACGCTCGTCAACGGCCTGGTGTATTACGGCAAGAAATGGTCGACCCTCAACGGCGAATGGCGGCCGGGCATTCTTCATCGGCTGGATAAGAACACCACCGGCATCATGCTGATCGCCAAGAGTGATGAAGCCCACTGGCGCGTCGCCCGGCAGTTTGAAAATCGCACGATTCAAAAAACCTACATGTCCGTCAACCACGGCGTGCCGCAGTTGCTCAGCGATACGATCGACATGCCCATCGGCAAGGACCGCTACGTCCGCGAGCGGCAGGCGGTAAGAAAAATCGAGAACGGCGGGCGGTCGGCCATCACGCATTACCAGATCCAGGAAACCTTCCCCGCCCCGGCGAACATCGTTTTGCACAACTCCGAGCACGCCAACGATTACAAAAATCCGCTCCCGCCGGGAGAGTTCAGCCTGATCAAACTGACCCCCAAGACCGGCCGAACGCACCAGCTTCGGGTGCACCTGAGCCACATGGGCTTCCCCATGGTCGGCGACACGATGTACGGCGGCCGAATCGTGGAAATCGGCGATTTCCGCTTTGCCCGGCAGGCGCTGCACGCGTACGAAATCACGTTCATGCACCCGATTCTGCTCACGCCGATGACGCTGAACGCCCCTTTGCCGCCGGATATCACGGAATTATTACGCCTCTTACGCCCGAAGAAGTCGATGTAACTAAAGCCCGATTCTTCGTGTAGCCGGCGAGCTTGCTCGCCATTTAACCCCGGAAACGACGAGCAAGCTCGCCGGCTACACCGGAAAAGATAATAAATCCGACTTTCCGCGGACTTCGTACCAACCTATAATAAACTCGGCTGTCAATCGTTAAGTGTATAAAGGACAATGTCATGACTACCCCGCTCGCCATCAATATGCCCGGCATGGATCAATGGCTGATCGTCGCCGTCGTCGGTCTGATTTTCTTCGGCAAACGTCTGCCCGAAGTCGGCCGCAGCCTCGGCAAGGGAATCGTTGAGTTCAAGAAGGGATTGAGCGGCATTGAAGAGGAAGTCAACCAGGCATCAGCCAAGACGACGACCACGGTTCAGCCGATGATTACCGCCGAGGCCAAGTTCGACCCGATGACTGGCAAGCCGCTGCAGGCGAAGTTTGATCCGTACACCGGCAAGCCGATCGGCGAAGCCGTAACATCCGAAACATCCAACCCGCCGCCGACTTAGTCGGTTACGGCCGAATGGGAAAAACTTTTCAGGGAGATGTCCATGCTGCGAGCTACCGTTGCCCTGCTGTTAGCCGTACTGCTTTTCTCTCCTGCTCCCGCCCGGGCCGAAAACATTAACTTTGCGGTAAAGAAAGCGCTCAACACCGAGATATTGAACGTCAATCTCGCGAATGTGGCGCTGGTCGATGCGCTGGACTATCTCCGCGAATCCACCGGCGCGAACATCAACGTCAACTGGCGAGTGCTTGAAGCCGCCCGCATCAGCAAAGACATGCCCGTGAACGTTAAGCTCCGCGCCCTGCCGATGCGCCGCGTGCTGCAGTTTATCCTCGACGACGTAAGCGGGACCACACCGCTCACCTACTTCATCGACCAGGGCGTGATCGAAATCACCACCCGCGAGGCGGCCGACTCCAAGATGATCACCCGCGTCTATGACGTCGGCGATCTCGTCGTTGAAATCCCTGATTTCGTCGGACTGGAACTCAGCCTGACTTCCGCGACCAGCAACAGCGGCTCAGGTAGCAGCGGCGGCGGAGACCGTGGCGCCGGCGGTGGCGGCGGGCAGGGTCTGTTCGGCAACGCCAACCAGAACGCCGGCAAAGATAAAGCAACCACCGCCCAGGAACGCGGCGATCAGCTCGTCAGCACCATTATCCTCACCGTCCGCCCCGAAGTCTGGCAGCAGAACGGCGGCACGGCGACCATCTCCTACTTCCGCGGCAAACTGATCGTCACCGCCCCGCGCTCCGTGCAGGAAATGATCGGCGGATCGGTGGATTAACGCAGGCTGGGCAACGTTGCCCAAGCGGTGCGCGGCGCGAAACACCTTATCGAATTCTCGAATCACAGCGATCGTCATCCTGAGGTACTCCGAAGGATCTTGCCACTCCGCCGGTGAAGCCAGATCCTTCTGAGTACTTCAGGATGACGTTTTTCGTTATCGAGCGACTTGCGAATACTCGCCGCATAAACCTCGCGGCACCGACGACACCTTCGCGTTCTCAACTTCTCACCCCTTTCGCGTTATAGTGCTTTCATGAGTTACGCCCTGGGCATTATCGGCGCCGGCAATATGGCTGAGGCGATCGTTCGCGGCGTGGTGCGCGCACACGTTCTTAAAAATTCCGACATCATCGCCGCCGACGTTTCTTCCGCACGGCGCGATTTATTCACAAGCGAGCTGCACGTCAGCGCGATCGAAGACCCCGCCGCCGTGGCGAATCAGTCGCGGACGATCCTGCTCTCCGTCAAGCCGCAGCAGATGGCGGCCGTGCTGGCGACGCTTTCGCCGGTGATGGCCCCGGACACGCTCGTCATCTCCATCGCCGCGGGCATTTCTTCCGCGTTTATCGAGAAACATTTAGGCGTCGGCAAGGCGTGGCGGGTGATCCGCACCATGCCGAACACGCCCATGCTTGTCGGCGAAGGAATGGTCGCGCTCGCGGCCGGAAAAAATACGACCGCTGAGGATCTGGCGACCGCACGCCAACTCTTCGAGTCGGCCGCGTCGGTGATCGAAGTCCGCGAAGATCAGATCGACGCGGTGACGGCCGTCAGCGGGTCCGGTCCGGCATATTTCTTCTTCCTCGTCGAGCAAATGATCGCCGCCGGTGTGGAACTCGGCCTTTCGCCGGATGAAGCCCACCAGCTCGCGACCAAAACCGCGCTCGGCGCTGCGAAAATGCTCACCACCAGCACCGATTCCCCCGCTGAACTCCGCCGCAAGGTCACCAGCCCGGGCGGGACGACCCATGCCGCCATCACGCACCTGCAAAACCAGCACGCCGACCGGGCCATCATCGACGCCCTGAAGGCCGCCGAACGCCGGGGCAAGGAATTGGGGCAATAAGTCCGATATAGAAATATGTAGAAGGTCGGATGAATTGGTCTTGTCGCATGGGCTACTAGCCCATGGCTTTCGAAAACATGGGCGGGTAGCCCAGGCGACTTCCAACCGACCGCGTATTGGAAATTCATTCAGATTCCGCGCCATGCCCATGACCCATCCGCTGAAAACCCCGCAAGCCCTGAGCGCCGCTGTGCTGATGGCGCGCGTGCCACTCGGCGTATTTTTCCTGATGGCGGGCTATCTCAAGCTCGCCAAGACCGGGGCCGACACCTTCGTGCAGGAGCACATCAAGGCCGCCGAGCGGTTCATGTCGCCGGGGATGGGAAGCGCGTTCCTTCACACGCTGCCGTACGTGGAAATGATTGTGGGGGTTGCGCTGATCGTCGGAATCTTTACCCGCGTCGCGGCGGCGATCTCGTCGCTCATGCTGCTCAGCTTCATCATCGCCGTCACCGGCATCGCGTTTGACGCCTCGGGCAGCAAGGGCTCCACACCCATCAGCCCAAACGTGATTTACTTCGGCCTTTCCCTGCTGCTGATGACCACCGGCGGCGGGGAAATGACGGTTGATCACACGTTCAAAAAATCCCCGCCCGGCCCGGCGAAGAAATAGCCGCGCTCGCTTCAGAGAACTCCCGGATATACCTTAGTGGCTGACCCTTCCATCCCGATTCATCGAGAGGACCTGAAATAAGACGATGTTTGATGTGATGTTGTTTTATCGCCGTTCAGTTGGGATTTGTGCCTTTGCAATTTGCGTCTTCCTAAGCGGCTGCTGCGTCGTCCGACCGCCTGAGCACGTTCAAGACCCGACGCCAATTTTCGTGGCCGACTACGGCGTACATACCGCCGTCATGTTGCCGTGCGCGGACGGGATTTATGTCGAATACTCCTTCGGCGACTGGGCTTACGTGATGGAAAATCGCGAAATGCCTTGGAACGCACTGGCCGCGCTTGTCATTTCACAACAGAGCACGCTGGGCCGGAATTTCAGCACGCTGGCGGAGGGACAGCAAGCCCCTTTCACTACCCGCCCGGCCAAACGCGTTTATCGAATTGACGTGGACAAATCGAAGGTGCAGGAAGTGCTCGACAAGATCGACGCCCGCTACCAGGCCGGCCGCGGCAGACCGGAATACCTCGTAGAAACCGGCGGCTACTACGTCCGCGACAGCCATCACTACAGCCTGTTCAACAACTGCAACGCCCTGACAGCCGACATCCTCCGCGACACCGGCTGCAAAGTGTACGGCGTGCCGATGCTTCCTAAGTTTTATGTGATTCGGTGATGTGAATTCAAAGTATTGGAATAAACGCGGAGACGCGGAGACGCAGAGAAGACGAATTTCTTGTTTTCTCTGCGTCTCCGCGTCTCCGCGTTCATTCTTCTTTTTGGTTCATCCGATTTTCACGCGTCTTCCATCCAACTTCAGCTTGCCCTGCTGGTAGAGCGTGATCGCCTGCGGGTACGCGAGTTTTTCTTCCTCGAAGACGCGGTGCGCGAGCGAGTCGGGCGTGTCGTCATCGCGGACAGGGCAGCAGCGCTGCAGGATGATCGGGCCGGTGTCGTACGCGTCGTCGATGAAATGCACCGTGCACCCGCTCACCTTGCAGCCGGTGGCGAGGACCGCCTGGTGCACGCGCGAGCCGTACAGGCCCGCACCGCCGAAGCTTGGGAGCAGCGCGGGGTGGATGTTCATCGCCCGGCCGCGGTATTTTTCGGGGAGCTTGAGAAGCGAAAGCCACCCGCCGAGGCAGACGAGATCGACACCCGCCTCGTCGCACGCGGCGAAGACCTGGCGGCTGAACGTATCCAGGTCCGGCGAATTCTTGCGATCGATGATGACTGCCTTGATGCCCGCCGCCTCGGCGCGGGTGATCGCGGCACTCGTGGCTTTCGAGGCGATCACCACGCCGATCTCCGCCGCCAATGTGCCGGCGCGGATCTGGTCGATCAGGTTCTGCAGCGTGGTCCCACCGCCGCTGGCGAGGACGGCCAGGCGGATCGGCGGCGCGGCGATTTTCATGTGGGCTCCTGTCTCCGGCTCGACGACTTTCCCCGCCACGCCGTGCAGCTCATTCGGATGCAGCGTGGCCGCCTGCTCGTTCTCTCGCTTGATCTGTTCGAAGATTTCTTTGCGGTGGACGGTGATATTTCGGGGCGCATTGATCCCGAGCCGCACCTTGTCGCCGCGAATATCGATGACGGTAATGTCGATGTCATCACCGATCATGATGGATTGTTCGCGCTGTCGCGTGAGTACGAGCATAGGGCACCTATTCGGTGAAGAACTGATGGACCGGCCGCTCAAGCGGACAGTCCGGAGACTAGCTTCTTGCTTTCACCGCAGCGGCATCGCGCGCGGAAAGGTCAGGGTATTGCGCCTCGCTGCCGACATCCGGCCGGCGCTTCCAACTTCGTGCGCAAGCGGGATATTTTTCCCGCGTGTCGAGCACCTGCAGCTCCGGCAGATTTTCAAAACGATGAAAACCCGCGCCGACCAGATCTTCCAGGTCAACGCCGTATTTCCCCAGTACAGGTTGCAACTTAGCCGGATAAACCACCTCGGCCTCGATCGCCTTGTTCAGGCCTACGGACTTTTTCAGCCCGTCGAGCTGCAGTAGAGCCGCATCGCGAAGTTCGAGCAACTGCCTCCACTCCACCTTCTGCTCCTCACTCGCCGGCGGATTCAGCGGCTCGGGGAACGTCGCCAAATGAACGCTCGACAGCGCCGCGTCAGCGGCGTCTCGCTTGAGATGTTCCCACGCTTCGTCGGCGGTGAAGACGAGGATCGGCGCGAGCAGCTTCGTGAGCGCGACGGCCATTCTGTGCATGACCGATTGAGCACGACGACGCAGCGGCGAATCGATCGCGTCGCAGTACATGCGGTCCTTCATCGCGTTGCCGTAGATCGCGCTGATCTGTACGGCGCAGAAATCGTGCAGCAGGCGGAAGGCGCGGTGGAGCTGGTATTTGTCGTACGCGTCGACGACGTCGCGGATGAGCGTGTCGAGTTCTGCAGACGCCCAGCCATCCAAACTACTCGCGGGGATCGCAGGCGCCTTCGCGGACGGATCGAAATCCGACAGATTGCTCATCAGATATTTCAGCGTGTTACGGATTTTTCGGTACTTGTCGCCGAACTCCTGCAGCGCTTTCGGCGACGCCGGGATGTCGCCCTGGTAATCCACGCTGCTGGTCCAGAGTCGGAGCAAGTCGGCCCCGTGCTTGTTGATCTCCGTCGTCGCCGTCACGTATTCCTTGTCGGACTTGCTGACCTTCGTGCCGTCCGGCTTCACGACGAACCCGTGGGTCAACACCGCCTTAAACGGCGGGACGCCTGTCGCGCCCAGCGCCGGCAAAAGCGAGAGCTGGAACCACCCGCGATGTTGATCCGAACCTTCCAGATACAAATCGGCCGGGAACGCCAGATTCGGCCGCGCCTGCAGCACCGCATGCCAACTGCTGCCGGACTCGAACCAGACGTCGAAGATGTCCTTTTCCTTGCGGAGTTTTTCTTTCGGAAACTTCGCGCCGGGATCAAACTCGCCAAGCAACTCCGCCGGCGAGTCGGTGAACCACGCGTCGGAGCCTTTCTCCGCAAACCGCTTAGCGACGGCGAGCACGCTTTCCTTGGTGAGCAAAGCTTCACCGGCCTCGTTGTAGAAAACGGGGATCGGCAGACCCCAGGCGCGCTGGCGGGAGATGCACCAGTCCGGGCGACTTTCGATCATGCTTCCGATTCTATTTTTTCCCCAATCGGGAATAAACGTGATCGGTGGACCGGCGACATATTCGATAACATTGTTCGTGACGGCGGTCGCCTTTTTCAGATGTTCACCGGCGGCGTCAAATTCTGAAAGTCCTTTGAGCGACGCCGCGATGTCCTCAGTCACTTCGGAGGTGAAGGCGGGTACGTCGGACAAATAGATCGATCGCTCCGCACGTTCGCGCAGTGTCGCATTTTGTGGCACGGGCGGCCCGCCCGTGGGTTTGCCGGCAGACGCAGACACGGGCGAGCCGCCCGTGCCACTTTCGTAGGCCCTATCCATCGCCACAAACCACTGCTCCGTCGCGCGGAAGATCGTCGGCGTCTTGCTCCGCCAATCGTGCGGATAGCTGTGCCGGATCGTTTCGACGGCCAGCAGTACGCCGAGCTCTTTCAGCTTCTCGATGACGATCGGATTGCCTTCCCACACCGTCTTGCCGACCAGATAATCCGGCACGGTCGCATCGAATCGGCCATTGGCGAGCACCGGACAGTAGATGTCGATCCCTTCGCGGATGCCGGTGGCGTAGTCGTCTTCGCCGTGACCGGGGGCGGTGTGAACGAGGCCCGTGCCATCGGTCGTCGTCACGTACTCGGCGTGCACGATCTTTCCGGTGCGGTCGATGAACGGATGGCGATATTCCTGGCCGACCAGTTCCTTGCCGAGGACTTTCTTCACCAATTCAACATCGCTCACGCCTTCGCGGGTGCTCAGCACTTTTTCGACCAGCGCCGCCGCGATCACGCTCACGTGCCAGTCTTCATTCCGCTTGTATTTGACGAGGGCGTACTCCACGTCCGGGTGCACGGCGATCGCCATGTTGGCCGGCAGCGTCCACGGCGTGGTCGTCCAGATTAAATACGACACCTTCGCGTTCAGCCGCAGGTCGAACTGCGATTTAAACGCGCCGGGATTCGCCGCCGCGAACTCCACGTACACGGATTGATCGTCCACGTCCTTGTACTCGAGCTCCGCGTCGGCCAGCGCGGTTTGATTCGCGATCGACCACGACACCGGCTTGAGCTGCTTGTACACCAGCCCGGCCTCCACGAATTTCGCGAAGACCTCAAGCGTTTTCGCCTCGTACTTGCGATCCATCGTGAGATACGGATTGGCCCAGTCGCCCAGAATGCCGAGTCGTTGGAATTGCTCGCTTTGAGCCTTCGCGAAATGCTCGGCCGATGCATAGCAGAGTTGGCGCACCTCGAGCAGGCTCATCGCGCGGAAATCCTTGCCGGCCTTCTTCACTTCCTGCTGGATCTTGTGCTCGATCGGCAATCCGTGGCAATCCCACCCCGGCACGTACGGCGTTTGAAAGCCCTGCATCGTGCGGAAGCGCAGGATGATGTCCTTGAGCGTCTTGTTGATCAGATGGCCGATGTGGATGTCGCCGTTCGCGAACGGCGGTCCGTCGTGCAGGATCCATTTGCCCTTGGGCGAGTTGGCGCGCGCGGCCAGCAGCTCATCGTACAGCTTGGCGTCCTGCCATTTCTTTAAGCGCAGAGGCTCGTTGGTGACGAGCTTGGCCTCCATGGCAAACGTGGTTTGCGGGAGATTGAGCGTCTCTTTGTAGCTGACTTTTTGTGCAGTTTTTTCGATGCTCATGGCGCTCCACTCACTCCTAGATCCGCCAATTTAGCGGAATCTTCACGGTTATTCGAGTCAGACGTTAATCCAGTCAGCGGCCCCTTCGCCTGCCACTTGCCGTTGAGGAATCGCCGGCGCATGAACAGCCCCAGGATCACCCCGTACACCGTCGCCGCCAGCCACGGTCCGGCCATCCCCCACTGCGGGAAAACGCGCCCCACCACGTACCCGCCCACCACCGTAATCGTCCAGCACAGCACCGCCGTCACGCAGGCCGGCACGAACGTATCGCCGGCGCCGCGCAGCGCGCCGTTGTACACGATGAACATCGCGTCGAAGAACTGGTAGAACGCGGCGAACACCATCAATACCGCACCGGCTTTGATCACTTCCGGGTCGTCGGTGAAGAGTCGCATCAACACGTGACGACCCAGTAGATAGATCGCCGCGCATACGGTCATGTACGTCGATGCAACGATGAATCCCAGGCCCGCCCGCTGCTTGGCAACTTCCGGCCGGCCCGCGCCGATGTACCGGCCGACCAGCGCCGTCACCGCCTGGCTGATCCCCAGCGCGGGCATGAAGCTGAGCACCAGGTACCGGAACATGAACGCGTTGGCCGCCATCGCCTTCCCGCCGAACTGGCCGATCACCACGAGCATGAACATCGACCATGCCAGGATATCGACCAGGAACTGCACGCCCGTGCCGAAGCCGATCGTGATCAGTTGCCTGAACTCCGCGAAGCGCAGCCGCCAATCGCCAGCGCCGAATTTCGCCCGGCCCGCGCCGGCGAGGCTCACCACGATCTCGATCGCGCACTCCACGCCCACGCCGATCGCCTGCGCAACCGCCGCACCAGCGATGCCGTGCTGCGCAAACCCCAGCCGGCCCCAGATCAGCGCGTACGCGAAAATCGCATTGACGATCACGCCCGCCACCGCCGCGAACATCACCACGTTGGGCCGATTCGTGGCCAGCAGAAACTGCGAGAACGCCGTCTGAATCAGCTTGAGCGCCGCCGTCGCGATAGTGATGCGGAAGTAGACGATCTCCATCGCCGTGAAGGCCGCATCGTGATGGAACAGCCGCCACAGCGCCGGCGCCAGCAGCACGATCGGGCACGCCAGTGTCGCGTACGCGATCGCGAACCAAACGCCCTGCCATAAGTGCCGCCCGCAGTGCGTGAACCGCCCGGCTCCGTAATCCTGACTGGCCAGCGTGTTCACCACGAAGAGCAACCCCATCCCAAAGCTCATGAACGAAAACGCCAGCATCCCCGCGTTGCTCGCCGCCGCCGGCGCGCTCGGCCCGAGCCACGAGAGCATCCACGTATCGATGAACTGCATGACGGTGTACGAAGCCATCTGCGCCACCGTCGGCAGCGCGAGCCCCAGCAACTCCCGCAACGGCGAGGTTTCGAGAACGGGAAGTTGCTTGAGTTGATCTGACATTCCATCCACCGTTTTGACGCATTCCCACGCCGGTCGCTGTGCAGCCAGATTCCGGAATCCGGCCGCACAGCGACCGCGTGAACAAACCCATCCGACAAAAAAACCCCGAGGCGTTCGCCTCAGGGTTTGCTTGGTTTCAGATGGTGCAGCAGCCCTAGGAGCGAACAGTTTTCCTTCCGCTTCGAATAATCATGTTGGGGGCTGGGGTCTTCATCGGTCTGGTAATGCTATCGGCGAAATGGGGGAAGTCAATTCAGTGTAGGCGGACAGATTCTGCCTAATTCCGGGAGTATCACGAAGATTGTGCCAATAGGGAACGGCAGGCCCTTCGTCCTTCAACGGGGAGCTATCGGTCGCCCCCGATGGGCCCCAGAGCCTCAGTCGATCGCCCATCGATCGCCTCGCACCTCGTCCCGATTCAATACTTCGAGCGCTGCGCCGGCGTTTCGCCGCTGGCGCAGCGCGCGAAATAGGAAAAGCAGAAAATCATTCGTCGAAAATCCCGTGGTTATCACAATTCCGTCGGCGGCGCTGCGCGCCTGTTGCGCCGGCGGCGCAGCGCTGTCGTATAGGTGGGAGCGGAGATGTTGCGCTACGGATGTGAGCGCTCTTTGACAACCCAACCGGCGGCCGTTGGGGTGGAAAGATCGTCAGACTTACCCGTACCTTTCGCGACGGAATCCGTCCCTTTCCGTCCCTTTTTGTACCTTTCCGTACGTTTTCGTACGCACTTTTTCGAACACTCCTGT
The DNA here is from genome assembly GCA_038329865.1 of Tepidisphaerales bacterium. Taxonomy (GTDB): domain Bacteria; phylum Planctomycetota; class Phycisphaerae; order Tepidisphaerales; family Tepidisphaeraceae; genus JANMES01. Next base: position 111,412 of record JBBQNK010000003.1, on the reverse strand, counting down.
CACCTAAGGTCACCTTTGGTCACCTGCGCATTCGGCCAAAGCGATGGCCGGGCCGGGGGTTGCGCGAAACAGAGGTGACGCGAAAGAAAAATAACGGTGGCGGATCGTTGAATTGGTCAGCGTAAGCAAACGAAAAGCCCACGGCAGCATTGCCGTGGACTTGTGAGTGTCGTTGCTCGAAAAGGACGACTAAATATGAATCGCTCGCCCGTCCGCCGCGGCGGCGGCTTCCATGATAGCTTCGCTCATGGTGGGGTGCGGGTGCATGGCTTCGAGGATTTCCATCTCCGTCGCCTCGAGTTTCCGCGCGAGCACGAGCTCGGCCAGCAGTTCGGTGACGTTTTCGCCGATCATGTGCACGCCCAGAAGCTCACCGTACTTTTTCTCGAAGATGAGTTTGACGAAGCCGTCGCTCTCCCCCGCGGCCAGCGCCCGGCCGCTCGCGGCGAAGGGGAATTTTCCGATCTTGATTTCATACCCGGCCTCGCGGGCTTTCTTCTCGGTGTAGCCCATGCTCGCCACCTGCGGGTGCGTGTAGGTGCAGCCGGGGATCTGCTTGTAATCAATAGGATCGACATGCAAGCCAACGATGCGATCAATGCACTGCACGGCCTCGTGGTGCGCGACGTGCGCCAGCCACGGCGGGCCGATGACGTCGCCGCAGGCCCAGACGTTTTCGAGATTCGTCTTGTACGTGCCGGGCTCGGTCTTGACGGAGTTTTTGAAAATCTCCAGGCCGAGCTTTTCATCGGCGATGCCTTCGACGTTCCCCAGCACGCCGACGGCGACGAGGACGAGATCTGCCTCGATGACGGTCGTCCCCTTCGGGCCGGCGACCGTGAGCTTCACGCCGGTGGCGGTCTTTTCGACCTTCTCGGTCTTGCTCTTGAGGTGCAGCTTGATGCCTCGCTTGGCGTACAGCCGCTCGAGCAGGATGGAGCAGTCCTCGTCCTCGATCGGCAGGAGGTGATCCATCATCTCGACGATCTCGACTTCAGTGCCCATGGCGGAGTAGAAGTCGGCGAACTCGCAGCCGATCGCGCCGGCGCCGATGATCGCGAGCCGCTTGGGTTGTGCGGGCAGATTCATCGCCTCGCGGCTGGTGATGATGGTTTTGCCGTCAAACGTAACGCCAGGCAGCGGCCGGGTACGGGCGCCGGTGGCGATGACGATGTGCTCGGCCGTGACGGTTTTTTTGCCGTCCTTGCCGGTGATTTCAACGGTGTTCGGCGCGGTGATCTTGCCGACGCCGAACTCGCTCTTCACTTCGTACTTGCGAAAGAGGTGCGCGATCCCCTTGGAAAGTTTGTCGGCGATGGCGCGGCTTCGCGCGATCGGCTTGGAGAAATCGACTTTGAAATTATCGAACGTCACACCGCGATGGCCGGCCTCTTCGCGCATCTTGCGGATGAACGCGCCGTCTTCGAGCAGCGCCTTGGTGGGGATGCACCCCCAGTTGAGGCACGTGCCGCCGAGGTTTTCTTTCTCGACGCAGAGGACGCGCTTCTTCAGCTGCCCCGCGCGGATGGCGGCCGCGTATCCGGCGGGACCGCCGCCGATGACAAGGATGTCGAAGTTGTAATTTTTCTTTTCTCGGGAAGGAGTGGGAATGCTGGGAGCAACTGATGGAGTTGCGGAAGACGCGGGAGTCGATTGCGCCTTCGCGTGCGCGGTAGGTGCGGCGCTCGCGACGCTCGCTTGCGGTTTCGCAGGCGCGGCGCTTGCGGGCGCAGGTTTAGTCGGAGCAGCGCCACCCGCTGAAGCGGGCGGACCGCCTGCGGATTTTTTCACATCTTCAACTTTCTCCGATCCGGTCGCGATCACCGCGAGCTTTGCGCCGACGGGGACTTTCTCTCCGTCCTTCACCAAAATCGCGGCGATCGTGCCGTCGTCGAACGATTCCATTTCCATGACGGCCTTGTCGGTCTCGACGTCGGCGATCTTCTCGCCGGCCTTGACCTTGTCGCCTTCCTTCTTGTGCCATTTGACGACGGTGCCCTCGGTCATGGTGTCCGAAAGCTGCGGCATGGTGATATCTGCGGGCATTCTATCTCCGTTACATGAAAGGGCTTCAGATCATAGAGGCAGTGCGTGCGCTTGTCATCTGATGCCGGGCGACGCGAGGAAGCTAGTACTTGAAGTAAATTCGACCGGCGGTTCGATCGATGTCGAGGATCCAGTCGTCAGCGCTTGTGCCGCTATCCGGGAAACTGAATTGAATGCGTTCCACGTCCGCGTTCTCGCTCAACTGCCACCACGACGGCTGGTCTGGGCTGTAGTCGAGCGTCGCATTCGCAATGTTCGCATCGTGAACGGTATGGCCACGTTCCAACAACCAATGATCCGTGACAATCTTTTTGAACACCGACAAATCGCTCGGCGGAAGATCGAACACAATCCATTCCGAGCCCTCGCTTTTGAAGAAACCCCGCTGGAGTGCAACCTTCCCATTTGTCACGTCGCCGGCGAACTTACTCGCGGCATGGGATGAAAGAAACGCCTGAATTTCCCGGGACGCCACTTCACCCGATTGCGTGTGCGATGAACCATACCACCACAAAACAAGGGCTCCGATGAGGATGACCAAACACAAAAATCCGATGACCTTTAGAAACGACGTTAACACTACGTCCAGGAAAGAGACCACGGCAGAGCGTGGCCGATCTACGATCTCACTCGCATCGGGCTCAATCGGCCAAGCGTCACCGTTGTTGTCAGACGTACTCATCGAACCCCCGCGAGGTTCACACCAGCATCATCCCCGGCTCTTCCAGCAGGTTCTTCAACGTTCGCAGGAAGTCGGCGGCGACGGCACCGTCGATGGCGCGGTGGTCGGCGCTCAGCGTCACGGTCATGATGCTGCGGGCGACGATCTGGCCGTCGCGCACCACGGCTCGCTTGTCGGCGGCGGCGATGGCGAGGATGCCTACTTCCGGCGGGTTGATGATTGCGGAAAATTCTTTCACGCCGAACGTGCCGAGGTTGCTCACGGTGAAGGTGGCGCCGGTCATCTCGTCCTGCTTGAGTTTTTGGGCGCGGGCGCGGTCGATCAGCTCGGCCGATCGCTGGCGGATTTCCTTGAAGCCCATCTGGTTAATGCCGCGAAGCACGGGGACGATCAACCCGTCCGGCAGCGCGACGGCCATGCCGAGGTTCACGTCGCCGAAGCGCGTGATCTGGTTGTTCTTTTCGTCGTAGTGCGCGTTGACGGCCGGGTGCTTGAGCAGCGCGACGGCCACGCCCTTAGCGATCAGGTCGCCGATGCTGAGGCGGATTTTTTCCTTTTCGAGCTGCGTGTTGATCAGCTCGCGAAGCGCGGAAAGCGCCTCGATGTCGATATCGACCGACTCGTAAAAGTGCGGAATGTTTTGCTTGCTCGCCTGCAGCCGGGCCGCGATGACGGTGCGGATTTTCGTGAGCGGGATGACCTGCTTTTCGCCGGAAAGAATTTTCGTGGGCAGCGGCGCGGAGGGCGTTGCGGACGGCTTGGCGGCGGACGAATCGCTGGTCGCAACCGCTTGCGGTTTCGCAGGCGCTTCAGCGGCGGCGAGAACATCTTTCTGAACCACTCGGCCGTACGGGCCGGTGCCGCGGATGCTCTTGATGTCGACGCCCATGTCTTCCGCGATGCGCTTGGCCAGCGGCGAGGCGAAGATGCGGTGGCCGTTGTTGTTCTGCAGCGGCGGGAAGGCGGTGGCGGGCTGGCGCGTCGCGCCGTGGCCGACTTCGTCGGGCTCATGCACCTCGCTGCGCGCGGCGTGCTCCATGGTGGCGGTTACGCTCGCCGGCTTCGCGGCCGGCGGTGTGGCGGATTCGACCTTCGCCGTGACGGCAGGTTTGGCGGCGCCGGCGGGCGCGCTCGATGCAGAGGCCGGCGCTGCGCTCGCGGCAGCGGCTGGCGCGGCACTCGCCGCCGGCGCGGCGGTTTTCGCCGCCCCGCCGGATGCTTTCGCCTTCACGTCGGCGGGATTTTCCTTCCCCGTCGCCAGCACGGCGATCGTCGCGCCGACGGCCACCTTCGTCCCTTCCGGGACGGCGATGTGCGCGAGCGTGCCGCCCTCGAACGCTTCCATTTCCATGACGGCCTTGTCGGTCTCGACGTCGGCGATCTTCTCGTTTTCTTTGACCTTGTCGCCCTCTTTCTTGTACCACTTGACGACCGTTCCTTCGGTCATGGTGTCAGAGAGCTGAGGCATGGTGACTTCAACGGGCATAGTTCGTAGGACTTAGGACTAAGGACTTAGGACTTAGTGAAATCGATTCACTTAGTCCTAAGTCCTAAGTCCTTTGCCCTCTCCTTATCGGTAACAAGCTTCTTTAACCGCGCTAACGATCCGATCCACGCTCGGCATCATTGCTTCTTCGAGATAGTGATTGAACGGGACCGGAATCTCGTCGCTGTGAACGTAGTCGATCGGGGCGTCGAGGTAATCAAACACCGCCTTCTGGATCTTGTAGAGGATGCCGCAGCCCATGCCGCAGTAGCCCCAGTCTTCGTCGACGATCACGCAGCGGTTGGTCTTCTTGATCGACTCAACGATCGTGTTCGTATCCAGCGGGCGAAGCGTGCGGAGGTCGATCAGCTCGACATCAATGCCGTGATCTTCGACCAGGTGCTTTGCTGCGTCACGCACCACGCGCTGCATCGGCCGGCCGTAGCTGACGAGGGTGACGTCGGCGCCTTTGCGCTCCACGTTCGCCACGCCGAGCGGCAGGAGGTATTCCTCGTCCGGCACGTCGCCGGTGTCGTTCAGCATTTTTTCAGATTCGAGGAAGATGACCGGATCGTCGCAGCGGATGGCGCTCTTGAGGAGGCCCTTGGCGTCGTAGGTGGTGCTCGGCGCAACGGTGATAAGGCCCGGGATGCGGGCGTAAACGCTCTCCATGCGGTGCGAGTGCGTCGCGCCGAGCTGGTGAGCAATGCCGTTGCCGCCGCGGAAGACGATCGGCACTTTGTACTGGCCGCCGGACATGTAGCGCACGTTGGCGGCGTTGTTGACGATCTGGTCCATGCAGACCCAGGTGAACGACCAGCTCATGAACTCGATGATCGGCCGAAGACCCATGGTGGCCGCGCCGACACCAAGGCCGGCAAAGCCGGCTTCGCTGATCGGCGTGTCCCAGATACGGCCGGGGCCGAACTTCTTGAGCATGCCTTCAGAGACTTTGTAAGCGCCGTTGTACTCGGCCACTTCCTCGCCCATGAGGAAGACATTTTCGTCGCGCTCCATCTCCTCGGTCATCGCGGCACGGAGAGCTTCTCGCATTTGAATAACTGGCATATCTAGTTTTCTTTCAGAAACAATGCGTTAATTTGATGCGACGTCATGCACACGCACAGCAGAAATCTGATTGGCGCGAATGATGTCAAACGCGTTCGATTTCACTTTGGCTACATGAATTTGGCTTTGAACGGTTGCCACCATGCCTGGTTGAGTGACTTCGGCACGATCACCACTGGTGACAATGATATCGAATGGAACAAAGGGAACGGCAATTGATAACCGCCGGATCTCTTCGACCAATTCGATTCTTTCATGATCGCCTTCGGCCATAACTCTCTCCTACTTCGGCTGAAACGGATATGTCTCCGACAGCGCGTCATTGAAGCGGTCTTCGATCGGCGGATGCGGGTCGGCGTCGGCCTGGGTGAAGGCTTCGGTGACCTCGGAGCTTACGCTTTCCTGCAGCGCCTCGAGTTGCTCTTCGGTGATGAGGTTCGAATCGCGGAGACGGCCGCTATAGACGCTGATGGGATCACGAAGCTTGGCCTTCTCGGCTTCTTCCTTCGTGCGATATTTCATCGCGTCCGACATGCTGTGCCCGCGGAAGCGGTATGTGTTCGCGGAAAGGAAGGTCGGCCCTTCACCGGCTCGGCCGCGCTCTACGGCAATGCCGAATTCCTTGATGACCGTGTCCACGTCGTTCCCATCAACGTTGCGGTGCGGCATATTGAAGCCGCACGCGCGTTTCGCAATATCTTTTTCAGCGCTGTGGCGCTCAATCTGAGTGCCCATCGCGACGCCGTTGTTTTCTACTACATAAATAACCGGACATTTATAAAGGCTGGCGAGATTGAGCGCTTCGTTGAACGTGCCCTGATTGATTGCGCCATCACCCATGAAGCAGAAAGTCACGCCGCCGGTTTTTTTGTACATCTGCGCGAACGCCATCCCAAGGCCGAGCGGAAGCTGACCGCCGACGATCCCGTGCCCGCCGTGGTTGCCTACCGACGCCTCGAACAGATGCATCGATCCGCCTTTGCCTTTGGAGCAGCCGGTCTCTTTACCGTACATCTCGGCGATGGCGGACCGGGGCGGCATGCCCAAAGCCAGCGAATGTCCGTGGCAGCGATAGCCGTTGATGAGGGCGTCGCGATTCTTATCGAACAGCGCGGCCGTCCCGACGGCGATGGCTTCCTGGCCGCTATACAAATGGCAGAATCCGCCGATCTTCTGGCCGGGTTTGGTGTATTCCTGGAAGGTCTTTTCTTCGAATCGGCGGATCAGCATCATCATCCGCAGGCGATTGCGTTCGACAGTTCCGTCGGAGGGACTGTTTTTCTTGACGGAATGACGAACTTCATTGGCAACGGACATTTATTACTCCACCGAGGTAAGGGTTGGTCGACCCGGCCGCTAACGATGGTAAGTGTGGCCATCGATCCGGCGCGACAGGAGTGTAGTGATTCTTCGCCCGGCTTCAATGCCGCTCCGCGGGGTCACCACGTTGTCGGTAATATTATAGTCGGTGCAGGCAGGGCTGGCGAGCGATTGAACGCAATTGAAAATCGCCGCGACCAACATTATCGGCTGTTATTTGCGCTCATTTGCGAGACTTATTGCGAATTCCGCGACATCGTACGCTGCTCGCGGCTTGCCGAGCTTGCGGGCGTTGGATTTGATCGCGTCGAGTTTTTTATGATCCGACAGCAGCGAAGTCAGCTTCATGGGCATGGTGGCGACGTTGTTGATCTTGATGGCCGCCCCGTTCTCAAGGAGGAAGTCGCTGTTGCGGCTCTCCTGCCCGGGGATGGGATTGACGATCGCCATGGCGGCGCCTTTGGCGAGCACTTCGGAAGTCGTCAGCCCGCCGGGCTTGGTCAGCACAAGGTCGGCTATCGTGAGAAGCTCGTCCATTTCCTTCGTGAACCCGAACAGCTTCGCCCGGTACTTTGCAGGCACAGCGATTTTTGCGAGCTTGTTCTTCACCGCCTCGTTCTTGCCGCAGACCACGACAATCTCCAACGGCGTGTCGATCGAAAGCAGCCCGCGGAACAGCTTCTCGATCGGCCCGACGCCGAACCCGCCCGCCAGTTGCAGAACGATCGGGCGATCGCCCTTCAGCCCGTGCTTCTTCAGCAACTCACCGCGATCTTTCGCCTGGCTGAAGACCGGGTGAATCGGAATGCCGGTGACGGTGATCAGACTTTTCGAAATGCCATACGATTCGAGATACGCCGCGCCTTCCGAGGTGGCCGTGGTGTATCGTTCCGTCGGCTGATGCACCCAGAGCTTGTGCGTTTCAAAGTCCGTCGTGACGGTCATGTGCGGCGTGTGAATCTTTCCCTTCTTACGAAGGTGCGTGATGATCTCGGCCGGCAGGAAGTGCGTATTGACGATCGAATCCCAACAGCCGTCGCAAACCAGCTCGATCAGATTCTTGAGGTTGAGCTTCTGCACGAGATAAAGCAGCTTATCCCCGGCCGTTGCTTTGCCGGGGCGATCGAGCAGGTCGTACATCAGGCCGAGCATGTGCGGGGCGTGATTGACGAGATCGAGATACGCCTTGCCGTACACCCGGCGGAAGGGGGCGTTGGTGAGCGTGAGAATATCAACGTTTTTCACGATGACGTCCGGAGCCAATTCGCGAAGAGCAAGTTCAACTGCCTCCGCCGCCCGCATGTGGCCCGCGCCGACGGACGCGGAGAGGACTAAGATTCGCTTGTTCATATCCAGCCCCATTTTCTAACGGCCTTACCATGCTCAGTTGAACCATTCCAACAGCAACTTACCGACGATCGCGTGGCCCTTCTCGCTCGGGTGATTGATTTGTGAAAGCAGCGACATCGGATCAACCTCGCCGCGCACGGCTGACCGGAATCCTTGCAAGCTATCCACCAGGCCCACTTCATTGTCGACCGCCAGCCGGCGGATTTGTTCGGCGTGTTGATTGAGCGGCTCTTCGGGCGACTCGAAATTCAATTTCTCAAACGTAGTCGGCGTGAGCAGCAAGACCTTCGCGCCGGACGACTTGGCCTTTTCGATCATTGAAGCCCACGCGACGTTCGCACGCTCCAAGCCGATACCGCGGTCATTGAGGCCGTAGTCGATCGTCACCACATCTGGCCGATGCGAAAGCACGTCGCTTTCAAATCGGGCGGCTCCGCGTTCAGAGTTCTCGCCCCCGATGGCCGTCACGATGACGTTGATCACCGCATGCAGGTACTTCGCCGCAAGGCCGACTCGCAGCAAATGCGGGTAGGAGCCCAGCGAATGAACCACCGGTGTCTTAAAGTACCCCGCCGGCACACTGTGGCCGTGACAGACGACATTGACGATCCGATTCGCCGGCCAATCAATCCGGCAAAGGGCGGCTATTTCTGAAAGGTAGTTTTGTTTATCAACCATCGCATGATCAGACTAATCGATAGGCCCAAAGCGTCAACGCCAAGCTTCCCGCCCGGCTTGGAATTCATTCGTCTGCGAACTAAACTGGTCCGCCGCACCCGGAGGGAACCCGATGTCCAGCCCCGATGAAACTATTAATTCTCTGCGCGACGCACTTCAGCATTCGCCGGAGAATGTTCCGCTACGCCAGCACCTGGCCGACACGCTGCTGTCGCTCGGCCGCGGGCAGGAGGCGGAGAAGGAGTACCGGCTGGCGCTCGCGCGCTCGCCCGAGAGTGCCGCGATCAAGCTTGGGCTTGCGACGGCGTTCAACTATCAGCAGAAGAATTCCGAAGCGTTGGTCATTGTCGAAGACCTCATCAAGGATTCGAACTGCCCGGCCAAGGCGCACATCTTGTACGCCCGGCTGTTGCTCAAAGCCGGCGATGCTGAGCGGGCCGTGCGGCAGTACAAGCGGGCGATCGAAAAAGATGAAAACGCCGGCGACATGGAGCTGGCCTCGCGCCTAGGCATCGGCGGGTCGGCCGATCGCGATGTCGTCGACGGAAAAGTCCGCGCCGCCTGGGAGGGCGACGAAAACGAATCGCTCGCCGAGATCGAACGCCCCGCCGTCCGCTTCAAAGACGTCGGCGGGATGGAAGCGCTGAAGGAAGAAATCCGGCTGAAGATCATCCACCCGCTGGAACACCCCGAGTTGTACAAAGCGTACGGCAAGACGGTGGGCGGCGGCATCTTGATGTACGGCCCGCCCGGTTGCGGCAAAACGCACCTGGCCCGCGCGACGGCGGGCGAAATCAACGCCGGCTTCATCGCCGTCGGCATTAACGACGTTATGGACATGTGGCTCGGCAACAGCGAAAAAAATCTGCACCGACTTTTCGAGCAGGCCCGCCGCAACAAGCCGTGCGTGCTCTTCTTCGATGAAGTCGACGCGCTAGCCGCCAGCCGGACGGATATGCGCACCAGCTCCGCCCGGCACTTGATCAACCAATTCCTGAACGAACTCGACGGCGTGCAGGCGAGCAACGAGGGCGTGCTGATCCTCGCCGCCACCAATGCGCCGTGGCACGTCGACCCCGCCTTCCGCCGTCCCGGCCGGTTCGACCGAATCCTCTTCGTCCCCCCGCCCGACGCGCCGGCCCGCAGCGGGATCCTCCGCATCATGCTCACCGGCAAGCCGATGGCGGACGTCGACATCGACCATGTCGCAAAAAAAACCGGCGACTTTAGCGGCGCCGATCTGAAGGCCGTCATCGATCTCACCATCGAGAACAAACTCCGCGACGCCATGAAAACCGGCGTTCCCGCTCCCATCACCACCAAAGACCTCCTCACCGGCGCCGCCGCCGTAAGGCCGAGTACGAAAGAATGGTTCAGCACTGCCCGCAACTATGCGCTCTACTCTAATCAGGGCGGGACGTATGACGACATTCTCAAATATCTGAAGATGTGATGGACTTAGTTGCGACCAAACTGCTGGACAATGCCGAGCGGTTCCTGGGACAGTCACGTCCGGATCTTGCCGAACCAATACTCCGAAACCTGCTGTCGATGGAACCCAACAGCGGACGTGTGCTCGCTCAACTAGCGCAAGCAACGCTGTACCTCAAGCACCCACAGCAGGCAGAGACTATCGTTCGCGACGCCATTGCAGCTGAACCCGATTACTACTTTGTTTACGTAATCCTTTCCCGCGTGATGTGGAATCTCGAACGACCGGAGGAATCGCTTGCTGCGGCAGAGAAGGGCATCGAGCTCAATCCCACTGATGTCGGGTGCTATGCGCTGGCGGCACGAGCTGCGCAGCGACTCGGCCAACTTCCTTACGCGATGGAACTTTTCGAGCGCGGATTGTCCATTGATCCAAATGAAGATGAGCTGCTTGGCGCAGCGGCGATGGCTCTGGCAAAGTTGGGGCGCCATGACGAGGCGATAGCGATGGGAAAGCGACTGCTCGAAGCATCGCCACAGTCGTTGTACTCTCACCATATTTTCGGCGTCATGCTGATCCAAATCAATCGGCTTGATGAGGGAATTGCCATGCTGCACTCCTCACTTCAATTCGACGGGCGATCCGAGTTGAGCCATGCCTGGTTGGGTAATGCCCTGCTGCGACAAGGCAAACTCGAACTGGCGCGCAAACACCTCAGAGAGGCATTGACACTCCGGCCCGACCTTCAAAGTGCAGCCGACAATTTGGCGGCGGTCGATCTGGCGATGAGTCAGCGAAAAAAGCGATTTTGGACGAGAGTCTTCGACCGACTGCGAGGAAGAACCGATGTCTAGCCCCGCGATCCAACGCGCACTGATACATCAGCGGCAGAACCGTCATGCTGACGCGGTGAAGGAACTGCACCAGCATCTCACGCAATCGCCGCGCGATGCGTTGGCTCATGCGATGTTGGCCGATTCGCTGGTGGAGTTGGAACAATTCGACGACGCCCAAGCCGAAGCGGCGGAAGCGATCGGGCTGGCGCCGGATGAAGCCTTCGGCCATGCGGCGATGGCGCACGTGCTGCAACGGCGGTATCGCTACAAAAGCGCGGAGGCGGCGATTCGGCAGGCGATTGCCCTCGACTCCGATCAGCCTAGCTATTTCAGCACGCTCGGCTCGATCCAGCTTGATCTCCGCAAGTGGGCCGCCGCCCGGGATGCGGCCGACCGCGGGCTCGCGATCGATCCGAAGCATTCCAACTGCCTGAACATCCGCGGCATGGCGTTAACGCAGCTCGGCCAGCGCGAGGCGGCCTCGCAAACGATGGAGAACGCGCTGGCGGACAATCCGGAGAACGCGTTCACCCACGCCAACCACGGCTGGACGCTGCTGCATCGAAACAAGCCCCGCGAGGCGATGGAACATTTCCGCGAGGCGCTGCGGCTTGATCCGACGATGCAGTTCGCCAAGTCCGGCATCGTCGAGGCGATGAAGGCGCGCAATCCGTTTTATCGGCTGATGCTCCGGTATTTCCTGTTCATGTCGCGGATGGACCGCCGCGTGCAGTGGGGAATTTTGATCGGCGGATATTTCGGATATCAATGGCTCCGGCAATTCGCCGACACGCATCCGGATTCCAGCGCGTATGTGTGGCCGTTCCTTTGGTTGTACATCGGATTCGCGTTGAGCAAATGGCTGTCGTCGACGTTATTTAATCTGGTCCTTCGGTTTCATCCGTTCGGCAAATACGTGCTTTCCGAAGAACAGCGGCTGACCTCAACATTGACCGCTGTCACGCTCGCAGCGGCAGCGGGATTTGGCATCACCCATTGGCGGACGGGCAGCATCTGGTCGCTGGCGGCGGCGTTCGGCGCGCTTGGGTGGTCATTGCCGCTGACGATGTTGATGAGCTGCCATAAAGGTTGGCCGCGCATTTTGATGGGCGGCATTTTGCTGGTGCTGCTGGGCATTATCACGACGGTGACGATCGGCCTGTATCGCGATGCGGAATCGGATTCGATGTTCTCCTTGTTCCAAGTCTTCGCGTACGGCTGCCTGTTCTCTCAATTTGCGGTGCAGGGACTTAACACGATCCAACCGAAACGGTAGACCAACATTGGCCGGAACACGGCACGCGGTTAAACTCGAATGCAGCGGTGGACTGAAGTACGAACTTAGGCGATTGACGATCGCGGCAACTTTCAACATTCGGAGAAATCGTGGCGGAACAAATCAATCTGGCGATTATCGGCTGCGGCGGCATGGCGAACACGCACGGCGGGTGGCTTAGTGACATCCCTGAAGCGAAAGTCGTCGCGCTTTGCGATATCAACCGCGAGAACATGGAGAAACTCTGGAAAAACAGATTCGGCGGGCGCGAAGATGTTCGACTCTATGACTCGTTGGACAAACTGCTCAAGAGCCCGCCGAAGGATTTGAACGCCGTCATCATCGTCACGCCGCACACGCTGCATTTTCCGCAGGCGATGGCGTGCCTCGACGCCGGCTATCACGTGCTGGTGGAGAAGCCGATGGTCACGCGATCGGCCGACGCGAAGAAGCTCGCCGAGAAAGTGAAGAAGACCGGCCTGCTGCTGCAGGTGAGCTTTCAGGCGACTTACACCAGTGAATTCGCTTATATCCGCCACGTGCTGCGCACCGGCGGGCTCGGCGAACTGCAGACCGTCACCGCGTGGAGCCACCAGGGCTGGCTCGCCTACGGCAAGGGCAAAAAAATCTGGCGGCACGATCCCAAACTCTCCGGCGGCGGGCAGATGTACGACACCGGCGCGCATCTCTTCAACGCCATCGCGTGGTGCCTCGATCGGCCGGTCGAGGAAGTCTTCTGCTGGATCGACAACAAGGGAATGCCCGTGGACATCAACGCGGTCATGACGATCAAATGGGAAGGCGGCGTTCTCGGCACGGCCACCATCAGCGGCAACAACCCCGGCTGGGACGAAGGCATCATCATCGCCGGCGATAAGGGCCGCATCCACACCGCCATCCACGGCGGCCGGCTCGAGCACTTCGACGCCAAGGGCAACAAAATCAAATACCCGCCGGTGAATTTCCCGAACTACTCGCCCGACAAGAATTTCGTGTACTGCCTGCTCGGCAAGGAACAGCCGATGTGCCCGGTGCGGTATGGCATATTGCATTCGTGGCTGATGGACGCGCTGTACAAGAGCGCGAAGACCAAGGCCCCGGTGAAACTGACCAAGCCAGTCCTGCCGCCGGAAACTAATCGCCCGCGGACGGCCAACTCAACCCTCGCGGCAATGGTGACGGCGGAGAATCTTGTGAATCCGTGCTGATCGAAGGCATCGGTGCACGACAGCCAATCCCACTTCGCATTCGGTGGAACCAAATGTCATACGAATCACTCGTCGGACTCCACGTCATCGATCATGAGGGCTATCGGCGGTATCGGCAGTCAATGGCCCCGATTCTCGCGCGCTACGGTGGGGGTTTTCGTTACGACTTTACGATCGATGAGTCGCTCAAATCCGAAGCCACGCATCCGATCAATCGAGTGTTTGTCATCTATTTTCAAAATAAGCAAAGCAAGGAAGCCTTCTTTTCCGACCCAGAATATAAACAGATTCGCACTGCCCATTTCGAACCATCGGTCAGCGGCGCCACGATCATCGCTCAGTACGACCGATCGCCGACCTAACGCAACGTGATCCGAACTGCGCGCGATCGCCGCCAAATCACGGCCGCTACCACCTGGCCCATGCCCACATCTATTTCTGCAGCCCCGTCTGAATTTCTTCCGATAGATATAGGACGTCTCCGAGCGCTTGCCCGGAAACCGGTATCGGCTGCGCTTTATCTCACAAAGTCGCCAAGGTGTTCATGAAGCGACAATATTTCCCAGCATTAGACGGCCTGCGTTGTGTCGCGATCCTGATCGTGCTGATCGCCCACTCCCGCATCGGCCTGCTACGCGTCGGCGGAGTGGGTGTGGACATCTTCTTCGTCCTGAGCGGGTTTCTCATCACATCGATTCTGCTTTCGGAGCACGACCGATTTGGATCGATCAACTACCGCAACTTTTACGCCCGCCGATTCCTGCGGCTGCTGCCTTGCATGGTGTTGGTGATTGCGTTTGTTGCCGTCGAACGACGCCTCGCACTCGGCTATTGGCCGCTGCGGGATTTGTCGTTGTCGATCGGCTACGCGATGAACTGGGCGCGGACGATGGAGATCGGCAACCACTTCCCGCTCGGGCACACGTGGTCGCTGGCGATTGAGGAGCAGTTTTACCTGGTTTGGCCTGTGATAGTCGCGCTCGTTTGCAGTCGCACGCGTTCGCCGCGAAGCCGATTCGCGGTGCTCTCGTCCATGGCGATTGCAATCATGGCTTATCGATGCGTCATGTCGGGCATTTTGTCGGCCGACCGCGTTTACTACGGATCGGACACGCATTGCGACGGCCTGATTTTCGGATCGGCGCTGGCGTTTTTCGTCGCGACCTTGCCGGCCGGGTTGCTGGCGGCTAACGCGAGTCGATGGGTGGGTTGGGTCTTCTCGCCGCTGGCAGTTCTGACTCTTGGCGTGATCGTGTTCAAGACGCTGCTCCTGAAAAGCTCGATGGGCCGCGCCGGCTCCGTCGCGGTGACGCTCGCCTCAGTCACGATCGTTCTCGACATCATCGCCGGCTCGCACTGCTTGCTGGAATCGATCCTGACCCAGCGACTACCGATCTGGATCGGGAAAATCTCCTACGGCCTATACCTCTGGCACTTGCCGATCTACTACGTCCTGGCCGACTTCCACCTCGGTTGGATCGCCAAGCTGACGATCGGCATTCCGCTCTCAATAGCAGTCTCGGCCCTTTCGTTCTACACGGTGGAAAAACGAATTATGAGCTACAAAGTAAAGTTCACGCGGGAGAATTCCGACGCAATTCCGCAATCGGCTTTTGCTTCAGAATCTTTGCCCCTGACCGTTCCGCAACTCGCGCGCTTGGCCGCGTGAAAACGACGGCATTCTCACAGGTTGCCCGTTGCCGTCTAATTCATCGTTCATGTCCCACCCGTCACCGTGTCTAGTTTCCCATGATTCTCTTTACATCGTCCTCACCATAAATCGCAATCTTTAGGCTTACTGCTTTGTCATGCTTGGAACCCGGATCGGACCCTACAAAGACCGCATTGGTTTTGGACGAGACAGAATCGCCGACTTTTGCTCCAAGAGACACCAAACGCTCCTTCAGCTTCTCACGGGATATACCTTCAAAGCTACCCGTAATAACGACGGTCTTTCCAGTCCATTCGGACTGCTCAATCTTCACCGAATCGGCAGTCATCCTCACGCCTACAGATCGAAGGTCTTCGATTGTTTTCTTTCCGCGTGCAGAATGGAGGAAGTCATAAAATGAGCGCGCCACCGCCCGGCCTTCAAGGAGGCAGTCAACGATTTCTTCTATTGCCGCACTTTCCAACTCTTGGAAATCAGGAAAGCACTCGACCAACCTTCGAATTCTGCCGACGCCGAACTTTGATCCACGCGGTAAGATTTGGTCTCGTTTAGTGAGGAATTTCTCGGTCACAGTTTCATTGTGATTTGTGGCTGAACTCCCAGTTTGCTCGAACAACGACTTTTCTGCGTCATGGATAGATTCAAATAGGATTGCAGCGTATTCCCGTTCCTTTCGTTCGCCTTCGCGATGGGCGTCGGGATTTTTCGACAAAACTTCGGCAAGTTCTTCCATACTCGCCGACAATAGTTTTTCGATATTGCCAGCCCAATTTGAATAGGAATTGGATACCGTTGTCCCGACGAGGCGAACCCCTAGGCCAGAGAGAACCCGCGCCAAGCCTTTTGATTTCGACGTCTCAATATTTTCGACAAGTTTTTCCGCTGCCTTTGGGCCAACTTTCGCTAAATGCGTGAGCCCTGCGATCTGATCAACCTTTAAATCTAGAAGATCATCAACTGTATTTATTAACTTCGCTTCGATGATCTGCTCAATTGTTCTTTCTCCTAGTCCTTTTATTGAATGTTTTTTGGCTAAGAAGCGAATCCTGTCTACTAAGCCTTTGTCAATATCCTTTTCCACGCCCCGTGTGACTTCGGCCCAGTGCGGCCGAAGTGCGTCAATGCTGTCGACAATCTCCTGGGCTTTTGTTTCTCCAATCTGAACCTCGCGAACGAGATTGGCAATCTGTTCTACTTGCAATCGATACAAGTCTGAAAAATCTTTCAACCCCGCTGTGGTGATCAGCTGATCGATAAGTTTTTCACCGAGACCGTCGATGTCCATTTGGCTTCTACCCGCAAACCAAAGTAAGCGCTCACGAACCTGTGCCGGACAATCGAGATTGGGACATCGAATCTGCGGCGTATCAGGAATTCGAATAACAGCAGTGCTGCAACTCGGACACTTTTTTGGGGGCATCACGGCAAGAGCATTTTTTGGACGTTTTTCAGCAATTACGCGGCAAACGTATGGTATCACCTCGCCCGCCCGCTCCACAACCACCGTGTCGCCGAGGTGAATATCGAGTTTGCGGATCTGGTCGATGTTGTGCAGCGTTACGTGCGTCACCGTCACGCCGCCGATGAAGACAGGCTCGAGATCGCCGACGGGCGTGAGGGAGCCGCCCTTGCCGACTTGCCAGCGGATTTCCTTCAGCTCGGTCGGCTGCTGCTCGGTTTCATATTTGTAAGCGATGATCCACTTCGGCGATTTGCTGGTCGCGCCGAGCGAATCGCGCTGGGCGAAATTGTCGATTTTCACCACCACGCCGTCGGTCATGTACGGCAGCGTCGGGCGGACGAGCGCGAACGCGTCGATTTGCTTGATGACCTCCTCGATCGTCTCGGCCTGGCTGACTTCCTTCGGCAGCGGAAAACCCCACGTGCGGAGCAGTTGCATCCATTCCCAGTAACTCTCGACAGGCAACGGCTCGACTTGGCCGAGCCCGTGCGCTAGGAAGCTGAGCCGGCGTTTGGCGACGACCTTCGGATCCAGCCGGCGCAGCGTGCCGGCCGTGAGATTGCGCGGGTTGGCGTACGGCTCTTCGCCCTCGGCCACCAGTTCTTTGTTGACGCGCTGGAAGTCGTCGTTGTCCATGTAGACTTCGCCGCGTACTTCCAAAATGGCCGGCGGCTTCACTTTGCCTTCGGACTTCAGCACCAGCGGGATCGAGCGAATCGTACGCGCGTTGACGGTGATGTCATCTCCCGTGTTGCCGCGACCGCGCGTGGCCGCCAGAACTAGCTGGCCGTCTTCGTAACGCAGGCTGACCGACGCGCCGTCGATCTTCGGTTCGAGCACGTACTTCGGCGATTGGCCGTCGAGCGCTTTGCGAACGCGCGTATCGAACGCCCGCACTTCTTCTTCGCTGTAGGTGTTGTCGATGCTCATCATCGGCACGGCATGCTTGACGGGCTTCAGGGCCGACTGCACGTCGCCGCCGACGCGCTGGGTGGGCGAATCGGGCGTGGCCACGTCGGGATTTGCCGCCTCCAGATCGATCAGCTCCTTCATCAGCGCGTCGTATTCGCGATCGCTGATCTCCGGGCGGGCATGAACGTGATAGAGGTGATTGTGATGATTCAACTCATCACGCAATTGCTTAGCGCGTTTTTCTGGAGAAGTGGCCATGGGAGTATTTTAATGCACCGGCTGCGTGGTCGGAAAGGTTCTGACCCATTGCTCATCGAGCCACTTTTGCAATTTCACTTCTGATGCACTGTCCACCGGCGAGTTGTGCGTGGCGTACGGCAGATCGATCACTACTTTCTCCCCGGCGTACGCGTTCACCACCATGTCGTGATATTTGGGCGGGACGATTTCGTCGCTGTCCGCCAGGAGAAAGCACGCCGGCGCGGTCGCATAAGGGCCGGTCGAGGTTGAGTTCATTTCTGAGGGGACTTGCAGCGCGATTGGCGTGGCGAGCAGCCAGAGATTCCACCAGCCGTGGCGCTGGATGATGAGTCGCCGCAGCGGCGGCGGGTTCTGCAGGACCATCGCCGCCACCGGCCGCTTGCTGGCGACGTAGATGGCGCAGGTCGTGCCGATGCTGTCGGCATCGATGAAGATCGGCCGATCACCGGCGACGGCTTTGAGCGCGTCGTACGTTGCTAGCGCGGCCGGCGGAATGGAATCCAGCGTGGCCCCACCGGTGCTGCCGCCGTAGCCGGGGTAATTCATGCACCAGACTTCGACGGGACGTCTCCGCCACCGTTCGGCGATGTACCAGGTGATGTCTTCAGCGCGCGTGCCGTTGCCGCAGAACGCGAGGACGAACGCCTTGGGATCGTCAATCCCGCAGGCCTTGGAGCGGGCGGTCCAGATGTCGAGCGTGTTGGTTCCGATCTGAACAGGCCGGCTGGTCGCACCAAGCGGATTGATGTGCTGCGTCGAAGGAAAGAGCAGAAACGAACTGGCACAACCTTTGAAGTAGACGAAAAGCTGCATCATGATGATCAGCGATAAATAGATTTTCCACCGGCGCCTGATCCATGACCGAATCCTACCGCCGCGCCGCGTGGGCGTTGAGTCGCCGCTGCCGGGTCGAGGCTGTGGGTCGCCGCGGAGCGCCATCGTCTTATCTCGCCGCGTGCGCGGCCGGGAAGGTCTTGAGCCATTGCTGGTCGATCCAGCTGGCCAACTGGGCTTCGGATTTTTTGTTCGTCGGGTGGTTGTGATCGCCGCCGGGGACGTCGATCACGGTCTTCGGGCCGCCGTACGCTTGCACGACCAGGTTGTGATAGTACGGCGGAATCACGAAGTCATCGTCGGACAGCACGAAGCACGCGGGCGCGGTCGCCAGCGGCGCGGTGTCGGGCGTGTTCATGTCGCGAGGAATCTGCAGTGAGACGGGCGTAGACAGCAGCCATAAATTCCACCACCCGTGGCGCTGAATGACCAATCGCTTGAGCGGCGGCGGGTTGACCATGACCGCGGCGACGACCGGACGTCGACCGGCGACGTAAGTAACGCTGCATCCGCCGATGCTGTTGGATTCGAGAAAGATCGGCCGATCGGGCGCTTCGGCGTGCATCGTGTCGTACGTGAGCAGCGCCGCCGGCGGAATGGCCGACAGGCTCGCGTTGCCGCTGCTGCCGCCGTAGCCGGGGTAATTCAGCACCCACACTTCGACCGGCCATTTGGCCCAGCGCGTGTGCGCGATCCACTCGGTGATTTCTTCGGCCCGCGTTCCGTTGCCGCAGAACTCGAGCACCCATGCCTTCGGCTCGCCATCGCCGCACGCCGGCGAGCGAGCGGTCCACACTTCCAGATGGCCGTCGCGGAAGGGAATGGTCTTTGCCACAGCGCCGTGCACATCAATATGGTGGGTCGACGGCCTGAGGATAATCGTGTTGGCGCAACCGAATACGTTGAAGAAGATCTCCACGCAGGCCAAACCTGTGAGGAACCTCTTCCAACTCCGTTTCAACCATGAACGCATGGCTGCCACCCCACAGCGCCTCGCAAGCGAGGCGGCTAAACGTTACTCGGCCACGCCCTTGGCGAAGTCGTAGACCCACACTTGGCCGGCGGGTTTCCAATCGATCAGCTCATCGGGCTTGAAGAAGAGCTTGAGTTCCTTGTCTGAGGCTTCGACCGAGTCGCTGCCGTGGATGAGGTTGAAGCTGTTGGATACGCCGAAGTCCCCGCGGATCGTGCCGGGCTCGGCCTTGCTGCCGAAGGTGGCGCCCATCATCTTGCGGCTGATGGCGATGACGTCTTTGCCTTCCAGCGCGAGCACGAGCACGGGCGAACTCGTCATAAATTTGACGAGGCCTTCGTAAAACGGCTTGCCCTTGTGCGGGGCGTAGTGGGTCTCTGCCGTCGCGGTGGCAATGCGGGTAAACTTTGCGCCGACGACAACGATTCCCTTTTTCTCGAATCGCGTGATAATCTCGCCGATCAGTCCGCGTTGGACGGCGTCGGGTTTCAGGATGATGAGCGTGCGTTCCATGGGCGTAGAATCTCCAAAAAAGTGGATTCGCGTTATACCTATTTTACTTAGCGGACACAAACCAGCCTGATTCGGCTGCGGAAAGATTGGAATTCGAGACGATGCGACTATTTTTCTCCTGCGTCTTTTTCACCTGTCTCAGTTTTTCCGCCGGGTGCAGCCGATTCGACGCATTTAACCTCATTTCGCCGACCTTCACCGCCAATCGAACCGGAAATCTCGCGTACGGCTCCTTGCCGCGGCAGAAGCTCGATATTTGGATTCCGTACAACGTCAAACCGAACGCCCGCGTCGTCGTTTTCTTCTACGGCGGCGAATGGATGGCGGGGGAAAAATGGAATTACCGATTCGTCGCCAAGGCGCTGGCCGGTTGCGGGATTATCGCGGTGATTCCGGATTATCGCGTGTATCCGGAAGTGAAATTTCCAAAATTCGTTGATGACGGCGCGCTGGCCGTGAAATGGGTGCATGATCACATCGCGGAATACGGCGGCGATCCGGAGCACGTTTTCCTCATGGGGCACTCGGCCGGGGCGCACATCGTGGCGCTGATCAATCTCGACCCGCACTACATGAAAGACGTGGGACTCGATCGCAGCGTGATCAGGGGGACGATCGGTCTATCCGGCCCGTACGATTTTCAGCCGTTTCCGAACGACCTGGCGCTGTTTAACATGACGCCGGGCGGGCCGATCAATCCGCTGATCGAGCCGGTGAATTTCGCCGACGGCGCGGGCCCACCGATGCTTTTAATTCACGGCAAACTCGACGACGTGTGCGAAGTCAAAAATGCAACCAGCCTGGCCGCCGCCATCCACGAACACGGCGGAAAGGTCGATACGATCATCTACCCCGACCGCGCCCACGCCGGCGTGTGCATGGCGTTCGCATGGACCTGCCGGTATCTGGCGCCGACGCTGGATGACGTAGTGAAATACGTGGAGACGCACTGAGCGCGTTGGGTGATCGAACAGTTCAAAGTGGCATGGGCGGCTCGCCCTTGGTCTACATCGAAAAAAGAAAGACACGGGCGGGCCGACCGTGCCACGAAAATCAATCGAATCCGTCGCCCGATTAAAGCTGCGCCGAGTCCGTCGAATCGGTGAGGTTGATCCCGCACTCCACCTTCCCCTTGCCCGCCCAGCGGCCGGCGCGGGCGTCTTCGCCGATCTGGATCATCTGCGTGCAGCTCAGCGGGTTGCAGCCGATGCTGGCGTATCCCTTTTCATACAGGGGATGGAACGGCAGGTCGTGCTTCTTCAAATAGCCGAAGATGTCGCGACTCGTCCAGTTGAGGATCGGCGAGACGGCGTAGCAGTTGTACCGCTTGGCCCACTGGATGAACTTGAGATCCTTACGCGTCTCGGCCTGGTCGCGGCGCGTGCCGCGCAGCCAGGCGGTCGGCTTGAGTTCTTTGAAGGCCCGCTCGAACGGCTCGTTCTTGTTGACGGCGCAGCAGGCGTCGATGTCCTTCCGCCATGTGGGATTTTCTTCACCCGCGTGATGGAGATATGCGGCCGGATCATTTTTCGTGCGATACGCCCAGACATTCAAATTGAACCGCAGCCGAAGTTGCTCCATGAACTGGTGCGTTTCGGGGAAAAGATAGCCGGTGTCGACCATCACGATCTTGATGTTCGGCATCACCTGCGTGGCCATGTGGATCAGCAGCGCGCTTTCCGCGCCGAAGCTGGAAGACATGATCAGCCCTTCGCCGAACTGCGCGGCGGCCCACGACACGATCTTCGCCGGATCGGTTGTTTCGAACGCTGCGTTCAGTTCTGGGAGATTCAATTCTTCAGCCACGGCCGACATCGTCATTGTCCCGCTTTCTTGGTCGATTGTAGCCGCGCCACCAGCGCGTCGTAAAATGCGCGGGGGATATGACGCCCGCCGGCGACGCCTAAATCGATATCTTTCTTGTTTTTGCCGTGAAAATCGCTCCCGCCGGTCTTCAGCAGGCCGTGCTTTTCGGCCAGGCGGGTGCATTTTTCCACCCACGCGGCGTCGTGATCGCTGTGAATGACTTCGATGCCCGCCAAGCGCTGGTCGACGAGATTTTTCACGACGGTTTCCAGTTGAGCGTCATTTTCGCAACGGAGTTGCGTGGGATGCGCCAGCACCGGCAGGCCGCCGGATTCGAGGATCATTGAAAGGGCCTGCTTGCTCGTCAGTCGTTCTTTATCGAAGTACGCCTTCCCGCCGGGGGCGAGGTATTCGTTGAACGCCTGTTTGATCGAGCTGACGTATCCCTTGCGAACCAGAATCGCCGCGATGTGCGGCCGGCCGATGACGGACGGCGGTCTGCCCGCTTCAGCGGGTAGTTTTCCACCCGCTGAAGCGGACGGACCGCCGGCGGCTTGTTGCTCGACTTCTTCCATCGTGATCGCGACGCCCAACTCCTGGAGCTTTTCGATGATCTTCGGGTTGCGATTGTCGCGGCCTTCGATCAGTCGCTCGGTCATATCTGTAAGCACCGGACTTTTTGGATCAATGCCGTACCCAAGAATGTGCATCGTGCCCGGCGGATAGTCGCAGGAGATTTCAATGCCGGGAAGAAAATCGATGCCCTGAACCGCCGCTTCCGTCGCCGCTTCTGCGATGCCGCCGATGGTGTCGTGGTCGGTGAGTGCAAGGGCTGAAAGGCCGCGCTCCTTTGCCAAACGCACCACCTCGCGCGGCGGCAGCGTGCCGTCGGAGGCGGTCGAGTGGCAATGCAGATCGACGAATGATGAAGTCATCGTTCAACCCCGTTCAACCCTGGTGGATTCGGAATCGTCCTTCGGCGTCGCCCATTCGCGTGAGGAACGACGCTTCCACCGTGGTTAGGCGGGCAAATTCTTTAAGCTTGGGATCGCTTTCGAGCCGTTCACGCATGGCCGGCCGCATCGTGCGGGAGGATTTCTGGCCGGACGCGACGACGATCTGAATTTTCTTGCAGGCGTGCTTGTGGAACTCCAGCGCGTGCTGGATTTCAAACTTGGCCGATTCCAATTCCTTTTCCAACGACTCGATATCGGTGGCCATCAACGTGCAGCTGATGATAAACCGCTTGCGTATCCAACCGGTGTTGTGCTCGTTGACCTGCATTCAAGGACCGCGTGTTGGGCACTTCCTAGGCGTTGAGGTAGCCGCCCTTTTCGAGGAACGCGAGGATTTGCTGCGCGGCGCCCTCGGCAGACGTACTCTCGGTGTCGATCACCACTTCGGCCTTTTCCGGGGCTTCGTACGGATCGTCTATGCCCGTAAAGCCTTTGAGCTCGCCGGCGCGGGCCTTCTTGTACAAGCCCTTCGGGTCGCGCTTCTCGGCCGTCGCGAGGCTTACGTTCACGTAGCACTCGATGAACTCGCCGGGCTTCATGTTTGCGCGGACGGCGTCGCGGTCTTTTCGGTACGGGCTGATGAAGCTGGTGATTGCGATCACGCCTGCGTCGGTGAAGAGCTTGGCGACTTCGCCGATGCGGCGGATGTTCTCGGCGCGATCTTCCGCGCTGAAACCCAGCCCGAAACGCTTGGCGGGCGCTTCAGCGTGGCCCTTGGCCATCAGGCTTTTCGGATCGGTGTTCAGGCCGAAGCGAACGTTGTCGCCGTCAAGGCGATAGGCCGCCTTGCCCTTGTGCAGGAGCATCTGCTCGAGAATGCAGGCGATGGTGGACTTTCCCGAAGCGCTCAGGCCGGTCATCCAGATTGTGATGCCCTTCTGCTTGAGCAGTTGCTGACGCTCCTCGCGAGTGACGGAGCCATCGTGCCAGGTGATATTCGTGGTGGTGTTGGTTTGTGCCATGGGAATGTGTTAGGGGCGATTGCGGATTTTGTCAATTGGACGGTGGTGATTGATGAGTGAAACGTGACGGTCGCGTCAATCACCACTCATCAATCACCCTTTTCCTACTCTTCTTCAAACAACGGCGTGCTAAGATAGCGCTCGCCGATGCTGCACATGATGGTGACGATCACTTTGCCTTTATTTTCCGGCCGGGCCGCGACTTGTGCCGCCGCCGCCATGTTTCCGCCGCTGCTGATGCCGGCGAAGATGCCTTCTTCGCGATGAAGCCGGCGGGCCCAGGCGAAGGATTCTTCGTCGGTGATCTTGATGACTTCATCGACGATCTTCAGATCCAGATTGCCGGGAACAAACCCCGCGCCAATGCCCTGCACTTTGTGCCGGCCGGGCTTGATCGGTTCGTGCGCGATCGTCTGCGAAATCACCGGCGACGCCAGCGGCTCGACGGCGATGGCCTTGAAGGCCGGGTTCTTTTTCTTGATCACTTCCGAAATGCCGCTGATCGACCCGCCCGTGCCCACCCCGGCGACGAGAATATCGACTTTCCCGCCGGTGTCTTCCCAGATTTCGATCGCCGTAGTGGCGCGATGAATCGCCGGGTTGGCGGGGTTCTCAAACTGCTGCGGCATGAATGATTTTTTATGCTCGGCCAGCAATTCCTTCGCCTTATTGATCGACCCGCGCATGCCGTCCGCCGCGGGGGTGAGAACGACTTGCGCGCCCAGCGCCTTGAGCAATCGCCGGCGTTCGATCGACATGCTTTCCGGCATGGTCAGGATCAGCTTGTACCCGCGTGCCGCGCACACGAATGCCAGCGCGATGCCGGTGTTGCCGCTCGTCGGCTCGACGATGACGGTGTCTTTGTCGATTTTCCCATCGCGCTCGCCGGCTTCGATCATCGCCAGGCCGATGCGGTCTTTCACACTGCTGAGCGGATTGAAGAATTCGCACTTGGCCAGCACCGTCGCCTGCCCCGGCGGGATGAGGCGGTTGATGCGCACCAGCGGCGTGCCGCCGATGGTTTCGGTGATGTCGTTAAAAACTCGGCCTTGCGGTTTGAGCGGCATAAAAACTCATTTCTTTTTACGAGCAACTTTAATGAGCGGCCGAAGGCTCGTCACATGAAACGCATCGACCACTTCACTCTCGCCGTCAATATTCAGCACCGTGACCACGCGTGCCTCAGTATCGATGGAAATCGAATCCGGATGCTCGATCTCAAAATACCTTGCATCAGCAATGTGAATAGCAAACGGGGCGAAAGGTCGCGACTGCTGAAATTGACGGAACTGAGGAATTTTCATTTAAGACGCCTTCCTGCGTCGTCGACGTGAACGCGAGGCAAGAGGCTCAACTGTGACATCTTCAAAAGGTGCCCAGTCAATCCAACCCGGGCCACCCGGAAAATTAACCCGCTGATGCTTGTCATTGATGCTGAAAAAAATCGGCTCAACGATCCTAACACGCCGGCCGTCCTTCAGAACCAGAATAAACGGCTCAAAAGGATCGGCGTAGTACAGCTTTCGAAGTTGCTCAGCCGTAACCATAAATCACCTCACTCACATTTTACCGTCGCCACCGACGAAACGCCTTCGCCTTTTTCGATCGGGGCGCCCACAAGGTTGCCCCATTCGGTCCACGAGCCATCGTAGTTCTTCACGTTCGTCACGCCAAGCAGGTATTTCAGCACGAACCAGGTGTGGCTCGATCGCTCGCCGATGCGGCAATAGGCGATCGTCGGCTTGGCGAAATCCACGCCCGCATCGGCGTAGAGTTTTTTCAAATCTTCGGGCGATTTGAACGTGCCGTCGTCGTTGGCGGTTTTGGCCCAGGGGATGGATTTCGCGCCGGGGATGTGCCCGCCGCGCTGGGCGGTTTCGGTCATGCCGGGAGGCGCGATCACCTTGCCGGTGAACTCGTCGGGGCTGCGCACGTCGACGAGGTTGATCTTCTTCTGCCCTAGTGTTTCCATCACTTCGTTGCGGTACGCGCGAACGGATTCGTCGCTGCTCGGCACGGGATATTCACTGCGCTTGATGACCGGCCCGTCAGTCGACCAGCCGCGCCCTTCGGCTTCCCATTTCTTCCGGCCGCCGTTGATCAATCGCACATCTTTGTGGCCGTGGTACTTGAACTGCCACAGCGCCCACGCGGCGAACCAGTTGTTGAAATCGCCGTACAGCAGCACCGTATCACTCGGCGTGATGCCGCTGCGCTTGCAAAGCTCCGCGAAGGTGCGCGGGTCGATCAAGTCGCGGATCGTCGAGTCGTTCAAATCAGTCTGCCAGTTCCAGCCGATCGCGCCGGGGATGTGGCCGACGGCGTAACCCTTCTCGGGCTCGACATCGACTTCCACGATCTTGATGTTCGGATCGCGCAAATGGTCGGCGGCCCATGCGGTCGACACTAACGCCTCGGGATGGGAATATTCGCTCATATGCTGCCTCGCTTTGCTCAGGTTTCGAGAATGTTCTGTCTTTTGAAAGTATTCGTCTCGTCATCCAGCAGCCAACTGGTCATGTCAACCGGCTCGCCCTTGGTGATCGATACGATGATGTAGCTGTAGAACGGCCACGCGTGCTGCCGATCATATTCGCTCGGCCGGGCGGCGACGTCGGGGTGGCTGTGGTAAAAACCGAGCACGAGCTGCCCTTCCTTGGCCGCTTCCTTTTCCGCCTTCATCAGGGTTTGCGGGGTGATGAGGAAACGGTGGTACTGCTCCTCTTCCTCAAACTCGTTGATGACCGGCGTGAGCGATTCCACAACCCGCCGGACGGCGTAGTCTCCGTCGCCGCTGACGTCGCGGCCGAACAGGATGCCGCAGCACTCGTTCGGGTACGCCTTGGATCCCTCGGACTCGATCTTTTCGTACAGAGATTTTGAAAGTTCGATGACGGTCATGGCCAATTTTCTGCTTCGCTGCTGAGTTCGTGCCAGAAGCCTTCGGAAAGGTATTTGGCAGCCGAATCGCAGAAGATAGTGACGACGACGCCCTGCTTCAACTGCTTTGCGACGTCCATCGCCGCCTGCATGTTGCCGCCGGAGGAAACGCCGACGAGTAGTCCTTCTTCGCGCGCCAGGCGGATCACCATCCGCTGGGCGTCTTCAGTCGCCACTTCCACCTGCTCATCGGCCAAGGTCGGATCGTAAATTCCCGGCACGAGCGCGGTGGCCATGTGCTTCATCCCTTCCAGTCCGTGCAGCGGGCTGTCGGGCTGCATCGAAATGCACTGGACGGCCGGATTCAACTCCTTGAGGCGCCGCGCGACACCCATGAACGTGCCGCTCGTCCCCATGCCGGCGACGAAATGCGTCACGCGGCCCTGGGTTTGCTCCCATATTTCGGCGGCGGTGGTTTCGTAATGGGCTCGCCAGTTGGCGTTGTTGTTGTATTGATCGGGATAGAAATATTTGCTCGGATTCTGCTCGACGAGATTCTTGACGAACCGCTGCGCACCGTCGGTCCCTTCCTGCGGATCGGTCAGCACCAATTCTGCTCCGTACGCCTGCAGACAGAGCTTTCGTTCTGGGCTGGCGTTTTTAGGGAGGGCAAGTTTCACGCGATAGCCGCGCTCGGCGCAGATCATCGCGTAGGCGATTCCCGTGTTGCCGCTGGTGGCGTCGATGACGATTTTGTCCTTGGTGAGCAGGCCGCGCCGCTCGCCGTCGAGAATCATCGCCATGGCCGCGCGGTCTTTCACGCTGCCGCCGGGGTTGTACCACTCGGCCTTGGCGAGCACCTCGACGGGCGCGATCGCCCGCGTGACGCGTTTGAAACCCAGCAGCGGCGTATGGCCGATCAGGCTCAACACGCTTTGGCCGCCGGTTTCGGATTTAATCAGCGAAGCATTCACTACGGATTTCCAATCTGGCGGTTATCGTAGGGGGAAGTAAAAGATCGTCAACGTTTGTACGGGTTCGGTTTGATCTCCACGTCGGTCGCTGTGCGATCGGATTCCGGAATCCGGTCGCACAGCGGCCGGCGTCCAGGTCAATTGCAACTCCTGCCCCAACTTTACCGCGAATTCCGCGAACTTCGATCGCGTGCTATGCTTCTTTCATGCCTTCCGACGTCTTAGCCGCCTTCAAACGATACGCCCAGCAGATTGAATCGCTGCTGCAATCAAGCAAATCATCGAATCCAGGAGAAAATGAATCTGCTATCACGATCCGCGTCGATCGCGGCGCGGTCCTGGCCACCGCGGTCGGCGGAAAACCTACCGCTGAAACGCCGATGCTCATCGATCGGCTGATCGAAGTGGCCTCTTCGTCGCGCCTTGCAGACATGCGCGTGGTCGACTCCGCCGGGCATTCCCGCGCTGCCTATCGACCTGCCATGGTTTACGCCTGCCTACAGAGCTATCGCCTGCTCTACGAAACGCTTTCGCCGGCGGATTTCGGGCGGTGGGAAGAAGGTTTACGGCCCTGGGCGGACTTGCTCGAGAGCGATCTCGGCGCGACGTCATGGCCGGCGGCTTCGCTACCGGCTTCGGCGGGTGATCGGTGGGCGGAAATGGCGTGGGACGCACTGGCGCTGCACGTGGCCGGAAAAATTTTCGTCCGCGACGCCTGGACTGACCTGGCCGCCGATACGTTCGGCAAACTCTACCGCGCCCAGCAGCCCAGCGGCGGATTCCTCAAAGCCACGCCCGCCGATCAACCCGAGACGCTCTGGTACCACGAGCTGCAATTCCTCCACGCCGCCGCCGCGTTCGCCGTGATTTCAGAAGACCGCTCCGTCGCGTCGGCCGTCGCGCGGGCGGGCGAGTTTCATCAAAAAGAAATGCAACCCGACCACGCCACGTCGCAGCCGTGGGGATTGTTCGCCTTCATCTGGAACGCCGAGACTCGCCCGCTGGCCGATCAGCTCCTGCACAGCGTGACTCTCCAGCAACCCGGCACGATCGACGGCGTTTCGTTGATGCTTCTGGCTGATTGCCTATACTGCTTGCAATTGTTCAGTCATTAGTGACAGCAGTCGCGGCCGAGAGAAGCAATTGGAATCTACAATGGACCTCAGCAACAAGATCGATCCCGAACTCGTGAAAATGCTCCGTTGCCCGCTGACCCGCAGCCGGCTGACGCTCGAAGGCGATTTCCTCGTCGCCGAAGTGGGCGGCCTGCGCTACCCGGTTCGCGACGGAATCCCCGTCATGCTCACCGAAGAAGCCGAGCTGCCGCCCGGCGTGGCGTCGCTTGACGAATTCAAGCAGAAATACAAATCGCAAATCCCGTGATGTCCGACCGGGAAAATCTCCCGCTCGAGTACGGCCGTCCCGCGCCAAAACGCCTGGCGTTTCGCTGGCCGATCCTGCTCGCGGTGTGGGCGGTGGGATTGGTGATTTGGCTGATCTATCTCGCCGTGCTGGCTTACCTGCTGCTTGTCATCTTGTAACATCACGCCGATGCGACGACGCGGAGCGGTTCGTCCCGCACTTCGCCGACGATGGAAAACACGTCAACGCGCGCCGAGAAGGTGATGTCTTTCTGTAACCCTGCCCGCAGCACATTTTGGCCGCTCTGCGTCGCGGTGAGAGCGGCGGCCAAGTCATTTGCGGCATTCTTGTAAAGATCGTGCGCACGCAGCGCGGCCTCACCATCAACGGTGCACGGGACTAGCTTCGTAAGGCTGGCGATGACGGCGCCGGCGCCGATTTCATCATCTTCGGACGGTTCGCCGTCGGTGCCGGAGCAGAGGAGCGTTACATCGCGGCCGAGGCTCGCGAGTTTTTTCGCGACGGCGAAGGCGTTCAGCAGGCATCCGATGAGGACGACCGGCGCCGATCGGGCGGCAACGATCGCGCGCGTGCCGTTGGTGGTGGACATGAAAATCGTCGCGCCGGCGTGCAGGGTCAGCGAGAAATCGCCCGGGCTGTTGCCGAGATCAAATCCCGGCGGCGGGAGGCAATTCTTTTCGCCGCAGAGGAATTTCTTTCCTTGAAACGCCCCCGCCGCCAGTTCCGCCTCGGCCGCGGAGCCGAAAATGCGGATGTCATTCACCCCCGCCGCCAGGGCCGCGGTGATGGAGGAGGTGGCGCGTAGCACATCGAACACGACCACGACGCGATCGACCAATTGCGCCGGCTCAATCAGCCGCGGAAGTTGAACAACTTGAATTTTCATGTGGCTTTAGGATAAAGGATGAAGGCGGAAGGCTAAAGGATGAAAACGGAGAGAATGCGCATTCTTCTTTTTCAACGTTCAGCCTTCCTCCTTCATCCTTATGCGTAAGACCGTCGTTCTCAACATTGTGGGCCTGACGCGCAGCCTGATCGGCCCGCACACGCCGCGATTGCGCGACTACCTGCTGCGATCGAGCAGCGCCGCCATTGGCCACGTCTCGCCGGCCGTCACGTGCAGCGTGCAGTCGACTTATCTCACTGGCAAATGGCCGAGCGAGCACGGCGTCGTCGGCAACGGGTGGTACTACCGCGACGAGTGCGAGATCAAATTCTGGCGGCAGTCGAACAAGCTGGTGCAGGGGAAGAATATCTGGGACGTCGCCCGTGAGCTCGATCCGAATTTCACCTGCGCGAACATCTGCTGGTGGTTCGCGATGTACGCGGACACGGATTTCACCGTCACGCCGCGCCCGATGTACCCCGCCGACGGTCGGAAGCTGCCGGACATCTGGACGAAGCCGGCCGGGTTGCGCGATTCGCTCCAGAAAGGGCTCGGGCAGTTTCCGCTGTTCAAATTCTGGGGGCCGGCGGCCGCGATCGAATCCACGCAGTGGATCGCCGACGCCGCGATGCAGGTTGATGCCGAAAATAATCCGACGCTCACGCTCGTCTATCTGCCGCACCTGGATTACGTCCTGCAAAAAGTAGGCCCGGCCGGCTCGAGCATCGCCAAAGAGATGGCATCGCTCGACGCGATCGCTGGCCGACTCATCGACTACTTCGAATCGAAAGGCGCCGCCGTCATCGTGCTTTCCGAGTACGGCATCGCCAAGGTCGATACGCCAGTTCACCTCAACCGTGTCTTGCGATCGGCCGGGCTGCTGGCGGTGCGAGACGAACTCGGGCGCGAACTTCTCGACGCCGGCGCGAGCACCGCCTTCGCGGTGGCCGACCACCAGATCGCGCACGTTTACGTCAACGATCCGCAGCAACTCGATCGCGTAAATTCACTCCTGGCCGAGCAGCCCGGCGTTGGCGAAGTGCTCAGGGGTGCGGATCGCGGCAAGGTTCATCTCGACCACCCGCGGGCGGGCGATCTTGTCGTGCTGGCCAAGCCGAACGCGTGGTTCACTTACTACTACTGGCTCGACGATTCCCGCATGCCCGACTTCGCCCGCACCGTCGATATCCACCGCAAGCCCGGCTACGACCCGGTCGAGCTCTTTCTCGATCCCGAAATCGCGATCCCCAAGCTGAAACTCGCCGGCAAGCTACTGAAGAAGAAGCTCGGCTTCCGCTACCTGATGGACGTGATCCCGACCGACGCCTCGCTAGTCCGCGGCTCCCACGGCCTGCCGCCCGCAACCGCGGATGAAGGGCCGATCGTTATGACGCGACATAAGGAATTGCTGACGACGCCGGCGCTCGAGCCGACGAAGATTTTCGATCTGATTCTTGCCCATCTGCAACGGTAGCGTGTCGCTTCGCTGCTCAGTCCATTTTCACGACCGATCCTGCGACCGATCTCAATCGCCGCTTGCGGTTTCGCGCCGTAGATAGGCAAACCACGTTGCGAAACCGCAAGCGACGATCCACGACTTCAGGCGCCGGAAAAGTCTGCGGAAAAGAGGGATGCCTCCGAGCCTCATCCTCGGTTACAATCCCCGCCAACGCATGTTCAAGCGGATTCGTCAGCTCAAAATCTCCCTCGCCGCCAAGTGCCAACTTTTGTTCGGGGCGGCGGTGGTTCTGATCATCGTTGCCGCGCTGTATGTGCCGTGGCAGCGGATGGAACAGTTGATGGAGCAGCTGAACGTGGTGGCCGCCCGCACAGTGGCGGAAAATGCACTGGCCGAACACATTGCGACGGGGCAGCTTTCCAAGGAATTAAAACCGACCTCGCAGCCTTCCGATCAGCCGCTGGCGCGACTGGTATGGGTCGGCCGCGATGCGGACCGGCTTTCTTCTTTTGATAAGCGTGCGCTCGAGACGTTCAGATCCAAACCCGACGAAGAAGACTATCGCCACGAATACGAGCGTGCCGGCGTTTCGCGCTATCGCTACGCGCTGCCGTTGAACAATTCGTCGGACTGCATGAGTTGCCACGCGGCACCTGCCGCCGCTGGAACATTGCCGACCGGCGCCGCGATCGCGATCGCCACCACGAATCCCACGACGATGCCGGCCACCTTCACCGCCAAGTCCGGCGAATTCGTCGGGATGGTAACGGTCGATATGAAGTCGACGCTCAACGCCAGCGAGCTGCTGAAAAACCGAGTCTTCATCCTCACCGCCGGCGTGCTGGCGGGAACTTTGGCAATCGTCGTCTTCTATCTCATCACCACGCGGCTGATTTTACAGCCCGTGCGTGTGCTGCAGGAAACGGCCGAGAAAGTAAGCAAAGGCGATCTCAATATCCGCTCCGACATCAGCACCGGCGATGAGTTCCAGCAGCTTTCCGAAACGTTCAACACCATGCTGACGAACCTGAAGCAAGGCGCCGACCAACTCCGTGCGATCAACAAGGCACTCGATACCAAGCTCGGCCAACTGGCAGAAACGAATGTCGCGCTTTACGAATCCAACCGCCTGAAGAGCGAATTTCTCGCGAACGTGAGTCACGAACTCCGCACGCCGCTTAATTCGATCCTCGGCTTCGCCGAGTTGCTCAAAGACGGCACGCCGGCCGATGCCAAATCGATCCGCTACATTCAAAATATTCTCCAGAGCGGGAAAAATCTGCTGGAACTGATCAACGACTTGCTCGATCTGGCCAAGATCGAGGCCGGGCGAATGGAAGTAAGGTCCGAATCGCTTTCGCTCTCGGATTTATTCGAAGGGCTCAACGGTATTCTCAAGCCGCTGCTGCAGGGCAAGGATCTGACGATCGAATCGCAGGTGGCGGCCGACGTGCCGATCATTCAAACCGACCCGGCCAAGCTGCAGCAGGTGCTCTACAACTTCCTCTCCAACGCGATCAAATTCTCCCCCAAGGGCGGGCAAATCGACCTTCACGCGGAGCGGCAGGACGAAGAGCACGTGAAAATCACGGTGGCCGACCGCGGCACGGGCATCGAGCCGGACAAGCAGGCGATGATCTTCGAAAAATTCCGCCAAATCGACGGCAGCGTCACCCGCCAGCACAGCGGCACGGGCCTGGGGTTGGCGATCTCAAAGGAACTAACGATGCTCCTCGGCGGAACGATCGGCGTCGTCAGCACGAGCGGCGAAGGCGCGACGTTCTGGATTTCGCTTCCAATGAAGAACGTGGCCGGTGCGCAGGATGTTCGAGGGAAGATGGTTCTGACGTGATCCAGCGTGCCGTACGTCATCAATTCAACTACCGGTGTTCGAATTGTCCCTCTCCCGGTATTCCGGGAGAGGGTAGGGTGAGGGTTCTACTTCCCACCCAAACAACATTCGAATAGAAAAAACTTAGCGTCCGGTGAATCTGGAAGTCGTCAGTCTTCAGCGGATCCCGCCAGAACCCTCACCCCACCCTCTCCCGGAGTACTGGGCGAGCGAGTCGGAAGTTCGTTCGCATGGGTTCGAGGTTCTCTACAGCAGCGCCGTCGCGGCGGCCATCAACTCTGGAAGGCGGGTCGTCGTCGATTCGATCCATTGCGGATCGATCTTCAGTTCCTTCAGGTCGGCCGGGTCGATCGATTGAGTCATCGCCGTCAGCGAAAATCCGAGTCCGGCCTGGCAGGTGATCGTGTCTGCAAAATAGACCAGCGAAACCAGCATTCGATTGTCGGCCGTCACGTCATTCGGCGAATGGTGATGCCCCGCGACCTGCTGGCAGGCGTGCGGAAACTTCCACTGCTCGGCCAAGCCCATGCCGAGCTGTTGATGATCGACGCCGATAATCTGCCGTTCCAATTCCGCGAAATTTCCGCCGGCCTTGGCCTTGCCGCACACTTCTCGCAGTTGCTCGGGGAAAAGTTGCAGCGAAACCAGCAGGCCGATGT
Organism: Tepidisphaerales bacterium; assembly: GCA_038329865.1. GTDB lineage: Bacteria > Planctomycetota > Phycisphaerae > Tepidisphaerales > Tepidisphaeraceae > JANMES01. Next base: position 77,526 of record JBBQNK010000003.1, on the reverse strand, counting down.
CGTGAATCATGCCGGCCAAAAAAGCTTCGTCGGCGATCGGCACCTTTGCTTGCTTCGCGAGATCGCGCGCGGCGACGGCCACCGCGATGCAGTGCGTCCACAGATCCTTCGCCGTGTAACCTTCGCACAACGTCGCGCCGCGAAAGAGTTGCCCGATGCTCGCAGCCACCGCGATGTTCTTCACCGCGTTCAATCCAAGCATGACGATCGCGCGCTCGATCGAACCGATCTGCCCGGGCAATCCGTAGAACGCGCTGTTGACGACTTTCAAGATGCGCGTGACCAACGCCGGATCGTGCGAAACAATCCGGTGCAGATTGGCGGCTGTGCTGTTGGGGTTTTCAACGGTCGCAATGATCTTGGCCGTCACTTCAGGCAGCGTGGAGAGTGCGGTGACGCGCTTGACCGATTCCTTCACAAGATTCTTCGGCTCGGTCAACACGGCTGGCGGCATGGCGATATCCTTGGGCTCGTTTCACACTCGATGCTCCAAGATTGATCGCCCGATTATCGCCACGACTTAATACGCGATCAGTTTGCGGCGCAATTGCGGGGCGATTATCAGACTCGCCAGCGCGTGCGCGATGCGTTTGCCAGTGTTCAACCCGCCGTACGGATTGACGGCAGGGTAACGCACGCTCCAGCCCGCCCCGCCGCTCTTTCGAATCCCCTCGGCGATCGAGCCAGTGTCGTAGTCGACGTGCAGAACATTCCCGCCGTGCTCGCGGCCGAGTTGGCGCGGGCCGATATCGATCACCGGCGTGCCGAAGCTCGCGGCTTCAATGATGCCGCTTGAGCTGTTGCCTAGAATCATGACGGCGTCGCGCAGCAGGCCGACAAATTCGTTGCGGGGGACATTTTTCAAGGTCATCAAATCCGGCGACTTTTTGAGCGTGTCCCACACACTCGCGATGCCGGCCGAGCCGGGATCGTTGTTGGGGTAGACGATGACGTACTGCAGTTTCGATTCTTTCATCGCAGCGAGGAGATTTTTCGCTCGCTGGGCTTCGAGCTTGATGTCGGCATCGACCGGATGCAGAACGACGAGGCCGAACTTGCCGGCCTTGATTTTGTATTTTTGCTCGACGTGTCTTCGGTTCATCGCCAGGGTGGTGATGTAGTCAATCCCTGGCGCGCCGTAGTTGTGAATCCTCCACCGGTCTTCGCCGAGCTTCGCCACCCGCTCGCCCGACTGTTGTGTGGCGACGAAATGAATGTGACTGAGCTTGGTGATCGCGTGGCGGAGCGTGTCATCGACCTGCCCCATCGCCCGGTCGCCGCCGTGAACGTGCGCGACGATCAGGCCGGCCAAATGCCCCGCGCTGGCGGCGGCGAACGCTTCGACGCGATCGCCGACGATCAGCACGAGATCAGTCTTGAGTTGCTTAAATGCGGCCGCGAGATCGGCGATCGCTTTCCCCGTGGCGACCGACAATTCGGCTTCATCCAAAGTCTTCGGCCAGGCCACCGTCTGATCGACTTTCCAACCCTGCTTTTTGATTTCGTTGATCGTGCTGCCATGATCGCCCGAAAGGTGCATGCCGGTTGCGATGATCTGCAACTTGAGCGTTTTTTTGTTCTTGCCGATCCAGGCGAGCGTCGTCTCCATCAATCCGAACTCTGCGCGCGAGCCGGTAACGAAACAGACGTTGAGTTTTTTGCGGGCGCGAGAGACTTTTTCGGCCTTGGAGGTTTTTGCCATGTGAGACAAAATCCTAACCGAAGTCGAATGTCCGGGAAATGCTAAGAAGCGAGACTTTCCGGCGAAACGATCATCTCCCACTGCAACATCGAGCCGGCCTTCACCGGGCATTTAATCTTGCGGCCGATGGCGGATTCGATCATCGCCGCGGGGATTCCCGTGCCGGGGCGCTGGACGGTTAAATCGTTGAGTTCGATCGTCTGCCCCGCCGCCAAATCCCGCCGGCAGACGAGACTTTGCCGGCTGACGCGCCGCACGTCCTGTTCGATCGGGAGCACTTTTTTCCCGGGTTGCCCCATCATTCGTTGGGCCTGGCGAATCAGGCGAACGTAGTGCGAGAATTGGCCAGGGTCGCTGCTCGCGGCATGGTCCGGGCCGGCCGCTTCGTGCGAGTAGGTCAGGTGTCGCTCGATGATCGCCGCGCCGGCCGCCGTCGCGAGTGCGCCGCTGATCACTTCTGTACTGTGATCGGAAAATCCGACCGTCACGCCGAAGCGCTGTCGCAGTTCGCTCATCCAGCAAAGATTCGTCATCTCCGGCGGCGTGGGGTAGCTGCTGATGCAGTGCAGGAGGGAAAACTCCACGCCCAAGCCGATCAGCCAGTCGCAGCACATCTGGATTTCATCGAGCGTGGCCGCGCCGGTGGAAACGATCATCGGCTTGCCAAGCTCGGCAGCGCGCTGCAGCAGCAGGCGATTGACCGAATCGGGCGACGCGATCTTGATCACGTCTACGCCGATGCGCTTCACCACTGCCACGTCTTCCGGCGAGAACGGCGTGGCCACGGCGACCATGCCGGCGGTGTGGATCGCATCGACGATCTGGCGGAGTTGCTCTTCGCTGAGTTCATATCGCCGGAGCATCGCCGCCGGGTCGGCATCGTCCACCGCCTCCTGCTGGTACGCCGCGAACTGCGAGGATTCGTGCATCAACTGCTCGGCCCGAAAGACCTGCAACTTCACCGCGTCGGCCCCGCAATCGCGAGCGATGCGCACGAGCTGCAGCGCGCGATCGAGCGAGCCGTCGTGATTCACGCCGATCTCGGCGATCACGAAGACCGGTGCGGTTTGACCTGCAAGAATGGGGTTGATGGTCATACGCGAGTTACTGCTTTCAATACTGAAACCACATTCAGCGTTGAACAAAGTGAACGTCGTTTCACGTTCACTTCGTTCACCGCTGAATATTCGAATGAAGTGCGACGCATTTTCACGACGCCTTTTTGAGTTCCGTATTTTGCTTCTGCTCCCACAACACTGCTTCCGCCCAATATAAATCTCGGGCGTGGTCGATTTCGACCGTCTCACCCATTTCTGTTTCAATGCCGCGACGGTTGATGCCGAAGAACGCGTGCGGATCGTCCGGCGTCGCTTCGCCGCGGAGCATGGATGCCCGCGACACGGCCACTACCGCGCCGTCGTGCAGAAAAAGCGGATCCAGATCCTGCCGGCGATGAATGCTGCCGCGCTGCAGGGGTTTGACGAGATCGCCGTCGAGTTTGCTCATCCAGGCCGGGTGCCACTTGCCGACGGGGCAGAAGCTGCGGACGGAATCGCACTGGGTTTCTTCCAGCTTCTCGATCGCGCGGTCGATCACATCGCCGCCGCGGAGCGGCACGTTGCCGTAGAGGGTGACGAGCGCGTCGGCTTTGAACGAACCCTTGCTTTCGACTGCTTTCATCGCGTGAAGCATCACGTCCTGCACGCTCGCGTCGGAAGTGGCCAAGGCCGCCGGGCGGTCGATAACTTCGAATCCTGCTTCGACCGCAAGCTTGCGAATCTGCGGACAATCGGTGGAGACAACGGTGCGCGTCAACCGCTGCGATTGGCGGGCGTGGTCGAACGTGTACGCAATCACCGGCCGGCCGAGCAGGTCGAGCAGGTGCTTGTTCTTCAGGCCGACGCTGCCGGAGCGGGCGAGGATAGTTCCGAGTGTGTTCAATTGATTCTCCTATATCGCAAGGGCTACCAGCCCATGCCCTCTATTTACGACCCCAAGCATGGGCTGGTAGCCCATGTGACGACAACTCCGTTGTGGCACCGGCGGCCCGCCCGAGGGTTGCCGGCAGACACGGGCGAGCCGCCCGTGCCACGGACACTTATGGCCGGTGCCATTCTTTGCACGATCCGCACAACGGATGCGTGCTGTAATTTTTCTTCACGTGCTCGCCGCGCAACGCGGCCATGCGATCTCGCCAGACTTCCGCGATCGACGACTGCCCGACCACGCCGAGCGGCGCTTTGCCGAGCACGTCTTGCTCGCAAGCGACGATCTTGCCGTCACACAGGATCGTCAGTCGCGAGGCGAGCCGCGCGCACGGCTTGCGCACCGGCGGCGACATATCGGCCACTGCAACATCCGGAATCTGCCCCGCGAAATCGCTCGGCCCGCGGATGACGGCGCTGCCGACTGCGCGCAGCCACTGGTCGTACCACGATTCCATCTCCGCCAGGTTCGCCGCCGTCTTGGTAAAGATCGGCGCGATCAGCGGCGTGCCCTGAGCGAGCTTTTGTCGATGCGTGATAAGAATTTTCGCGTTGGCGATGACACGGGCCATGCCGTCCACGCCCATCAGGTTGAGATACGTTTGCGCGCTGGCGGCCGGCACGTGAATGGCCATGACGTCGGGCTTGGCCTTGATGAGTTGCTCGAGCAGCGAGTCGTCGATTTTCAGCAGATCGGTCTCAATTCCAACGGCCGAGATGCCCGCTGCGTGGGCGGCGTGGATCACGTCGATCAGATTGTCTGCGAGCAGTGGATCTCCCACGCCAGCGATCGTCAGCCGCAGGTCATCGACCTTGCCGAGCTCGACCATCAACTCGCGAACAACGGCAGGCGCCATCGGCACGCGATCGATCGCAAGATGCCGGCCAGGCCAATCGAGCGGCTTGCTCAGCCGTCGCGTCGTCAGTTCCAGCGTCACCTCGCGCGGCATCGCGTTGTCATCGGCAGATTGATTCACATGCCCAAGAATCTGCTCGGCCTCGGAGCTCATCAGCGAGCCGTTCAGGCTGACCGTGCCCTGCGACAGCAGCGAAATCTGCCGATCGCTATCCATCCTGAAACTGCGCGTCGTTCGCGCCACCGCCGTCGGAACCGGCACGGCCGAGTCCATTGAAATCGCGTCGCGGATCGGATGATCCGGCTGATAGTTCAAAACTCGACCCGGATGCTGTTTCGAAGCCGCCAGCCGATCGATCAACGTCGGCCGAAGCGCGGCGGCGGCGAAACCGGGGGCGGCGGGAAGGAAACAGAGTTCCAAATCCTCTCGCTCGAGCGCGCGGTTGATCAAATCGTCGATCAGCACGCCGTCGATCAGCGCCGCCGCGGGATTTACGATCAGCAGCACATCGCTGGGCAGGCGCTCGTTCAATTCCTTCAGCCACGGCGCGTAAAAGCCGAGGTCGAACTCCGTCGCCCCGTGCAGGCCGCCGCGCCAGCCGTCGCTCCAGCGGCGAGCGGCGGAAATCGCTTCGATCTCCGGCACCTCCACGCGCGGCCCTTTCGCGAGTACATGTGCGTCGGCCTCTTCCGCGATGCCTTCGAGCGATTCCAGCTGATCTTCCCAGCACAAAATCGCCAGCTCATTGATCGCCCCGCTGCGGTTGAGCCGATCGAGCGTCCAGCGCAGCACCGGCGACTTGCGGAACAGCCGCGTGCCGCTGTGTTGCAGCGGCGATTCGTGAAGCATTGAGAGAACGGCCGTCACCTTGCTCATACCGCCTCCACGTTTCTGCGGAGTGCCTCGGCGGTCAACCGCTCGGAGACGTCCACCATCATTTGCTGAAATTCCCGCGCCGCGAGCATCACGCCGCGAATGCTTTCGATATCGCGACTGACCTGCCGCTTCTGCTTCGCAGTGCCGGTTGCTTTCGAGGCCGCCAGCTTTCGGTCGGCGACGAAGCGGTCCATCTCGGTCGATTGCGTCATCTGCGTGACGAGTTGATAAGCCTGATCGACCTGGTTCATTTTGGCGCGGAGCAGATCGATCTGCCCGATCACGCGATTCACGCGGGCCTGATCGTCCAAGTGATCCCGCACTTCCTCCAGCAGCGGCAGCGTCTGCCGGCTGATTGTTTCGACTTGCGAAGCTTCTTCGGCGCGAATCCGCAGGCACTCGATCGCTTCCCTGAGCCGGCCCCAATTCAGCCCGGGATGCGTTGTCGCCGTGCGATTTATTTTCGGTTTGCAGTGCTGCTGCAGCGCCGCCGCCAGCGTCATCGGCAGGCTGCCGCGCTTGAAGGCGCCGCCTTCGGTCGCGTCGATCACGGTACGATCGGACTGCAGAAAATCCCGCTCGAACTGCTGCAGGTAAGCGAAGAGCCGCTCCTCGGTGTACATCGGCCGGCCCTGGTAGTCGGGGATTTGCCGCAGGATCGGCTTGTCGCGGATGATCTGCTCCCACTGCTTGGTCTCGAGGGTGGAAAATCGCCCGAGTTCCGGCCGCCACACGTCTTCGTAGCTCGTGCCGGGCGTGTAGCAGAGGCCGTCGGAAAAACCGAGATCCTGGCCGACGAAAAGAATCGGCTCGCAGCCCAAATGTTGTGCGAGGTAGAACGCCAGGTGCGCCACCGTCGCCCCGCTCTGCAGGCTGGTGCGTGCGAGTTTCATTTCCGGCAGCAGTTGATTGACGAACGAGTTGCCGAGCAGCCAGAGCGGGCCGGGGTTCAGATCGAAGATCAGGCTCGTCGCTTTGGGCTCGGCCACCAGTTCGGTGCGGAGCGTCTTCGGCAGCTTCTCGAAAAATCGCGTGCAGATTTCGTGGTAATCGAGCGAGGTGACGTAATCCGGCTCGATGCCCATCTCCAGCAGCGGCTGAAGCGTCGTCTGCACGGCGATGATGATCGCGTGTTCGCTCGCCTGCTTGAGCAGGTGCTTGTTCTTTCGAAGTGAAGGCCCGGCCGAGACGATGATCGCCGGCTGGCTGAGGTGGCGATCCTTCAGCAGCGAGATGTCCGGCGCGGCCACGTACCAGCCGATGTTCTTCGCCAGGTTCTCCGCCGTCTTGCGGCCGTTGATGATGAGCGTGTTCATGCTCGTCCGGCCGAACGCGGCGAACTCTTCCAGCCACAGATCGATCTGCTCGAAATACTTTTTGCTCCGCTGCACGCTGGCGGGGTTGCGGATGGTCGCGTGGCCGGTGGAGATCATCGCGGTGTTCGGCGTGAGCTTGACGAACAGGTCGCCCTTATCCGGCTCGGTGAAGATCATCACGCGGCGGCTTTCGATCACCTCCGCAAAATCGCGCACGGCGAAGGCGGTCTTCAGCACGCGCACGTCGGGCTCGAAGATAAAGATGAGCGATTCGCTACTGGACTTGGCGAACAATTGTTGAACGTGATGGCCGAGGCCGAAGCCGTAGACGTAGAACACGCTGGTGTCATCGACGGCGATCGCGTCGATGAGTTTTTTCGCCTCGTCGGCGGGTTGATAGCGGCTGTGCAGATAGAGCACTCGTCCCGCCTCGGCGGGGACGGCCATCGTCAGTTCGCCGTTGCGGGCGGGCTCCGTGGTATATTGCTGGGAGTCGTCGAGGGTTTCGAGTTGACGCGCGAGAGCGGGATCCACCGCCCACAACGCCGCCAGGTTGCCCAGGAGAGGCGCGGCGGCCGGCAGAACGTATCGCAGCGACGGATCGGTACGGGCGGTGCTCATATGACGCGGCGGCTCTCCTTTACGTTTTTATCGGACCTCCAGCAGCGAAAGGATTAGGCATTCATGCAGGATTTTCTATTCGATACGCCCTACTGGTTCCTGGGCGGCGCGGCGGCGGTGGGGATCGGGCTTTTCGTCTTCGGCAACAAGCGGACGGACTCGACGCTTCGCAACCTGGGGCTGGCCGTCGTGGGCGTGGGCGTGCTGATATTTCTGCTGAGCTGGTTCGTGGATACCGACAAGGAAAAATGCGTGAAGCGTACGCGCGCCTTGATCAATGCCGTTGAGAAGCGCGACTGGGCGACGTTCGACAGCCTGGTCTCTCCGAATTGCACCGTTCGCGTGCCGGTGGCCGGCGCGATTTACAATTCGCGCGACGCCCTTCACCGCGCGACAGAATCCGCCGCCGACCAGTTCGGCCTGAAGAGCAACAGGGTCATGGGTATCGACGTGAGCGAAACAACCGCATTCATCAGCATTGGCGTGAGTGTATTGAGCGACGGAAGCGTCGGATACCCGCTCAACACGAGCTGGGTCATGGAATGGCAGGAATCAAAATCGGGTTGGCAACTGACGGACCTGAATGCCGTCAAGATCGGCAGCGAATCCGGCAGCCAGATGGAGCATAACTTTCCGAAGGTGCATTGAGGAGGGCTTTCGCCGGGCATCGAAAAAGCCGAAAAATCACTTGACTTTTTGATTCCGTAGTGTTAGGGTTTTGTCTTGGATGTTCATTCACAACCGAATATCAGTTTTCGTCGAGGCTCGAATGGTGTTTGTTTCCTCGCCGCAAGGGCTACCGGCCCATGACTTTCGAATGCTGAACATGGGCTGGTAGCCCATGTGACGTGAAGAAAATCAGTAAGAAACGGGTCGGAATGGGGGCGCTTCAGGGCGGTTCGGGGGCGCATCGGGGGCGCTTTGGGGGCGCTTCGGAGGCGCTTTTGGACCCACAACTATCGTTAAACATCCAGCCTATAACAGGTTAGGCATTTCAACTCATTTTTTTTCGCGCACCGAGTGCAATGGGAGTCTTCAAAACTTCCAGCTTTGCTTATCCCACTTGTCCATCAGCCCGCGCTCGGTCAGATCGAACTGCAACGGCGTGATGGTGACGTACCCTTCGCGAAGTGCTGCGACGTCGGTGTCGGCATCGGTATCGCCGAGCTTGTAGACGGTGTCCATCCAGAAATATTTGCGGCCGCGCGGGTCGGATCGCTGCTCGTAACTGTCGGCCCAGGGGCGCGTACACTGGCGGCAGATTTTGATGCCGGCCGGTGATTCGCCGTTCCGCAGCGGCGGGAGATTGATGTTCGCGACCTGTCCGCCGGCCAGGCCGACTTTCAGGACTTGCTCGATCGCCTGCCGGGCGAAGGCGGCGGGACGGACGAAATCGAGCGGCACGTCGCTCTTGAGATAGAGCGAGACGGCAATGCTCGGCAGCCCGAGAAACGCCGCCTCGATCGCGGCCGCCACCGTGCCGCTGTAGATCACGTTGATGCCCACGTTCGCCCCGCTGTTCATGCCGCTAACGACCAGGTCCGGCTGCCGCGGCAGCAACTTGGCGACGGCGAGCTTCACGCAATCCGCCGGCCGACCAGCGACGGCCACGCCGGTGAAGCCGTTTTCGATCGTGACGTTCTCCGTCAGCAGCGGCGTGGTGATGGTGATGCCATGTCCGGTGGCGCTTTGAACGGTTTCCGGCGCGATGACGTGAACTTCGCCGAGCTTCACGAGCTCGCGATAAAGCGCGAGCAAACCGGGGGCATGAATTCCGTCATCGTTGGTGAGCAGGATGAGCAAAAGGATCTCCCAAAAACTTCAACCGACCAGGAACGACCGCAACAAAAGCGATCCGCCCGTTTAGCCGTCGCGACCACGCGACGAGTCTCAACCATCGCGTGGCCGCGACGGCTAAACAGTGCGTGATGCGCAAGATACCGACGCAGTATAATCAGGGAACCATGACGTTACGACTGACGCGAACGCAGGTAAGAGAAATCGACCGCCGGGCGACGGCGGAGTACGGCATCCCGAGCATCGTGCTGATGGAGAACGCAGCACGATCAGCGGCAGAGGTGGCGATGGAGATGCTGAAGGGTGTTAACGATCCTACCGTGCAAATTATGTGCGGGAATGGGAACAATGGGGGCGACGGATTCGCGATCGCACGCCATCTGCATAACCGTGGAGCGCGCGTCCAAGTTGCCGGCGATTGGACTAAGCCGATGTCTTCGGATGGGACGATCAATTTTCGTGCTATCCATGCGATACCACAAATCGAAAGGATAACGTTTCAAGAAGTTGACGTTTTTGACGGATACGACTTGGCCATTGACGCTCTTTTTGGGACAGGACTATCGCGAGCCATTAGCGGCGAACTATCCAAAGCAATTGGGAAATTACAGCTAATGCTTTATCCAATCCTCTCGATCGATCTCCCCTCCGGCCTCGATTGCGACACCGGCGAACCGCTAGGCCCATGCGTCCACGCCACGAAGACAATCACCTTCGTCGCCGAGAAGGCCGGCTTCGCCAATCCGCGTTCTCGCGAGTTCACCGGCGAAATCGTGATCGGCGACATCGGCGTGCCGCCGGAATTGATCGCCGCCGTCGTTGCCGAATCGGCGTAAGCGTGCAAGATGCATGCGCTCACGCCGGTCAATCGGTAAAGTCGGTATGACCGCCAGAAACACCCTGAATTCCAGCGTGAAATTCTGTTTCATCCGGCCATCAACCCGAATAGCATGCGTTGGAACAACCACCTTTGGAGAATGAAGACGATGCGTGTTCCGTTTGCCATAGCCCTGCTCTGCCTGCCGATGTTTTCGCTCGCCGTCCTTGCCGCCGATGCGCCGGTGGTGGTGAGCAAGGTGCACGTTAACGCGAAGACGACCGAAGACCTCGACCCGGTTCTGCCGACGACCGAGGGCGTGAGCTTCGCGCTCGTTCTCTCGCAGCCGATCTCGACGATCATCGGCATCGATGAAAAAGCCAGCCGGCTGATCGCGGCGACCGACGACAAGAAAACCGACTTCACCAAATCCACCGGCCCATGGCTCACGACCGGCTCGAGCAAAATTTCGGCGAACCGCCATAAGATCGCCGTGCCGATCACATTCAGCACGCTCCCCGCTGCCGGCGCAACGAGCATTCAGTTCAAGGCCGACCTCGTGATCATCTGCGGCATCAATGAGCAGGCCGACAACGTGAAGCTGTTCGACTTCGCCAAAGGCGCGTCGGGCAAGTTCGGCAAGCACACGATCGAATTGAAAGCGAGCACCGCGGCGGTGTTCGATGATTCCAAAGGCCAGCACCTTTCGGTCACGCTCAATGAAGGCGGCACGTGGTTGAAGAAGATCGAGTTTTTTAACAGGGCCGGTAAGCCGATCAAGGCAGCGGAGACGAGTTCGACGAACTTCGATTCCAAAGTGACGAAGGAGTACCTGCTCGACACCGATCTGAAGGCCGCCAGCGTGCGGCTGACTTACTATCAGAAAGTCGAACCGGTCACACAAACGGTCGACCTGAAAGTGGGTCTAGGTCTGGAGTAGTAAACGGATCGGCATCGCCAACTTGACCAAGTTCGGCCGGTCACTCATAATCGCCCCTCGACGAAGGAACGCCCCCATCGTCTAGTGGCCTAGGACGGCAGATTCTCAGTCTGCATACAGGGGTTCGACTCCCCTTGGGGGTATCATTCAAAGCGCCCGAAAATTTTTCGGGCCGTTGCCGGGGGGCAATGCTGATTTGAAATGAAATTGGCGTTGACATAGAAATTCATTCATATATAGTTATCTCACGCAATCAAGCGGTTGATCAAGCAGTGATTGATATCTGGGATTCTTGACCATGACGAAGTCGCCCACTCGAAAATCCAAATCCGGCGAACGACGCGTGGTGGGTCTGCGCCACATCGCGGAGGACCTGAACGTTTCGATCTCGCTCGTCAGCAAGGTGCTTAGCGGGCGGCTCGGGAATAGCGGCGCGAATAAGGATTTGATCGAAGCGATTCACAAGCGCGCCGGCGAGTTGGATTATCGAAAGAACCACCTGGCGGCCGCGCTGCGGACGGGTCGGCAGAATGTGATCGGCGTGCTCGTGCGCCGCCATGGTTCGGTGGGCAGCACGATCGTCGACGATATGGTCGGCGGCATCGCCGCCGCCGCCATGCGGAATGGTCAGCGGCTCATGTTGCAGTTCTACGAGAGCACCGAGCAGTTCGGCGACCTCAGTCGCGGGCTTCGCAAGAACGTAGTGGACGGCGTGATCATGGGCGGCCTGCCCTACCCGGAACTCATGCCGCATCTTGTGAAGATCCACGCCAGCGGCGTTCCGGTCGTGACCATTCACGATCGACAGATGAATTCCGAGTTCACCAACATCGGCCTGGATCAAGTTGACGTCATCCGCGCCGCCACGCTTCATCTGATCGACGATTGCCACTGTCGGCGGCTCGCCCATTTGTGGATTCGAGGCGAAGCCACCGATCTTTCTGCCGTGCGCTACCAGGGTTTTCTGGCCGCGTTGAAAGAACGCAACCTTCCCCTGATCCCGGAACTCGTAGTGGAAGTGCCTGGCTTCGGTTACGACTCGGGACTGAATGCGGGAAAATTTCTCATCGAACGAGGCGTGCCATTCGATGGCATCGTCGGGCAGTCTGATGAACACGCAGTCGGCGCGCTGAACGCACTTTTCCTTGCGGGTAAGAAAGTGCCGCAGGATGTCAAAATCACTGGCGTGGATAATGCCCCGATCTGCACTTGCTCCATCGTTCCGGTGACCTCCGTTTCGCAGGAGTTTAGAACGCGCGGCGAGATGGCTATTTCCCTGCTGCTGAAGGCGCTCACTGGCACCGCAAGCCCGTCCGTGAATTTTAAGCCGGTCGTCCATATCCGCGGCTCGACCGACCCTTCGGCGAAGAACACATACGTTCGTTCGTGATCGCCCTGCAACGCCATAACGCCTGCAGACATTGCGTACGGAATCGCTTGGTGGTATCACCATTTACTGGAATTTGCGGGCGGAACGGCCTGCATTCATCGAAAGGTCAAGGACGACATGACGACACAAACCCTGAGCGATTCCATTCCCCTTTCAGCCGAGTCCGAAGAGGTGCAAGACGGACCGATCGAAACACCCGCCGACTCCGCGGGATCCGCCGTTGATGAAGCGGTCGATCTCATGGTGCTCGAGGCCCTTCTGATGGCCACGCACTCCCCGCTCACCGCGGGCCGAGTGGCGGAGCTGATGGACCTCGGCAGCACCAAGCCGATCCGCCGCGCGGTCAAGGCGCTCAACGACCACTACGACGAAACCAACCGCGCCTTTCGCATCGAGCAGGTGGCCGGCGGCTATCAGGTTCTGACACTGCCGCAGTTCGCGGAACATCTGCAAAAGCTGCATCAGAAGGACATCGACGCCAAGCTCACCAAGGCCGCGCTCGAGACGCTCGCCATCATCGCTTACAAGCAGCCGATCCTCCGCGCCGACATCGAAGCCATCCGCGGCGTCGCCTGCGGCGAGACGATTCGCAGCCTGATGGAAAAGCATTTGGTGAAAATCGCCGGCCGCGCAGAAATCCCGGGCCGGCCGATTCTTTACGGAACGACGAAACGGTTCCTCGAACTTTTCGGTTTGAACTCACTCAAAGATCTGCCTCAATCAGAAGACAAGCTGACCCCGAAGCTGTAAGCGTCGTAAAACTCACTGCCGATCGAAGTCGATCGACGCCGATTGAAGCTGATCGAAGCTCATCGAAATGTCATCGCGATCGCTCTCGCGATCTGCTCGCGAAAGCTCAATCGAGCATTCCCACCCTATTTGAACCGCTGCTCGCCCGCGCCTTCGCCGAAATCTTTAGCACAATCTTGTCACTGTTTCACAAGCTTATCGATAGGCTCTTCCGTTTCGATCCCATAGCAAATCGCTCAAACACAGCAGGCGCCGCTGGACGATCTTTCCCGGATGGCGACAATGAAGAGAATCGCCGGCGATTGAACCCGGCCTGAGTTCAGGCTATACGTTCTGACTCAGCAAAACCCGAAACAGGAGTACATTCCATGTCCGCCGAAGCCAAGTGCCCGTTCAATCACAGCGCCCCGACGACCGCTACCACGAACCGCGACTGGTGGCCGAAACAGTTGAAGGTCGAGTTGCTGAATCAGCACTCGGCCAAGTCCGATCCGATGGGCGAAGAGTTTGACTACGCCAAAGAATTCAAAAGCCTCGACTTCGCCGCGCTGAAGAAAGACCTCGCCGCGCTGATGACCGACTCGCAGGACTGGTGGCCCGCCGACTTCGGCCACTACGGGCCGCTCTTTATCCGCATGGCGTGGCACAGCGCCGGCACGTACCGCACCGGCGACGGCCGCGGCGGCGGTGGGCGCGGGCAGCAGCGCTTCGCGCCGCTCAACAGCTGGCCGGACAACGTCAGCCTCGACAAGGCGCGTCGTCTGCTCTGGCCGATCAAGCAGAAGTATGGCCGGAAGATCTCGTGGGCCGACCTGATGATCCTCACCGGCAACGTCGCGCTCGAGACGATGGGCTTTAAGACTTTCGGCTTCGCCGGCGGTCGCGCGGATACCTGGGAGCCGGATCAGGACATCTACTGGGGCGCTGAAAAAACGTGGCTCGGCGGCGACATCCGGTACGCCAGCGGCTCTGAAGGCGTCGACAAGTTCGGCGGCGTAACCGTTTCCGACGACAAAGCCGACGGCAAGATTCATGACCGAAATCTCGAGAATCCATTGGCCGCCGTGCAGATGGGACTGATCTACGTCAACCCCGAAGGTCCCGACGGCAATCCTGATCCGATCAAATCCGCGATCGACATCCGCGAAACTTTCGCCCGCATGGCGATGAACGACGAAGAAACGGTCGCGCTCATCGCCGGCGGTCACTCGTTCGGCAAGACGCACGGCGCTGCGCCGACCTCGCACGTCGCCCCCGAGCCTGAAGCGGCCGGCCTTGAAGATCAGGGTTTCGGCTGGAAGAACAGCTACGGCACGGGCAGAGGCGGCGACACCATCACGAGCGGCCTGGAAGTCACGTGGACGAAGACGCCGACCAAATGGAGCAACAACTTCTTTGAGAACTTGTTCGCGTTCGAGTGGGAACTGACCAAGAGCCCCGCCGGCGCGCAACAATGGACCGCAAAAGGCGCCGACGCGATCATTCCCGATGCGTTCGATCCATCAAAGAAGCGCGTGCCGACGATGTTGACGACCGATCTCGCGTTACGCTTCGACCCCGTCTATGAAAAGATCTCGCGGCGGTTCCTGGCGAACCCCGATCAACTTGCCGACGCTTTCTCTCGTGCATGGTTCAAGCTCACGCATCGCGACATGGGCCCGCGCGCCCGCTACCTCGGGCCGGAAGTTCCGAAAGAAGAACTGATCTGGCAGGACCCGATTCCGGCCGTCAATCACTCGCTGGTGGATGACAAAGACATCGCCGCGCTGAAGGCGAAGATTCTTGCGTCGGGGCTATCGGTATCGCAACTGGTCTCGACCGCCTGGGCGTCGGCCTCCACGTTCCGCGGCTCCGACAAGCGCGGCGGCGCGAACGGCGCACGCATTCGTCTCGCTCCGATGAAGGATTGGCAAGTCAACCAGCCCGCGCAGCTGGCCAAGGTGCTGAAAGCGCTCGAAAACATCGCGAAGGACTTCAACGGCACTGCGACCGGTGGGAAGAAAGTTTCCATCGCCGACTTGATCGTTCTCGCCGGCTGCGCCGCCGTCGAAAAAGCCGCCAAGGCCGCCGGCGTTGAAGTGAAAGTTCCCTTCACGCCGGGCCGAATGGATGCGACGCAGGAACAGACCGACGTTGCGTCAGTCGCGTTCCTCGAGCCGCAGGCGGACGGTTTCCGCAACTATCTCAAGGCCAAGTTCGTTCTCCCGGCCGAGAATCTGCTGATCGACAAAGCCCAACTACTCAACCTCACCGCCCCGGAAATGACCGCGCTCATCGGCGGCCTGCGCGTCCTCAACGCCAATGAAGGCCAAAGCCAAAACGGCGTCTTCACCAAGCGACCGGAGACGCTCACCAATGATTTCTTCGTCAACCTGCTCGACATGAACACGGAGTGGAAGGCAACGAACGCCGACTCATCCCTTTTCGAAGGCCGCGACCGTTCCATGGGTGCGATCAAGTGGACCGGCACGCGAGTCGACCTCGTCTTCGGCTCTAACGCCATCCTCCGCGCCTTGGCCGAAGTCTATGGCAGCGCCGACGGGCAGAAGAAGTTCGTATCTGATTTCGTGGCAGCGTGGAATAAGGTGATGAATCTGGATCGGTTTGACGTCGGGAAGTAGCCGAGCGAAGCATGCAACTCAAGGCAGAGACAAACGAAAAAACCCCGGAGCAATCCGGGGTTTTTCGTTCAAACTTAATGGAGCTACGGGGATTCGAACCCCGAATTCAACCATGCCATGGTCGCGTGATCCCATTTCACTATAGCCCCGAAATCGGGAGCATTACTGTACTCATCCCCGCCTGAATTGCAACGCGATGCAGCAAACCACGGGAGGCGTGCTGCGGAAATAGATTGGGCCGGCTTCCCGAGAAGAAGCCGGCCCAGGAAAATTCTATTGATGTCTCGCGGTGCTCAGGCCGCGTCGAGGCTCGCCACGATGCTCGCGAGGAATTCCACGCCGACCTGCAGCTTGCCGGTGGCGTTGCTGGCGGAGCGGTCGACCCACACCACGCGGGCCCGCAGCATCTGCCGGCGGTTGGCGAGCGAGTGCCCGCGATCGCTCAAGCCCACATGCACGGCGAGCGTTTCGCCCTCTCGCACGGCGGCATGATTGGGGAGTTCGATCCGCAGGCCGGTGGAGCTGATGTCCTGCGTCTTGCCGCCGAAGTAGCGCGAGCCGTTCGGCTCGAACACCTTGATCGGGCGGTCCTGCTCGATCCGCAGACCGCGGCGGCGTTCTGAACCTGTCTTGGCGTCCTGCCGATTGCTTCGTTCGCTGATCAACAACATGCTGGTCTCCCGAAAACAAACCTCGCGAATCCTTACTATTGTTATCGGAACGATGGCCGCGGAACTTGGAAGAATTTTCGGCTCTGAACGGCAGATTCTGCGGTGTTAGGGCCAAACCATCGGAATTTGTAGACCAATGCGGATTTTATCTGCCCTTACGCATTTCAGCCGAAACCCGATGCGATCGTCCGTTTCAACTTTCCATCCGCTGAACTAAACTCACGGAATGCCTTACAACCACACCGCCTTCGAAAAGAAATGGCAGCAATACTGGCTGACCAACAAAACGTTCGCCGCGATCGAGCCGGCCGAAGCCGGCGACATGCCCAAAGCGTATGTACTCGACATGTTCCCCTACCCGAGCGGCGCCGGCCTGCACGTCGGTCATCCGATCGGCTGGCTCGCCACCGATATTTTCTCGCGCTACCTCCGCATGAAAGGCACGAACGTTCTTCACCCGATGGGCTGGGACGCGTTCGGCCTGCCTGCCGAGCAGTATGCGATCAAGAACAACGTGCACCCCGCCGTCACGACGAAAACCAACATCGCCAACTTCCGCCGGCAGATCCAAATGCTCGGCATGAGTTACGACTGGGATCGCGAAGTCGATACGACGGATCCGACTTACTACAAGTGGACGCAGTGGATTTTCTTGCAACTGTTCAACAGCTACTTCGACCCGATCGAGAAAAAGGCCAGGCCGATTTCGCACCTGGTGAATGAGTTGGAAAACGGCAACTTCGTGGTCGGCCCGGACGGATCGATCAAGAACAATCCCACGCAGGAAGGCATGGAAGCGATCTCCGGCCAAGTCGGGTTGGAGCGCGGCTGGGCGGAGTTGACCGTCGAAGAGAAGAACGAAGTTCTCGCCGGCCAGCGGCTCGCGTTTACCGACGAAGCCCCCGTCAACTGGTGCCCGGGTCTGGGCACGGTGCTGTCGAACGAGGAAGTGATCGACGGCAAGAGCGAAGTCGGCGGTTTCCCCGTCGAACGCCGGCCGATGCGGCAGTGGATGCTGCGCATCACCGCGTACGCCGATCGGTTGATCGCCGATCTCGACGCGCTGCAATGGCCGGAGAGCTTGAAGGAAATGCAGCGGAACTGGATCGGGCGATCGGTCGGCGCGGAGATCGATTTTGAAATCGATAACGCGGCGATCGACGATGTCATCACCGTCTTCACCACACGGCCTGACACGTTGTACGGCGCAACGTATATGGTGCTCTCGCCGGAGCACGCGCTGGTCGAGAAAATCACGACGGCCGAGCAGCGCGAAGCCATTGGCGCTTACCGCGCGCAAGCGGCCGGCAAAAGCGATCGCGATCGAATGGCAGACGCGAAGGACAAGACCGGCGGCTTCACCGGCGCGTACGCGATCAACCCGATCAATGACGAGAAAATCCCCGTCTACATCGCCGACTACGTGCTGACCGGTTACGGCACTGGCGCGATCATGGCCGTGCCGGCGCACGACGATCGCGACTTTGAATTCGCGACAAAGTTTGGATTGCCGATCAAGCTCGTCGTTGCCGATCCGAGCGGATCGCCGGTGGCCGCCCCGTTCATCGGCGAAGGCGTTGCCGTTAACTCCCCGATCATCGACGGCCTGCCGACGGAGCAGGCGAAGGACAAGATCATCGCCGCGCTCGCCGACGAAGGCGTCGCGCTCAAGACGGTGAAGTATAAACTCCGCGACTGGCTCTTCAGCCGCCAGCGGTACTGGGGCGAGCCGTTCCCGATCGTCATCGACGCAGACGGCATGGCGCATGCGATTCGCGAGGCGGAGCTTCCGCTCGTGCTGCCGGAAATGACCGACTTCAAACCCACCGGCACGCCCGAGCCGCCGCTGAGCAAGATTGAAGATTGGGTGAACGTCGAGCAGCTTTTCTTCGACGATAAAGGTGATTCATTCACCCGCCACATGCGGCGCGAGACCAACACCATGCCCCAGTGGGCCGGCAGTTGTTGGTATTACCTGCGGTACATCGATCCGCACAATCCGAATCGGTTCGTCGATCCGGAGAAGGAAAAGTACTGGATGCCGGTCGATCTCTACATCGGCGGCGTGGAACACGCGGTGCTGCACCTGCTGTACGCGCGGTTCTGGCACAAGGTGCTGTTCGACCTCGGGCACGTGAGCACGCCGGAGCCTTTCAATAAGCTGGTGAACCAAGGTTTGGTGCTCGGCGAGATGGAATATCACACGGTTGAAGAAACGCCTCGCAAAGTGAGCGAGGACGACATCACCCGGCACGGCGACAGCTACGTTTTGAAGGCCAATCCCTCGCAAAAGGTGAAGGCAGAGACGTTCAAAATGTCCAAGAGCCGCGGCAACGTGGTGAACCCTGACGAGATCGTGAACGACTACGGCGCCGACGCGTTCCGCCTGTACGAGATGTACCTCGGCCCGATCGAATCGCAGAAGCCGTGGAACACACGCGACATCATCGGCATGAGCCGCTTCCTATCTTCGACGTGGAACAATCTCGTCGGCGAGGAAGACAAGCCGGTGAAGATTGATGCGATCGCGATTCCCGAGGCCGTCGATCGGCAGATGCACCGCACGATCAAGAAAGTGGCGGAGGATATCGAATGCCTGCGCTTCAACACCGCCATCGCGGAGTTAATCAAGTTGAATAAAGAAGTCGGCGCGCTCGAGGTCGTGCCGCGCGAGTTGGCGGAAAACTTCGTACTGATGCTCGCCCCGTTCGCGCCGCATCTGGCGGAAGAAATCTGGAGCCGGCTCGGCCACACGAAAAGCTTGGCGCGCCGACCTTGGCCGACGGTGGACCCGGCCAAGCTGATCGAGGCGAGCATGGAAATCCCCGTGCAGGTCAACGGCAAAATCCGCGACAAGATCGTCATCGCCGCCGATGCCGATGAAGACACGGTCGTCGCCGCGGCCATGTCGGCCGAGAAGGTTAAGCCGTGGCTGGTGGACAAGACGATCCGCAAAACGCTCTACGTGCCGAAGCGCATGGTGAATTTCGTCGTCGGGTGATTCCCGCTTGAGCCATTGCCAAACCGCGCGCTTCGCCTATAAAGGGTGGCGAGCGCATCCGTTGTTGTACGCGCTCAAAAAGGAAATTAGATGGCTGTTGAAATTGAAGCGAAGATGAAAGTCGACTCGTTGGATGAGATCCGCGAGAAACTCAAAGACGTTGGCGCCGCGCTCCAAGGCGCCGCCATTGAAACCAATGTCTTCTTCGACACCGACGACCGCTCCCTTCTCGCCGCTGACAAGGGATTGCGGCTACGCACCACCGTGCCGCAGCCCGATGGCGCGGTTAAGCACACGATTACTTTCAAAGGCCCGCGCCAGCACGGCCCGCTCAAAAGCCGGGAAGAAATCGAACTCGGCGCGACGGATGCCAAAGACGCGATCGCATTGCTCGAAGTGCTCGGCTACCGCCGCGTGCTCTCCTTCGAGAAAAAGCGCCAGAGTTGGAAGTTGGCCGACTGCCTGGTGGAACTGGATGAACTGCCGCACCTGGGCGTGTATGTGGAAATCGAAGGGCCGAAAGACGATTCGGTGATGAAGGTTCGCGAGCAACTGCAGCTGACCGACAAGCCGATCATCAAGGCCAGCTACGTCGCGCTGCTGATGACGTATTTACAGGAAAATGGTCAGTCGAAGCGCGTGATCAAGTTCCCTGCCGGGGCTTAGTCTTTCGTGACACGGGCGGCTGGCCCGTGTCTTGTTTGCCACAGAAGAAACACGGGCGAGCCGCCCGTGCCACTTTCAAACTAGCCTACTTCTTCCCGATCACCTTCATCACCACGTCCCGATACGGCTCCGCCACGTGAATCCGCCGGAACATCAAATCGCGGTTCAGCGCCTGCGTGATCGGCGATAAATTCACGATCGGCGTGAGCTCCCCGCCCGGCAGCTTCACGTAGATATCGCTGGCAGCGCTGTCATCAGGCGAGAAGGTCTCGTACGGCGTGTCGGCCGGCTCGTCGTAGAACATTTCGTAGCCCGGCTCGCCGCCCAACTCCGCGATCGCTGCCTCGGCCGCGCTGACGATGGCGGTGGACTCCTGCTCGTAATGCACGTGGGCTAGATCGATCGTCTTGAACACCTGGCGGAACAAAAGCCCGTGACATAGCTTCGCCAGCACGCCGTCGCCGCTCGTAGACCAGAGCTTGAAGCAGTGCAGGATGGAAATGTCATCGAGATCCGTGAACTCCGCCGTCGTCAGCCGCTTGCCGAGCAGCGCCTTGTGGATCCCATGATCGCTGGGCGGCCACTCCAGCCGCTTCTGCACCGCCAGCCGCTTGGCGCGCTGCAGCGCGAGCCGGACCATGCCTTCCGCGCTTCGCACCACCTTGTGGAAGTACACGTTGCGATACATGTGAAACCGGCTCTGCAAATACGCCTCAGCCGCGCTCACTCCTTTGTAGCTGATCGCCAGCCGGTTGGATTTTTCGTCGATCTCCAGCGCGTGAATCAGCCAAGGAAGATCAAACCCGCCGTACTGGCTGCCGGTCATTAGGTTGTCGCGCAGGAGATAATCGAATCGATCCGCATCCAGCTGGCTGGAGACGATGTCAGTCAAAAAAGTACGCGGCTGCTTCGACATAAACTTCAGCACCATCGCCGGCAGCTGCTTATCGTGCTCGGCCAGCAGGCGGTGCACGTCGCTCTCAGGATCGTTGATGACCCGCGCGGTTAACTCCTCATGATGAATGCCGCTCACCCGCTCAAACACATGGCTGAACGGCCCGTGCCCGAGATCGTGCAGCAGCGATGCAACGACGCACACCAGCTCATCGGCCGGGTCAATCTTGTACGATTGCCGCAACTGCCCCAGCATCCGCCGCGAGGTCTCCATCACACCAAGGCTGTGGCTGTAGCGCGAATGATCCGCCCCCGGATACGCCAGGCTGGCCAGCCCGAGCTGCCGAATCCGCCGCAACCTCTGGAACTCGGCAGCATTGAGCAGCCGGAACAGCAGCGCATCAATCGGCCGATCGGTGCGAAAGGCGATGACGTCATGAACCGGATCACGGATGATTTTTTCAGGCATACCGATTTCCATACTAACCGGATTTGGCCAATCCCTCACTTGTTTCACCGGGCGTGACCGATATAATCCCAAGCGTTCGAAAACCCGGGCTGTTGGCGCAGTTGGCTAGCGCGTCTCCTCGACATGGAGAAGGTCACAGGTTCGAGCCCTGTACAGCCCATCCGGTTCACCTTCATTTTCAGTTTCCCACTAATTTTGAATAGATCGAACGCGCCCGCGCAAAGTCGTTCGTTCCATGGATGATCGCACGGCCGTCGGGAAAAATTGTCAGACAAATGCCGGGTAGTTCGCGCAGTTCACACCGAACCAGGAAGTTCGTTCTCTGCACAGTGCCGGCCGCGCCCAGGCGGCCGGCGAGGTCGGCCAAATTCATTTTGACCAGCGAGGTCGCAGGTCGAAGCTGCACGGCGTTTTGGCCGCAGAGGGTGATTTGGGAGGCGTCGGCCGGGCGGTTGAGAAAATCGAAACGGCGGTGGCCGCAGGCGGGGCAATCGGGGCGGCGGGCTGTCGTTAGGTCGAGCGTGTGAAAACGCATCGACCAGAGGTCAGCCGTGATCAGATTCGCCGCCGAGTGCGTGGGATCGACGATCCGTTGAATCGCCAGATTCGCCTGCAGGCTGCCGATGACGGCGGTCGCGGTCGCCAGCACACCAGCGGTGTCGCAGGTCGGCAGTTCGCCGGCGGCGGGTGGATTTTCGAAGACGCACCGCAGGCACGGCGTTTGGCCGGGGACGATCAGCATCGCCCTTCCCTCAACGCCAACGGCGGCACCGTACACCCACGGGCGATCGAGCTTGATGGCGACGTCGTTGATGAGGTAACGCGTCTCGGCGTTGTCGGTGCCGTCGAGGATCAGATCGATTCCATCACCCACGAGCGATTCGATATTGCCGCTGTGCACATCGGCCACCACCGGCTCGATCGTGATACTCGAGTTCACTCGCCCCAATCGTCCGGCCGCGGCGACGGCCTTGGGGAGCGCGTCGCGCACGTCGGATTCATCGAAAAGCGTTTGCCGCTGAAGATTGGTGAGCTCGACGAGATCACGGTCGATCAACCGCAAAAATCCGACACCGGCGCGGGCGAGCAATTCCGCCGCCACTGTGCCGAGCGCGCCGCAGCCGATGATCGCCACGCGCGCAACAGCCAGCCGCGCCTGACCGGCGGCGCCGATCTGCGGGAGGATCGATTGTCGGTGGTAGCGGTCTGTCATGGCAACGCCCGTAAAGTCAGACTATAGTAGCTTGTTTACGAGAGGAAACGATGCCCGCTGACAACGAAGAGATCATGAAGCTGGCCGAGCAAATCGGAACGCTTTTGAAGGACCACCCCGCCGTCGCCAAGTACAAGGCCGCCCAGGAATCGCTCGCGAAGGATCCCGATGCGGCCCGCCTCATGGGCGATTTCAACCTAATGCTTGAATCGCTCGGCCGGCAGGAGCAGCAGGGAATGTCCGTCACCGACGCGCAGCGGCTGCAACTTGAATCGATGCAGAGCAAGCTCGTGTCGCACATCAAGATCAAGGCGCTCAACATGGCCGAGGTGGAGTTTTACGACCTGCTCCGCAAGATCAGTCAGACGTACCAACGCGCGATGCTCGAAACCATGCCCGGCGCCGCCGCCCGCGCCGCAGCGGGTCGATCGCCGTTGCAATAACCGTTCGCGTTTAGCCGTCGCGGCCACGCGACGAAACGGGCAACCGCGTCGCGTGGCCGCGACGGCTAAACAGGAAACTGTCGTTGACCTTTTGTGGAATTTCGCATGGCGTACTGGCTTTTGAAAACCGAGCCGAGCACCTATTCGTGGGACGATCTCGTCCGCGATAAAAAAACCTCATGGGACGGCGTGGCCAACAACACCGCGCTAATTCACATCCGCACGATGAAGAAAGGCGATCTCGCCATCATCTACCACAGCGGCGATGACAAATCCGCGATCGGAATCGCACAGATCACCAGCGATTCGTACGCCGATCCGAAAGGCGATAACCCGAAGATGGCGGTGGTCGACCTTAAGCCGTTGAAGAAACTGGCCAAGCCGGTTTCGCTGGCGACGATCAAGGCCGACACGATTTTCGTCGGCTGGGATTTTCTCCGCATCGGCCGGCTGAGCGTCGTGCCCGTGCCGGAGAAAATCTGGAAGCGGATCGAAGCGTTATCCAAATAGAGGACCCGCGATGAGCAATCCCTTGGAACCTGAAGTACACCCGCACAAGCCGGCCGACGACCGGGAAGAAATCTACTACGCCGGCTCGCCATTGCTGCGGGCGGAGATGGGGTCGATCTTCATCTGGGGCCTCGCGGGGCTGGTGCTAATTTCACTCCCGTTCGTGTGGAAGGCGATCACTAAACTGCATGAAATGCCGAGTGCTTTGGTGACGCTCGGGCTCATCATCGTCGGCCTGCTCGTCATCGCCTGGCCGATCCTGCGGCAGCGGACAGTGCGCTACCGCATCAGCAACTACCGCATCGATTACGAGCGGGGACTGCTTTCTAAATCGATCGACACGATGGAACTCTGGCACGTGGAAGACCTGGAATTCCACCAGTCAATCTTCGACCGCATCGTGCAGACCGGCACAATCACGATTATTTCCAAAGACGAAACCAACCCCAAGCTGGTGCTACGCGGCGTGCCCAATCCGCGGCCGTTATTTGAAACGCTCAAGCAGCGTGTGATCGCGGTGAAGCGACAGAGCGGCGTGATCAAGATGACGTGATGAGCCGGCCTACGCGATCGCGAGCGGTCCCCAGGCTGGCTTGCCGAAGCCTTTGAGAAACTGCCACAGCCATTCGACGTAAAAATCCGACCAGCGATTGCCAGTCAATACTTCTTTGAACATTTGATGCCCCGCCCGGCGGATCCGCTCACGCCGTTCGTCGTCGGCCAGGAGCGATTCGATCGTGCCGACCAAATCCTCGGTCTTGCTGACCACCCAATGATCGCCATCCCAGGGGGTCAGCGGATTAAGCCGCAAGACCGGATGCCATTGCCGTAGCACCAGGCAATCGGCCGCGAAAAGCTCGCCGTCCTTCAAACACCACGGGCCGCGGCCATTGAGGGAGAGGCAGATTTTGCTGCTGCGGCTGATGCGCAGATATTCCGCCTGCGGCACGGTAGCCACCGAGGCGTCTACATGCCCGGGTTGAGAGACGGTAAAGAATCGCCGCCGCGATTCGAACGGCCGAAGCACTTCGAATGCGGCGGCGCGGTCGTCGCTTGTCGGCGCGCCGACGAATGACCAGTCGTACTCATACGCCGGCGAACGATTCTCCTTGAGAACCCTGCTGAACAACGCATCGCCCGAAAAATCTTCCTGCACGGTGATGTGAAAGCGCGACCCGCCCAGCAAAAGCGGGCAGGAGAGAACGTGCACGTTCGCCGGCAGCCGATTGAGTTTCGCGTAATTGGCCGGCTCGTGAATCTGGAGCTTCAGGTAAATGACCTGCAAATCGCCCGCGGAAATCGCGGCCCACATGGGATCGGTAATGCCCAGAAAATCCAGCCGCCGACCCTTGTCGTGAAAATCCAGCACAACGCTTACGGCCGGCTTGCTGCTGCAGAATAACGACTCGAATTTTGGATCAGTCGAAACGAAGATTGGGATTGCAGCGGACGAATCATCGGTAAAGCAACTCCGCTCGCCGTTGACCAGCAGGCAGCGCGCAAACTCCGCCTGCTTCACGTCCAGGTTCACCGGATAGAACCGGATCGATCCCTCGGCTGTCGAGGACATGAATTGCCGAACGACTTCAGGATGAACGGCAGGTAAGTCGGGCACGAAAATCCTTTCTGCTTCGCTGGCCGATTGTATCACAACTCGGTTTGCCGATGATGTGTGGGCATGGCTGATCGCGTCTGCGTGGTTCTCGTCACTCACAATCGCCTGCCGCTGCTGCGCGAGAGTCTGCTCGCGCTGGCGAAATCGACTGTCGCCGTCGAACAGATTCTCGTGGTCGATAACCAATCCACCGACGGCACCGCCGACTCGCTGGCGGCCGAGTTTTCGCACATCAAAGTGATCCGAACGGATAAAAATGTCGGCAGCGCCGGCGGCTATTTTCTGGGAATTCAGTGGGCGCATCTGCAACAGTTCGACTGGATCTGGACGCTCGATGACGACTCGATCGCCGAGCCTGACGCTCTCTCGCAATTACTCGGCGCGCGATCGCGATTCCCCGCCGACCAGCGGCCGAACCTGCTCGCGAGCAAAGCCGTCTGGTCCGACGGCACGCTCCACCCGATGAACATTCCGAAGCCCAAGCTCTACAACCCCGAGCAGCAATTCCTGGCCGCCAGTTGCGGGACGATGTCGATCCGGTTCACGTCATTCGTCTCCATGCTGATCCACCGCTCGCTAATCGACCGTTTCGGCCTGCCGATCGCCGGGTACTTCCTGTGGAATGACGACGTGGAATTCTCCGCCCGCCTGCTGCGAACAGAACTCGGCGTGCTTGTGCCGGCCAGTGTCGTCTGTCACAAAACCGCCCTCAAACACGTGCCGGCCACCAGCGGTGCAGAGAAATATTACTACGAAGTCCGCAACAAGCTCTGGATCCTTCGGCTAAGCGATGCGTTCTCGCGCGATGAGAAATGGTGGATGGCCAAATCACTCCTGCGGCGGACGCTTCGCCATATCAGCGGCAATCACTTCAGTCCGAGCGCGATCAAGTACGTGCTAAAAGGAATCGCCGACGGCTTCTTCACTCGGCCTTGAGTGGAACCCGTTTGGGCGTGTCGTCATCCTGAGGTACGCCAAAGGATCTAGCCGACTTGCCGCGGACGTTAGTTCCTTCGGAGTACCTCAGGATGACGGTTGCTTAGGATGACGGTAGCTGAGGTATTGCGATACCGGCAAAGGTGAATCGCTACAACGGTGATTTGATATTGGCTTTCACGCCGCGATCGATACGTCGTTGAACAACTCGCCGATCATCTTCGGCTGCCACAACCGCAAGAGCGGGCACTCGAATTTCTCGCGCAGCGCCGTCATTTTTCGATCGATCTGCGCGGGATTGATGTTCGACATCACCACGCCGTCGACTGTGCCCGGCCAGACTGAAGTCGGCGGGACGATCTTCACGCCGCGGTAGTCGAGGCCCCAGAACGCTTCGTTCTCATCGATGATCGACACGACCTTCAACCCCGCTCGCGAGCATGCGTTCATCGTCGCGAATAGATTCTTGCTGTACTCCGCCACGGCCACGGATTTGATGTCGTGCCGCTCGGCCCAACTAGCCACACGATCGGCCTGCGCTTGGAATTGAAAGATCCGCTCGATCGCGACGTCGCTCAGGATCTTTCGCCCCCGAAACATCTCCTTGAATCCCGCGAACCGTGCCTCGCTGCGCCCCTGCCGGGCGGCTTTAGCGTGATCGGCCTTGCGGGCGATCGCGCCGTAGCGTTGCGCCCAATCCTCCCGATACGCCCGCCGCAACGGCTGCGGCAGAAATCGCTCGGCCACAATCAGGTTGTTGCGAATGTCCATCCGATGCACGAGCTCCGACGCCCGCCCCGGTCCGGCGACTTTGTCGTGCCGAAAAATAATGTCTTCAAACCGCTCGATGCGATACCCCGCCCCCCAGATTCGGAAGCTCAGCTCGTACTCCTCTGCCTGTCGAAAGAACTCCGGCGAGAATCCGCCGACTTCCTTCAGCACCGATGTGCGAAAGCACGTCGCCCCGCCGAGCACCACGGTGGGAAACGCCGGCCCTTCCGGCGTGCCGTCGGGGAGTTCTACGCGTGCGACGAGTGCCGCGACATCGGGCTCGCCGTCCATGTACGTCAGCATTTGCTGCACCGCCGAGGCGTTGGCAGGGTAGCTGTCGTCGTCGAGGCAGATGACGTACTCGCCGGTAGCGCGATCGAAGCCGTGATTGCGCGCCGGCATTCCCTCATTCTTCGGCAGCCGAAGATAGTTCACCTGCGGAAACTCAGCCTTCATCATTGCATCGGTGCCGTCGGTGGAGGCGTTATCGATCACCCAGATTTCCCACCGCCGCCCACCGATGTGCGTGCGGCTGGGGAGCAGGTCGAGTGTTCGCCGCAGCGTTTCGCAGCGGTTGTAGGAAATGATGACATAAGACAATCGCATTTTTCTCTCCTACGCCGCTTGGGCTTTGCTGACGGCGGTTTCCGCCGCGATCAATTTGCCGATCGCGCGGACGACTCGATCGAGCCCCGCGCGGTAGCTCAGCCGGCTTTGCGTATTCTGTCGCTGCTCGGTGGAAACGTCGTACCGCAGTTGCGCGTTGTTGATGAACCGGCGAACCTTAACTTCGAGCGAGGCGCGATCGTCGAACAACACGTCAGTCAGCCGCGGGAGCGAGGTGCCCTGCGCGATGAGCGTGCCGCCGCGCTGCCAATCGCGCACCATGCCGATCGGATCGACCTGCTCGCCGAGGCACGCACAGCGGACGAGCATCTCTTCAAGTTTTTCGCGATAACTTTCCTTGACCGCCGCCCGCGCCTGCTCGACCGAGCAAGCGTCTGCATCGAATTGCCGGTCGACAAAATTGAGCAGTTCTTGCGTGAGGTGATTGAACGGATGGTCGCGAACCAGGAAGAATCCGCCGGCGAATAATCCGGAGAGCAATCGCGCGTGCGAGAAGCATGCGTACGGCTCGAGCTGCAGGCTGATCTTCGATCGGCGAGTGAGCAGTTCGAGCTCCTCGCCGGCCTTCACCGGCCCGCGGGCGTACGCCGCGAGCGTGGGGTGCGTGTCCCAGCCATTGCCGTAGAGCGCGAGCTGCAGGCCCATAGATCGTACGACCTCGGCCGACCACTGCAGCGCCTGGTGGCGGTAGAGCGTGTTGTTCAATCGATCGAAAATGACGTTGATGACTTCATCTTTTAGTGCCGGCTTGTTGATCGTCAGGCCGGTGGCTTTTTCGCATTCGGTCAGCATAAGTCGAACGTCGTAAAACGTAGAGACAGTTTGGCCGGCCGCGTAACGGTCGATGACTGCGGTGCAGCATTTCGCGACCAGCGCCGCGAGTTCGGGCGGCTGACTAAACCGCTTGAGAATATCCGGCACGATCTGCTCGGCCGTTTTCGACCAGTTGGAAACGTAAATGATGTCTTCGCCGTCGCTGGTCCACTCGGTGGGCCGCATCGGCACGCGGGCGAGCTGCGGGAGATCGACGATCTGTCGTCGCGGGTAACTGTGTTGTTGCACGAACAGCGAGCCCATGCCGCTGAGGACGAAGTCGCGCAGCTTCACACCTTCGCCGGCGCCCGGGTGGCAGAGGTTCGGCAGGTGATCCTGGATCCAGCAAGCAAACGGCAGTTGCGGCGGGAAGAGATCGCCGTGCTCGTGGCGGAGGTGATCGATTTGAAAAATCAGATCAGGCTTGAACTCCGCCATCGCCTTGCGGATGTGAGCCGGGCCGCAGCGTTGCCAATCGCTCGGCTCGATGACGACCATCGCCTCCCACCCGAGCTGCCCGAACGCCTGGGCTGCGTCGCGCGTGGAGTATTGCAGCACGGTGGAGAACCGCGTGGTGTAGAGCATCACCCGCGGCGGCTGATTCGGAAAACTGCTGAAGCGGTTGACCCACTCGTCCTGCCGAACGGTGGCGTAGTGCGTTTCGACTTCGACTTTGCGCACCGCATCATTAGCGGTGTAAATCTGCTGAATTTCCTCGATCGCCGCGGTGATGGTGGCGGAATCGATTCCCTGATTGATCGTCAACGCTGGTAGCGGCGTGAGGAGATCGCCGAAGCAGTCGGCCTCCATCTGCTGCCGCCATTCCCGGCCGACGTGCCAGCGGAAGCGTGGCTGCTTGATCGGCCCGGCATCGGCGCTGTAGTCGTGCACCATCATGTTCAGTATGAGCACCTGCGTTTGCGGCTCGATCAGGTGAATCGTCTGCTGCATCGTCATGTAAAGCGACGGCGGCTTCTGCGCGAGCGCGTTGAGCAGGTAACCATCGCCCAGGCCGCAGAGCGCGAAAGCGGCGCCGTGATCGATCTCCGCTTTCAATTGCCCGAACAGCCCACCGACTGCCTTGAGCGGATCGTTGTTGGCGGAAAAGCTGGTTGCATGGCCGGGACGATCGGTGAAGAAAATCGTCGGCAATCCGGTTGCGGAGGCGGCGATTTGGAAGCGGCTGTCCGCCGGCGCTGTCGCGAGCACTTCGTACGCGGCAGGCCGATGTTCCTGCAGCGCAGCGAAATTGCGGGCGAGGTTGAACTGTAAATGGCAGGCGACGTCTTTCACGTTCAGCCGCTGTAGCGCGACTTGGGCGAGCAGCCATCGCCTGGCCTGCAACGCCGAGTCGGCGATCGCCCGCAGCGCTTTGTCGGATTCAGCCGAAGGACGGCCGGCGAGGAGGGATTCGACTTTCTCGGCATCGCGGCGCGCAAGGGCCGGCTCTAACGAGTCGATCAGGCTGCCGCCGGGCGAGGTGTCGTGCATTTGCCTGTTTATCGGACACAACGAGCTTGAAAATTGAGGCTAAACGCGAATTTTCGCTGGTTGGCCCCGCATTTCCGAGTCCGATAAAGATTCAAGCGAGTCGATTTCTTCTGTCGATATTTTCGTCATGGCGACCCCTCGTAAAATCTGCACGTTGCAAGAGTTGCTGGCTGTTCGACAGGAAGCCCGCACTGCCGGTCGGGCCGTCGTGCACTGTCATGGCTGCTTCGACGTCGTTCATCCCGGGCACATTGCGCACCTGCAGTTCGCCAAATCGCTCGGCGATTTGCTGATCGTCACAATCAGTAGCGACGCCAACGTGAACAAGGGCGTCAATCGGCCGCTGATTCCCGATGATCTCCGCGCCGCCAGCGTGGCCGCGCTCGAGTGCGTGGACTTCGTCTTCATCAACCCGCACCCCACCGCGATCGAGCTGATCGACTCGCTCAAGCCGGATATTTACGTCAAAGGAAAAGAGTACGAGAAGCACCACGACCCGCGATTCGCCGCCGAGCGCGACGCGGTGGTGAAGCACGGCGGGCGCGTCAAGTTCACCAGCGGCGAAGTGGTTTACTCCTCGACCGCGCTCATTGGCACACTGAAGGGCGATGCGCGATTTGACGAAGAAAAAATCGCCCGCTTCCGCGACCGGTACGACGTTTCGCCGAGCAACATCGTCAACCTTGTGCAGCGGTTCCGCGGGCAGAAGGTGCTGGTGATCGGCGATTACATTCTCGACCGCTACCACTTCTGCGACGCCACCGGCATCGCCAGCGAAGGGCCGATGATGACCCTTCGCGCGCTGCAGGACAAAGACTACGACGGCGGCGCCGGCGTGATCGCGCTGCACTTGGCCGGGCTGGGGGCGGATCCGGTGCTCGTCACCGGGATGGCTGACGACGATGCGTCGCGCCTCGCGCAGATGCGGCTGCAGTCTGCCGGCGTGGACGTTCAATCGCTCCCCTACCGCCGGCAGCTGATCGCCAAGCACCGGTACATTGTCGACCAGACCAAGCTGTTCAAGGTGGACGAAGGGCACATCGCCCCACTCGATTCCACCACCGAGCCGATTGCCGCCGCGAGAATTCTGGAAGCCGCCGACGGCGCATCCGCCGTCATCTTCGCAGACTTCGGCTACGGGCTGATCACGAGCGGCCTGCTCGATCGCATCCTGCCTCCCCTTCGCGCGTCTGTGCCCGTCATCACCGCGGATGTGAGCGGCAAGCAGAGCAGTCTTCTTCAGTTCAAAGGGGTTGACCTGCTCTGCCCGACCGAACGAGAGGTGCGAGAAACTCTGCACGATTTTTCCAGCGGCCTGGGCGCGGTCGTCTGGAACCTGCTGGAACAAACCGGCGCCCGCCAAGCGATGATCACCCTCGGCAAGCAGGGCCTGGTCACGTTCGACCACCCCGAAGGCACCACCGCCACCGATCGCCTCCGCAGCGAGTACGTTCCCGCGCTCACTGCCAACGCAATCGACCCGCTAGGCTGCGGCGACGCGCTGCTGGCGACCGCCTCGCTCACGTTGGCGGTCGGTGGATCGCTCCAAGCGGCCGCGTTGCTCGGGTCGCTCGCGGCGGCGATTGAAGCGAGTCAGATCGGGAATCATCCGCTCGATGCAGAAACGTTGCTCGATCGCGCCATTCGACTCGACGCAAACACACCCGCGCGACTCGCGGTGTGAATTCTATTTTCGCGTGAATGTGCAGCGACGAAGGCAAGCTCGTCGGATCTCGACGAACTCTCCGCCCCTTGAATTTAGTTGAGCGGCTGGCTTACCGCTTCTGCGTCGGGATTTCACCGAACTGCTGCTCGTACCGCTTGATCAGCTGGCTCAGCGAAACGCTCAGCCGCTTGATGCTGGTATAGCTCATGATGACGCGATCGGTCACCTTGAACAGCAACTGCGGGGTCGTCTGCTGCGGATTCGGATCGGGCATGTTAAAGCCGAAATCGACGACAACTTCCTCGGCCGTCGTGTGGATGCGATAGGCGTTGGAGAAAATCGTCTTTAAGTCGCGCTCGTCGAGGGTGACGCGAACCTGTTGTTGCGGGTCGGGGGAGCCGGTTGTTTCATCTGCCATCGTGGTCCTTTCAAAGAAATACTGCGAGCGGGGTATTGTGTTCAAATCGCGCGGATTGTCCATTCCGAAATTCGCCGGCCAAGCCCGCAAACGCAGGGTGAATTGTAAGGGAGACAACTCCGTCCGTTTATCCGGTTCGGGCGGGCGTTGAACGACGCCTCGAGGGAGCGGCGCAATCCTCCAGAAACCTGTCGATCATCGGGCAAAGCAGTTGGAATCGGTTCAGCAGCGCAGTCACGTCGCGCTCGAAGCGGGGACGGTGAGACTCAATCCATCCCTGCATCAGCGTTTGCGGCCCGTAGTCCGTTCGTACGTTCGGCCACGATTTGATCGACCGAGCGAACGCCCGCCGAAACGCCCGGGCAAAATCGCCGGTGATGATGTGGTGGTGCTTCAACTTTCCAAGCTTCAGTGAATGGATGTTGTACCGTGCAACACCAATGGATTTCGGATCGATCCAGACGGAGAAGAACACGCCGGTCTGGTTCGGCACTTTCCGCATGCTGTCATTGGTCCAGGCGGGCTTCTGCAATTTGATCACCGCGCAGCCGTGGTACCGGCCGACCTTACAAACAAGGCCATTCGCGTTTTTCCGTGGACGGAATTGTCGCTTGATATCTCGGAACATCGAATGTGCCTGCGCGATCGAAACCGGCTTGTCGGCCGAGTCAATTGTTGGTTTTGGTTTGCCGATTCGCATAAAAGCGCGGGAACTGTATCGTTCGTTGAGTGAGGGAACAACGGCGCGAGTTAAACGGCTAACCGCACTTCAGGCAAGACGGTAGACTTTCGCGTTCATCATCCCGGGGAGTCGCCATGTCAGAACCACCGCCGCTACCGCCGCCGTTTCGTCCGGATCAATGGCCTGTTGCAAGGCATTCGCAGCCGCCGTCGCGCATCAAATGGCTGTTGCCGGTGGTGGTCGTACTGGTGCTGGTCATCGCCGGTGCCGGTGGATTGCTCTACCAACAGCGGCGGACCACCACGCGCGTTGACGCGCCGCCGGCCGTCAATCGGGCGGAAGTCGTCAATTCATTTTCATCGACTCAGCCCACGGGCGATCCCCAACAGCTGATAGAGATCCAGAAGATGCTGACCGAAATGGGCAAAGGCGTCAGCAATCCCAACGAAGGTACCGTCGATCGCTATTTTGACATCGACCGCCTTATCCTCGAGATCGAGCGCCTGCCGGATCCACCGACCATGGGCAGTGAAAATCGAACAGCGTTTGCCACCGGTCTAAAGCAGGGACTCAAGCAGCAGTTTACCGGCTCAGGAACACTTTCGAGTTGGTCCAACGTGCAAGTGCGGCTCGTTCGGCCGGTCAGCGACAGGCCGAACGAAGTCGTCGTCGTCGCCAAGCTGGAGCACCCGGCATACGTCGCGCGAATGCGGTTCTGGATGACCCACACCGATCGCTGGAGAATCTATGACCTGGAAGACCTCGACGCCGGCTTGCGGACGAGCAACGTCATGGGCAGCTTGTTCGCGTTGATCGACAAACCGACTGGCCCGGCCACACTGGCGGCGATCCAATCCATGGGCCGCGCTATGGAAGCGCTGCGGAACGGTAAATTGAAGACTGCGACGACGGAAATCGATTCGATTTCCGATTCAAGCATGCCGCCGGCGTATCTCGGAATGGTTTACATGATTCGGTCGGCCATCGCCATCCGGGAAAATGCGTTTGAAGATGCGCAGACGAAGGTCGATCGCGCGATCCAGCTTTCCCCCGATCTGGCAATGAACTACCTGCTCAAATCCATCGCGTGCAACGGCCTGCGGCAAGATGAGCCGGCCGTGAAAGCCGGGCAACAATACCTGGACATGATCGGCCCGAGCGAATTGGGCGGCTACCAGGTGGGCCGCGCGCTGGTGCGTCTGAAGCGCTTTCCAGAGGCGATCAAGGCGCTGCAATCCGGCCTGCTGGACGAGCCGAAGTCCGCGGATTGTCTTAAAACCCTCGCGGGCATTGACACGCCCGAGGCGCAGGCGGCCCTGAGCCAGCATGTAAAAGCACTCACGCTTTCACCCCTGGAATTTCGAACCCTCTGCAACAGCCTCGACAACGACGGCTACGTGAAAGGCCTCACCACCGTTGTCGAAGTGCAGGCGGCGAAACAGGGCGATACGATCGACGCGCGGTTTTACACCGCGACCGTCAAGGAAGTGCAAGGCAGTTACGCCGAAGCTGCCGCCATTTATTTAAAGGACATTCACACCGCCGAGAAGTTTTACATCAAGGCCGTGCTCTCGCGGTATGTCGCGTGCATGGTCGAATTGAAAAAGCCGCTGGAAGCCTACGAGACGGCCGGCCGCCCGCAGGAAGCGTTTAAGCTGCTCGCAAATCAACTGCCCGCGAAATCGCCCGAGTTGGCCCAGCTGATGGCCAAGCATCTCAAGCTATTTCCAAAAGATGCCGAGGCCTGGGATGCCAACGGCGATTGGCTTTCCAACCTGCAAAAGTACGACGAAGCCGCGGCGGCGTACGACAAGGCCGTCGAATTCATGTCCGAGGACTCGTCGATCAAGGGCTTGGCCGCGAGTCGACTGTACGCGTATTACAAGGCCGGCAAAGGGATTCAGGCGTTTCGCGACTACCCACGCGACGTCGATCGCTTTAAGCAGTTGGCGAACCTGACCTCAAACGACAAAAAGCCGGACGAGTTGCGGCAGGTGATCGAAATCCACCGCGCGGTCGTGCCTGATTCGCCGCTACTTGCCGTATACGAGGCCGAGGCGGCCTACCTGGACAAGGACTATGTCAAAGTGGTTCGCATCCTCGATGCGATGCCCGAAGTCGATGACTACAACGTGAAATGGCGGCGGAAAGATCGGTTGGTGCGAGCGTACGTAAACTTGAAGCAATTCAAACAGGCGACGAAGACTTCGTTCGACGGAACCAAATTCGCCGACCCGCTGCAAACCGCGCTCATCGCCGCCGCGCAGGGCGACTTGGCCGCCACGACGCGGGCGGTCGATGCGGCGACCGATGACGACTACGAAGCCGGCGAACTGCTCGACGATCCCGACCTCGGCCCGCTGCTGAAGACCGCGGCGTTCGACACAATCCGAGCCAAGCTCCTCAAACCGGCGACTCAGCCCACGACACTGCCGGCCACGCAACCGCTGGAGAACAACATGTGATTGTGTCCGCTTCTGATCGTTGCTGATCGTCGATCAGCGTAGAGCCTCATTCGCAAGGCAAGAAAAAGTACAAATGCGGACGCTCACGGCGATGAAATCGGCGCCGCCGGCGGGCTTGAATTGTGTTGAAAGCTGTCCCGATTGCGGTAAAGAATCGCGGCGACGAATATCGCCGCGATCACCACTGCAATTTTCACTAACGTCGCAATGCATCCCAGTAGCGGCGGCTCATCCATTCGGCCCGCCGCCCCGCTGCTCCGCTCCAGGAGCAATGCAAAAATCCCCAGCGACCCGAGCATCCGCCCCAGCTTCCGCTCTCGCCCGCCGCGCGTCAGCGGAATTCCAATCCGCCGCGAGAGCCTTCCCTTAGCGGCCGAAATGCCGATCGCGCGACGCCATGAGAAGGAGAAGCCGAATTTTCGCACGGTGAGTTCTATTTCTTCTTTTTACCGAGAACGGAAACCAGCCCGATTCCACCGATCAAGCCCGCGACGAGTCCAATCCCGCCGCCCATCATCGCGCCGTTCTGGCGTGCTTTCATAGTGTCCATCGCCAGATTCCGGTCTCTCTGCGACGCGGCCAAGTCTCTCATCGGATCGCCCGACGAGGGCTTACTGATGACAATTGCCGGCTGCGGCTGACCGACCATCACGGATCCGATTAAAAATCCGACGATCGTAATAACAACCGTAACCGCCAGCACAATGACAATATTTCTCATCATTCCCCTCCTTGAAGTTTGCGAACTAAAACAGCTGCGACAACACCTTCTGCGCCGCTGCCACGCCTTTGCCGAATTCTACCGGCTTGCCGAGCGCCTTGAGCGTGTGCTCGATCGCGGCCACGACCGCAAGCGCGTCGTACGCGTCGCTGTAGCCCATGTGGTTCACGCGGAAGATGTTCCCTTCCATGCTCCCCTGGCCGCCGGCGATGTGGATGTTGTGCTTGTTTTTCAGTTGCCCGCTGAACTCCTTGTGCGTGATGCCGGCGGGATATTTCACCGCGCTCACGCTGTCGGCCGGCTGTTTGCTGAAGATTTCGAAGCCCAGCGCCTTCACGCCCTGCCGAAACGCCTCGGCCGTGATGCTCGTACGCTTCCACACGCCTTCGATCGTCTCGGCCTTGATCATCTTCAGGCTGACCGCGAGCGCTTCGATCAGCGTGTTGGCCGGCGTGAACGGCGTGTCGCCGTCGGTGATGCTCTTCATGTATTTCTTCATGTCGAGATAGAACGGATGCTGCGTCTTGTTCTTCTCCACCGCGGCGATGCCCTTGTCCGAAAGCGCGACGAATCCCAACCCCGGCGGGAGCATGAGCGCCTTTTGGCTGCCGGTGATGGCAACGTCAACGCCCCACGTGTCCATCTTGAACGGCAGTGCGCCGATGCTGGTGATGCCGTCAACGATCAGCAGCGTCTCCGGGCTCACCGTTTTCACGACCTTGGCGATTCCTTCGAGATCGCACACGGTGGCCGCGCTGGTCTCGCTGTGGACGAGCACGATTGCTTCGTACTTCACGGCCTTCAGTTCCGTTTCGATCTGCGCCGGTGTGACGTGCGTGCCGTACTCCAGCTTCAGATCCTTCAGCTCGCAGCCGAAGGTCTTCGCATAGCTGGCCCATCGCTCGGCGAACTTACCGTTGCTGATGTTCAGCACTTTCGCGCCGACCGGAACGGCCGACACAAATCCCGCCTCAAATGCGGCCGTGCCGCTGCCGGTGATCGTGTAGACGGTTTTGCTCGTCTGGAAGACGTATTGCAGCAGCGTTTGCACTTCGTTGAACATCGTGCGGAACTCTGCCGTGCGGTGATGATGCACGGGCTTCGCCAGTTCTAGCAAGGTTGCTTCAGGAACGCTGGTGGGGCCGGGGGTGAAGAGGCGGTATTTCATGAGCATTTTTAGGACCTTTCTAAATTGAAGCCAGAATGCAGAATGCAGAGTGCAGAATGAAGATCGATTCATGGCATTTCATTCTGCATTCTGCATTCCGCACTCTGCATTGATTTTCGTTCACGCTGCGTTCCACTCGTCTTTCAGAAACGTAAGAATTTTTTTCTCATTGCCGACGTTGTTACCGGGGTTGGCTTCGACGGAAATTCCGCCGTCGTACTTGCCGGCCTTGAGCACTTTGAAGAACGGGCGATAGTCGCTCTGCCCGCTCTCGCCCGGCGGCACTCGCCCGACTCTATCTGCCACGTGCACGTGCCTAATCCACGGCATGGCAGCCTGCAGATTCGCCAGCGGCTCGTCTTCCAGCCAGAAATGATAGCTGTCAACCAGACACTGAAAATTCGGGTGATTGACCGTTTTCACATACTCCATCGACTCAGCGACAGAGTTGAGCACGTTCGATTCTTTTCTGTTGAGCGGTTCGGCGACGATGGTAATGCCGTGTTTCGCCGCCAGCGGCGCGGCGGCTTTGAGGAAATCGAGAATTTGACCCTTCGCCGTGCCGCGATCGAATCCGTCGGGATAGTTCCGCGCCCCGCCGCTGCCGAAGACCAAAGTCTTCATGCCGACTTTCGCCGCCCGCGCGAACGTGGTCGCGAGATAGGCAGTCAACGCGCTCAGATCGACGGCCGGCCCGGTGATCTTCAGCGTCGCCGGCACCATCGAGTTGCCCGCCGGAATCGGGAGCACGCACGCCTTGGCGGAGGCAGCGCCGGTCCAGGCGTCGTCGGCGGCCGTGCCTTGCAGCAGACCCTGGATATTTTCTTCGACGTAATCCCACCCGGCGGCTTTAAACCGCTCGGCGTCGCCGGCTTTGGTGCAGTATCCCCATCGAATCGCCATCGCGTTCCTCCAATCGAGTCGCGAATGATATGAGAACCCCCGGGCGGATGGAAGGTGCGTCTGCCCACGCCGGTCGCTGTGCGACCGGATCCGGTTGCACAGCAACCGGCGTGAAATTCTGCTCGATCAAGCAAACGATTTTCTCGACAATCCACGCTCCACCCTCGACAATCCACGCATGTCGATCGGCTTCGTGATCGGACGGGCGGGGACCGGCAAAACGCGCCACTGCCTCGACCAGATCATCCAACTTCTCCGCTCCGACCCGCTCGGCCCGCCGATCTTCTGGATCGTGCCACGGCAGGTCACCTTCTCCGTCGAGCGATTGCTGCTCGAACAATTCGGCCCCTTCAGCCGCTGCCGGATTTTGTCGTTCGATAAGCTCGGCGATGAAGTCCTCGGCACCACCGGCGGCGCGGCGGTGTCGCCCATCACCAGTCGCGGGCGGCAGATGATCCTCGGCCTGCTCCTGCGGCAGTTGCAGAATCGGCTGAGCTTTTTTACTTCGAGCGCCCGCCGGTTGGGCTTGGCCAGCGAACTCGATCACACGTTCACCGAGATCGAGCGATCGGGCACGGAGCTGCGCTCGATGGTCGAAACGCTCGAAACCGCGCTCGGCACAGATCCGACCGACGCCGACACGCAAACCCTGCTCGCCAAATCGCGCGACCTGCTCCTGCTCTACGACGAGTACCAGAAATTCCTCGGCCCCGATCGCCTCGACCCGCATCGCCGGCTCGAGCGAGTGCTGGAAGTGATGTGCGACTGCCCGGCGTTCAAAAACGCGACGGTCTTCATCGACGCGTTCACTGAATTCACCCGCCACGAGCGACAGATGATCGTGGGCCTGGCAGGCTCTTGCGCGGACGTGACGGTGACGATGCTCATTGACCCGGCCAGCCCGGTGGCGAAGAATTTCCATCTGTCGCCGGACGAGCTGTCGCTGTTCCATAAAACTGAGCGGAATTTTCGGCAGTTGATGGTGCAACTGACAGAGGCCGGCGCGACGATCAGGCCGATCGTGCGATTGGAATCCGATTCCAGTGGCACGGGCGGCCCGCCCGTGTCTGCCGGCAAACACGGGCGGGCCGCCCGTGCCACAAATGCGCAAACTGCGGGTCGCTTCCGAACCGAAACGCTGCAGGCCATCGAGCATTTCGCCTTCGACCATCAACCGCCGCAGGAATTCGCCGCGGGCGATAGCATTGAGCGCATCGCCGCGCCCGATCGCGCTTCAGAAGTCGATGCCGTCGCCCGCCGCATCCGCGATCTGCTCCGCACCGGCTCGCGGCTGCGCGACGTGATCGTGCTCGTTCGCGATCTTTCCAAATACCAGCCGCTCATCGCCACCAGCTTCCGCGAGCACGGCCTGACGTATTTCATTGACGCCCGCCGCTCCGCGATGCACCATCCGCTGCTGCAGTGGCTGCGGGCAGTCTTCGCGATCGCGCGGAAACATTGGCCGACGGAGGATTCGATCGCGCTGCTCAAATCTGGGCTGGCCGGCGTGTCGCTGGATCAGGCGGACGAGATCGAAAACTACGTACTGCTGCACGGCATCACCAGGGAAAAGTGGGAATCGCCAGAGCCGTGGGACATGCAGCGCGGCTCAATCCTCGTCGGTGAGAACGAAGAAGCGATCGAGCAAGAGACTGCCGAACCGATAAAGATCGACGCCGCTCGGCGCGAAGTGCTGGAGAAAATCCGCCCATTCCTCGACGTCGTCAACCATCAACCGCGGCTGACGTTCAAGCAAATCTGCTCGGCCCTGTTCAACCTGATGGAATCCTTCGGCGTGCGGGCAACGATCGCGAAGTGGATCGAAGAATCTCAAGTGACCGGCAAGGTGGTGATCGCCGCGGAGCACGAGCAGACTTGGACGAATCTCGTCGAGCTGTTCGATGAGATGGTCGATTTGCTCGGCGATCATGAAGTGAAATTTGAAGACTATGTGCAAACCTGTGAGGCGGGCCTCGAGAAATTTGACTTCGCCCTCACGCCGCCCACGCTCGACCAGGTGGCCGTCGGCGAGATAGAGCGCTCGCGTGCGACCGACGCGAAGACCACCTTCGTGCTGGGACTAGCCGAGGGGCTTTTCCCGATGGCGACGCGCGAGCCGACGGTTCTCACCGACGCCGACCGCGGCCTGCTCCGCCGGCGCTCGATCGAGCTCGACGACGACACCACCCGCGCCCTGCTCGACGAGCGCCTGCTCGGCTATCTCGCCTTCACGCGCGCCAGCGAACGCCTCATCCTCACAAGACCCAGCGCCGAAGACGGCGGCCGGCCGCTGAACGCTTCGCCGTTCTGGCAGCGGTTGGATTTGCTCTTCCCGACCCTCGCCCAGGCGACGACGAACGCCCCATGCTACGCCCACGACAAACCCGACTGCATCGCCACCCCGCGGCAATTGGTAACAGGATTGATGCGCTGGGCACGGCAGTTCGATCCGAGCGTCGCCCCGGATCCGGCGTGGTCAACACTTTATGACGCGGTGGCAAGTGGCTCGGAAATGGGTTCAGGGTTCGGGGTGCAGGGTTCAGAGAAAGACGGAAGCTCGACACAACGGGATGAGATGTCCCTCCGTCCCTCTCCCGGTACGCCGGGAGAGGGCAGGGTGAGGGTTCTGCCGCCCGCGCCCAAGCAATCATCGATTGAGGAGCAGCCGTCGTCGCGAGAATCCACTCGCCGCGAAATCAAAACAATGGCCGCGCCCTCCGATCGAACCCAAGCGATCAGCTCCCCCGTCCTCACCCTCATCGCACAGGCCTGGCCCGCGCTCTCGTACACCAACGACGCCACGCTCTCCCCCGCCGTTGCCGGCGCGTTATTTCCTTCGCCGCTCGAAGCCACCGTCTCGCGTATCGAAACCTACGCCACCTGTCCGTTCAAGCACTTCGCCCAGTACGGCCTGCAGCTCAAAAGCCGCGAGGTGCGCGATTTCTCCTTCGCCGACGCCGGCATGGCGTATCACCAAATCATGGAGTCGATCGTCGGCCATCTCCTGCAATCCAAATCGCAGTGGAAGGACCTGACCGACGAGCAAGCCAAGGCCCGCATCGCCGCCACCGCGGCTGAAGTGGCCAAGCAGTTGCGGAATGAGGTGATGCTGAGCTCCGCCCGCAATCGCTATATGCTCGGGCGGATCGAGCGGACGCTGTCGCAGGTGATCGCCTCGCAGCGCACGCTGGCTGCGCGACAGACGCTGCAGCCGGCCCGCACCGGCGTAAAGTTCGGCCGCGCCGGCGACAAACTGCAATCGCCGCTGATCAAAACCGCCGCGGGTCGCGAGGTGCGGCTGCAAGGGCGAATGGATCGCGTCGATCAGGTGCCTGATCGCGCGCTGTTTTCCATTGTCGATTACAAATCCGGCAACGCGTCGCTGAGTCTGCAAAGTGTTTACCACGGCCTGGCGATGCAACTGCTCGCGTACATGCTCGTGCTGCGAGAAAACCAGGCCGGCGCAAAACGGCTGACTCCCATCGGCGCGTTCTACCAGCGCGTCACGCGATCGCTGCAGAACAAGGAGCACCCGAGCGACGTGCCCGAGCCCGGCAGCGATGAGTTCCACCTGCTCACCAAGCCGCGCGGGATTTTTCAGACGGATTTCGTCTCGCACTTCGATAACCAACTCGCCGGCGGCAACTCTCTGGCGCTCAACGTCAGCATCAACAAAGACAACACCTTCGGCCGGCGCGAAAGCAGCGACGTGGCCGACGCGGGCGAAATCAACCAACTGCTCGACTACGTAAAGAAGAAGATCGGCGACTTGGCCGACGATTTGATGAGCGGCAATGTGTCCGTTACGCCCTACCGGCTCGGCAATGTTACGCCCTGCCCACGGTGCGAGTTCCGCAGCGTCTGCCGGTTCGAGGTTGGCATCAATCGCTACCACAAACTCGAGGTAATGAAGCGATCGGCCGTGATGGAAGCAATTGGCGGCGGAGGTGGGGAATGATTTGCGATCGCCACTTGAAGAACAAATTTACCACAGAGAACACAGAGGCCACGGAGAGAGCCGAAGCGAGCATGGCGTTTCTCCGTCTTCTCTGTGTTCTCTGTGGTAAATTTTCTTCAATTTGCGAGAGCGAAGGAGTCGGCCATGCCTGATCCTTCTCGCAACTGGACTCCCGCGCAGCTCGCCGGCATCACGACCACTGGCCAGAGCTTGCTCCTCTCCGCCGCCGCGGGATCGGGCAAGACGGCGGTGCTCACCGAGCGGTGCGTGTATCTGGTGTGCGATGCGCCTCACGGGTGCGAGATCGATGAGATTCTCGTCGTCGCATTTAATGAGGCCGCGGCGCTGGAGATGAAAGGCCGAATCAATCAATCGCTGCAGAAGCGACTGATCAGCAATCCGAGCACGCGGCTGGAGAAGCAAGTGGCGCTGGCGGAGCGGGCGGCCATCAGCACGCTGCACGGGTTCTGCAATCGGCTGCTGAAGCAGCATTTTCATCGCGTGGGGCTCGACCCGAATTTCACCGTGCTCGATGCCGACGAAGCCGCGCTCCTGCGGCAGGAAGTCGCGCGAGAAATCTTCGAGCGCCGTTACGACTCCGACGACGACGGCCGATTCCAAACCCTCATCGACCAATACGGCGACGGCGACGACGACCGCGTCGTCTCACAGGTGCTGAAAATCCACGCCCTACTCACCAGCGTGATAGACCCGGCGGCGTGGCGCGAAAATTCGCTCACCCGTTTAGCCGCCGCGGCCACGCGGCGCCTCCCCGACTCCGCCCTGGGCCAAGAATTCCTGGCAATACTCACCGCCGATCTCGACCTGCTCGCCGGCAAAATCGCTGCCGCCATCGCGGTCATCTCGCCCTTGAAACATTTTGACGCATACCTCACAAAGCTACGCGAATGGCGGCCGATCGTGGCACATTGGAAATCGCTGCTGGAGCAGGAAGGACTCGACACGTTCGCAGCCGAGGCTGAATCGATCAAGAACGTATTCAGCGAGCGTAAGAAGGCAATCAAGGCCGACACGCCCGGCAAGGAAATCGCCAGTGCCGCGTTCGATGAAGTGCGCGACCATTTCAAAAACGGTTTCAGCGCCGCCGCTCGGCGGTTCACCGAAGCCGAGTGGCGAAAAACGGTTGCAGATACGCTCCAACCGGCCGGCGTGTTGATGGAACTCGTCGAAGCATTTGAGAACGAATACCAGGATCGCAAGTCACAGCAGCGGGCGGTGGATTTTTCGGATCTGGAGCGGTTTGCCCTGCAGGTGCTGACTGCCGAAGGCTCGCCGATGGGCGCGAAGCCTTCTGACGTCGCCCGCGCGTATCACAAGCGGTTCAAGCACGTGCTGGTGGATGAATACCAGGACATCAACGAAGTGCAGGACGCGATTTTGCGACTGGTCAGCCGCGAGTGCGTGGCCGATCACGCCGTGGAGTCGAATCTGTTTTGCGTCGGTGATGTGAAGCAGAGCATCTACCGATTTCGCCTGGCCGAGCCGCGGCGATTTTTGGAGCGGTACGCGGCGTTCAATTCCGGAGCGCTGCTGGGGCGAGTGATCGATCTACAGGAAAACTTCCGCAGCCGCGGGCCGTTGCTGGGGGCGCTCAATGGAGTTTTCCGTCGGCTCATCACGACGGCGACGGCGGAGATCGACTACGACGCTTCGCACGAACTTCGGCCCGGTGCGCCGTACCCGCCGGCGGTCGATCGGCAGTTCGCCGGCCAGCCGATCGAGTTGCATGTCGTGCCCGCCCAGCTGCCAAAAGTCGCCGGCGGTGAACAAGATGAAACTTCGGACGATCTCGAGCAGGACGAGTACGAAGCCTCGTTGGTCGCCAAGCGGATTCTCGATCTTGTCGGCCGAAACGGTGCCGCGCCGCGGCAGGTGATGGAGCGTAACGGCGACGCACTTTCGCCGCGAGACATCCGCCTTGGAGACATCGTCGTCCTGCTCCGCAGTGGCAAATTCACGGCTGACCATTACGCGGAGACTTTGCGGAGATCCGGCATTCCCGCTCACGCCGATAGTCGCACGGGATTTTTTGAATCGCAGGAAATTCGTGATCTGCTCGCATTGCTCCAAGTGCTGGATAACGAGAGACAGGATATTCCGCTTGCTGCGGTGTTGCGAAGTCCGATCGCGAGCGCGGCGCGATCGATCAATTGTCTGAGTGTTGCTCCTGCACTATCGACTCGAGAAGACGACCCGCTGAAGCGGGTCGACCGGCCTGGTCTCAGCTCGAACCTCACAACGATCGAAGACGATCTAGCGACGATTCGACTCGCGTACAACGACGCGAAACTTCCCGTACAGTTTCACGAAGCGGTCACACGTTACGCGACTGAAAAGAACGACGCCCTCGCAATCAAACTCCGGCAAATCCTCGCCACGCTGCTTTGTTGGCGCGCGATGATCCACCAACGGCCCGTGGCTGACGTGATCCGCACGATCTACGACGACACCGGCCTGCTCGCTTACTACGCCGGCCTGCCCGATGGCGATCAGCGGGCGGCC
Organism: Tepidisphaerales bacterium; assembly: GCA_038329865.1. Classification (GTDB taxonomy): domain Bacteria; phylum Planctomycetota; class Phycisphaerae; order Tepidisphaerales; family Tepidisphaeraceae; genus JANMES01. Next base: position 33,230 of record JBBQNK010000003.1, on the reverse strand, counting down.
AATCTCGAAGAACTCTACCGCCGCTCGGCACAGTTCGGCACATTCGCAAAGCAGGGGCTCGCGCGATTCCTTGCGTTCCTGCAGAACCTCAAGCGCGACAGCGATCTCGGCCAGCCGTCGCTCGATCCGGAGTCGGCCGACGTCGTGCGGATCATGACCGTGCACCAGAGCAAGGGGTTGGAATTTCCCGTGGTAATCCTGCCGAACCTCGGGCGGAAATTCAATCGGCAGGACACGGCCGGTGCGATCCTCGCGGATCGCCGGTCGTACCTCGCGCTGCAAACCGTCGACGAACCGCGGCAGGTGCGGTATCCGTCAATGGCGACGCACGTGGTGCATGACACGATCGCCGCGCAGGCGACGGCGGAGGAGATTCGCATTCTTTATGTCGCCCTTACTCGGTCGCGCGAGCATTTGATTTTGATCGGCTCGACGGGCACTAACGCGTGGGAGTCGGCGCAGGCGCGGTGGGCGAATCTTGTCGGGCCGTTGCCGGTGGAGGCGGTGCGCGGGGGGAACAGTTTCATCGACTGGCTTCTGCCAATCGCTGCGGCCGAGGGGCCGGGGGTGATCTCGGTGAAATCGCATTCGTCGGAGGAGATGCTGGCGCTGGCGGCGGTGCCCGGTGCGACTCGGGTGACGAATGATGCATTGAAACAATTTGCGCGGTTGGAAAAGTTCACTTCGTTTACCGCTGACGCCGGCGCGCTGGGTGTGCTCGACAGGTTGCGTTTCGTCTATCCGCACGGCGCGGCGACGACGATCGCGGCGGCGCGGTCGGTCACGAGCTGGACTAAGCACGGGCCCGGCGCTTTATTGCTGCCGGAACGGGTGAGTTCCGATCGCTCGCCGGACGCGGGGAGTTCGCTCGAGCTGCCGCGGTTCATGGCGTTGGATGTGAAGCCGAAGGCTACAGATTTGGGTTCCTTCACGCACCTGGTGCTCGAGCACTTGGATTTTTCGCCGCAGGCTGCGCCGCTTGATGCGCAGATCGCGGTGATGGTCGAGCGGCAGCTGTTGACCGAGCCACAAGTGCGCGAGATGAGCCGGCCCGCGATCGAGTGGTTTCTGCAGTCGGATCTCGGCCGACGAATCCGCGCCAATGCTGACCGGCTGAAGCGCGAACTACCGGTCTACTTCGCGGCGGAAGAATTCCCGACGACCGACCCCGCCGACAAAATCATGCTGCGCGGCCGGCTAGATGCGTTTCTCGACCTTCCCGAAGGCGGCGTGGTAATTGATTACAAGACCGATCGGGTCGAAGGAAAATGGCTCGACGAGCGAGCCGCGTTTTACGCAGGGCAACTGCGGGCGTACATCGAAGCGATGACGAAAATCACCGGGCGGACGGTGACCGAGGCGTACCTGGTGTTTCTCACGCCTCGGAAAATCGTCACTGTGTCGTCCAAATAAAAATTGGATGGTTTGCCGTAGCATGGGCTACCAGCCCATGTCTCCTGATGCAGGAACATGGGCTGGTAGCCCTTGCTACGATTGAACCAGTGCCTGCCGGCAGCGGTCGAGCAGGTCGTTCAGTCGGTCGGCGGATTGAAGTGCGTAGAACAATTCGCGGTCGAAGATTTGATTTTGCAAATCGCGTTCGACTTCGGCGAACTTGAAGCGTTTTTCCCACGCGGCCACCGGCACGCTGTGGGCCTCGAGCGCCAACGCCCGGTGCATCGCCTGAAACTGCTGCGAGCGTTCCAGGGATTTCCTTGGCAGCGCCTCGATCGCGGCGACCATCTCCATCTTTTTTTCGCCCAGCACGCGATGGCGGATTTTGTGGCCCTCCTGCACGAGGCACGGCAGGCACACGCGCGACTGGTTGACGGCCGTCGGGAAAAAGAGCGTGGCGGTGGTGACGGAAAACTTCGGCGGGCTCAGTTTGAAGTGACGGGCGATCAGCCGGTCCGTCACCTGGTCGTACCGCCCGCCGCCAATGCCGTGGACGAACTGGTCGGCGATCAGCAGTCGCAGGAAAGTCGTGAGCATGAGCGCCCGCGGCGAAATGCGGAGGTTGTGTTGGCGGAGCCATTTCAGCAGCGAGTCGGCCGCCTCGTCGCCGGAAAGTTTGGAGTCGAAAACAAACCGCTCGCCCGTGTCGCCTCGCATCACGCACCCTTCGGCCTCGCACGAGACCTCCGCCCGCTGGCGCACGCCGGAGGAAAGATGATCGAGCCAGAACGGCACTTCGCACGCCTCGGCTGACATCTGCAGATCCGGCATCGGCCGGCCCGGGTTGGTGATGCCCTCGGCCGTTCGGTACTCCGCCAGCGATGCGTTGTAGTCGCCGGCGAACGCTCGCGACCTCGCCAGCACGTGGTAGACGAGCGTGAGGTACGGCTTGCTGTGGAAAATCGGGCTGACGACCATCGCGTGATGGCGCAGGCCGAGCTTCCAATCGAGTTCGTGCATCGCGTTGACCATCGCGGCATCGAGCGATTGTGACTCGAGCGAGAGCCGCCGCATGGAGGCGAGAAATTCGCCGACGAGCGGCTTGAACGGCCACGGCTCTGCCGCGCCTTCGAGCGTGCGTTCGAGCTGAACCACGTGCTCCGGCGACGGCGACCCTAGCAGGCCGCTCCACTCCGCGGAGCTGATCGACGTGTCATCCGTCAGCGGCTTGCTGCCACCCGGCCATTTGAGCTGAAGGTGCTTGGGCGAATCGGTATCGACAGCGAAGTGGTACGCCTGCCCGCCCGTCGCCTCGGCGGCGGCGTGGATCAGCGCGTCCTTGATCCACACGCCGGGGTGGATCAGTTCCGTCTGATGGCCGGTGGCGAAGAGGAGCGCGTCGTCGTCGGCATGGCCGATCCAGGCGCGTTGGGCGCGGCGCAGTTCGGGCAGCGGCGTGTTCTGGATCAGCACGTGGTTCGCGCCGGCGAGCATCGCGTGATTTTCACGCGACTGGCTCAAGAGTTCCGCCGGCGCGGGCCAAAGGAGCATCTGCCCGTCTTCGGCTGGTGCTTTCCAATCGGCGTAGGTGGCGGGCGAGGAGTCGTTCATGAATAGTGCGCGAAAAAGCTTACTTGCCGCAACACGCAGGCTCGGCGGTCGTCGGCAGCGCAGCCAGCGATTCCATTTCAGTCCGCAAGACGGAGAGGTAATGCTTCAAACGATTGTCGGCGTCATCCAACTGTCCGCCGAAGTGGCGCGTCGGGTCGTTGTAGATCAGGCGGACGGGAATTTCCTTCACCCGCAGCCCGGCCTTAAACACCTGCGGCCAAAGCTGCATCGGGAAGGCGTAGCCGGGAATGTCGAGCTTCAGCTTCCGCATCGCGCACACGCGGTGGGCCTTGTAGCCGCAGAAGGTGTCGGTGAGGTGCCAGCCGAACAGGTCGTTGATCATGCCGGTGAGTTTGAAATTGATCGTCCGCCGATCGCCGGGCGGCAGGTCGTCGTCGCTGCGGTGCTGCAGGTAGCGCGAGCCGCTGATGATATCGACCTCGTCGGCGGCGATCTCGCGGAGGAACGTGGGGAGCATCTCCGGCTCGTGCTGCTCGTCGCAGTCCATGGTGATGACCCAGTCGTACCCGGCGTCGTCAGCGAACTTGAAGGCGTCGATCAAACTCTGGCCGTAGCCGCGATTTTCCGGATGGCGGATGAGCTGGATATCGGCTCGGCCGGCCAGGTACTCGCCGGTGCCGTCGGTGCTTCCGTCATCGACGACGAGCATGTGCTCGTGGAAGGACTTAATCTTATTGAGAACGCTGCCGACGTATTTGCGCTCGTTGTAAACGGGAATGGCGATCAGCGTCTTCAAACTACTCTCCCAAAGAGGGCGGCCCCACCGGCGCAGGCCGGCAATGATCGTAGACCGCCCGACCGCAGGCAGTCAACCATGATCCGGATGAGCATTTCGGTCGGACCCGTGCCGGTGCGATACCATAGCGACTATTCACTCACGGCCCGCACGGTTATCATCCCACGCAACACCCGCGGAGAACTCGATACGTGAATACTGGCTATACGATCCGATTATTCCTGCTCGCCCTGCTTCTCGGATCAACCGCGGGCTGCTCGGCCATTCATAAACGGCGGCTCGCCGAGTCGAACTACGAACAGGCCGTGATCGCCAACAACATGGGCCATACCGACGAGGCCATCAATTCGCTCAAGCTGGCGACCACACAGAATCCCAAGCTCACACCCGCCCATGAACTGCTGGGCGATCTCTACCGTGAGCGCGGCGACTACGAGCGCGCTTGCCTCGAATACGAAACCTGCACCAAGCTCGATCCCGATGCATCTCATTTTTACCAGCTGGGCCTGATGAACCATCTGCTCGGCCACCTGCAGTTCGCGGCAGACAGCTACCTCAGGGCGCTGGAGTTCAAGCCCGCCGATGCGGATACGAACATGAACCTCGGGCTGGTCTATCTGAACCTGGGCGATCACGCCAAGGCCATCGAGCACCTCCGCGCGGCGACGAAGAAAAATCCCGACTCGATTGAGACCTGGACGAATCTCGGCGTCGCGCTCGACGATTCCGGCGACCTCGCCGGCGCGGAGCAGGCGTACCGCAAGGCGCTCGAACGCCACGGCGACCAGAACGCACTCTGGGTCAATTACGCAGGCAACCTGATTCAACAGCGCCGGCCTGATGAAGCGATCAAGTTCCTGCAGACGGCGATCGACCAGCGCGATTCGCCTTTGGCAGAGAAGCGCATGGGCGACGCCCTGACCGTGAAAGGCTGGCCCGATGCCGCTATCGGCCGCTACGAACTGGCCATCAAGCTCGATCCGCGCTACATCAACGCTTACAACGCGCTGGGCGACACGCTCATCGCCCAGTACGACCGCGGCCTGCAGTTGAACGAATCCCTCCACAGTCGCGCCATTACTGCCTGGAAGACGAGCCTGCTGCTGCGGCCGAACCAGAGCATCGTGGTCGATCGGCTCAAGAAGTGGAGTCGGGATTCGTAATGCTGCACCTCTCCGGGTAATCCGGGAGAAGACGGGGATGAGGGTTCTGTCTCCATCATCGAATCGCTAGCGAAGGAAGTAAAACCCTCACCCTACACTCTCCCGGCGTACCGGGAGAGGACTTCATCTGACCAATCCGGCCGAAAGTTGCCCATGCCATCGCTCGATCTCCTCTTCAACTCCGCCGACTACATCGCCGTTGCCAAACCCGCAGGTCTGGCGACCATTCCCGGGCGCGGCGAAGACGACAGCGTGATCGAAATGCTCTCCCGACAGACCGGCCTGCCGTGGACAGGCACGGCCGACCCGCGGCTGCGCGTCGTTCATCGGCTCGACAAAGACACCAGCGGCGTGCTCCTCTTCGCCAAGCACCTGCCGGCCCAGCGGCACGTTTCTGAGCAGTTTCAGAACAACACAGTGCAGAAGGAATACCTCGCACTCGTTTACGGCAAGCCGCAGACGGAGGAAGGCGTGATCGACGCGCCGATCGCCGTCCATCCCACGGTGAAAACCAGAATGTGCGTCACGCCCCACGGCCGCCGCGCGGTGACGGCATGGAAAGTCGAGCAGTGTTTCCGAATCGGCACGCTCCTCCGCTGCTTTCCCAAGACCGGCAAAACGCACCAGATCCGCGTGCACCTGGCCAGTATCAATTTGCCGCTGTGGATCGACCTGATCTACGGCTACCACGTGCCGATTTATCTGAGCAAAATCAAGAAAGATTACCGCAAGTCCGGCCACGAAGAACGGCCGCTGATCTCACGGCTGACGCTGCACGCACATCGGCTGACTTTCACGACGATGGACGGCACGCCGACGACGATTGAGGCACCGCTGCCCAAGGACATGCGTGCTGTGATTAAACAATTGGGCAAGTTATAATTCGAGCGCTGTCCTATCGGGGAGGATTGTTGGAACTAAACTACGCTCCGCCTGCCAAGAGCCGTAGCCGGCAATTCATCGTGATTGCCGCCGGCCTGTTCACTTCCGCCGTAGCGCTGGTCTTCGTCTGGTATATCAGCGTCGAAGGCAAGACCGAAATCATGAGCGAGTACGCGAACTACGTGATCCCATGGGGCGCGTTACTCGTCGGGCTGGGCGCGAGCAGCGGGTACGGAATCGCGTCGTGGATCACGGGCGTGAAGATCCGCAAGGGGATGTTATTGGTGATCGTCGGACTTTCGGTATTGGCGTATTTCGGAGCGCAGTATGTGAACTTTCTTTCGCTCGGGCCAATGGTGGTCAAGGCGACCGGGAAGCGACTGGATTTCTGGTACTACTTTCATCTCAACGCGATCAATTTCGCGTGGGAACAAAAGGACGGCAAGGTCGGCGAACCGCTGGGCATGGCGGGCTACTTTTTTCGGATGCTGGAGTTGGCCGGATTCGTTGGCGGGTCGCTCATCGCTCCAGCCGCGCTGATGAACAAGCCGTATTGCGAATTGTGCGAGCAATACATGTCATCGAAAACGCTGGCGACCATACCCGATTACGCCACCGCCGATTTCATGGAAAAGCGACTCAAGAAGGCCAACGCCGGCAAGCAGAAATTTGTACACGATCAGACTCTCGCGTCGGCCGATCACGTCCTGAACATTCTGCGGCAGTATTTGACGATTAACGATGCAGCCGGGTTTAACGACATAATCGCCCAGATCGCGCCGGGAAGCAAACGGGCGAACAAGGTTCACACCCGCGTCGTGATCAACCTTCGCCGCTGCAGCCGATGCAACAACGGATACTTTGAGCCGCTATTCTTGATCGGCCAAGGCAAACGACTGAAGACGACCAAGATGGCTAAGACGGAAATCGAGCGGGAATTGATGCTGGGAATCTTCCCCGGGCTCACGCCGCTTGCGGTGGTGGCTACGCCTTCCCCAGCAACACTGCGATGAGCGCCTTCTGATAATGCAGCCGATTTTCCGCCTGCGGGAAGACGAGCGACTGCTTGCTCTCCATCACTTCGTCGGTGATTTCAAGATCGCGATACGCCGGCAGGCAGTGCAGCACGACGGCATGGGTCGGTGCTTGAGCGAGCAATGCCGCGTTGATCTGGAAGCCCTGAAAATCGCGCACGCGCTGCTGCTTTTCCTTTTCCTGCCCCATGCTGGTCCACGTATCGGTGTAGATCACGTCGGCTTCATGCACGGCATCGGCGGGGTCGTTGGTGGTGGAGAAATCCATTCCTGGCACTTGCGACATGATGCGGTCCATGTCGTCGGTGGGCAGCGCGTAATTGGGCGGCGTGGCGCAGATGAAGCGAAGGCCGAACTTACCGCAGGCGACGGCGAGCGATCGCGCCATGTTGTTGCCGTCGCCGATGTACGCCATCGTGCGGCCGGCGATTTTGCCGAAATGCTCCTGCAGCGTGAGGATGTCGCTCATCGCCTGGCAGGGGTGATTGTAATCGGTGAGCGCGTTGATCACCGGCACGGCAGAGAATGCAGCCAGGTCTTTCACGTTCTGATGGTCGTAGGTGCGGCAGACGATCAGATCGACCATGCCGGCCAGCACGCGGGCGACGTCTTTCGCCGGCTCGCGTTTGCCGAGGCCGATCTCGTCGCCGGTAATCGTGATCGCGCTTCCGCCAAGCTGGTTGACGGCGACCGAGAAGCTGACTTTCGTACGGAGCGACGGCTTTTCAAAAATCAGCGCCGCGGTTTTGCCCGCCAGCAGCGAATCGTTTTGGCCGGTCTCTTTCAACTGCTTTTTCAATCGCGCAGCGACGTCGATCGTGTGCCTCAATGTGTCAGCGGAATGCTCGGCGATGGAAATAAAATGCTTCATTGCGGTTGACTCTTACAGAACGATTTCTGTCCCGATGCCCGCTTCGGTGTAGATTTCCAGTAGCAGCGCGTGCGGGATTCGGCCGTCGATGATGTGCGCCTTGGTTACGCCGCCCTGCAGCGCTTGCACGCACGCCTCTACCTTAGGGAGCATGCCCGTTCCGATCGCACCGGAGGCGACCATCTCCTGAATCTGGTTGACGGTGAGATGGCTGATGCGGCTGTCCGGGTCTTTCACGTCGGCGCGAATGCCGTGAGTATCAGAGACGACGACAAGTTTCTCCGCCTTCATCGCCGCGGCCACGGCGCCGGCGGCGGTGTCGGCGTTGATGTTGAGCTTACTGCCCGCGTCGTCGCGCGCGATCGTGGCGATGCAGGGAATACTGTCGGCCTGCACCAACAGTTGCAGCAGCCGGGAGTTGACGGATTTCACTTCGCCGACCATTCCCAGGTCGATCCGCCGGCCGTCCTCGCCTTTCAGGAAGGTTTTCTCGCCGAATAAAACCACTGAAGAAAGCGAGTGCAGCCCCATCGCTTCGCAGCCCTGGCTTTGAATGAAGCTCACGATGAACTTGTTGATCTGATTGCACAGCACGTGCTCGGCGATCGCGAGTGTGCGCTCGTCGGTGTAGCGGCGGCCTTGGATCCATTGCGGCGTGAGGCCGGCCTTGTCCATCGCCTCGTTGATCGCCTTGCCGCCACCGTGCACCAGCACCGGCTGCATGCCGACATAGTTCATGAAGACGATGTCGGTGAGGATCTGGCTCAGCGCCAATTCGTCATCCATGATCGATCCGCCGACTTTGACGACGATCACCTTGTCGTGAAATCGTTGAATGTACGACAGCGCCTCGACCAGGCCCGCGGCTTTATTGATTGCGTCATCAAACATGCTTCTACCCTGCTAGCGAAGGGGCAAAGTGTAAGGTGATTTTCATGTGTGTCAAAGCGATCGATAGCCAATTGGGCCTCAACGCCGGCGGGCTTTGTCGGTATGATGGTTGGCGGTACGATCGCTCAAGACCCATTCGACAGTCAAAGGAACCCAACCTGATGCGAAAGCAACTTCTCACCTCGGCCGTGCTGACTTTATGCCTTTCAGGAATCGCACTGGCCGACGTCAAGCTCCCGGCCATCTTCGGCGATCACATGGTTCTTCAGCGCGGGCAGAAAGTCCCCGTGTGGGGCACCGCCGATGCCGGTGAAGCAGTCACAGTCACGATCGGCGAAACCAAGGCCAACACTACCGCAGGGGCCGACGGAAAATGGTCGGTCAAGCTCGATTCACTCACCGCCAGCGAAAAGCCGAGCGACGTAACGGTGGCCGGCAAGAATACGATCACTTTTCACGACGTGCTGGTGGGCGACGTGTGGGTGGCTTCCGGCCAATCGAACATGCAGTTCGGAATGAGTAACGCCCACAACTCCAAGGACGAAATCCCCAAGGCCGATCACCCGCTGATTCGATTGTTCGTGGTCCGCTCCACCATCGCACTCGAGCCCAAGGCGGATTGTGTCGGGCAATGGGCGGTCTGCACGCCGGAGTCGGTCACGCGATTCTCGGCCGCAGGGTACTTTTTCGCTCGCGAGATTCAGGAAGATCAGAAAGTTCCGGTCGGCATGATCGGCACGTACGTCGGCGGCACACCGGCCGAAGCGTGGACGAGCCTGGAAGTTCTCAAGGCGACGCCCGAAACACAAAAGGCCGCCGAGCAAGTTGAATTCCGCCGGGCGAACATGGCTGACCTCAAGGAAAAGTACGAGAAGGAAACGCTCCCCGCATTTGAAGGCAAGCACAAGAAATGGGTCGAAGACGGCGGGCAGGACGCGCTCAACCAGTTTCGTAAAGATCTTGCCGCAACCAATGCTGCAAAACAGCCGCCTCCCGTGAAACCTGCCAACGCTACTGAGCCGATGAAGCCCGCCCCGCCCGATGCCGACTCGCACCTCGGCAGCGTGCTGTACAACGGCATGGTCGCGCCGATCATCCCGTACGCGATCAAAGGCGCCATCTGGTACCAGGGCGAAGCCAACGGCGGCGCGCCGATGACGTACCGCGCCCTCTTCCCTGCCATGATCAACGACTGGCGCACCCGCTGGGGCCAGGGCGATTTCCCATTCATCTGGGTGCAACTCGCACCCTACGCCCCGGGTTGGAAGCCGACGAACGCGCCCACGCAAGCAGTCAATAACTGGGCCGGGCTGCGCGAGGCGCAGACGATGACGCTCAAGCTCCCCAACACCGGCCAAGCCGTCATCATGGACATCGGCAGTGCTGACAATATTCACCCGACCGACAAAATCGACGTCGGCCATCGCCTGGCGCTGGCGGCGCGGCACGTGGCGTACGGCGAAGACATCGTCTACTCCGGGCCGACGTATGACGCGATCAAAATCGAAAGCGACAAAGTTGCCGTGTCGTTCAAGAACGTTAACGGCGGCTTGGCGATTCTTCCCAAGCCCGTGACCCGCGAAGGAGAAGTGCCCGTGGCCGGCGATAAGCTCACCGGCTTTTCGATCGCCGGGCCGGACAAAAGGTTCGTCTGGGCCGACGCGGTGATCGACGGCGACAAGGTCATCGTCTCCAGCCCTGAAGTGAAAGAACCCGTGGCCGTTCGTTACGGATGGGCGGGATACATCGAATGCAACTTGTACAATAAGGACGGCCTGCCCGCCGGGCCGTTCCGGTCAGACGACTGGAGCGACCCCGCACCAGTCCGGCCCGTGGCTAAGCCGGCTCAATAACTCGCCGGCTGACTAACTCGGTCGAGGAGAAGATTTTGATGAAGACCATCACCCTTCCCGCGCGTGAAGTGCCGTTCGACGATTCCTGGGACGTCATCGTCCTCGGCGGCGGTCCCGCCGGTTGCGCGGCAGCGGCATCGGCGGCGCGCGAGGGCGCCAAGACGCTCCTCATCGAGCAGACCGGCTCGCTCGGCGGCATGGGCACCAGCGCGCTCGTGCCGGCGTGGACGCCTTTCTCCGACAAGGAAAAACTCGTCTATCGTGGCATCGCCGAAAAAGTCTTCGTCGAAACCAAGCGCGGCATGCCTCACGTGAGGCCCGACGCGATGGACTGGGTGCCGATCGACGCCGAGCGACTCAAGCGCGTGTACGACGACCTCGTCACGCAGGCCGGCGCAACGGTGCTGTTCAACACCTTTTTCTCCGCGGCAGAAACGGACGGTAACGGCGCGGTGAAGGCGGTCGTCCTCAGCAACAAGTCGGGCATGAACGCCAAGTCCGCCAAGGTGTACATCGACTGCACCGGCGACGCCGATTTGTGTGCCTGGGCCGGTGCCGAGTTCCACAAAGGCGACGAGCACGGCCAAAGTCTCATGCCCGCCACGCATTGCTTCATTCTCACCAACTGCGACGACTACGCCCTGGCCGCCGCAGGGAACATGCACTGCTCGAACCCGACGAGCCCGATCCATGCGATCATCGCATCCGGAAAATACCCGGCTATTCCCGACGTCCACCTGTGCAAGGCCACCGTCGGCCCCGGCACGGTCGGCTTCAACGCCGGCCACGTTTACAACCTTGATGCGACCGACCCGGCGAATGTCTCGAAAGGCATGATGCTCGGTCGCAAGATGGCGGCGGCGTATCGCGATGCATTGGCGGAATACGCGCCGGCGGCGTTCGGCAATTCGTTCCTCGTGCAGACCGGCTCGCTCATGGGCGTGCGCGAAACCCGCCGCGTCGTCGGCGATTACGTTCTCACGCTGGAAGACTACGTCGCCCGTCGGAGCTTCAGCGATGAGATCTGCCGCAACAGCTATTTCATCGACGTGCACGCGAAGGTGAAGGAAGCGTTCAACGATCTGAAGAAAGTGCACGCGTGGGAAAAAACCACCATGAACTACGGCAAGGGTGAATCGCACGGCATTCCGTACCGCTGCCTCACGCCCAAGGGCTTGAAGAACGTCCTAGTCGCCGGCCGCAGCATCTCGGCCGAGCAGATGGTGCAGGGGAGCGTCCGCGTCATGCCCTGCTGCCTGGCGATGGGCGAAGCCGCAGGCCTAGCCGCCGCGCTGGCGAGCAGCGGCGACGGCGATGTGCACGCGGTCGACACCGATCGATTGCGAGCGCGACTGCTGGAGGAAGGGGCATATTTGCCCGAGTTGCCCGCGGAAATCACCGTGTGATTTCTTCCGCGATAGGATCGAAATTCCTGTCTGTCTCTGCACATTCAGTGGCACAGACATTCTTGGCTGTGACGAGACGCGGTACACCGCGGCTCGTACGCGGATGCACGTTCTGCGAGTTACGCGGTTGACAGATCGACACGGACGGACGGGTACGTCCGCCCGTCACAGACAAGAATGTCTGTGCCACTAAATTCAGCCGTGACAGACAGGAATGTCTGTCCTACTGAAAAGCGGCTTCATCTATCCGAGTTTCCCGCGTCTTCCCGTCCAGCATGCAACTCACGTTCATATCCCCCATCACGTTGATCGCCGTCCGGCAGCGGTCGAGGAACCAATCGACCGGCAGCAGCAGCGGGATGTACCCGATCGGCAGGCCGACGGCGTTGAAGACGAGCGTCATCGTGACGAGTCCCGCCTCGGGAATCCCCGCCGCTCCGACGGCCGCTACGACTGACATCAGCACCACCACGAGTTGGTGACCGAATGTGAGATTCTGCCCGATCATCTGCGCGATGAAGAGTGCGCACATCGCCTCATACAACGCCGTGCCGTCGTTATTGAAGTTGGAGCCGACGAGTGCGCCCATGCTCGCCGACTGCTGGCGGAGGCCGACGCGGTCCTTCAGGCATTCGTACGTCACCGGCATCGCGGCCGTGCTGCTGCCGGTGCTGAATGCGAGCGTCAGTGCATCGCGCGTACCGCGGATCAAGTCGATCGGCCGCACCCACGTGCTGATGGCGACACGCGCGAGATAATAAATCGCCTGCAGCACCAGCGCCGCGATCACAGCCAGCACGAACCACGCCAGCGCCTTGAACGGCGCGAACCCTTCCTTGGCGATGATCGCCGCCACCTTCGCCAGCACCGCAAGCGGCACGAGTTGGATGATCCAGTGCAGCAGCCCGATGATGATATCGAAGGCGATCCCCGTGCCGCGCTCGACGGCGTCGATCCTGCTCCGTTCCATCCGCCGCACGATCAGCCCCACGCCGACGGCGATCATGATCACGCCGATGGTGTTCGGCGGATCGCTCGCGAACGGTGCGATGAAATTCTTAGGCACGTTGTCGAGAATCTGGTTCGCCACATCCTTTGCCGGCGGCGGCGGGCCGGGGTCGAGGTGCGCGTGCTTGCCCGGCCGAACGACGTTCGCCACGAGCAGACCGATCCCGATCGCCACGAGCGTGTTAAGAATCAGCAGAAAGATCAGCCGCCCCGCCTGCCGGCCCTTGATGTCAGCCGTGATGATCGCGCGAACCACCGCGAACAAAATCAGCGGCGGCGCGATCATGTTTAATAGCCGCAGGAGCAACGTCGCAGCGTCGTTGAGCGTCAGGATCGTCAATCCCACCCATCGCGGCGGGTTCGCGTGATCGGCCGTTGCGGAAAGAAGAACCACGCCGAGTACGACGCCCAATATCAAACCAATGAGGATGCGAAGGTAAAGCGGGATGCGCGTATAGATATTGCCTGGAGTGCCGGTTTGCTCTGCAGTCATCAGTCGTTCCCCGAGTTGATTCGGTCGCGATTCTTGCTGGCGGCACTGTACTGTAAAGGTTGGCGATGTCGGTTACAAAAGAGGGGCATTTCTGTATTTCCCCTCCCCACAATAATGTTCGCCCCGATGGGCGGCTGCTCGATGATTTTTCAAAATGGCCGGCATGTCAAACCTAGCCACCCAAAAATCCGGAGCGAGTTTTAGCCTTATTTCGATCTTGGCGGTGATCTGTGCCGTCATGAGTTTTAACTACGGCGCCGGCGGCGGATTTCTGCTGGCGGTGCTGGCGATCGTCTTCGGTGCGATCGGGTTTATCATCGCCCTGCTGCCCGGCACGCGTGGCGGGATCATCTCGATCATCTCCATCATCGCCGGCGCGATCGGCATCATCGCGGCGATCTTCAAGCTGCTGGGGAACGTGCTGGGGTGAGCCGATTGTCGATGATCGGACTTTGCCGCCGATTATGCGCTCTGCGACAATCCTTCCGTGCCAACTCCCGTTATCGACTACATCACCGCCGAGCCCGGCCGATCACAGCGGCATTCGGTCTTTCAACTTTTGATGTTCGGAATCTTAGTCGGAGCGGCCGTTGGCGCGCTGCAGGCGCAGGTTTGGTCTATTTGCTGGCAATGGTACGGCCGGCCGGATTTTCTGTTTGAGGATTCTTCGGGATCAGGGATTTCAACCATAGCCAAAGCGTTTGTGGGCGGATTCGCCCGACTGATTTATGGCGGCTTACTATTCGCATTCGAAATGTCGCAGCGGTGCGTGATTCGATTCGGGATGACGTTGGGAATCGTCATTCCACTCGCATTGGCGGTTTCGTTCGTGGTCACCATCGCGGAATGCCGGCACGGCGCCCTTTACTCGTTCAACTTCATCATTGAGCACGGCTTCGCCTTCGCCGCGGCACTGGTGGCCGCAGTCGCTACAAGCCGGCGCGATACGTTTTGAATCAAACCCGTTTGACCCTTCCTGCCGAAGCCCTACAATTCTCGCCCCTATGACTGACTCCTACATCCAAAATCTTTTCGCGGAGCGCATCGGCGGAAAACGGTACGGCAAAGACACGGAAATCTATAAGTTCGAAAAGATCAAGCGCGCCAAGCGGGCGGCCATGACGGCCAATCCCGGCGCGGAGCTGATCGACATGGGCGTCGGCGAGCCGGACGAGATGGCGTTTCCGGAATCGATCGACGCACTGGCCAAGGCGGCGAAGCTCGCGGCCAACCGCGGCTACGCCGACAACGGCGGCGATTCGTTCAAAGCCGCGGCGGCGCGGTGGATGAAGAGCGTCTGCAACGTCGACGGCATCGACCCGGCCAAGCACGTCTGCCACTCCATCGGCAGCAAGGCTGCCCTTTCGATCCTGCCAGCATGCTTCATCAACCCCGGCGACGTGGCGATCATGACCACGCCGGGCTATCCGGTCTTCGGCACGCATTCCAAATATCTGGGCGGCGAGGTGCTGAATCTGCCGCTGCTGGAGAGCAACGGATTTCTGCCGGACCTGGATTCGATTCCTGCCGACAAGCTCAAGCGAGCGAAGTCGATCGTCATCAACTATCCGAACAACCCGACCGGCGCGAGCGCCACGCCGGCGTTTTTTGCGAAGGTGGTGGCGTTCGCCAAGCAGCACAATCTGATCGTGATCCATGACAGCGCGTACGCCGCGCTGGTGTTTGAAGGCAAGCCGCTGAGTTTCCTCGCCACACCGGGCGCGATGGACGTGGGGGTGGAACTGCACTCGATGAGCAAGGGCTTCAACATGACCGGCTGGCGGCTGGGCTTCGTCGTCGGCAATGAGCTGATCGTGAAGGCGTACGCCGACGTGAAGGACAACACCGACAGCGGCCAATTCCTCGCGATTCAGGAGGCGTGCGCGTACTCGCTCGATCATCCGGAGATCACGCAGAAGATCGCGAGCAAATATTCCCGTCGCATGGACGGTTTGGTTTCCGTTCTCTCCAAGAACGGCCTGAACGCGAAGAAGCCGAAGGGCTCGTTCTTCCTCTACGTGAAGGCCCCCAAGGCCGCCACCGGCAAGGACGGCAAGCGCGTCACGTTTGAAAAGGCCGAGCATTTCAGCCAGTGGATGATCACCGAAAAACTGATCAGCACGGTGCCTTGGGACGACGCGGGCGCGTATGTGCGGTTCAGCGTGACATTCGTCACGAAAGACCAGGCCGACGAATCCCGCGTGCTTTCCGAAATCGACAAGCGATTGGCGGGGAGCAAGTTTGAATTCTGAATCGCGACGGAAGGATTGGTCCACAGATCTCACAGATGACACAGACAACCAATCTGGCATTCATGTGAATCTGGGTGGTGCAATCTTAAGTGGCATGGGCGGCCCGCCCATGGTCTTCGATTGAAAACAAAGACACGGGCGAGCCGCCCGTGCTACGAAAAATCTAACTGAGCCACTACGAAATCAGCGGACGATTCAGTTTTGCCTGGCGCTAGGATAGACTATCCGCATGCGTAACGGCGACACCATCACGGCGTACCTTGGCCTTGGCGCAAACACCGGCGACCGCGCTGCGAATCTTTTCAACGCGGTGGCCAAACTCTCCACCACCGACGGAATCACGGTCAAGCAAATCTCGAAGCTGATCGAAACCCCCGCCGTCGGCGGGCCTACGGATTCGCCGCCTTATCTCAACGGCGCGGTCGCGATCGAAACCACACTCGGCTCGCACGCGCTGATGAAAGTGCTGACAGATATCGAAAAAGACCTCGGCCGCTCGCGCCGCGTGAAGTGGGAACCCCGGCCGGTCGATCTCGACATCCTCCTCTACGGCGACCAGGTCATCAGCAGCGACGACCTGATCGTTCCCCACCCGCTGATGCACGAACGCCGCTTCGTCCTGCAGCCGCTGGCGGAAATCGCGCCGAAAGTCGTGCACCCAATGCTACAGATGAGTATCGAAGGGCTGCTGGAGAATCTGCGATGAACCGCGGACTGGTGATTTACGGAATTTTCTCAGCGGCAGTCTGGCTGGGAGTTGCCGTGGCACTGGCGAACACGCAGCGGGAGCATTTTCATCTCGCGGGGAAATATTCGGATTCCGAAAAACGTTGGCAAGTGAGCATTACAGACGATTTCATCTGCGGTTGGAGTCCAAATATGGACGGCCTGTGGAATTGGCACGGGGCGAATATCGTTCACATTAGTGAGGGTAACCTCTGGGTCGTCAACATACCGAATTGGATGTTAATTCTATCCGCATCAATGCCATTGATCGGATGGGCAGGAATCGCGCGTAGAAAGTGGTCGATACTCAAGGCAATTCGCGAGGGTCGTTGCCCGCGGTGTGGGTACGATCTCCGCGCCACGCCGGATCGTTGCCCGGAATGTGGACGCTTGAGGGAAGGATCGTTGGCGGTTTCATGAAAGTTGCGCGAACGATCAAGGAGTTTCGATCCGCCCGCGCCGAAGTCGGACGGCTTGCGCTTGTGCCGACGATGGGAGCTTTGCACGAAGGCCATCTCTCGCTAATGCGGCTGGCGAAGGAACATGCGCCGCAGGTCGCAGTGAGCATATTCGTCAATCCAACTCAATTCGGCCCGAAGGAGGATTTCACGAAATATCCCCGGCCGCTTGTGGCGGATTTGGAGTTGTGCAAGTCGGTCGGTGTTGATCTTATTTTCGCGCCGGATGCAAGGGAAATGTATCCGCCGGGCGAGGCGAAAGTGACGATCGATCTGCCGGAACTGACAACTGTGCTCGAAGGCGCCTATAGGCCCGGCCATTTCGCGGGGGTTTGCCAGATCGTCGCCAAGCTCTTCAATGTTATTCAGCCGGACATTGCGATATTTGGTCGGAAGGATTTTCAGCAGTTGCGAGTTCTATCTGCCATGGTCGAGTCGCTGAATTGGCCGATCGAAATCGTGCCCGGCCCGACCGTTCGCGAACCGGGCGGGCTCGCGATGAGCAGCCGGAATCGTTATTTGTCGGCCGACGAGCGGACGCGGGCGCTGGCGATCAATCGGTCGCTCGTGTTTGCTGAATCACAGATCAAGGCCGGGCGGCGTGATTCGGACGGGCTGATTCAGTGGATGCGGCAGATGTTGCTCGAGCAGCGGCTCGATATTGATTACATCGCCGCGGTGGATCCGAATACACTTGCAGCGGTGAGTTCTGTCGCTGGGCCCGTGGTTTTCGCGATCGCCGCACGGGTCGGGAGCACGCGACTGATCGACAATCTTCTCGTCGATGCGTAAAGTTCGATCGGCCGGTCTTTCAAACGAAAGTGCTTCATGCTTCAGGAATTGTTTCGCATCCCGTTCTTTAATATTCCCGTTTACGGTTACGGCCTGATGCTGGTCATCGGGTTTCTGCTGGCCGTTCAACTGGCGAAGTATCTCTCCGTTCGCAGCGCGATCGACCCGGAAGTGATGGCGACGGCGATGCTCATCATGCTGGTGGCCGGCGTGGCGGGCGCGCGGATTTCGCACATCCTGGAAAACCTTTCCGACTTCACCAAGGGAACGTTCAAGGAAAACTTCCTCAACATGATCAACATCCGCAGCGGCGGGCTTACGTACTACGGCGGGTTCTTGCTCGCGACGCCTTGCGCGATTCTGTATGGCCTGTCGAAGAAAGTCCCCATCAAGCGCGGAATGGACATCATCGCCCCCTGCCTGATGATCGGCCTGGCGTTCGGGCGGGTTGGCTGCTTCCTAAACGGCTGCTGCTACGGAGCTGAATCGAATCTGCCCTGGGCGGTGAGCTTTCCGTATCACAGCAATGCGTACGTGGACGAGTTTTACAGCGGGCAATTGAAAACGAAGGTGCCGGCTGACCTGCTCATCCCGCTGACGAACGGGAAAGAGATGCTCGTCGATCCGACCATACTGCAGAACGATGCAGCCTTGCGATCAGAGGCGGCGCATGTCGGCTCGAATTACGTTCATCCGACGGAACTTTACAGCTTCCTGACCGCACTCCTGCTGGCGATATTGCTCTCTGCGTACTACACGATGCCGCACGCGCCGGGCCGGGTGTTCGCGCTGATGCTTATCCTCGAAGGCGGCACGCGCTTTCTGCTGGAGTTGATCCGTGTCGAGCCGGCGGTGTACGGGCCGCTCAGTTTGAGCATGTTCTTAGGCATGCTCCTCGTCGGCAGCGGCATGTTGATGTGGCTCCTGACTAAGGGGCCGGCGGACGATTTGGAATTCAGGCCGGAGCCGATTTTGTTAAGTGGCGGGGAGATGAAAGAGTTCGCCCGTTAAGGCAGGGAAAGTGTATCAGTCATACCGCATTCTCGAGAGAGAGCTTTTTTAGAAAATCAACTTCCTCCTATCGTTGTCAACAGGATATGGCCCGATGGCGCGTTTTCAAATCCGCGTTTTTGGGCTGAAATTGCGGGTTTTCGGCACGTCCGAAAATAATTTTAGAAATATCAGTTTTTCGCATTCCTAAGTTAGTGAGATTCGTTATATCTACCTCCCACATGAAACTTAGCAAACGCTATGTATCATGAAGGTCTCCAAGAAAGAGGCCATCGCAAGGGTCGGCAGTTTGAAGTTTTGAGCTCTAAGAAGGCGAACTTCAGACGATTGAGCCACGTGCTTTGTTCCCCGATGGCAGTCGGGAACAGGCAAGTCGATCGATGCGAAACCGGGACGGGCAAGTTCTGATGTTCCCGGGAGATTGATCTGCCTCGAGTCGAATCGGTGTGGCGAAAAGCTCCACATCGAACGCTCGCAAGGAAGTCATGCGGGATTCCCCGAGAATGGCGCCTGCGAACGTTAAGGTCTTCGGTCTCGTAAACCCGAAATGGTTTACAGAGTCGAGCCCACCGATAACTCGATGCGAATGAGGTTTCCATCTGAGATTTAGGCATAAGTATTTGGCCTGAGATCATTCGACCTCACTTCGCCGGGATGTCTGACACCTTGTTACACAGGTGTTAGTGCAACCTAATTTTAAAACCAAATGCGGTGGAAGCCCTGCTTCGCGTGGCGATTGCAGTGTCGCTTCCTCTGTAACCCTTTGAAAGGAGAGTCAACGGAGATTGTGGAGTGTTTTGTTACGCCGCTCCATCAATCGCGTCGACCAGAACAGAGACTGCGATCCAAGTCGTCAGACGACTTGCCGGGATGACGAGATTTTCAGTCACCGGACAACATGCGTTGCCGATCGCCGGCTTTTCACAAGACTCGCTGCCAGCGAGTAGAGAGAGGAACAGGAAAATGCTCAAGTTTATCAGCAAGAGATTCACATCCGAGTCGTCGAACGAAGGCGGACCCGCACGCAAGTTGACCGCCGCAACCCGCGCCGTCATGGAGCCGGTCGAAGCCCGCATCATGATGTCGACCACGCCCGCCACCGTGTTGAACCAGCAGGTCGGCACGATTACCGCGAAATATGAAACCCAGCCGCTGCCGCAGTCCGGCGAAGCCGCCAGCGATCCGACGGTCTGGGTCAACCCAACCGATTCCTCTCTCAGCACCATCATCGGCACCGACAAGTTCGGCGGAATCGGCGTCTACGATCTGACCGGTAATCAACTCCAGTTCATTACCACCGGTTCGTACCTCAAAGTTGATACACGCTCGAACTTCACGCTCGGCGGGAAGAGCGTGTCGATCGTCGCGGCCGGCCGCGTTGATACCAACTCACTTTCTCTCTTTGCCATCGATCCAACAACTCGCCAGCTCACCGATGTCACCGGCGGCACGATCAAGCTCGCCAACGGCGGCGTGATTGACGGCGTGACGATGTACCAGAGCGCCGAGACCGGTAAGACCTACGCGTTCGTCAGCAGCGATACGGGCGTAATCGAACAGTTCGAACTCAATGGCAACAGCGCTGGACTCATCACCGCCAAATCCGTCCGCACGATCAAAGTCGGCTCGGCCGCCCAAGGCATGACCGCCGACGACGAGACCGGTTCACTTTACGTTTCGCAGGACGGCGTTGCGATCTGGAAGTACGGCGCTGAGCCGACCGACGGCGCGGTCCGCGTACAGATCGATAACAGCGACTCAGGCTCGGTCGGCAGCGACTCCGAAAGCCTCGCGCTTTACAAGGGAAGCAACGGCGCCGGCTACCTCATCGCCGCCCGCCAGAACACCAACGACTATGTCATCTACGACCGCCAGACCGGCGCCTACGTGACCAAGTTCAAGATCTCCAACGGTGCCGTCGATGGCACGAGCAGCAGCGATGGCATTGCAGTCACCAGCGCTTCGCTCGGCAACGGCCTTTCCGATGGCGCGTTCATCGTCGAAGACGACAAGAACGACATCGGCAATCAGAACTACAAGATTGTCTCCTGGGGCGATATCGCCGGAGCCCAGGCAATTCCTCTTGCGATCGATGTGGCACAGCAGCCCCCCGCCGTCGCCCCCGCGAGCGGCAGCGTTAACAACAGCGCAACCATCGGCGTCACCTCGCTGTCGCTCTACCAGGCCAATTCAACGAACAATCTTGCGACCCTGACCAACGGCTCGGTCATCAATCTCTCCGACTACCAGGGCCTCGGGCTCAACGTCAAGGCCGATACCCGCGGAACGATCGGAAGCATCAAATTCGGTTTGAACGGAACCTCTAACTACCACATCGAAAACTACGCGACCTATGATCTCGCCGGCACGGCCGGCGTGTGGGTGCCTTCGGTGGGTACGTACACGATCACCGCTACTGCTTACTCCGACCACAACGCCAAGGGAATTGCGAGCACGGCCTACTCGGTCACGTTCACCGTCGTTGACGATTCAACAGCATCAGACCCGTCGGTCCCGAAAACGGCCGCACCGGGTGCCATCACCTCGCTCACCGCGACCGGCACAACTCCGACGCAGATTACCGTCCAGTGGAAGAGCAGCGACAAGCTGGCTGACGGCTATAAGATCGATCGCTCGACCGACGGCGTGAACTTCAAGAAGGTCGCCACCACCACGGCCACAAGCTACAGCGACAACAGCGTCGTCACCGCTACCGTGTACACCTACCGCGTCACGGCATACAACAACATCGGAACGTCCGACGTCAGCGACGTCGCCTCGGCGACCGTCACGAGCATCGGCCTGCCGACGCCCGACCCGGACGCACCGACCGATCGCCCCAGCGCCAGCACCACCGGCGTTAAGGCGGGCTCGAAGCTCACCTCGGTTTCGAATTTCAAAGCCTCCAGTAACACCACCTACTCCAACCTCCAGATCAGCGGACAGGTCACGCTGACCGGAATGAGCAACGTCACCTTCATCAACTGCATCATCGACGGCGGCGGAAGCAGCCGGTACGGCATCCGCTGCGATGACTGCACCAACATCACGATCAAGAACTGCGAGATCGTGAACGTGTCCAGCGCCGGCATTTTCGGTGACCACTTCAAGGCCATCGGTAACTTCATCCACCAGTCTGCCGGCGACGGTATTAAGCCCATCTCCGACGCACTGATCCAAGGCAACTATGTCACCCAGCTCGGCTGGTTTTCGCCCGATGCCCACGCAGACGGCGTGCAGATCCGCGGCGGCGCGAACTTCACTATCGTCGGGAACTTCTTCGATATTCCCAACGGCGTAGTCAACACCAAGTGCAACTCGGCACTATTCGTACAGTTGACCGCGAGCGAAATTCGGTTCGACGGAAACTGGGTATGCGGCGGCAACTTCGCGATTCACGCCTACAGCGATACGCCGGGCGCGAACACGTCGATCGAAATCACCAGCAACGTGTTCTACAGCGGCTCGACGAAGTTCGGCTTCGGCTCGATCGGCACAGGCGTGGTGTGGGCTTCGAACGTCACTGATTCGGGTTCTGTCGCGCTGAACAGCACCAAGTAATGAATAGCGGTTCTTCCCGCTGTACGAAACGGTCGTGGCCTAACCGCCACGGCCGTTTCTTATTTTCGGAATTGATCTTGATCATATGGGTTGATTCTGCAGTAGACCCTTCAACTCTTGCGGTATCGTCATCTTGAGAGAGTATCCAAAAGGCCACGAAGCATAACTTACGCTACGGCGTCATCCCGAGTTACTTCGAGGAATCTCAGGAATTCAAGCGACTTTCGTCGTTCCGAGATCCCTCGAAGTACCTCAGGATGTCGCGAGAAACGCCTAACAACTGTAGTGAAGTTCAAGTTGCTTACTTCTCGAGGGCGGCCACTTCCATACTGATCGCTCGAACGACCCGTGCGAGATCATCCATCCCCATCGCCAGCGGCGGCATGATGACGATCACATCGCCGAGTGGACGGAGAATCACGCCGTGCTTTCGGATCGCGGTGCAGATCTGCGCGCCGACCCGCCGCTTCGGGTCGAACCGGCGGCGATCGGATTTGTTTTCTACCAATTCAATGCCGACCATCATGCCTTTCTGCCGGATGTCGCCGACGTGCGGCAGATTGAGCAGCGGCGCGAGAAGTTCCACCAATTGCGCCGCGCGATCCTGCACCGCCGCCAGCAGGTGATTCTTCTCGAACAAATCCAGTGACGCGATCGCCGCAGCGCACGCCAGCGCGTTGCCGGTGTAGGTGTGGCCGTGATAGAAGGTTTTTCCTTCCCAAGGATCGCCAAGAAACGCGTCGAATATTTTCTGCGTCGCGAACGTCGCCGCGAGCGGCAGGTAGCCACCGGTGATTCCTTTGGCGACGCACATCAAATCCGGCTCGACGCCTTCGTGCTCGCAGGCGAACATTTTCCCCGTCCGCCCGAAGCCGACAGCGACTTCATCGGCGATCAGCAAGACGTCGTACTCAGTACACAACTCACGCACGCCGCGAAGGAAGCCTTCCGGATGAACGATCATGCCTGCGGCGCCTTGAACGATTGGTTCGATACAGACCGCAGCAATTTTGTCCCCGTTTTCCGAAAGAAGCATTCTCAGTGCATTCAAACACTCATCTCGCACAGCGGCCTGGTCGCTTAAGCGACCAGGCCACCGATACACAAACGGCGTCGGCGCAAAATGCGTCTTGAACAGCATCGGAAAATACGCCCGATGAAAAAGCTCCGTCCGCCCCACCGACATCGCGCCGAACGTATCGCCGTGATACGCCTCGGCGAAGCCGACGAACTCCTTCTTCTCCGGCCGGCCGATGTTGTGCCAGTACTGGGCGGCGAGCTTGAACGCGATCTCCGTCGCCGTCGCGCCGGCGTCGCTGTAGAAGATCTTCTTCAGAATCTGCGGCACGAGCTTCATCAACTTGTCGGCCAGCAGAATCGCCGGCTCGTTGCTCAGGCCGAGCATTGTGCTGTGGGCGACTTTCTCGAGCTGCGCGCGAATCGCAGCGTCGATCTCCGGCACGCGGTGGCCGTGCACGTTGCACCAGAGCGAGCTGACGCCGTCGAGATACCGCCGGCCGTCGCTGTCGATCAGTTCCATTCCTTCCGCGGCGACGATCACGAGCGGATCATCCGCCAGCCAGAGTTTCATCGGCGCGAACGGGTGCCAGATGTGCTGCCTATCAAGTTGTTGTAGTTGCTCGGTAGTCATTGTGTACTGCTCGCGCAAGATGTCATCATGAGGTACTCCAAAGGATCTGGCCGATTCGTCGGTGAAGCCGGATCCTTCGGAGTACCTCAGGATGACGACTCGTGTCCAGAAGCCTTTCTACTGAATCCGCACGGCATCACCCACTCTGATCTTCAACCGCTCTGCCGCCGAACCGTCGCGCACGGCGATCTCGAGTAGCCCGCTGCCGCCGATCAGCGCGAGCGGCTTGCCGGGCGGAACATCGTGGTAAGTTCGCTTCAGCCTGCCGACGGATTTGCCCTTGATCCGAATGACCTTGTTCTGCCGCGACTTGATGGCCTCGTATAGCAGGTTCGTCGTGGCGTTGCCGAAGTGATCGACATGGATCACGCGGCCGCTGTCGTCGCTGCTTGTGGCGGGCGCGATGTCGAGCAGAACCGGCTCTTCGATCGGCCGCGCGAGCGATTTGATTGCGTCCCCCGCCGCCAACTTCGCCGCCACCGGTGCCATGATATCGCGCCCGTGGAACACCGCGCTGAACTTCGCCGGCCGCCAGGTGATTTCATGTACTTTCCCGCCGCCGTGCCGCCGCCAGCTCCAGGTGATCAAGCCGTTATCGGGACAGACAATGAGCTGCTTCGCCAACTCAACTACGATCATTCGCCGATCGGTGCCGACGCCCGGGTCGACGACCGCCAGGTGAATCGTGCCAGGCCAGAATCCGTCGATCGCGCGCTCGAGCGTGATCGATCCGCACATCACATCGTGGCGCGGCACGTGGTGCGTGATGTCGATCAGCCGGGCCGTCGGACACTCGCGGAACAGGGCCGCCTTCATCGTGGCAACGTACGCGTCGCTCGTACCGAAATCGGTAAGCAGCGTCACCGTCGGCCGATGCAGCAGTACCGAGCGGCCGCGCGCGTTAATCGCCATGAGCGTAGCGTAAATTCAATTGCCTCGGCGGGCAATCCGGCTTCTGTTATCTGGCGGCTCGGCTATAATGATGTGCGATGAATATTGTCCGCGAAACAACGCCGTTGGAACAGATGATCCGCCAGCAGATCATCGATCGCGGCATCCGCGACGAGCGGATTCTGACGGCCATGCGGCACGTGCCGCGCGAGCGGTTCGTGTCCGATGAATTCAAGCGTGCCGCCTACGCCGATAAGGCTTTGCCGATCGAACACGGACAGACGATCAGCCAGCCGTACATCGTCGCGCTGATGACGCAGCGCCTCGACGTGCAGGCCGAGCACCGCGTGCTGGAAATCGGCACCGGCAGCGGCTACCAAACGGCGGTGCTGGCTAAGCTTTCGGCGAAGGTGTTCACGATCGAGCGGATCAAGCCGCTGCTCGACTCGGCGTTTCATCGCCTGCTCGATTTGAACATCCGCAACGTCCATTTCCGCTTCGGCGACGGGACCGAAGGCTGGCCGGACCAGGCGCCGTTCGACCGAATCCTCGTCGCCGCCGGCGCGCCGGAGTTGCCGCGATCGCTCCTGCTCGGCCAACTTAAGGAAGGCGGCCTCGCGGTCATCCCGATCGGCCCGCGCGAGGAGCAGACACTCCTCGCCGTCCGCAAGCGCGAGAATGATCTGCTCACCGCCGAAATCATCCCCTGTAAGTTCGTGCCGCTGATCGGCAAGAGTGGCTGGCCCGAAGAGGAGTAGTGACGACTCGACCCGGAACATTTTTCTTCATTGGTCCGCCCCGCTTCAGCGGGGCAAGCTTTTTCTGGGCCCGCTGAAGCGAGCCACGCCACTGAACAAATTGATTCAACGAAACGCACGTTCCATTTGCTCCATCTCCTTTCGCGCTTTACAACTTCGCACATTCCCACTGACGCGCGCAACCTCAATTCCCCCCTCAACGCCATCCCCGGCGTCGGGCCTACTCGCGCCAAGGCACTCGCTGATCTCAACCTCCACACACTCGGCGATCTGCTCGAGTATTTCCCGCGCACGTACCAGTACGAGTCCGGCGAAAAGAAGATCGCCGACCTCGTGCACGACCAGATCCAGTTCGCCCGCGGCGAAGTCGTCGCGGTCGACTACATCTCGCACGGCCGAGCGCGGTTCGAAGCGACGATCGACGACGGCACCGGCCAGCTCTCGCTCGTCTGGTTCGGCGGCGCGTGGCTGCGCAACCGCATTCATCCCGGCGAATCGATCCGCGTGCAGGGCAACGTGAAAAACTTCCGCGGCCTGCCGCAGATGTCGCAGGCGAAGTGGGAACTCGTCGATCCGGAAACCAAAACCGTTGACGAATCCAAATTCCGCGCGATCTACCCGGCCACGCTGAAACTGCCAAGCGAGACGATCGAAAAACTCGTTCGCACCGAGCTCCCACCGCTGCTCGCAGGCATCGACGAATGGTTCTCGCCCGACCTGCTCCGCCGCCGCGGCATGATCGGTCGAAGCAACGCGTACGAGCAGATTCACTTGCCGCGGAATCTCACCGAAGCACAAGCCGCGCGGCGACGGCTGATGTACGACGAGCTGATGCTCATGCAACTCGGCCTCGGCATCAGCAAGCGACTTCGCCAAGGCCGGCTCACCGCGCCGGTGCTGCGGCTGGACAAAACGCTCGACGAACGCATCCGCGGCCGATTCCCGTTCACCTTCACGCCCGCCCAGCAAAACGCCGTGTGGGAAATCGCCAAGGATCTCCGCAGCGGCCAACCGATGAACCGCCTGCTGCAAGGCGACGTCGGCAGCGGCAAGACGGCCGTCGCGCTCTACGCGATGCTGCTCGCCGTCGCCAACCGCATGCAGGCGGCGATTCTCGCGCCGACCGAAGTGCTGGCCGAGCAGCATTTTCTCACACTCAGCCGGGCACTGGCGGAATCGAAAGTGAACATCGAGCTGTTCACCGGCCGAACTAAGAAGGCCTCGCGGAAAACGATGCTCAAGCGATTGAGCGACGGAGAAATCCACCTCGCCGTCGGCACGCAGGCGCTGATCCAGAAAGACATCGATTTCGCCAACCTCGGCCTGGTCGTCGTCGATGAGCAGCACCGCCTCGGCGTGAACCAGCGGGCCGTGCTGAAGGGCAAGGGACTCTCGCCGCACTACCTGGTGATGACCGCAACGCCGATCCCGCGCACGCTCGCGCTCTCGTACTTCGCCGACTTCGATGTGAGCGTGATCGACGAGCTCCCGCCCGGCCGGCAACCGATTCATTCGCGCTGGCTGAAATCTACACAAGCAGGCAAAGCGTACGATCTCATTCGCGACGAAGCCGGCCGCGGCATGCAGAGCTACATCGTGCTCCCGCAGATCGACGACGACGGCGTGGAGGAGAGCAAATCGGTGCTCAAGGAATTCGAGCGCCTCAGCCACGGCCCGTTGAGCGGCCTGCGACTGGCGATGCTCCACGGCCAGATGTCGGCCGAGGAAAAGCAATCGACGATGCTCGCCTTCCGCGATCGCAAGCTCGACGTGCTGATCGTCACGACGGTCATCGAAGTCGGCATCGACGTGCCGACGGCCACGGTGATCGTGATTGACGACGCCGACCGGTTCGGCCTGTCGCAACTGCACCAGCTGCGAGGGCGTGTCGGCCGCGGGAGCGAACCGTCGCACTGCGTGCTGATCTCCGACGCCACCAGCGAAACCGCACAAGCCCGCCTCACCGCCATCTGCGATTCCACCGACGGATTCGCCATCGCCGAGATGGATCTGAAACTCCGCGGCCCCGGCGAGTTCTTCGGCACGCGCCAGCACGGCCTGCCGGAATTCAAACTCGCCGACATCACCGCCGAGATCGAACTTCTGCAAACCGCGAAGGACGACGCGCTCGCGATTTTGCAGAACGATCCGGATCTAAAACTCCGCGAGCACGTTCCACTTCGGCGGGCGCTGACCAAGCAGTTCGGCGATTCACTGCAGCTTGCCCAAGTGGGCTGACGCGGAAAAAAATCCCGCCGGCACGGTTTGCACAATGACATTCACTTGTCCGGCCATGCGTTACGCCGAAATGCTGTGCAACAAAAGCGCCCCTACGGCGCCCCCAAACCAACCCCAAAGCGCCCCCTAAGCGCCCCCGCACTGACAAAAAACCTCCTGAAATCTCCCCGATTGCGACCCTCTCAGCTCTTGATAGCCATTGTTCGGTTGTCAAAGAACGATGAGAATTTCCACGAAAGTGCGAACCTAACACATAGCGAACATATGTCAAGAACATTCTGAAAAATGTTTTTGAAAATCCGTCGCACGGGCGGGCCGCCCGTCCGACGGAGGGAATCTCGCTGAAATTAAAACAGCCTTCGCCACAAGGCCGGGCCCAGGATCACGAACCCCACCACCGCCGCCGCGATGGAGACGATCAGCACCGCACCGGCCGCAGCGTCTTTGGCGTGCTTGGCTTCGTCGCGGCGATCCGGCGAGAGCAGGTCGACCATTCGCTCGATCGACGTGTTGAACGTCTCGGCCGTCAGCACCGCGGCGATGGTCAGAAGCAGGATCGCCCACTCCCCGCGGCTCACGCGCAGCCAACCGGCGACGATAGCTACTGCGATGCCGATCACTACTTCGATCCGCGCGTTCCGCTGCGTGCCGAGCGTGTAGAAGACGCCTTCCAATGCGTAGCCGAACGATCGGATTAAGTTGCGGAGCATTCGCATTGGGTCATCGTATCAGGTTGCGTCGTCGATCATTCCGCCGTGGCACGGGCGGCTCGCCCATGTCTTGGTTCACCAGCGAAGACCCTGGGCGGGCCGCCCATGCCACTTCAGATCGTACCGCTACTTCATTTTCCATTCCTGCCCGATGTGCTTGCACACCAGCCGATCCGCCTGCGGGCCGGCGGCGGCGATCATTCTCTGCAGCGGCTCGTCGATCGGCTCGTAGCTCAGCTTGAACGTGCTGTGATGAATCGGCAGCACGTACTCGGCCGGCATGTGCTGGGCCATCGCCCACGCCTGCTCGGGCGTGGCGTGGGCGGCCAGGTACGGGTTGTACGCGCCGATGCCGAGGATGGCGAGATCGACAGGGCCGATGTCGCGGAAGCCCTCGTAGTACGCGGTATCGCCGCCGTACAAAACGCGGTGCTTTGCTGATTCCATCAGATACGCGTTGTAGCCGCGGTGCTTGTCGAGGAAGGTTCGGGCGCCCCAGTGCGCCACCTGCCGGCCGGTGATCTTCAGGCCGAGCAGATCGATCGTCTCGCTCCAGCCGATCTCGTGAATCGTGCGGTAGCCGAGATCGCGAATCAGATCGCTCGTCTGCATGGCGGTGACGACGGGGATGCGTTTGTTCAGCCGGCCTAGCGTGGGGCGATCGAGGTGATCGAAGTGCGCGTGCGAGAGAAGTATCAGATCGATTGGCGGAAGTTTTTTGAACGAGAGCGGCGGCCTGGTCATCCGCGCCGGGCCGCCGGTGATGATGCCGAAGCCCAGGCCGACGCGCGTGGAAAGCACCGGATCGGTCAGAATCGTTTTTCCGCCGATGCGGAGCAGCACCGTCGCATGGCCGAGCCAGACGGCGGAGAGGCCACGATCCGCCCATCCTTCAAGCTTCGGCACGTACTGCGACGCGGTCGGCCTGACGAGGCGATCGAGAAACCGAACCCGCCCGCGCCCGCGGCCGAGCTGGTCGGCGATGCGCAGCGCAACGTCGCGCTTCTTAGCCCAGTCCGCGAAATTGCGCCACTTGTGAGACACGACTATTCTATCTCCACGCCGACGGGAAAATGGTCGCTGGCGTATTTGGCGAGGCGATCGTGCTCGATCCAGGCGGACTTGATGCGCGACAGTTCAAGCCCGTGCGTAAAAATGTAATCAACCCGCTGCTCGGGAAATTGCGTGGTGAACGAAACCATGCGATCCGCCACCGGCCCGTTCACGGCGTGCAGCGTGTCGACGTAACCGGCGTCGAGCATCGCCTGAATCGCGCGGCGGGGAATCTTCCCTCCATTGGCGTGCCATTCTTCCTTCGTGCGCGGCTTGCATCGCTCCGGATCGATCTGCTGGCGCGGGGCATTGGCGTTGAAATCGCCCGCGATGACGTGCGGCCGACGCGCCGCCCGCAGCGGCTGCAACCGAGGCAGCAGAACCGCCAGCTGCTTCTCGCGAATCTGCTCCGCCTCTTCCGACGCGCGCGGATGCAGGTGCACGGCGAAGATCGGCCACTCAAAGCCTTTCGGGTCGATCACGTTCGCTTCAAGGAATGCACTGAACGGCACGTCGGTTAGTAACGCGTGATTGATCGATGAAGTGATCGTCCACCGGCTCAAAATCGCGCCGGCGCGCTTCGGCCCCTGGCCGATGATGAAATCCATTTTGGATCGACCGGCGATGCGCTCCACGACGGAAACATTATCGGCCTCTACGAGCACCACCACGTCCGGGCGCTGCGCCTCGATCACTTCCGCCAGTGGATCGGCCCTGCCTTCGCCGCCGTCGAGGATGTTGTAGCTGACAATACGCATAAACCCTATATCCAGAACATTTTGACTCACTCTATCGTAGCAATTCTTTCAACACATTATGGGGTTCGTTGCCGGGAATGAAATCTTTGCTTGCTTAGAAATTGAATCGTAGATTCTTCCCGGGCAGAGTAACGCGGTTCGCCGCGGGAAGAAAAGGAAGAGGGTAAGAATATGTCGCAGACACGCATTGGAGAATTGTTGTCGCAACAGACGAATTTGAGCTCGCACGACGTGCAGGAGATCCTGGCGGAGCAGGTTTCAAACCGCCGGCCGTTCGGGCAGATCGCGTTGCAGTGGGGCCTGTGCCAGCCGGAAGATTTGTGGCGGGCGTGGTTCGATCAGTTGGGGCATCACTCGCCGAAAGTGAATCTGACGAAGATCGGCGTTGATTCGCGCGTGGTCGCGATCGTGCCGAAACAGCTGGCCGAGCAGTACGGCGTGATGCCGATGCGGATGTTCGAGAATCAGCTGCTTCTGGCGATCGATCGTGCGCCGAGTAAGGAACTGACGGCGGAATTGACGCAGCACATCGGTCGCGAGTTGAAGTTTGTAGTGGCGGAGAGCGCGGAGATCGCTGAAGCACAGCGCCACTACTACGATGTCGCCGCGTGAATGACCTTCAGGCAGCAATTCAATCTGAATTTGTCATACGCGCGCCGGCTGCGCGGTTGGAAACAACAGCAGAGTTCGCGAAGACGAGAAGAGCACGAAGAAATCGCGAAGGAGATAGACCAATTAAAATCTTCGCGGCAACTTTGCGTTCTTCGCGCCTTCGCGAACTCTGCTCCTTCATGAACTCGCCAGAGCAGCGAGACGCCGATGCATCGGAAGACGAATTTAATCCGCCGGCACGAACACCGGCTTGATAGTACGAATTCGCTTCGATAGCGCTTCCTGCTGCGAAAAAATCTCTCGATTGACGGAATTGATCGCCCGATCGTCTGCCCGGTAAATATCGCCGGTCAGCGTTCGGGCGATCGCGGATTCAACGTATTCGCAGCGGGCGTTTTCCTGCCACAATGCTTTCACGACGACGCTCACGCCGCCTTCGCCGAGCGTGAGCAGGCCCCAGCGCGGCGGCAGGTCGGTCTTCTTCACCACGCCAGCCGGCGCGAGAATGTAGTGAATGTTCGCCATCGGCTGCAGCAGGCAGCTGGCGAATTTCCCCAGGCCGATCGTCTGCCGATGCACGCGGCGGCGCGAGCGGCTGCGCCGGTTGCGCTCGCGCTCCATCATGCAAAAGCTCATCTGTCCGTCGGTGGATAAGTCGCGAAGAAAATCGCTGCGCGAGGCTTTGCACTCCACGAAGCAAACCTGCGACACCGCCCGCGGCACGGCCAGGTAATTCATGAACGGCCGAAAGTCGCCTGTGCCGACGGCGTCGATAATGCCCAGCGGCTTGAGCCGCACCTCCGCCGCGATGCAGCGGTAGCCATTGCGAAACAGCCAGCGGCAGGCTTCTTTCTTGAGCGTTTTGTGAAGATCCGTCTCGCCAGGCATGTGGCACTCCATTGCCGAATTCGTCGACCCCATTACGACCGGAAAGTTTAACACGCAACGGGCGCGCTGCAAGCAAGTTCGTCGCGTGGGCTACCAGCCCATGTCTTCAAAGCGATCAAGCGCGACAGTGTGGCTTGAAATTACGTGGCACGGGCGGCCCGCCCGTGTCTTGGCCTGCGAGCAAAGACCATGGGCGAGCCGCCCATGCCACTTGCGCAGACATGGGCCGGTAGCCCATGCTACGAAAGGCGTGTGCTACAACTTGTCATTCTTGATCCGACACGGCAGAATCGATCTCCGAATTCTTTACCGCCCGCGGCCGCTCCAACCACTGCCGTACCTGCGATTCCTCGATCTTCATCGCGTCCGCCGTCATCTCCTCGCGGCCGCGCCTCACGGCCACCAACTGCGCGGCGATGCTGATCGCGATTTCCGGCACGGTCACTGCGCCCAGGTTCAGACCGATCGGGGCATGCACCCGCAGCAGCTTTTCCATCGACACGCCGCGTTGATGCAGGTCATCGAAGATCTGCTTCACCTTACTATTCGAGCCAATTAGCCCCACGTATCGCGCCGACGAGTTGACGACCGCCTCGAGCGCTCGCCCGTCGTGCCGATGGCCGCGGGTGACGATGACAAAGTACGTCTGATCGTTGGCGGGATAATCGCGTAGGGCCTGCTCGATTTCGCCGACCATGAGTCGCCGCGCCGTGGGGAACCGCGCCGCCGACGCGCAATCCGCGCGATCGTCGATCACATCCACCGTGAAGCCGGTCGCCGACGCCAGCGCCGCCAGCGCCTGCCCGACATGCCCCGCCCCCGCGATCACAAGCACCGGCGGCTGGCCGAGCTCTTCGATGTATTTTTTGTCGCCCGCCGGATACGCCAGTTCCAATCGCTCCAGCCGCTGCTCGGCTATCGCATTCGCGATCGAATCAAACGCCGCCGCCTCTTCCGGTGTCGAAATCACGCGCACGAGAATTTCCATCACCCCGCCGCAGATCAGGCCGTCATCCCAGCCGTAATCGTGATCGAGCGTGAAGTTGAGGAGTTGCGATTCGCCGCGAGAAATGAGATCGAGCGTGACGCGCCGAACTTCCGCCTCGACACACCCGCCGCCCAGCGTGCCAACGGTTCGCCCGTCCTGCATGACGAGCATTTTCGCCCCGCGCTCCTGCGGCGTGCTCCCTTTCGTGCCCACGACCACACACAACGCCACGCGCCCGCCCCGGCGCGATTCTAATACAAGTTGCGAAAACAGTTCGCACATCACGCGGCCATTGTACGACGACTTGCCTCAGCTTGACACGAATGAGGGCGGTGATATCATTGACGCACTCAATCGCGGGGTAGAGCAGCCTGGTAGCTCGTCGGGCTCATAACCCGGAGGTCGGAGGTTCGAATCCTCCCCCCGCTATTCGATGCAGGAAAAGGACTTGCGATCATGCAAGTCCTTTTTCGTTTGGTATCTGTTTGCCTTCTCGTACACTGGCGCGTACACTACCAA
>JBBQNK010000002.1:0-177869 GCA_038329865.1 Tepidisphaerales bacterium | reverse complement strand
GAACCTAGCGGCGTGACCCCACCCTGCTGATCGCCCGCCGACTACGAGCCCGCCGGCGTACATCGACTGCCTGCGACAGGAATCAAATAACGGCTGTCAAAAACAACGTGTTTTGCAGCAGCCTGCTAGAGCAGTTCACCTTCTCGTACGTCGACGAAAATCTTGTGATAGGAGTGAAGGTGAAACGCCCTAGCAAAGTCGGCACCGCCGATTTTTATCGAACAAAAATGATCGGCCGACGTTTAAGGGTTGGCGCGATTGATTTGCGATCGTCGCGTCGGTGCGGGCTCTTTGAAAAGTGAATATGTTTTCGAGCGAATTCGACGCGAATTGTGTCGGCTTTCGATCGAAACGGGGGTGAAACAGGGGTGAAACGGGGGCGCAATGGGGGCGCTTCGGGGGCGCTTTTGCCGACCTCGACGGCGTGACTTAATCGCGTAACTCCTGGCCGGGCGGTGGGTTGGCGGGCGGACGCTGCAAAACGCGGGATTGTTTTTCGCGGGCCTGTTCTGCATCGTTGCGAATTGGCGAGCGACCGGGAATGTACGTCGCGATCAGCCGCCGGGAACGAAAATCATTTTTCCAGGGATTGCGTCGTCGGCTGCGTCGCGGGTTGCGTGGTCGCGGGCGGTTCGCAGGCGACGAGGGAAACATCGTCGAGCGCCACGCCGTACTTGCCGTCGGTGATGGAGATGAAAAGCAGTTGCGTGTGGTCGGCCTTGGCCTGCACGATGTACTCGGCGTCCTGCCATTTCATATCTTCGAGCGTGCCGAGCGCCGAATGGAGGACGGCGATTCGTTTGTCGCCCCATTGCACCTCGGCGGCGCGGTTGTTGTCGGCGGCGTGTTCGTCGGGGTTGCCGGCGTAGGCGAACGTCAGCCGGTACCACTGGCCGGGGCGCGTATCGATCGTCTGCGAGATAATCCCGCGCGTCAGGCCGTTCAGATCGAGCGACTGCTTTCCGCTTTTCGCCGGCCAGTAGGTGGAGCAGACGTCGCCGTCGCCGCGCTCGATCGTCCAACCGGTGAGTTGATCTTTCGAAATCGGAAGCGTGCGGTCGGGCGCTTCGGGGGTTTCAAAACCGCCGTTGACGATGAGGTTTTCGCCGTCGCGCGCGGGCTGAGTAGCGGGCTCGCCGTCGCCAATCAGCACGAAGGCGGCCAACGCTATCGCCGCGAACAGGCAGGAGAAAAGGTTTCGCATGAGGCTCCCCGAAAGTTTGAATCGAAGGCGGGTAAGATAACAGAAATTTATAAACCGAGGCCTTAAGTTCTAAACGAATGCAATCACGGATGTCTGGCCTCGCCGGACAAGTCCGTCACGGAATAGGAGTTTCACGATGGCCAGCCGAATCGAAATTTTCGCCGGCGATATCACCACGCTCGCGGTCGACGCGATCGTGAACGCCGCCAACCCCTCGCTGCTGGGCGGCGGCGGGGTGGACGGGGCGATCCATCGCGCGGCCGGGCCCGAGTTGCTTGCGGAATGCCGCACGCTGGGCGGATGCCCGACGGGGCAGGCAAAGATCACGGCCGGCTACCGCCTGCCGGCCCGGCATGTGATTCACGCTGTCGGCCCGGTGTGGCACGGCGGCGCGGCAGGCGAAGATGAGCTGCTCGCGGGTTGCTACCGGAATTCGCTGACGCTGGCGGCGGAGAATGGATTGAAGACAATCGCCTTTCCCGCGATCAGCACCGGCGTGTATGCGTTCCCGCTCCACCGCGCGATCGCCATCGCGGTGCGCGAAGTCAGAATGTTTTTAGAAAAGGAGGCGTCGATCGAGAAAGTGATTTTCGTGACGTTCGGGCGAGAAGCGAACGCCGCCTATCGCGCGGCGTTGGCGACGACATGAGACATTTCGTCATCCTGAGGTACTCCGAAGGATCAAGCCTATTAGCAAGTGTCGGCTAGATCCTTCGGAGTACCTCAGGATGACACACTTGGACGGTCGGAGCGATTCGCGAGACACATCTTAAACCGCCCGCAAGTGCCGGATGATTCGGCCGGTGTGAATGTAGATGACGTCTTCCGCGATGTTGGTGCAGTGATCGGCGATGCGCTCGAGGTTCTTGGCGATCATGATGTTCGCCAGGTCGGTGTTGGCGTTCTGGCGCTCTGATTCCATCAGCGCCAGCATGTCCTGCACGATCTGGTGGTAGAGCGCGTCGACCACGTCGTCGCTGCGGGTCACGTGGCGGGCGAGGGTTTCGTCGATGAGGTTGAACGCCTTGACGGTGTCGTGCAGCATCGTCACCACGCTGTTGCCCATGAGCAGCAGGTCTGAAGGCACTTCGTAATCGCCGATCTTGTCGAGCATGATCACGCGCTGGGCGATGTTGACGGCGCAGTCGGCGATCCGCTCCAAGTCGCTGTTGACCTTGATAACGGTGGTGATCAGCCGCAAGTCGCTCGCGGCAGGCTGGTGCAACGCGATGAGGTTGATGGCCTGCTGCTCGATGCGGACTTCTTCGTCGTTGATCCGGACGTCGGAGTCGATCATCTCGCGGGCCAGCTTGGCGTCGGCGGTGTAGACCGATTCGACGGCTTTTTCCACCAGCTGCTGCACCATCGCGCTCAGGCGGGCGAGCTTGTCTTTCAGGTCGTTGAGCTGATCTATGAAAGTTCGTGACATAAGCGTTATCCGAATCGACCGGTGATGTAATCTTCCGTCTGCTTGTTCGACGGATTGGTGAAGAGCGTGGCGGTTTGATCGAACTCGATCAAGCGGCCCATGTAGAAGAACGCCGTCAGGTCGCTGACGCGGGCGGCCTGCTGCATGTTGTGGGTGACGATGACGATCGTGTAGTTGGCCTTGAGCTGGACGATCAGGTCTTCGACCTTGCTGGTGGCGATCGGGTCCAGCGCCGAGCACGGCTCGTCCATCAGCAGCACTTTCGGCTTGGTCGCCAGCGCCCGGGCGATGCACAGCCGCTGCTGCTGCCCGCCCGACAGGCCCAGCGCGCTGGACTTGAGGCGGTCTTTCACTTCGTCCCACAATGCAGACTTCTTCAGGCAGTCTTCTACCAGATCATCGAGTTGGTATCGACTGGTAATTCCCTGTAGGCGCGGGCCGTAGGAAATGTTGTCGTAGATGCTCTTGGGGAACGGATTGGGCTTCTGGAAAACCAATCCGACTTCTCGGCGGAGCGTGACGAGATCGATCCGCGGGTCGTAAATGTTCTGCCCGCCGATGACCAGCTCGCCCTTCACGGAGCAGTTGGGGATCAGGTCATTCAGGCGGTTGATCGAGCGCAGAAAGGTGCTCTTGCCGCAGCCGCTGGGGCCGATCATGGAGCAGACGCTGTTCTGCGGGATCGAAAGCGAGATGGATTTGACGGCTTCGTGCGCACCGTAATACACGCTGACGTTGATGGCTTCGATAAGCGTCGGCATAGCGGAGTGCGACGTAGGCGCAGACGTCGGCAAGGCGGCGGTCAGGCCTTTGCGTTCGCTGGCGCGGGCTTCGGGCATCGTACTGATGTCGGTCATGAAACGGCCTCCGGTTCAGTGACTTGGACTTTACGACGGCCGACCTGCCGAGCAAGGCATTTATCAAACATTAACAATAGGGCGCGGCGGAGAAGATTCAAGGAATTTGGCGCGCAATCCATTGCCGCGCAGCGGTTTGCGGCAGAGATTTGGACTCGCTTTTTCGCCGTGAAGTGGCGCGGCGGGATTAATGCACGTGAATGACGCCGAGAATCAGCACCAGCGCCGCGGCGAAGAAGAAGGCGATCTCGGCCACACGGGATACAACGCGAACAATCATCAGAAATCTCCAGTCTCCCTAAGATCGGCCGGATCGGAGTTGGGCTGGTGCGAACTCATGCGTGGCCGAGGAAAATAGTCAGGCCGGCAACGTTTTTTGCGAATCTCTGACGGATATGTCGCACGCGCCGCGCCAGTACGGCGGTTATCGGTCGACTGCGATTCAGCGGCGATTTTTTTCGGACGAACGTTCCGCAGAGTTTGGCGCGACTTATCGGCCGAACTACAGTAACGCGCGGCTGGCAGGTAGTCGGCCCACTTCAAATCTCGAGCGGAGGAAACAGGATGAATCTCAGGCGAACCGGCGCGGCGGTGGTGATCGGTCTATCTCTGTTCGCCGGCGCCGCCCGCGGTGATCTGCTGACACTCACCGTCAATGGAACCAGCGACAACGCCACCGTCAAAGGTTCCAGCCTGCCCGGCCTCGTCGATAACCTCATCAACACCAAGGGCAAGTTCCAAACTTTCGACGGCCAGGCGTACACCGCGTCGCTCAAGTACGGCGGTATCAACAACGCCATCGTGCTCGACGCCAACGCCAGCGGCACGGACGTCACGCTTCGCATTCCCTCGACCGGATTGGTCAAGCACTTCACCGGTGCCAACGCCAACGACGTGCAGAACCAGATCAAGGATTTCCTGCTCAAGGACGGCAGCACCGAGTACGCCAAGTTCCTGCAGAAGATCAACGAGCAATCGCTGCTCGGCGTAGTCGACGGCAACCCGCGCGCGACGACGGCGCTGATGAGCAATCACGCCTTCAGTCTGTTCGGCATTAACAAGCCGGTGCGGACCGACGTGGTCGCGCCCGGGCAGACGGCGCCGAACTTCAGCATCGACGCCTCGGCCGGCGTGGCGAACAACGACGAGGCCGACGAAACGTTCTACAACCTCGCGATCGAAACCGGCATCTGCAGCGACCGCATCGGCGTGACGTTCTCCACCATTGCCAATTTCCGCGACGTCGAAGGCTCGGAACTCGGCAGCCTCGGGTTCGAGCTCGGCGTGCCGATCGCGATGGTCATCCCGACCGGCGCGTACGGCCTGTCCTGGCAACTCACGCCGGTCGGCTCCGTCGCCGGCGGCGCGAGCTACGACCTGGCGGCCGGCGGAACGATGTGGGGCATCGGCATCACCAGCTCGATCTCGGCCCGCATGGACAGGCTCGTCTTCACCTTGGCCGACCAGATCACGCACTATGAAGGCTTCTCGATGAACATCGGCGACTACAAGTTTGATACCGACGTCTCGCAGAACGTGGTGAAGAACGGCGTGGGCGTGGCGTACATGATCTCGACGAACTTTTACGCCGACGGCAGCCTGACGTACACGAACTTCCTGAAAGACGCCGCGATCGACAACTACTACACGCCGTCGGTCGGAGTGAATCTGAAGTTCAGCGCGAACTCCGGATTCCGAATCGCCTACACCGGCGATTTCGCCGACCACTACACCGCCAACGGCGCCGAATTACGGTTTTACCTCGGCTATTGAAACGTAAAATCGACCTGGCATTTCGTGTAGCCGGCGAGCCTGCTCGCCGTGGATACCCCGGTCGGCGAGCAAGCTCGCCGGCTACACAGGGGATTTGATCTCAGCTAAGACACAGGTTGAGATGTCGGTGCCGACGTGGGCCCTGTCGACGGGCGCGTCGTCGGGATCGGCACTTCCGGGAATTGGAAATTCACCTGACGGATGAAAAAGATGTTGTTGCCCGCCACCGCCAGCTCCATCGCCTTGGTCGCCGCGACGACCGCTTCATCCTGCCGGCCGAGCTGCTTCAGGTTCATCGCCAGCTGATACTGCGGCTGCGGATCATTCGGCGAGGCGGCGATCGACTGGTTGATCCAGTCGAACGACTTGATGAAATGCGGCAGGGCGGCGCGCATCTGATTCTTCTTCTCCAGCACCTGTCCGATGTGGAATTCGGCGAGCGATTTGTCAGTCAGCTCGTTGTCCTTCAGATATTTGATGGCCAATTCGTATTCAACCAGCGCCTCGTCGTACCTTCCCAGCGTGGCCAGCGTTGTGCCGTAACCTGAATGGGCCACGCCCATCTCCGGGTTGATGTCGATCGCAATCTGGAAGTTGTTGATTGCCGCTACGGTGTCTCCCTGCGCCGCGGCGATCAGCGCAAGCCGATAGTAGAGCGCATCGACTTTGAGATTGCCCGCCTTGAGGATTTCGAGCTGTTGCCTGGCTTCGTTCAGCCGGCCGAGAGCGAGCAGGCTTTCTGCGAGGTACATGCGTACGTCGGCGAATCGCGGGCGGTTCTCGAGCACCAAGGCGAATATTTTGACCGCATCACTGTGCCGGCCGAGCATGGCTTTCACGTGGCCCACCTGCGCGAGAAAGGTGAAGTCATGCGGATCCAGTTTCTCGGCCTTGCGGAGATAGATCAGCGCCTCGTCGATCTGCTTGTGATCGAGCAGGTACGCCGCGTAGTTGATGTTGGGCCTGATCGCATCGGGTTGAATTCGGGCGGCTTCCTTGAAGTACGGCCCGGCCTCGGCGGCGCGGTTGGCGACGGTCAACGCTACGCCGTAGTTCATGTTCGCCGTCCAGTTCGGCGAGGTCACATCGATCGAGTGCTTCATCAGCGTGAGCGAATCCTGCCAGAAATAAACCTGGCGATAGCTCATGGCGGTGCACGCGAGAACGCTCGCGATCGCCAGCCCCGCCAGCACCGGCCGCCATCGCGCGGAAAATTCCCATGCTGTCCACGCCACCGCGATGAACAATCCGATGTACGGCAGGTACGTGTACCGATCGGCCAGTGAAGCGTCGCCGGTCACCACAAGCCCGATCACCGGCACGAGCATACCGGCGAACCACAGCCAGCCGATCAACCAGTACGGCCGGGTCTTTGCCTTCCACACGACCAGCAGCGTGATGACCGCCACCAGCACGCATGAACCAATCACCCAGCTCGCACGCCATTCCGACGGATACGGATAAAACACCGACAGGTGATTCGGCCATACCAATTTCTTGAGGTATCGCGCGTACGAGATGACCGACGTTTCCAGCCGCAGTGAAAGCGGCGCATCGCTGAAGCTCTTGAAGCTGTTAAGCGATCGCGTGCCGATGACCGTGATCGCGCTGGAGCCCACGGAGAGAATCAGCAGCGGCAGTGTCTCTGCCGCCGGCCTTCCGATGGATCGCCAGAAATCCCGGCCGAACGAAATCCGCCGGATCGGCCACACGTTCAGCAGCAGCAGCACGCACGGCGTGGTGACGGTGATCGGCTTGCTCATCAGCGCCGCGATGAACGCCAG
Source organism: Tepidisphaerales bacterium (assembly GCA_038329865.1). Lineage (GTDB taxonomy): Bacteria > Planctomycetota > Phycisphaerae > Tepidisphaerales > Tepidisphaeraceae > JANMES01. Next base: position 170,822 of record JBBQNK010000002.1, on the reverse strand, counting down.
CACCACCAATGCGTATCGGCCGATCGTCATCTTCTGCGTGTAGCGGAAGTACGCCAAAATCGTGAGCAGGAAGAAGAGCGCGCTGAGTACGTCCTTTCGCTCAGAGATCCAGGCGACGGATTCCACGTGCATCGGATGGACCGCGAACATCGCCGCCACCCACGTGCTCGGCCAGACGGCGCCGGTCATTTTCGTCAGCAGGTACCAGAGCAGCACGGTATCGGCCAGGTGAAAAAGCAGGTTCGTGAAATGATGCCCGCCGGGCAGGGTGTCGCTGAAGGTCGGATCGCCGCCGAGCTTCGGGCCGTAGAGTTGGGCGTCGAAGATGTGCGTGAGCCAGGTCAGTGGGTGCCAATAGCCGCCTTCAAAGCTCGTGAATGCGTACTTCAGGCTTTCGCCGGTGAAGCCCTGCTGAACCGCGAGATTTTCGGTGATGTATTTCGGGTCGTCGTAGTTCACGAATCCGCACTTGCCGACCCGCCAGTAGCACAGTAGCGTGAGCAGGATCAGCCCGAAGACGATCAGCCGATCGCGATTGGCGTTGGGTGCGGCGATCACGGGCAGCGGCTCGATTTCACTCACAGGAGAACTCCGGGGAAGGACTTGCCCAATCATGCTTCAAGATCATCACCCACCGCCGCCATCAGGCGGACGGCGTTGTCGTGGTAGAGCTTCTGCAACACGCCGTTCGGCAGCGCCAACCCGCGCAGCACCGGCTGCTGGTCGGCCGGCAGATCGGGATCGAAGATTGGCGTGGGCACGATGTTGGCCGTCTCCCACAACTTTCGATGGCACCAGAATCGGCTGGCGTAAAAATCGTAGTTGCGATCGTCGCCGCTGACTTGGTCCGATCCGAACAGGATTCGGTCCTGGTTGCGGATGAAAAACTCCCGGGCCTGCTCGCGGTGATTGCTCACCTCGCGAACCATCCACCGCGTGGCGCTGCAATCCAGGTGCAGCTTGGGAAACCGATCCAGCAGCGCCTGCAGCCGCCCGAAATCTTCCGGGTTGCCGCCGAGGTGCGCGCCGATCCAAACGTGATCCTTGTAGCGCTCGAGCAGTCCTTCCCACGCGCGGTAGTGATCCTCCCGCAGCCCGAACTTCGGCACGTCGGCCGCGTACTTGCCGTTGTACCACGTGTCGGGATCGCCGACGTGGCTCATGATCATCATGCCGCGATTGGTCGCTTCGTCCATGATGCGGTGAAACGCCGGGTTATCGATCTTCCACCCGCGCATCGCCAGCGTGCCCGGGGCCATGTGGAACTTAATGATCCGGCTGCCGATGTTGTAAAACATCTCCAGCCGCAGCAGCCACTCGTCCACCCAGTTCGGCCCGACTTCCAGCCATTTCGGAATCGTGATGAACCGCACGCGTTTACCGTACAGGCGCTGGATCGACAGGGCTTCTTCAAACGGCGCCATCGAGAAGAACGTATCGATGCCGAAATGATCCGCCGCCTCGAACCACACCTCGCCATGCCGGGCGGCGAAGAGATGGCAGTGGAAATCGATCACCTTCCCGCGAATGTTCGGCCGAGGCATCGGCGCGCGGTAGTCAACGCCGGTGCGATTCCAGTCGGGCAGAACTGGCGGAGTTTCAATCGTTGCTGCGGTCATATACCTCATTCCATCAGCTGACGGAGAAATGTGCCACAGCGGCACAGAGAACACAGGGCTGAAACTCAGCAGATTTTAGCCACAGATCGGGCACCGATTTTCACAGATCATAATGAGCTTTGCATTCTTATCTGTGTGTATCCGTGCCCCATCTGTGGCTCAATCTCTTCCTCTCAGAGTTCTTTGTGTAATTTCTCCGAGTTCAACCCGCACACTTCGGACACAGCCCGTGCAACACCACTTCCGGATACCGCACCTGGTACTTCGCCGCCACGCCGAGGGTTCGCACGAAGCTGGCCGGGATGTCCGCATCGGCCAAACATTCGACCTTGCCGCATTCCTCGCAGACGAAGTGCGGATGCCGGTGCTCGGCCGTCTGGCTGACGTTGCCCATCGCGTACCGCCACCCGCGGTCTTCTCCGCGCACGCGGTGGACCAGCTTCTTGCGGGTGAAGGTATTGAGCGTGCGGTAGACAGTGACGGCGTCGGTCCGATCCGGCAACTTCGCCAAGATCCCCGGCACGTCCATCGGCTGCTTCGCCGCCGCGAGCAGATCGAGCACGCCGACGCGCACGGGCGTCCGGCGAAGGCCAGACTTCTGCAACAACTTCTCCGGATCAACGGCCTGCTTCATACCTGAATGATAGGTGACGACGGCGGTCTTTCAATTCTGTCGCGGTGCGGCGCGTCATCCAATCAACGAAAACTGACTTACCAGAATGGAAATGCGGTCATCAATCCGGCTCGAAGCGCACAAGCTCGAGTTTTCCACGCCGGGAATGAGGTACGCCGAATTCCCGGATTCTTCGGTCGCCCCAGAGAATCCGGGGCTTCGGCGTACCTCAGCCCCGGCGTGAGGGGAGCCTCCGGATTCTCGCGTCAATCGTAAATCCACAATCGACAATCGACAATCCACACTCCACCCTCGACAATCGAACCCATGCTGCCGATGCCGATTGATCGCACGTTGCCGGAGCTGATCGCGGCGTTGCGGACGTCGCGGTCGGCCGTCCTCGTCGCGCCGCCGGGGGCCGGGAAGACCACGCGGGTGCCGCCGGCGGTTTTGCGATCCGGGCTGCTGTCGGCCGAGCACCCGAACCTCGTGATGCTCCAGCCGCGTCGCGTAGCCGCCCGGGCGGCGGCGGCGCGGATCGCCAGCGAGCAGGGTTGGGCTGTCGGCAATGAAGTCGGCTACCACGTGCGGTTCGATCGCAAGATTTCCGCCCGCTCGCGCATCCGCGTGTTGACCGAAGGCATCCTCACCCGCCAACTGCTCGACGATCCGGGGCTGGACGGCATCGGTGCCGTGCTGCTCGATGAATTTCACGAACGTTCGCTGCACACGGACATCGCGATTGCGCTGCTCCGCGAGGTGCAGGAATCGCTGCGCCCAGATCTGCTCCTGATCGTGATGAGCGCCACGCTCAGTGCCGAACCGGTCGCGAAGTTTTTGAACGACGCGCCGATCGTGCGGAGCGAGGGGCGCATGTTTCCCATCGACGTCCGCTACACCCAAAAGCCCATGCCACCGGCATGGGCGATCGACGAAGTCCCCGGTGCGCTCGCGCAATTGCTCTCCGACCCCAAAGATGACGACGGAGACGTGCTCGTCTTCCTCCCGGGCACGGAAGAAATCCGCAGGACACAGCGACGTTTGGAAAACGGGATTCCCCTTGCGTCGAATGAGACGTCGCAACCAGCGCAATCTCGCTCGAAGGATCAGGACGAAAGCGGTCGGCCCGCTTCAGCGGGTCGTGGTCTCTCCAACGACCCGCTGAAGCGGGGCGACCGCTCCGCTACTCAAGAAGCAGACGCGTCGAAAAATTCATCGCCCGCGCCCGAAACGCCCGCGCCCATCAAGTTCAAAACGCACGCCAGTGATCTGCTCATCCTCCCCCTCCACGGCACGCTCACCGCCGACGAGCAGGATTTGGCGCTTTGCCCCAGCGAGCGCCGCAAGATCATTCTTGCCACGAACATCGCCGAAACCTCGCTCACGATCGAAGGCGTGACGAACGTCATCGACACCGGCCTGGCGAGGCTGGCCAGCTACGACGCCGAACGCGGGCTCGATCGGCTGGACCTGTCGCGCATCAGCCGGGCCAGCGCCGACCAGCGCGCCGGCCGGGCCGGCCGAACCGCGCCGGGGCGGTGCATCCGGCTGTGGAGCGAGAAGGAACACCACGCCCTCGCACCGTTCGGCGATCCGGAAATCCGGCGAGTGGATTTAGCCGGCACGGTCCTGTCTCTACACGCATGGGGTGTGAATCCGCGAACCTTCGGCTGGTTCGAACCGCCGAGCGAGAGCGCGATTGAATCCGCGGAAAATCTGCTCGAGATGCTCGGGGCACTTGAACGTGGCACGGGCGGCTCGCCCGTGTCTGCGGCAAACCACGGGCGGGCCGCCCGTGTCACGCATGCATCGCCCGCACGCATCACGCCGCTGGGCAAACGCATGTCCAATTTACCGATGCACCCGCGGCTCGCCAGGCTGCTGGTCGCCGCGCAGGACGCGGGCCTCTCGCGCGAGGGCGCCACGCTCGCCGCGATGCTCTCGGAGAAAGACGTACTCCCCTTCGAGCCCGACCGCGACGCCCGCCGGGCAAGCGTGACCGGCGATAGCGACGTGCTCTACCGCCTGCAGCGGCTGGAGGCCGGCGACCGATCGCTCGATCACGTCGCAGTGAAGCAGGTGAACGCGGCGAGGCATCAGTTCTTGCAGGCGATCACTCGCTCTCCCCAGCGGACTTCGACGAGCTCGGTCGAGCCGGGAGAGGGCGGGGGCGAGAAGCGAAGTGATCGCGCTCAAAAGCAGTCCACGACCGGAACAACGTTGTCCGGCGATCAGAAAAGCACGCCGCCCGCGCGAGAGGCGCAGTCCGGCGATCGTTCTCCCGCACAGAAAGCGCAACTCGACGATCGCCCTCACCTAACCTCTCCCGGAGGGAGAGGGACCGGAAGCAGCTCGGAATCGGGATGGCGTTCGACAAAGCCAAGCACCAACCTCTCTCTCCCTTCGGGAGAGAGCAGGAGTGAGGGCGAACGCCGAGCGGCACTCACAGGCGAAGAAGACCTCCTCAAGCTCATCCTCCTCGCCTACCCCGATCGCGTCTGCAAGCGGCGGGCGGGCGATCCGACGCAGGCAGTCATGGTCGGCGGCGGGGGCGTGCGGATCGGGACGGAATCGATCGTCTCGCAGCCGGAGTTGTTCGTCGCGATCGATGCAAGGCACGACAACTTCAGCCGCCAGCAGCAGGCCGTCGTGCGGATCGCGTCGCGCGTTGAAGCCGCTTGGCTGGAGGAATTGTTGCCACGGTCGATCCGTCGCGAGACGACGGCGGAGTTCGACGAGCAACGCGGCAAGGTGATCGGCGTCCGGCGAACGCTCTACCGCGACCGGCCGCTGAGCGAGTCGATCGAAGGCGCAGTAGACGACGAGTCGGCGGCGCGAGTGCTCGCAAAAATCATCCGCCCGCGAGCCGCGTCACTCCTTCGCGAAGACGAGCACCTCGCCCCGCTGATGGCGCGATTGCAATTACTCGCCGAACACATGCCCGACCACCCATGGCCCATCGCAAAGAAAGGGGACATCACTCTTTTTGAACCCTCGGAAAATGGTGGTGCTGTAGACGGAATGGGCAAGAAAAATATCGACGAAGAAAAGGCCGAACAAAAGAGTGATGTCTCCTTTTTCGCAAGCGAATCGGCGAGCAATCCCGAACACGACTGGATCGCGGAGGCTTGCAACGGCTGTCGCACCATCGAAGAAGTGAAGCGCAAACTCCCCCAGGCGCTCCGCAACCAACTCGTCTACCCCCTCGATCGCCTGCTCGACCAGCACGCCCCTGAATCGGTCGAAGTCCCCACCGGCAACCGCATCAAAATCGACTACAAGCCCGGCCAGCGCCCCGTACTGGCTGTCCGCCTGCAGGAAATCTTCGGCTGGCTCGATACGCCCCGCATCGCGATCGGCAAAGTCCCACTGCTCATGCACCTGCTCGGCCCGAATTACCGCCCGGTGCAGATCACGGACGATCTGCGCAGCTTCTGGGCGACAACTTATTTTCAGGTCCGCAAGGATTTGCGGGTAAGATATCCCAAGCACTCATGGCCGGAGGATCCGCTGACGGCCACGCCGCAGGCTAAAGGGAGGCGGCGACCGTGAGCCGAACGATTATGAACCGCAAAGCGCGCGTGGCCGCCGCCAATCAAACGATCGAGATTCTTGAGCGCGGCTTTTACGAAGTCGCCGGTCAGCGCATCGACATCCGCGAAGACGTAAAGCAATCGCTCGCCGGCTCCGTGCTTTACCGCCCAGATGAATTCGACAAGGTTTTTGCCAGCCCGGCCCTGCAACAGGAAACGCCGGCCTACCGCACCACGCTTGCTGTCCAAAACGCGACAGTGCTCGAAGCCGCCGGATTGCTTCTTGAAGCCGGCGGAAGCATTGGCTGTTTGAACTTCGCGTCGGCCCGCAATCCCGGCGGCGGATTTCTGAACGGATCGCTCGCGCAGGAAGAAAGCATCGCCGTCTCGTCGGCGCTGTACCCGACGCTGATGCAACACTTTGAGATGTACGAGTTCAATCGCGCGCGGGAGACAAGCCTTTATTCCGATTACATGATTTTCAGCCCCGGCGTCGTCTTCTTCCGCGACGATCGCGGCGAATTGCTTCGCCAGCCCTTTCGCCTGTCGATCGTCACGAGCCCCGCGGTCAATGTCGGCGCGATCAAGACGAATCGGCCGCACGAACTTGCTGCCGTTGAAGCAACCATGTTGCGGCGAATGGAAAAAGTGCTCTCCCTGTTCGTTCATCACGGCGTGCGACACTTGCTGCTTGGCGCGTGGGGCTGCGGTGTTTTTCAGAACAACTCGGTGGACATCGCCCGGTGGTTCGCTCATTTCCTCGCGCCTGGCCGGAAGTTCGATGGCCGCTTCGATTGCGTCGTGTTCGCCGTTTACGACCGCGGCGACGATCTGCCGAATTTCTCGGCTTTTCAGCGGCAATTTGCACTATGATGATCCGTTGATCGCAACAGCGATTTTCTATGGCCGATATCGTCCTCACCACCCTCAACGCCAAATACGCCCACGCCGCGTTCGGACTGCGGTATCTTATGGCCAATTTGGGCGACCTGCGCAGCCGGGCGGCGATGCTGGAGTTTGATATCGCGGCCCGTACGGTTGATGTGATCGAGGCGGTGCTTTCGCAGTCGCCGAAGATCGTCGGCATCGGCGTGTACATCTGGAACGTCACACCGGCCACGCAACTGGTGGCGGAGCTGAAGCGGCTGGCGCCTGAAGTCGTCATCGTGCTCGGCGGGCCGGAGGTTTCTTACGAAACGGATCAGCAGGAAATCTGCCGGCTGGCGGATTACGTCATCACCGGCGAGGCGGATCTGGCGTTCGGATCGCTGTGCCGGCAGTTACTTGCTGGTGAGCGGCCCAGTACGAAAATCATCGCAGCGACGCTGCCGGAGTTTGAAGCGAATGTGCCACAGAGGATACAGAGGACACAGAGAATACAGAGCGAAGAAAAGAGTGGGCCGCTCGTTGCCTCGAGCCTCTCGCTGAAACTCGCGCCAGCATTCAATCTTTCCTCTCTCTCTGTGTCCTCCGTGTCCTCTGTGGCACATTCTTCCTCAATTCGCCTGCCGTACGATCACTACACCGACGAAGACCTCACCCACCGCGTGATTTACGTCGAGGCCAGCCGTGGGTGTCCGTTTAAATGTGAGTTTTGTCTCTCCTCCCTCGACGTGCCGGTGCGGAACGTGCCGCTGTCGCCGTTTCTGGAGGAGATGCAGAAGCTGCTCGACCGCGGCTGCCGGCAGTTCAAGTTTGTGGACCGCACGTTCAATCTGAACCTGCACATCGGGCAGTCGATTCTGAAATTCTTTCTCGAGCGACTCACGCCGGATCTGTTCCTGCATTTTGAAATGATCCCCGACCGCCTGCCGGAGGCGCTGCGGGAGTTGATCGCCAAGTTCCCGCCGGGCGCGCTGCAGTTTGAAGTCGGAATCCAAACGTTCAACCCCGCCGTGCAGCAGCGCATCAGCCGCCGGCAGGACAACGCGAAGCTGGCCGACAATCTCACGTGGCTGCGCGACCACACCGGCGTTCACGTGCACGCGGACTTGATCGTCGGCCTGCCCGGCGAAGACATCGCCAGCTTCGGCCGCGGGTTCGATCAGCTCGTCGCGCTGCGGCCGCAGGAGATTCAGGTCGGCATTCTAAAACGTCTGCGCGGCACGCCGATCGTGCGGCACGACGCCGAGTGGGGCATGGTCTACTCGCCGCTGCCGCCGTACGAAGTGCTGCGGACGAGCGTGCTCGACTTCAACGCGCTGCAGCGCCTTCGCCGGTTCAGCCGGTTCTGGGATTTGGTGGCAAACAGCGGGAATTTCACGGTGACGCTGCCGATGGTGTGGAGGAAAGCATCAGAGGAAGAACAATTGCTGAATCAGCCGAGCGACATCCTCTCTCTCCCTCCGGGAGAGAGCGGGAGTGAGGGCGAATTGGAAGTTGCGCCACTCGGCGATCGCCCTCACCTAACCTCTCCCGGAGGGAGAGGGACCGGAAGCGATTCCCCGTTCACGTCGTTTTTGAATTTGGGCGACTGGCTCTTCACCCAAACCGGCCGGCAGCACGGTATCTCGCTGACGAATCTGGCGGAGCTACTCTTCCGATTCCTCACGGAAGAAAAATCCCTTCCCGCGAGCGAGGCCGCCGCCGCCATCTGGGCCGACTACAAACGCGTCGGCCGGAGCGATCGGCCCGCGTTTCTCAAAGACTTGGTTGCGCCGGCTGATACGCGAAAGACCAGCGGCCCGGCCCTCAAGCGCCAGCAGCGGCATTTGGCAAAATAGCTCGATCGCTCAGGGTTGATTGTTCGTGGCACGGGCGGCTCGAACGTGTTTTTTCTTCATTCAAAAACCATGGGCGAGCCGCCCATGCCACAGCAGACCGCACCCTCGTCGATCGATCATTTCTTGTCCTTTTCCTTCGCGTCCTTGGCGGCCGGTTTTTCAATTTTGATCGACTTCAGCATCTCATCGAGCGTCGCCCGGTCTTTCGCTTCGTCGTAGGTCAGCTTCGACACATGCACGTCGATCCAGTAGCCGTCGTGCGCGAGATACGCGTTGGCGTTTTTCTGGCCGTTGCCGTACTTGATCGTGTACTCCGCAACGGCGGCGTCGCCGATGGTGGCGGTCGTGCCGTCAGCGATCGGCAGCGGGCTTTTCTTCAGCCGACCCTGGTAATACTCGCGGGCGACGGCAGCGGAGGCTGCTTCGGCCGCATTGGCCTGCTTGGGCGGCGGGGACATATAAATTGAAAGCACCCATCCGCCGTCTTCATCCGTCGCTTCGATGGCCTTGTTGTGGCTCTTCTTGTCGGAATTCACCTGGTTGATCTTCCACTTCCCGCCGACGGTGAGAGTCCACGCTTGATCCGGCGACGTCACGACCGCCGGCCCGGGCTTGGCTGAGCCGATCATGATGCCCGTCACCATTTCCAGCCCGTCGCCGCGGGCGGGATCCTTTTTGCCGTTGTAGAGCAGTGTGAACGCGATGACCTGTTTATCCACCCGCACCACGCCGGCCGTCACGCTTTTGAAATCAGCGCCTTTCTTCGGCGCGGCGTCGGTGAAAGAACACGCGTAGCCGATCGTGTCGCCCTTGCGGATTTCTTCGACGATCGCCTTCTTCTCGACCGACCCCGCCGCGTACTGCTGGCCGATGGCGTTGGCGGCCTTCTTCAAATCGTCATCGGTTGCCACGGTTTTGCCGGGTGGGATCGGCGTGATCTGCAGGCTGCCTTGGTCGAACGGCAGTTCAAACTTAATCAGCGGCGGGTGCTTATCGTCGGGCGATGGAATGGAATGATCCTCCCAGTTCTTGGCCAGCGGAATTCGCATCGTCCCGCCGCCGGGGATTTTGAATTCGGCATCGGCGGCCTGCGCCGGCAGGGCGGCGCAAAGGAGCAGCAGAATGGTTACGCCGGCGAGTCGTGAATGAATGGGCATGCTGCGATTATACAACCGCCGTCGCGGCGCGGAATCGCCAAAACTCGGGCAATTCCCCGCAAAATCGTGATTCGCAACGGAATAATTTCGCCGCCTGGCGGCTTCTACCTTGGGTCGCACGAAATAAAAGAAAGCACCATGCTGAAACAAATCGCCGCCTACACGTTGATCGGTTCCGGGATTTTGCTCGCCGCGGGAGCGCTGATGAAAAACAGTTCAGAATCGCTGGCTGACTCGCCGCGCGGCGACGGCGTGGCGGTCGTTGAGTTGTTCACCTCTGAAGGCTGCTCAAGCTGCCCGCCGGCCGATGCGGCGCTGGCGGAACTCGTCGAAAACGCCGCCGCGCACGGGTCTCCCGTTTTCCCGATCGCGTTTCACGTCGATTACTGGGACCGGCTCGGCTGGAAGGATCCATTCAGCACCGCCGCGGCATCGGATCGGCAAAATCGTTACGCTCAGGCGTTCGGCACGACGACGATCTATACGCCGCAGATGATCGTGAACGGCCGGGTTGAGTTTGTCGGATCAGACCGCGCCCGGGCGAAGCAGGAAATCGCCGCCGCCCTCAAGGCCGCGCCGACGGCGACGCTCTCGCTCAAGATCGGCAAGCGCACCGAGAAGGAACTTTCGATCGCCTACACCGCCGCCGGCGCACCGGCCGATACGCTGCTGACGCTCGTCGTCGTCGAGCGCGGCCTGAGCACGCAAGTCCCCCGCGGCGAAAACGCCGGCAGCCTGCTGAAGCACGAAAACGTCGCCCGCGCGTTCGATTCCATTCCGATCACCGCCGCCAAAGGCGACGCGAAACTCCCGCTCCCGCCCGACCTCAAGGCGGATCACGCGAGCGTCATCGGCTATCTGCAGAATGCAAAAACCATGCAGGTGCTGCACGCGGTAAAGATCGATCTCGACACGCCGACGACGAAACCTGCGACGAAATAACATCCGGCTTCTTGCCGAAGCGGGTGCTGAAGTATCGGAAGTTTAGAGCAGATCAACTCCAAGTGTATCGTCAACCTGAGGTACTCCGAAGGATCTAGCGTCCACGGCAAGTCGGCTAGATCCTTCGGAGTACCTCAGGATGACAGCTACTAGAGTTAGGCGATACAGTTGAAGTTGAAATGTTCTAAGTCGAACTTGCTTTGTCTTCGTGGCACGGGCGGCTCGCCCGTGGGTCTTTGCGAAAACGCAGACACGGGCGGGCCGCCCATGCCACTGGAAATCACACCGTTCGCACCGGCTCGCGGGCTTCTACGAACGCCACGGCGTTCTGGAAGACCTTCAATCCCGCGCCCACTTCTGGCAGCGGCTTGTTCCGCGTCCACGCCGGGTGCTGGGTTGGGTCGACGTGGCGTTCGGGGTGCGGCATGAGGCCGAAGACTAAACCGGTTGCGTCGCATACGCCGGCGATGGAGTCGGTGCTGCCGTTGGGGTTTTCGCCGGCGGCGTATTTGAGGGCGATTTGGCGATTGTCGTGGAGTGCCAGCAGCACGGCGTCGTTTGCGGGGACGAACTTTCCTTCGCCGTGGGCGATGGGCAGTTCGAGCGGTTCGAGGTGCTGCGTCCAGATGCACTTGCTCGGCACGGGCTCGAGTTTCACCCAGCGGTCGATGAATCGGCCGGTGTCGTTATGTGTGAGCGTGCAGGTTTGGCCGGTCATGCCGGCGAGCGGGCCGGGGAGCAGGTCTGTCTTCACCAGCACCTGGAAGCCGTTGCAGATGCCGATGACCGGCTTGCCGGCGGCGATGAAATCCTTCAGCGGGTCGGCCAGGTGATGGCGGAGTTGGTTGGCGAGGATTCGCCCGGAGTTAATGTCGTCGCCGTAGCTGAACCCGCCGGGGAAGGCGAGGATTTGCGCGTCGTTCAAAATCGAAGGGTTTTCCAGCAGGCGATTGACGTGCACGCGCTCTGTCCGTGCCCCGGCCAGCTCGAACGCGTGGGCGGTCTCGCCGTCGCAATTGGTCCCGGCACAGCGGAGGATGAGCGTCAGCGGCTTCATGGGGGGAGTGTAAATGGGCGGGCGGGCGATTCCAAGCCGTCGGCGATTGCGGAATGCGGAATGCGGAATGAAAACGCGTGCGATCGGCGGCATTTCAATCCGAAATACGCAATCCGCAATCCGAAATTAATTCCGTTGCCTTACCTGCCTTGGCCCTCAATAATACGGTGTACATTCAAAGAGGACTCTCACCATGGCCAATAGTTCCGCTCCGCCCGCCAACGCTGATATTGTCGACCGCGATACGCCGCAGCCGGAGATTCATATCGAAGAGCGGCAGCTGAAGCTGCAGGATTACCTCAAGGCGTCTGTGAAGCAGAACGGCTCGGACATTCACCTGCAGGCCGACAGCATCCCGATGATCCGGGTTGACGGCCGGGCGCGGTTTCTGGACGTGCCGAAGCTGACCGACGAGACAATGAATGAATACGTCGCTCAGATTTTAGATTCCCAGGCCGACCCGGCGGAGAAGCGTTCGATTCTCGATCACAAAGGGGCCGTCGATATCGCCTACACCCTCGGCGTGGGGCAGCCGCGCTTTCGCGTGAATATTTTCCACAGCCGCGAAAAGTACGCGATCGTGATGCGGCGAATCGTCACGAAAATTCCGGTCTTCGACGATCTGAACCTGCCGCCGGTGGTAGAGGCGCTGGCGGATCATCACCGCGGGATCATCGTCGTTTCCGGCACGACCGGCAGCGGCAAAAGCACATCGCTGGCGGCGATCATCGGCAAGATCAATCGCACGCGGGCCGAGCGAATCATCACCGTCGAAGACCCGGTGGAATTTCAGCACGAGAACGCCAAGTCGCTGGTCTCGCAGGTGGAAGTGGGCACCGATAGCGAAAGCTACGAATACGCACTTCGCGCCATGATGCGCCAGGACCCGGACACGATTCTGATCGGCGAAATTCGCGACAGCTTCAGCCTGACGACCGCGCTCCGCGCTGCCGACACCGGCCACCTGGTCTTCACCACCGTTCACGCGACGAACGCACCGATGACGATCGAGCGACTGGTCTCGCTGTTCGATCCCTTGCAGAAAGACCTGCAGCAAACCCAGCTGGGCTTGAATCTCGTCGCCGTTTTCTGCCAGCGACTGGCCAAGAAGCGCGACGGCAAGGGCCGCGTGCCGGTGGTTGAAATCATGATGGCCAGCCCGCTGGTGCGCAAGTACATCCTGGAAGGCGAGTTTGAAAAGCTGAAAGGATGCGTCGGCAACCGCGAAGGCGGCTCGCAAAGTTTCGACCAGCACCTCACGGAGCTTTTCCAGAAGCAGGTGATCGACGTCAACGAAGCCAAGCGATTGGCCAGCAACGTCGACGCGCTCAACCTCGCCCTGCGCGGCATCGCGAACAGCGATACGCGGCTGAAGTGAGTGGGGCTGATGATTGGTGATTGGTGCGTGACAGGATTGTCTCGTCACGCACCAATCACCAATCACCAGTGTCACCAGTCGGGCAGGAAAGGTTCAAGAATTAATAACAATCCATGTCCGCTCCCTTCCGCAGAATAATCCGCGTCTCGCTCCTCACCGTGATCGGCACGGTCGCGGGATTGTGGCTGCTGCGCGATCGGCAGAACGACACGCCGATCCCGACTGAAGTGGCCGTCAGTGAAGTTGCCTACAACCCCGCGATGGCGAACATGCGGCTGCGCATCACGCTCAACGGCAAGCGCGGGTTCGTCGACGGGTCCGGCCAAACCGTCATCGCGCCGACTTTCGTCATGGCCATGCCCTTCTCTGAAGGGATGGCGGCCGTCGCGACGTGCGACTCGTCGGAGGGGCAGAACTGCTGGCAGTTCGTGAACGATCGCGGGCAGGTCGCGATCAACAAGATATTCCTCGGCGGGCAGATCGGCACGTTTCACGAAGGGCTCGCGCCGACGATGGTGAAGGGCAAGTGGGGTTACATCGGCACGACGGGCGATTTCGCGATCCCGCTCGCCTACGACGCCGCCGACGATTTCAGCGAAGGCCTCGCCACCATCCGCATCGGTCGCAAGTTCGGCGTGATCGACCACCGCGGCGCGGCCGTGCTGGCGCCGACTTTTGATTTCATCGGCAGTTTCAGGAACGGGTTGGCGCTGTTCGCCCAAGGCGATCGATTCGGCTACATCGACCGCCGCGGGCAGGTGTTGATCCAGCCGACGTTCGAAGACGCGTCGGATTTCTCCGAGGGACTCGCGTGTGTCGGCACACGCCGAAACGGCGAACACGTGGCCGGCTACATAAATCCGGCCGGTCGATACGTGATCGAGCCACAGTCCATCGACGGCGGCCCGTTCCACCAGGGGCTGGCGGCAGTCCGCTCGGCCGAAGGCGCGTACTTCATCAACAAGACCGGCCAACGCGTGTTTTCGACCGACAAAGTCGAGCGGTTCGGCAACTTCTCTGAAGGCCTTGCCCCCGCGATGGTGGACGGACTTTTTGGTTTCGTCGACCGCACGGGCAAGATGGTCATTCCTCCGCAATGGCAAACCGTCGGCGATTTCACGCAAGGCGTCTGCCGGGTGAACTCTGCCGACGTGCGCGGGTACATCAACGCCAGCGGGCAGTACGTGTGGAAGCTGCGACTCTAGAAGCAGCATTGATTGCTGAGGACTGAGAACTGAGTGAAAAATACTCAGTCCTCAGTCTTCAAATCTCAGTCCTGATTATCAGACGTTCTCCGTAAGCAACCTCACCCGTTAAATCCCATCCCGAATCGACCGATGACGACTACAGCAAGCGTCGGTCGCGCCTTCCGTGCGCCCATCGCACAGTCACCGTCCGGCGATCGGTGCTCTTATGACGATTCGCAAAAAGCTGGTTCTCATTTCGCTCTCCACTGCTGTGGTGGTGGCCGGCGTTGGGGCGACGGGGCTGCATTCTCTGCTCGATCTCCGCGAATACATGCGGATTCTCCCGCCGTCGCCGGCGACTCTCGATCTTGAAAGGGCGATCAGCCTGCTTTCGATTCTCACGCCGGTCGCCACCGTGTTGGCCGCGGGTGTGGGATTGTCGATCGCCTCTTCCATCTGCCAGCGGCTGAACGAGCTCACCACCGCGCCCAAAGTCGGCAACTACGCACTTTCGCGCACGGAGGACGAGCTCGACGAAGTGGCTGCGCTGATTAACGACCTCGGAGCAAAAAATAAGGCGCTGGTTGAGAAGCAGGTCTCCGAACACCAGCTCCTCGCCGCCCGCCGGTTTGCCGACAACATCATCAAATCGATGTACGACATCATGATCGTGACCGATACCGATCTGAACATCGTCACCGTGAACAAGGCCGCCTGCGATCTGCTGGAGTACAAAGAGCTTGAACTCACCGGGAAGCCGATCGAAATGCTATTCCAGAGCGAGTCGATCCTCACCGGCCCGCCGGTCCGCACGCTGCTAACGAAGAACGCGGCCCAGGACCTGGAGATGACGTACAAGACGCGCTCGGGCCGGTTGGTCTATGCGCTGGTCTCGGCCAGCACGATGCGCGACGAAGCCGGCCGCCCGTTGGCGGTGATCACCGTCGGCAAAGACATCACCGCGCGTAAGCAGATCGAACACGACCTGTTGGAAGCCAAGGTTGCCGCCGAAGCCGCCAGCCGGGCCAAGAGCGCTTTCGTCGCCAACATGAGCCACGAAATCCGCACGCCGATGACGGCGATTTTGGGCTACGCCGATCTGCTCAGCCAATCCCAGCAGAACGTGCAGCAGCGGAACAACTGCGTGCAGACCATCCGCCGCAACGGCCAGCACCTGCTCAGCATCATCAACGATATTTTAGACGTCAGTAAGATCGAGGCCGGCAAGATGACGGTGGAAACCATCGCCTGCTCGCCGATCCAGCTCGTAACCGACGTCGCCTCGCTGATGCGCATTCGCGCCAAGGACAAGCAGCTTAACTTTGACGTGCGGTACGTCGGCGCCGTGCCGGAGACGATCACGTCTGATCCCACGCGCGTGCGGCAGGTGCTGATGAACCTCGTCGGCAACGCCATCAAGTTCACCGAGAGCGGCGGGGTGAAGGTGATCGTTTCGATGGTCGAGCAGAAGCCGCACCAGCCGGCGCGCATGCGGTTTGATGTCGTCGACACCGGCATGGGGCTCACGCTCAAGCAGCAGGAGCAGCTCTTCAAGCCGTTCGTGCAGGCCGACGAATCCACCACCCGAAAGTTCGGCGGCACGGGGCTGGGCCTGACGATTTCGAAAAAGCTCGCGGAAATGCTCGGCGGCGATCTCACGGTGCGCTCCGTCGCCGGCAACGGCAGCACGTTCAGCCTGACGTTGCAGACCGGCGATCTCTCCAGAACGCGGATGATCGAAACGCCGCAGATCGAAGCCGAAAACACTGCGAACCAGCCGGATTTCTGGAACGATTCGCTGCGCCTCAGCGGCCGAGTACTGGTCGCCGAGGACGGGCCCGACAACCAGGTGCTCGCCTCGTTCTATCTTGAGCACGCGGGCCTTGAAGTGAGCGTCGCGGAGAACGGCCAGCTCGCCTGCGAAGCAGCGCTCGCCGCCGTCGCCGACGGTAAGCCGTTTGACATGATCCTCATGGACATGCAGATGCCCGAGATGGACGGCTACGCCGCCACGACTTTTTTGCGCGAGCAGAAATACACCGGCCCGATCGTCGCGTTCACCGCGCACGCCATGGGCGGCGACCGCGAAAAATGCATCGCCTGCGGATGCGACGATTTCGCCGTCAAACCGATCGACCCCGACCGCTTCATGGCCACCGTCCGCAAGTACGTGAAGGAAGGCGTCGCCGATTCGATCGAAGCCGCCGAGGAGATGGCGCCCGCCATCCCGCTCCCGCCGCCCACGCCGGTCCACGTGGAAGATCCGGTCAAAGCCCTGCTCGCCAAGCCGAAACTCGCCAAGCTCGTCGACCGTTTCGTCACAGGCCTGGACGACCGAATGGCCGCCATCCGCAAGGCGATGGACGAGGACGATCACAAGCAGTTAAAAGTGCTGGCCCACCAACTCAAGGGCGCCGCGGGTGGATTCGGGTTTCCGAATATCTCGAAGATCGCCAGCGATTTGGAACACGTCGATGACAAGCAGTTGGACGCGCTGAACAAGACGGTCCGCGAGCTGGCGGAACTCTGCCAGCAGGCGAAGCAAACGTGTGCGGCGACGCAGAAAGTATAGCGGGCGAGTTAAAGGGCGGGTTGCTCGTTTCAGAGAAAGCGAACGCCGAACATCGAACATCGAACGCCGAACACCGAATGGCATTAGATGGTTCGCCAGGCAAATTGCGAACAGCAATCAACAATCCATTCGAAGTTCGAAGTTCGAAGTTCGGCGTTCGCCTTCGATTTCCGCCTTCACAACGCCGGCTCTTCCAGCGGCACAGGGCAAACCTCTCGCCGCCGGCAGGTCTTGCACGGCAACCCTTCCCACAGTTGATTGAACTGCTCGCTCACCGCGTCGATCATCGCGGCCGACTCGGTCCAGATGCCCATCTCGAAATTTCGCTTCCCATCGGCCTTCGCGCCGAGCCCCGCGCCGGTGAGATTCGCGCTGCCCACATACATCGCGCGCGAATCGATCAACACCGCCTTCGTATGCAGCCGCGGGCAGCGGCGGATCGTCAGGCCCGTCGGCAGCTCGCGCTTCAGCTCCCGCAGCGCCGGCCCCGAAGGCACGCCCGCGTGCAGCAGCCGAACTTCCACGCCTTTGTTCGCCAGCACGTGAAAGATCTCGACGATCGACCGTGCCCGACGGGTGAAGCCATCCGGCACGAGCATGGCCTTGAAGTCGGCGGTCATGATGTCCACGCTGGTCTTCGCGCCGCAGATGCCTTCCAGCACGATCGTTCGAAAATGCGCGCCGTCGATGATGAGGCGGGCTTGGCCAGTGGGGGTTTGCATCTTCAGCGGGAGCGAAATCGCCATGTCCTGTCTATCGGTTCGACCGGTGTTAACATTTCAGCGAAATGAGCGACACACCGGCCACGCTGTCATACGAACCGCGAAAGTACACGACTCGCCGACGAGTGAGGCGGGTAATCACCGTGTTGCTGTTGTTGGCGATTGCCATCGCGGCGTGGCGGTACGGCGGTCCCCTGCGCGACCACCTCGTCCTGCTCTACCGCCAACACGCGTGCCTGACATATACGGCGCCGCCGGATCAGGTGGTGTTTACCAACGACGGAGAGAGAACCGCGAATGAGATCGCGAAGGGTATGATTGATGTAGAGCCCGGTGCATATCGGATTCTGAAATCCGGCGTGCACGCGCCAGCCGCCGCAGGCCGAATTCCTGACGCCTACAGGCGATTGGATGAAGTAGACAGCTTTCGATTGGTCGGCGAGTTCGCGGTGATATTCATGCACGAGCGTCGTTCGCCCAACGGACACAAGGCGCTGGTGATCGTGCGCGTGGGGGACGACCATGGATTTATCGGGTATCACGCGCTTGGGCACCTTGGAGCAGAAGCGATAACGCCGAAGATTAGACGACTTTCCATGGGCCCGAACACGGCCGGCTTGCCTGATCAGGATCCCACCGTTTACCTCTTCGCGGGGCAGCCCGATACGAACGACGACTCGCATTTCACGATCGCCTTCGAGGCGAACCACAAGCCGGGAATCATTGACGGCTGGCTGGAGGATACTGACGACGTCAAGCTAGCGATCCGCAACGTTGCGGAAAAGTAAGGGAAGTGACCACAGAGGCACGGAGTCACGGAGGTCAACTCGTTAGATCAAGCCGATCGACCGAGAACCCACACGGAAATTTTTATTGTGGATTCTTGGCCGATTTGCATGTTCCGACGAGTTGCCCTCCGTGCCTCCGTGGTTAAATCGCCAGCATGCCGCGCATCGTCGTCGTCGCCGAGCCTCGCAGTTCGACTCGGTCGCCGCGGAGGGTCACGCCGAGTTCGCCGCCGCGGAGGGAGAGTTGGCGGGCGCGGAAGTCGGTTTTGCCGAGGATTTCGGCCCAGTAGACGGCCATCGAACAGTGGGCCGATCCGGTGACCGGGTCTTCGGCGATGCCGGACTGCGGGGCGAAGAATCGGCTGACGAAATCGAACTCGCCGTCGGCGGATCGCGCGGTGATCGTAACGCCGGTGGCGTGCCACGTGGCGAGCTTTGCAAGATCGGGCCGAGCCGCGCGAACCTGCGCTTCGTCGGGCAAGATGAGCGTGAGATTCATCGCCGTCGTACCCGCGCAGACGACCGGGCCAGCAATGCCGAGCACTTCGGCGGCATGGTCGGGAAGTGGGCATGGCGTCGGCGGTGTCGCGGGGAAGTTCATCACGATCGCGCCGGACTCGCCAGGCGTGCAAATCAGTTCGCCGCTCTCGCGGGTGACGAATCGGATCGGCTGATCGCTCGGCACACGCCGCCACTCGCTCCACAGCGCGTGGGCCGACGCCAGCGTTGCGTGGCCGCACAGGGGAACCTCGCGGACGGGCGTGAACCACCGAAGCTGCCACGCATTGTTGCCGAGAGGGAGCAGGAAGGCGGTCTCGGCTTGGTTAAATTCCGCGGCGATCGACTGAAGGGTTGCGGGCTCGATCTCGCGCTCCAAGAGCACCACGGCCGCCGGGTTGCCTGTGAAGGGGCGGGTGGCGAATGCGTCGATGAGAAGGAAATCCATGGAGCGAGCCATCTTAGGCAAAAAGAACTGGCCGCTGAAGCGGCCAGTCCGGGTCGGTGGTTTGCAACCACTTGGCGCTATGCGTGCGACGGGGTCCGCAGGGAATCCAGCATTGAGCCGCGGCCCTCATCGGACGGCGGCTTGATAATCTGCAGTTCCTGCTCGATGGCCGCCCGCGTTGCGTCCATCTTCGGGTAGCGGATTTCTCGATAGCCGGTCACGTCTTCGTGGCACTTGAAGATCTTGATCGCCTGCGCGTAGCCGGCGTCGGTGGTGAGGTTCACGCGGTCGAGCAACGCGACGTACCAGTCGCGGAAGGCGTTTTCCTTTTTGTGCCAGCCGGGGATTTTTCGCCACCACTTCATTCCCGCGACGAGCTTGAGCTGCCAGTCGGTGGTGGTGAGTTTCATGCGGATGCGGAACTTGCCGATGTTGAATTCCGGGCTGGTGTGGTGGCGGTAGACGATGCGGTCGCCGTTACTTTCATCGACGCCGAACTTGGCGATGTCGCGCACTTTCTTTTCGTACCGCGTGAGCAGGTAGGCGACGTACGGCTCGTCCTTGATGAGCGTGACTTTCGCCAGGCCCCACAGTGCGGCGATCGTGGCCGCGAAGCCGCGGGCGGCGGAGTCCTGCCGGTAGACCGTTCGAACGAGTTCGAGGTATCGCTTGGCCAGCGTGAGATCGCCGTACATTAAAATGTCGTACAGGCGGATGGCCACGTCGTACTTGGCTTCTTCCGGCAGGTCGCGGAGTTGCTTCATCGCGCCGTGAACGAGCTTTTCAAAATCCATCGCCAGCGTGCGGCCGCGCATCTTGCTCTTGCGGATGATGCGGACCTTGTTCGTGACGAGCTGTTCCCACGTTTCGGGAGCAGGGCGATTCGGAATCGCCCGCGGCTCGAGCGCGAGCTTGCGGCCGATGTTGAACGCCTTGAGATTCTTGCGGTGATCGCGGCGGATGCTGTCCTTGATCGCCCAGGCGATGCTGTGTGCGCTCACCGGGATCAGCCCGAGTTGATAGGCGACGCCGAGCATCATGATGTTCGCGTACAGCTTGCTGCCGAGGCGGAGTTCGCAGAGTTCGGAAAGATTCTTCGCGTAAGAATGCTCGGCCCGGCTGTGGGCGAAGATTTCCTGGCGGAGTTTTTCCGGATCGAAATCGCTGCGCCCGAGCAGGCCGAACACGGTCGGCTGCTTGTGCATGTTCAGCACGGAGCAGGTGTACTCGGTGGATGCGACGCGGAACTGCTCGCGCGGGTCGGTGGCGCGGGCGCCTTCGAGGATGTCGATGCCGAGCAGCAGGTCGGCCCGGCCGTAGGGGATGCTGCCGGTGGTCGGGTAGTGATTGGTCAACATCGGCTGCGGAGTTTCGGAGGACGGCGATTCCGACGAGAGATTGTCGAAACCCGCATTGGTGTGATGATTGCCCTTCGGGTCTTCCTCTGTCGTGGCACGGGCGGCCCGCCCGTGGTTTTCCTCGGAAAGCGCAGACACGGGCGAGCCGCCCGTGCCACTTTGTGCGACGCTTTCGGCCTGCTCGCTCACGAACGTGATTTGCGAGTACACGCCGCCATTTCGAATCGCCAAACCCTTTTTATCGCTGAAGATGACGCGGAAGCCTTCCTTGTGGCCGGCGCGGACGAGGATCGCGTTGACCACGCCGATGCCCATGCCGCCTACGCCCGCCATGTGGGCGCGCCAGGGCGTGCCGGGCTTGGTCATGTCGTGCACGAACGTCGGCTCGGGCAGCTTATCGAGCGCCATGTGCGGCAGCGTGTACCGGCGGCGCTTCTGTCTTACCACCGTGATCTGCTCGAAGCTCGGGCACGGCTTCACGCTTTCTTCGATCTCGTTGCTCACGCGAACGCGCTCGCACGCGCCGTCGTTCACGCACCACGTGAGATCGGTGTCGATCTTCTTGCCGTAGTCAGTGTCGATGCTCGTCAGTCCCGGGCACGCGGTGGCCTTGGTGCATTCGAGGCAGTTCTCGCACACTTCCGGCGTCACGTTCATGTGCGTTTTCTTCGGGAGATAGCCGTGCTCTTTGATGACTTTTCGCTCGGCCTTCTGGATCGTGCGGTTGGCGGTGATGCCGCATTCCTTGTCGGCGATCAGCACTTTCACGCCGTCGGCCAGGATGGTTTTTTCGAGCATCGCCTTGTAGGCCGATCGGTCGGCGGGGGAAAGTTTCTCGACTGTGAGGGGGCTGGTGCCCTGCATGCCGCGGCAGACGGCTTCGATGTCCTGCAGCCACGTGTTGTTGCCGAGGACGTCGATTTCCGTTCCGGGATGTTCCTGGTGGCCGGTCATCGCTGTCGTGCCGTTCTCCAGAATGATGAAGGTGATGTCCTGCCCGTTCTTGATCGCGTGGCTGATCGCGACCTGGCCGGAGTGGAAGAAAGTTCCATCGCCCATGAAGACGATCTGCTTGTTGGTGATGAACGGATCGATGCCTGATCCCGTTCCGCCGCCCAGGCCCATGCCGCTGTAGTTGTGCATGAGCTGTTCGGTCGGTGCGAACATGAGCATCGTGTAGCAGCCGGTGTCGCCGTGGGCGACCATGTCGACCGGGCCGCGGGCGTGATGCTTTTTCATGTACGCGGCGTCGGCGAAATTCTTGCGCAGCTCGAGCAGCACGGATGACGAATCGCGGTGCGGGCAGCCGGGGCAGAACGTCGGCGTGCGGGCGACGATGTCTTCGACCGCGATCACTTCCAGCTTCGGCCGGCTGGCTTTGCGGATGATCGCGAGTTCCGCGCTGAGCTTGCCGTTGCGCATTTCCGGCGGGATGGCTTCGGTGGCTTTGAAGAGCGGGATAACAATCTGCGCGAGGACCGAGGCGTTGAGCCCGCGCGTCTCCGGCACGCCCGATTGATCGCCGGGGAATTTCTTCCCGTACAGCCGGCTGGAGACATCGGCCGCCACGTCGTGGGAGAGCTGCTGGAACAGGCCGTCGCGGATGTTCTTCTCGAGGAAGCTGCGGCGTTCTTCGATGACGATCAGGTTGTCGGCGAGCTTGGCGAACTCCGCGACGAGCGGAACATCGGCCGGGTAGCTCATGCCCATCTGCAGGACCGGAAACTGCCCGAGCAGGCCGATATCCGCCAGCACGTGTTCGAGGTACGGCCCGGCCATGCCGGTGACGATGAAGCCCAGCGGCGCTTTCTCTTCCGTGGCACGGGCGGCCCGCCCGTGGTTTTCTTCTTGCGAAGAAGAAGACATGGGCGAGCCGCCCATGCCACGAACTATCTTATTCACACCTAACTCACGCGCCTTCGCGATCGTCGCGGCGTAGCGCTCGTGGATCGCCAGCTCGCGCTTCCACGTTCGCGGCGGGAGCAGGACTCGTTCCAGCGAGATCTTGGCCGTCTCCATCTCCACGCGCTGGTTCATATTGGTCGTCGGGAACTGGTTGGGCTTGACCTCCACCGTCCCGCCGCCGTCGGCCTGGGCGACCGTCACGATGTAGCCGATGTACAACCCGCCGACGTTCGAAAGCTTGAAGCAGAAATCGATCCAGTCCTTGAGCTGCTGCGGCCCGCCGGGCTCGACGACCGGCATGCGTAAGTGCTCGCACAAAAATCGCGAGTCGGAAGGCACCTGCGTGCTGTCGCACCACGGGTCTTCGCCGCAGACGATGACCGCGCCGCCGTCCGGATGGGCCCCGGCCAGGTTGCCGATCGCCAAAGCGTCGGAAGCCACGTGCACGCCGACGGATTTGAACGCCGTGATCGCGCGGCAAGGCGCCATCTGCGATCCGTTCACCGCCGCGACGGAGAGCGCTTCGTTGTTCGCCTGGAACGCCCGCATGCCGTTCTTCTGCAGCAGGCCGGCGATATCGCCGAGCACGTCGAAGAAGCCGGCCACGGGCGAGCCCGGGTAGCCGGTGAGCAGCGCCACGCCGCCCTCGGTTTCGAGGCAGCCTTTAACGAGGAGTTCATTACCAGTAAAAATCTCCCGGCCGGAATCAGCCAGGAAGCGGGGATCGATAGCCATGACAGTCTGTCCTTAGGGCGGGCCCGGATGATTGCGGATTTCGGATTTCGGATTTCGGATTGAAAAAGGGCATGATCGCCGTCTTCAATCCGCAATCCGCAATCCACAATTCGCAATCGCTTCGGGTCAACGTGGCTTACGGCTCTGACGGTGATAATCACCGTGAAAAAAAGCCGCAGGAGACGTCGTTTCACACCGCCGCGATAGAGACTCTTAGTCCAACCGGGAGTTGGCCGGTCGAACCGTTGGGGTCGTTTCTCACTATCGGACGGTTCCGACAGGGAGGATGAACAGTATAGTGCAACCTGAGAGATTGGGGAATGGGGGACTTTCAATCACCCACTCCGGCCCGCGAAATCGACCTGCAATCCTGATCCGCTAACCGAGGTTTTCGTTCAGAATTCCGCCCTCTGCTACAGCGGCCAATATTTTTTCATTTCCCACGCCTCGCTTTCCCGCAACTCCCGGCCCAGCCACGGCTTGGGCCGATTCACAAAGGGGCAAAAAGGGACGGAAAAGTACAAAAAGGTACGGATAGGGACGGAAAGGTACACGCCATCGCACGTTCTTCACGACCCGGCACACCCCGCAATCCGCCTCAAGACTATTCGGTTTTCAAAGAGCCACCCTCTTCGTGACGCGGGCCATCGAAAACGGCCGTTTTCCTGTCCGCCCGTGCATCGGGCGCGAAAAAACTGGCCCTTTCCGAGGGCCCGCCTCACGAACACTGATCACCCGCTCAAGCGAGCGACGACGTAACAATCTATACGTCGGCCGACAAGAAAAGTCGGCCAAATTCCGCGATTTTTCGGCCGATTTATCACATTTTCGCAACGCGCGGCCGGGCCGAGAGTTGGGCCGCACGAATCGACCGCGATTCCTCTGGCGATCACAATTTTCTTGTAACAAGTTGGATTGCTGATGAAATGGAAGTGAGAAATGGTCGCTGACGTCTTGATTAAGCGGTCCACCGACGTCCCACCATCCCGCCATGAAAAAGCTCAGCTGGAAAATGATCGATGCGGTGATCGCCAACGACGTCGCCGCTATCGCCAAGCTGCTCGATGCCGGGAAGGACGTGAACTCGCGCAACGAGAACGGCGAGACGGCCTTCAGCTACGCGTGCGCGAACAACGCGCTGGACGCAGCCAAGTTATTGCACGCGCGTGGTGCGGATATAAACACGATCGACAAGGGAAACGGTTCGCCGCTGGACTGGGCCGCGTGCTGGTCGTCGCCGGAATTTTGTGCATGGCTGGAAAGCGTCGGCGGCAAACGGCATGACCTGTGGCCGCCGGTGGCGGACGACGGATCGGCCGGGAAATGAACGGGTACAGGGCATGCAGTCGTATCAGTACCTCATATTCACAACGCGTCGGCTTGCTCGACTTGCACGTTTGCTGCTGGTGGTCGGCGTCATCCCGTTGTTCATGGCGGGCTGCTACCGCGGGTTCACCGTCCTCGATCACCTCGATATTCAAAGCGGATCGTTGATGATTCCATCTGTGCGGCTCGGCACGGGTGACAGACATTTGTTCTGCCAGATTTTTCCGTCGGACCATGAAAAGTGGTCCGTCACAACATGGCACGATTACGACCGTGATTGTCCGAGCTTTGTCATGTTCGTTGGCATGGACGTTCACGGCAATCACGCGAGCATCGACGTGGGCTACGTTGGACTGATCCCGTTGAGCGTCCTCGCGCTCATTGGGTGGCATCGGCGCGACCGTCGGGCAAAGGCCTGCCCGGCAGGTGGATTCGAAGGGCGGCCAAATGAAAGCCGAAAAGATTCAATCGAAACCGCCGTATTCTCCAACAAACCGCCCAGCCGCGGGTATTAACTTGCGAATCGAGCGTCCGGTGCTGTAAAATTCGTGATGGAAGCGCAAGGATTGCGCTCGTCAACTGCTCGATCGACGCTCGATCGATACTCGATCGTCATAGGCATGGAGGCCGACATGACACCAGACCGTTCTCAATCTATCGATACCGTTCCATCCGAGTCCGCCGCCCGAGCTGCTGGCGGGTTTAAGTTCATCATTGCGTTTGCGGCGCTGTTCATTGCCGGATGCTCGGCGTACTTCTCGGTCAACGGCATGGGGTTGCTGTTCATCGGGTCGGCCGGCGCGGTGATGGTGATGGCGGCGAGCCTCGAAGTCGGCAAGCTCGTCGCGGCGTCGTTCCTCTATCGTCACTGGCAGGATTTGCGCTGGTCGCTGCGGTTTTACCTGACGGCGGCGGTCATTTTGCTGATCGGCATTACCTCGCTCGGCAACTACGGCTACCTCGCCCGCGCGTACGAGAAGACCAACTCGCAAGTTTCAGCGTACGAGCAGCAGATCGGCGCGGCCCAGCGCGAAATCGACGAAGTGAAGGCGCAGATCGATCTCTCCCGCGCCTCAGCGGGCAAAGTTTCCAACGACGGCCGGCAGGATCTGGACAAAATCCGCCAGACGATCGCCCAGGCCAACGGCGAGCTCGATGCCTCGCTGGCGCGGCTGGAAGTCCGCCGCAAAACCGCCAAGGACAAGCGCGACCACGACGCGGATCTGATGAACGCCCGCATGCGCGAGCAGGCCGGCGTGCTGCAGCAGGGGCTCGATTCTGAGCACGGCGCCATCACCAATCTCACCGACCGCATTGCCGCGCTGGATCGTGCGGTGGAAATGTACACCAGCGAAGGCACCGGCGGATTCTTCAAGCAGGACGGCGTGCAGCGCGGGCAGGAACTCCGCCAGAAGCAGAAGCTCGAGCGCGAAGCCATCTCCGCCGACCTCGCCCGCCACCAGGCCAGCGAGGAAAAGCTCCGCACGCAACACGCCGCCGCGGTGCAGTCGGTCTCGACCGACATGGCCGCCGTCGACGCGCAGTACAAGAAAGACCTCGAAGGCTTCAGCGCCAACGAATCCACGCTCCGCGCCGACCGTAACACCGCCGTCGCCTCGGCTGAGAAGCAGCTGGCGGCGATGCAGTCGCAGGACAAGAATTCGCTGCAGCAGGGTGACAACCAGATCGAAGGCCTCTACGCCCGCATCCAGGCGGATAACGACACGATCGACCGCCTCAAGGGCCAGGTCGCCGCGACTGACATCGGCTCGTACCGCTTCGTCGCCCGCGCCTTCAACGCACCGGCCGACGACGTGGTGAAGTGGCTGATCCTGGTGGTGGTGCTGGTGTTCGATCCGCTGGCGGTCACGCTGACGATTGGATTTAATATCGTTGCAATGGGCGATCGCCGCGGCCGCGCCGTGCCGGTGAACCGCACGGCACAACGAACCGATTCGCCGCGACTGCGCTGGCTGCGACCGGCGGCGGTGGCGATGGTCGGCCTGCTCGTGCTCGGCGGGCTCGTCGGCGCGACCTACGCGCTGCGCGGCTGGATTCCTGCGAGCACCGCGTCGGCCTCTGTGCTCGTTCCCGCCGACTCCTTCGCCGTCCTCACCGTTCGGCCGGGCGAATTGCAGCAGTACATCGCCAATCCGCAACTGTCGGCGATGTTCGGCAAGAGCGGGGCGGATTCGATGAACGGCGTGCTGCGCGAATTGCTCGCCAGCGGGCTCGATCAATCCGGCGAGTGGTACGCGTTCGTGAAATACCCGCACGCCCGGCTTGCCGCCGGGAGCGATCGCCCGGTCATGATCTGCGGCCTGGTCGCCCGCGTCGGTGATTCTTCGACCGTCGAAACCGGCCTGGCGCAACTGTCGCAAAGCCTCACGCAGAAACTCGCCCCGCCCGCGAAGGACGATCCCAAACAACCGCAGCGGCCGCGCTCGATGGTGCACTTCGGCAGCGGGCGCTACCTCGATCCGCAGGGCGGATTCCTCACCTTCGCGATCACGCAGAACACCGCCGTCGTGCTGCTCGAGATCGACGGCGATCCGAATCACCCGTGCCTCGAACAGGAAGTCCGCCTCTGCCTCGCGCCGCCCGACGCGACGCAGTCGGCCGGAACCGCGCTGGCCGAACAGAAGCTCCCCGCCCGCGCGCTCGGCGCGCCCGGCGGGCCGATGGCGCTTTGGTTCGACGCCCGCCGCTGCTTCGCCGACATGCCGAAGAATTCGCAGGCGCTAGCCCGCTTCCAGGAGTTGCAGCGGTTCGTCGGGTTTGATCTGAAGCTCAGCGCCCGCGCCGCAGCACCGGGGCAGTTGCAGATCGTCGGCGATTACGTCTACAGCGCCGCGCGGTTCGGCGCCGCGCCCAGCGCCAAAGACGCGACGGCCGTTCAGGTGCTCACCCGCATCGGCTCGTCCGACTCGGCCGGCGTGGCGGGGAAATTGATGGACCGCTGCGCCATCTCGCTCGATTTTGAAGGGCTGATCGACCAACTCAACGACGTGTTCAACCGCCACGCCGCCGGCGAATCACCCGCGACCGTGCTGGTGGAAAAAACCATCAACGACGACCGCGCCGGCCAGTTCGTGATGACGGCCCACCTGCCGGAACCGCCGTCGCCCGTGACGGCAAGGCCCGCGACCGCCACGCCCGCAACGGCGGAGCCCGCGACCGCGTCGCCTGTGAAGTCGGTGCCTGTGAGTGCGGCGTCCGCGACCGTGTCGCCCGTGACGGCGATGCCTGGAGGTGCGGCATCCGTAACCGCGACGCCCGTGACCGCGACGCCCGTGAAGTCGACACCCGTAACCGCGGCGCCCGGAACCGCCACGCCCGTAACGGCGGCCCCCGCGAGTGCGTCGCTGGACGTCAGCGCCCGATGACCGCGATGAACGCCAGAGCAGGTCTCATCCTCGCCGTGCTGTCCGCCGCTTCGGGGTGTGCGCCCAGGCTGGCGCCGACGTCGCAGCCGATCGCGCTGGGAGCGCCAATGGCGCGCCAAGTCGCCCCGCCGACCGCCGGCCAAGCGGCCGACGCGCGAGCGGCGCGGCTGAGTAACTCCGACTCATCACCCGTGTCGAGGCCGAAGAAATCGCGAACGGCGCGACCGACCGACACCGCCGCCAATCTGAAAAAGCCGCACGCGTCGCCGACGACGCAGCCGGATTCGCTCTCCGCCGCTGCGGACCGATCGCCGGGCGCGCCGGGATCGGCTAAGGCTGAATCTTCAACGACGGCGGCGGGGCAGAATTCGCGAGAGCCGGTGCGGAGTGGTTCGGTGTCGCTGACGAAATCGGAACGGAACACCGCTCCATCGGCGGACTCGTCATCGCCGCCCGCCGGCGAGAAATCATTGCGGCCGGGATCGGCGGAGGTGAACGTTCCCGCGCCGGCCGCTTCAAACAAGAGTTTCGCGCCCGGCTCGACTGTCGCCGTTCCCGCAAAGGCCGGTGAATCGAAGCCGCGCATCGGGCCGCAGGGAATCGAGATCGGCGACGCCTCGGCCGATCGTCGAAACGATCCGCGCGTCGCTCGTACCATGCTCGACCAAGCTGCAGCGCCTGCTCCGCGCGCCGATTCGCACGTGTCGCCGTCGCTCGATCTGCCGGCGCTGACCGCGCACACCGCTGACGGGGCGGGCGCGCTGCCGCTGCAAGCCGGAGAGACTCGCCCGCCCTCGGCGGATCGCGCGCGACTGACATTGCGGCTTCCGGAGATGTCGGCCGACGGAAATTTGAGTGGGCAATGGCGCGGCGATCGGATCGAGCTTCCCGCCGACCGCCGCGCCGACGGATTCGACGCGCCGCCGCACGGGCCGGGGATTTCCGAGACCGGCGATTCCAATTCCGATCGGCTCGGCGGCGCGACGAGCATCAACGTGCTCGATCGCCTCGCCGCCGCCGATCCGTCGAGTGCGGCGACATCGAAAACTTCGCCGCCGTCGCTGGCGATTTCCGCCGATCAAACGGCCCGCAGGAATCCGGCCGATTCCTCGCCGGTGCGCCTGCCAACGGTCGCCGCGGGAGAGAGTGCGCCGGCCGCTCGCAATGAATCGCTGCCGCTCGTGCCGCCGAACGCCGAGCCGCTTCGCCAGCAGCTCGCCGAGCAGCGAGAAGACGCCGCCCAGCACGACCAGGCCGCCCGGGCCGCGCTCGACCACGGCGTGCTCAACGCGCTCATCGGCCCCGCGCCGACCACCGCGCAGTCCGCGCCAACGACGCGTCCGACGCTGGCGTTACCGTGGAAGTGACGCGGAAAAAGTCGAACGCATCGCTTGCGTCGCTGGTGCTAAAATGCGCGTCAAACCCTACGTAGCCGCGAACGCAAGTTCGCGGTCTATGAGATAGCGCGGAAAGATCATGCGGAGAGATCGTGCGGAGACCGCGAACTGGCGTTCGCGGCTACGGATAGACGTTACGAATCCACTGGAAATGGAGTCGTGCCTGTCGGAAGGATATCAATGAAATTGAGAATAAACCTGGTTCGTCGTGGATGTGAATTCACGATCGCCGCCGTCTTGGCGGCGGCGATGGTCGTTGGCGCCACTAATGCGCGGGCGAAAGACTACAAGCCCGGCTTCGGGCCTAACGCGACGACGCAACCCGCGACTCAACCCGCCGCGCAGGTCGGTGCGCCGGTGAAAGTGCTCAACGATCTGCCGTACAAATCCGGCGATGCGCTCAGCGAGTACGAAAAATCCCGCTGCAGGCTCGATCTTTATCTGCCCGAAGGCAAGGGGTTCGCCACCGTCGTCTGGTTCTACGGCGGGGCGCTGGAGGCCGGCGATAAGATCGGCAAAGGGAACGTCGCGATCGCGCAAACGCTGGCGAGGCAGGGCGTGGCGTGCGCGGTCGTGAACTACCGGCTCTCGCCTAAGGCGACTTTCCCGGCCTATCTCGACGACGCCGCGGCCAGCGTGGCGTGGGTGATCGGCCACGCGGCCGAGCAGGGCGGCGACCCGAAGCGAGTCTTCATCTCCGGCCACTCCGCCGGCGGATATCTCGCGGCGCAGATCGGCTTCGATCCGAAATATCTCGCTGCGTATCACCTCACATCCGACGACATCGCCGGGCTGATCCCCGTGAGCCCGCAGGTCTTCACACACTTCACGATCCGCAAGGAGCGCGGCGTGGCGAACCCCGAACTCACGCCGGTGATCGACGACGCCGCCCCCGCGTTTCACGTTCGCCCCGACGCGCCGCCGATGCTCCTGCTCATCGGCGACCACGATTGGCCGGCAAGATTGGAGGAGTGCCAGTATTTTCTAGCGATGCTGAAATTGGTGAAAGCCCCCGACGCCGCGATGCAGGTGATCGCCGATCGCAACCACGGTTCGATCGCCAGCAAGGCCGGCAATGTGGACGACCCGGCGATGAAGGCGATGCTCGGGTTTATCGAAAAGCACCGGACGGCCGGGCCAAGGAAAGCAGCGACGACGCAACCGGCGACGAATCCGGCGGCCGCGGTCGACCATTCTTCGGAAGATGTTTCGATGATCGCCGCCTGGATCGCCGGCTCCGGCGACAGGAATGCGTTCGACAAACCCTTCGGCGACCGTGAGTACATCGTTAACGGCACCGACACGCTGCTTTACTCCGACGTAGACAACCTCGTCGTTCCGAAAAATCTTAAACGAGTCAGCTACGATTTCGCGAAAGAAAGAATGGCTGCTCTCAAGGGCGCCCATAACGCCGGCCCGGTCGTGCTGATCACTCGCTCTGTACGAGAAAATCCAGACGATGCCCGCAGAAGCAAAACCATGACAAAAGGCGAGCCGATCCCAACTCCGGCCGACCGCTATTACTACATCGAAGTGGGCCTTGGCAACTTGGCGTGGCATACGTTTAAGGTGTGGGTCTACGAATCAGAGGGGAAGGTGAAGTTTCAGACGCCTTGGCGGGAGATAAGCTAGAGCGAGAAAAGAGGAAAAGCATGTCGTTTTTCCCTGCGTGTGATCTCTGGTGAACGTGATATAATCACTCGTGGTGGCAGCATGACAAAAATTGAAGCGATTTTTGAAAACGGAGTCTTTCGGCCGGTCCATCCGGTTCAGATTGATGAAGGGGTTCATGTCGAATTGATGGTCGATGATGCTGTAATGACCGCCGTCGCGCAACCGATTCTCCCGGTGCTTGCTGAGATCGCGGCCCTGCCGCTCGAAGGGCCGGACGACGGCTTCTCAGGCGCCGACCACGACCGCGTGCTCTATAACGATCCTCCGCCCCGATGATGATCTTCGTCGATACCGGCGTATGGTATGCGAGCGTGGTTCCGAGCGATCCGCGCCACGCGGCCGTGATGGCATGGCATCGGTCGAATCACCTGTCGCTGATTACAACCGATTACATTGTTGATGAAACGCTGACGCTTCTCAGGGCGCGTGGGGAACGAAATCGAGCTCTCGCGCTGGGTAGGCATTTCTTTGACGTACGCGGCGTAGAAATTCGTTATCTGGCCGCGAGTGAAATCGCGCAGGCGTGGCAGGTCTTCAGCCAATACGCAGACCGTGACTGGAGTTTCACCGACTGCACCAGCCGGGTTGTCATTCAGCAACTACATATCAAGCGGGCGCTCACGTTCGATCGGCATTTCGTCGAGTTCGGCGTGGCCATGATTGAGCCGTAACTTCGCAGGTACGCGATTCACGCCGTCATTTCGCCGCTTCGCTCTTCGCATTCTCCGCCGCCGCCAATTCTCCCACCTGGTTCCATGCTTTGCCGTAGCCCAGCCCCGGGCGGCCGCGGAAGCGGGGGAGTTTTACTGTGCCGGCGGTGCATCGGGCGGAATCGCTGCGGCGGCCGCTGACGATTAATCCGGTGTCGGCGAAGATTTCGTCGGCCATTTGGTAGGCGTCGGCGGCGCGGTACTGGATGACGATTCCGCGGCGCGGGCGGCCGGAGAGGTTGGCGGGCGAGCCGTGCAGGGTGAGGCAGTGGTGGATGCTGATCCCGCCCGCGCGCGGCGTGACGGGGATGACGCGCTGCGGCTCGCGCTCCCACACCGCGTCCTGGCAGGAGCCGGCGAAGAAGCCGTTCGCGTCGGCGTGGTTGAGCAACCCTTGCTTGTGGCTGCCGCGCACCATCGACATGCAGCCGTTCTCCGGCGTGGCGTCGTCGAGCATCACCATCACGGCGACGAGATCGGTATTCGTGTGCGGAAAGTACGCGTAATCCTGATGCCACCCGAACGGCCCGGCGTTTTTCGTCAGCGGCTTGGCGGCCAGCTTCGAGTGCTGCACCTGAATGTCATTGCCGATGAGCGGCCGGATGCGGTCGATGATTCGTGCGTCGCGCGCCAGGTCCACCCAGGCGGGGTGCTGCTCGATCAGGCCGACTTGGTGAACTGTCCGCTCCACCTTCTGGTAGGTGTGGTTCTTTTCATTGCCTTCGACGATCGACGTGAGCGTTGCGATCTCGGCCGGGGTGAAGATGTCATCGAAGACGAGGAAGCCGTCGTCGTTGAACGTGGCGATTTCAGACGGCGAAAGGGCGGCGGCGGGGGCGAGCGTGGCGGCGGTCATCGGTTTCCTTTGGTTGATTCCTGACAGGATGATACAATGGTTTATCGTGAAATCTCTCGAGGATTCGATGATTTATTAGCATAAAACGATGGCGGTGCGAAATACTCAGCCCAACGAACTACGTCATCCTGAGGTACTCCGAAGGATCTAGCCGACTCGCGAAGGAAGCTAGATCCTTCGGAGTACCTCAGGATGACGTGGCTTGCCGTGTTCAGGGGCAAATGGACTGACGAACTGACGAACTGACGAACTGTCGATCGGGCGAACAGCGATTTTAACGTCCCACAAAATTCACTCGCGCCATGACGCAACGCCAACATCCAACCCGATCCAAGCAGTCATCCCCGCTTCCCCATCTCCGCATGGCCGGCTGTTTTCATGCGACGAACAATGTCGACTGGCACACACACCCGGTCGATGAGCTCGTGCTGATCACGGCTGGGCAGAGCGTGGTGCGGTGCGGCGAGCATTCCCTGTCGGCCCGCGCGGGGTCGCTGCTGGTTCTTCCGGCGGGCGAGGCGCAGTACCAGGAAACGCGCGGGATGACGCGGGCGCTGTACGTGCAATACACCTCGCCGCCGAAAATTCTCGAATCGAGCGCCCGCGTGATCACCGTGCCGCTCGGCGGGCACCTGCGGCGGTGGATTGAGGACGTCGTCGCGCTCTATCTCGCGGCGACGGAAGTGTCAGAAGCCGTAACGGCTGGGCTGCTCGTCGCGGTGCTGGAGGAATGCAACCGGCTTGAGGCGCATCGCACCAAGTCGGCGACGATCCACCCAGCCGTGCAGCGCGCGGTGGCGTTTGTAGAGGCGCATTTCGCCGCGCCGCTGACGGTCGAAGCGATGGCCGACGAAGCGGGCGTGAGCGCGAGCCACCTGACGGCCCTCTTCCGCGCCGCGATCGGCATGCCGCCGCTGCGGTATCAGCAGGAGATCCGCCTGCGGACGGCGTGCAAGCTTTTGCGCGATCCGTACCTCAGCGTAAAACAGGTCGCTCGCCAGTGCGGGTACGACGACGTGAACTACTTCACGCGAATTTTCCGCCAACGCAACGCCCAGCCGCCAAAGGAATGGCGGAAAATGTCGGGAACATGACGCACGAATCCATTAAAATGTGCCACGAAGATCACGGCGACCACGGAGAACTCTGAGAAAAGAAAGAAATCGCCATTTTTGCCTCGCTGCGTCCTCTGTGGTCTCAATCGCATATTCGCTTCGATCCGCCGGCTGTGGATAATATTCCCCCCGATGGCCGCAAATGGTCGCGCTCGCCTATAGTTTCAGAATGCAGGTTTGTTCCCTTTCTCTTTCTCGGAGGTTTGTCATGTCGAATTCATGGAGTCGTGTGGGTCTTTTGTCACTGTCGCTGGCGCTGGCAGGCGGGTGCGATATGTTGCGTGGTCACGGGTCGGATGCCAAGCCCGCGGGCGAAAACGCCGTCAAGACGGATATGGCCAATCCCGCCACGCCGGCGGATATGTCGAGCAAGTCGATGGCGCCGGTCGCGCACAAAATGGCGGTCGCGAATATCCGGTTCAGCAAGGCGGCCACCACTCAGCCGATCAACAATCATGTCACCGGCAAGGTGACGTTCACCGATCTCGGCGGGAAATTGGAAATCGTCGCGGATATCTCCGGGCTGGAACCGAATTCCACGCACGGCTTCCACATCCACGAAAAGGCCGACATCACCGCCGCCGATCTCTCCAGCGCCGGCGGGCATTTTGATCCGACCGGCACGCACAAGCACGGCGATCCCGACAGCAAGGACGGCGCAATGAACATGATTCACGCCGGCGACCTGGGCAATCTCGTCGCAGATGACAAGGGCAACGCCCACATGGATCGCACCGTCACCGATCTCACGATCGACGGCGATAAGAACGGCGTCATTGGGCACAGCGTGATCATTCACGGCAAGGCCGACGATCTCAAGAGCCCGCCCGCCGGTAACTCCGGCCCGCGCATTGCCGGCGGCGACATTGTCGCGCTGCCGACCGCCATCCGCTGATCGCTTCGCATTACATGCAGAAATGCAGACGGCCCGGTTGCACGCGCAACCGGGCCGTTTTTATTCACCGTGCGATTTCAAAAACCGCGTCCAAATACATTTCATTTTCAAGTATATCGTCATCCTGAGGTACTCCGAAGGATCTAGAGCATATCAACTTCAACCGTAGCGGGCGTCGGATGTTCTGTCTCCGTCATCCCGAGGTACGCCGAAGGATCTCGGGAGCACGAGAACCGTTTGAAATCCGAGATCCCTCGGCGTACCTCGGGATGACGCTACACCTTAAGTTGACTCGCTCTAGCCGCGCCGCGCAGTTGGCCAGATCCTTCGGGGTACCTCAGGATGACGTTGTCCAAAATTTTGCGATACGGGTGAAGTGAAACGCTAATACTGCCAGGTGACAACAAAGCGAATGTACGGCTCGTCGGAGATGTCGCCCAGCAGATGGGTGCTGCTGGTGCTGAAACCTTCGCTGAATTCCTGATCCCACGCGAATCCGCCGGCGAGGCTAAAGGACAGCAGATCGTTGGGCGTATATTTCAGGCCGATTTCCGCCCGCCGCTGCTGGAAGAAAATTCGGTCGGAGGAATTGGCCAGGTCGTTGGAGTAGAAACTATCGATCGACCGCCCGACGCTGGCGAACGCGGACCAGTCGGGGATGAATTCCCACCCGAATGAAATGCGGTAATCGTCCGGCGCGCTGTAGACGGCTTCAAACGTGGTCTGCCGGTTCGGCTTGAACTCAATGCTCGTGTACGGGAAGCCGAGCGTCACCTGCACGCGGTGGGAGTAAGTCCACACTCGATAGGCGAACCCGGGCAGCGGGATATCGCGGTGGCTGCTGCGATTGCCGTCGTAGTCGAGGACGAAACCGATCTGGTGGTTTTCATCCAGGTCCTTGCCGATGACGAAATCGAACAGGCTGTAGTAGGCGTTGCCGTCGCTGAAGGGGTTCGGGCCGGCGTAACCGGCGCCGACCTTCACTGCGTAAATCCAGCCGTCCTTCTGCGCGATTCCCGCGCCTAGCGCCACCGAGCTGTCGATCAATTGGTTCGGCACGCCGGCCGGGCTCCCGCCGAGGTTGAAGTAACGCAGATCGAAACCGACGCGCGGGCTGATCGTTTCGCCGGGGATGATTCGGAAGCGGCCTTCGGTTTCGTATTTGGCGAGAGTGAAAGTCTGATCGCTCTGCTTCACGTGTGCATCGCCGAGGAAAAGCCCGTCGCCGCGGAATTCAAAATCCTTCACGTGATCGGGCCAAACCTTCACCAGCAGATCGGCCCCGGTTTGGGCGAATCCGCGCGAAGCAAAAATCAGAACGATCATCCCGCCCAGTAAACGAAGCGAAGTGGTACGCATGGCGGTATGATGCCGATCGATCCGCGCCGGTGCAACGGCAACGCGTTCAAAAAAATCATGAGCGAACTGCCCACCGTTACCGTCGTCACGCCGTCGTTCAATCAAGGCGATTTCATCGACGCGACGATTCGAAGCGTCCTCGAGCAGAAATACCCGAAGCTGCAGTACTTGGTGATGGACGGCGCATCGACAGATCGAACGCTCGACGTATTGCGAGCGCACTACAATCAAAAAACCGGTCGCACCGCTTCAGCGGGTCGCGCCGAATCACTCGACGGTGAGTCAGTCGATTTCACCTGGACCAGCGCCCCCGACTCAGGACAGGCCGACGCGATCAACAAAGGCTTCTCCCGCACCACCGGCGAGGTCATCGCCTGGCTCAACAGTGACGACTGCTACAAACCCGGGGCCATCCTCGCCGCAGCGCAATACCTGCGCGATCACCCGGAGGTCGCGCTCGTATACGGCGACGCGGAGTTCATCAGATCCGACGGATCGTATCTCTGCCCGTGCGCGAACACCGAGCCGTTCGATCGACATCGCCTGCTGCATTACAGCGATTACATCGTTCAACCGGCGGCATTTTTTCGGCGGAGCGCTTTCGAAGCCGTCGGCGGGCTCGATGCGTCGCTGCATTACGCGATGGATTACGACCTGTGGCTGAAACTCGCGGCGAAATTCAAATTCGCGTACGTGAAGCAAACCTGGGCCCAGTACCGCTGGGCCGGCGAAAATAAATCCGCCACCGGCGACTGGCGGCGGATCGAAGAAGTGCGGAAAGTCGCGAGAAAACACGGGGCCAAACGCCTGCCGGCGTATTTTCGACTGGAGGCGGTCAACCTCCACCTGCAGGCGGCCCGGCGGAATAAAAGCCTCGTCAGCTTCGCGCGGGCCGTCGCAAATCTGCTCTCCTCGCCGCGCGCGATGTGGTCGCTGCTCCAACCGAAAACGCACCGCGTGATCGCCACCGGCCGAGTCCTTCGCGCCTCGGCGCGGGACGACCGCGAAGGCGTTCGGTAAGGTGGGTTTCAAGTCGCCACCAATTCGATGATGCGAAGCGCCGTGCGAAATTTCGGCACCGATACAGTTTGATTGTTCGTGGCACGAGCGGCCCGCCCGTGTCTTGGTTTTCGTCAAAAAACATGGGCGAGCCGGCCATGCCACTTCAGATTGCACCACCGCCGAAATATTGCATTGGCTTACGATCCCGTCTCGCCCAGCTCCAGTTGCCGGACTTCGCGTACGCGGTGCCACATGTCGTACGCAGAGCCGATGATAAATGGATGGACGCCGCAATAAACGATCGTGCAAATCCACAGGATCGCCGCGAGCCCGCCGGACCAGTCGAACAGGTTGCTGAAGGATTGCACCGCTCCCGCCAGCAGCAGGCCGAAGACGAGCAACTCGCTGACGATGTGCGCCGTCATCAGGCGCGAGAGTTCCTGCCGCAGGCGCTCGGAGCCGATGGCCTGCATGATCGCGCCATATAGGCGGTAGAGCGGTACGAGCCGTGCGACCCCGAAGCAGAGCAGCACGCAGCCGGTCATCGCGAACCGCGCGGCGATCAGCCGGTACTCACCGGCCGACATCCAACCGGCGACGCTCAGACAGAGCAGGCCGATCCACGCGGCGGCGTCGAACACCATGGCCACGCGGGCGGTCATTCGAGACACCAACCGCTCGCAGCCGGAGGGGGTTTTCCACAGCCATCGGCGCGAAGGCGCTTCGACCAGCACCGTCAGCATCGCCGCGATGAGGAGGAAGATCCCGGCCTCAGGTACAAACCAAGTGGTGATCGCCAGCGCCGTGCAGACCGCCCAACCCGCCGCCGCTGCGATGGATAATCGCAGGCCTCGCTCGATCTGCGCCTGCCAGGGGATATCGCTATCGAGCGGGAGGCGCATGCGCGACCGCTGCACCGGCAGGCCGCACTCCGGGCAAACGCCGACAATGGATTGTCCGTAGAGATCGTACCGGCACCCCACGCAACGGGTGTGTCGCTGCAGCAGCGACAAGCCGCCGGCTTGCTGATCGGCGCTCATGCTTACTGCTGTCCCAGCTTTTCGTAGTACTGCTTGAGCGCTTCACTCCACGCCGGCGGGAGATCGCCTTTCATGGCGTCGTTGATGTCCTGCTGGGTTTTCTGCGCGACGGTCGGCGTTGTGTCCTGCTGGACGTGCACCTGGCCGCCAAGCAGGAGTTGGCTGGTGTCTAGGCTATCGACGAGCAGGTCTCGCCGGCGCATCGCGTTGCTGTAGTGGTTGGCGGCTAAATCGGTTTCGACCTTCCGCATCAGCACCGTGGCTTCGAGCAGCTTGAAATTATCGTACTTGCCGAGCTGGTACTGGAGGTTGAGGCGCTCGGCCTTGTTGCGGATTTCGGCCTGCTTCTGGGCGAGGCGCTGCATCTCCTGCTGCTGCTTGGGCGGGAGCGGGCCTTCGAGTCCTTGGCCGCCCTGGCCAGACATTTTCCCGCCGCCGGTCGCGCCGCCGACGGGGTCTTTGCTGGTGTCGTTGATCTGGCCTTGCGCGAACGGCGTGGGGTCGAGGCGCGTGGGCGTGTTGCGGCCGCCTTTGCCGACGGCGTTGTCGCCGACGAATTCGCCCTGGCTCTTGCCGCTGCGGCCTTCACCGGCGCGGCCGCCCATCTCGTTGTTGTTCGGCAGCTGATTGCCGGTGACGCCTTTGGCGCTCATGTCGGCGATCGGCCCGTCGGCGGCGTCCCAGCCGATTCCCTTGTCGGCGCTATCGGTGATGTTTGCGTTCTGGTCTTCCATTTCGTCGAACAGGTCTTCCTGCTGCTCCATCAACTCGCCGACCATGTCTTCCAGTTCCTTCGGCAGTTCGGGCATCGGCGTGTCGGATTTGGCCATCAGGTCTTCCTGTGTCCACTTCTGGCGATCGGGCGTGTCGCTCAGCCATTTCTCGATGTTGCTCGACAATTCCTTGGCGCCTTCCAGCCCGCTTTCTTCCAGCGGCACGGCGATTTCCTCGGCCTGCTTCTTCAACGCGTCCTTGGCCATCGTCACTTCGGCGTAGATCGCCATCGCGTCCTTCACCATCGACGCGTTGCTCATATCCTGCTCGGCCAGTTTGGAAAAATCGGCGACTTTTTCCTGCATGAACGCGTCGAGCTTCTCCTGGCTCATGGCCAGATCGTTGGCGAGTTTTTTGTCGGCGTCGGTCCAGTTATCGACCGGCCGCTTGGCGAGGCTGGCGGTCTGGTCGAGGATCTTCCGCTGCTCTTCCATGTACTTCTTCAGGTCTTCATTGAGCTTGGTGAGCGCGTCTTTCTTGCTCGGCATGTCGCCCGCGCGGTGCTCGGCCGGCTGAGTCGTCGGCTCGGGGGAGTTGTTGAGCATCGCGAGCAGGCTTTCGAGCGTGGTGATGATCCGGCGCTGACGCCTCTGCAAATCCTGACCGAGTTTTCCCCGCGCCGGCGCGGCCGGCTCGGTCTGCAACTGCAGGGCGTACTCGATCGCTTCCTTCGCGGGGTTGATCGCCAGCACCTGCAGCGTGCGCTTTACGATCTGCGTGGCGTCATCGAACTTGAACGTGTCGGCCGTCGCGACCATGTTGTCGCGGAGTTCTGCCTGGCCGCTCTGGATGGTTTTGGCGGCGGGCTTATCGCCGTCCTTCATCGCGACTGCTTTGGTGTTCAAATCCTGCTGCTTTTTCAGCATGGCGGTTAGGATTTTGCGGAGCTTGTCGTCGGTCTCTTTCTTCTCCGCGTCGGCTACTTCCTTGTCGCGGAACTTGATTTCCATGATCGTCGACTGCGTGGTCTGCGGCCCGAGATCGGAGGCGAACGCGGTAAGGTCGCGGTTATCGACGGCTTCGATCTGCACGCGGATGGATTGCCCGTGCTTGCGATTGGCGGCATCGACGTTCAGCACCATCGCCAGGTCGTGCTGCAGGACGGATTTTTCATTGATCGATTTAGTTTCGATCGGCGTGAGCGGCGCATCCGGCCCGGCGGCCATCAGTACGCGGTAGCTGGTCAGGCCGTAATCATCGCGGAGGGTGGCCTGAAGTTTCAGCTCGGCCGACGGCGTGACGACGGCGTCGGCGGTGGGCCATTTCATTTCGATTTTAGGCGCGGCGTCTTTCACGCACGCGATGTTGAGCGGCGAGGCCGGCAGCGTCGCGGCGATGTTGCCGCTGCTGTCGGTGATGAGGATCGAGGCGGCCGTGTCGTCGAGAACAGTCATCTTGCCGACGAACCGCTCGGTCTTCTCCACGCGATTCATCGGCGTCGGCGCGGGCATCGATGTGGCGGCGTTTTTCGCGCCGCCGGAGCCCGCCTGCAGCAGCGCGGCCGACACCGGCACGTCCACCGCGGCCACCACCTGAATCACGCTGCCCTGCGGGACGGAGATCGGCGTTTCGCCCGGCGCGTCGGGCTTGATCGTCACCGTCCGCTGCGGCATTTTCGTGTAGCTCGGCGGAGTGATCGTCAGCGACAAATCGACCAGCTTGATCTGCCGCACAATGGTGACGGTAAACCACTCGCTCTGCGTGCCGGCCACCTCCACGCGGTAACGCAGCGTGTCATCGACGTGATCGACTCGGCCGGCGAAGTGGAGCAGGTCATCGCTCGAAATCGCCGACGCGAGCTGCATCGCGGGCAATGCGTGATCGAAAATAATTTTCGCGGATGCATCGGCCGGCCCTTTGGCGAGCACGGTGACTTCCAGCGGCTGGCCGGTGACGCGGGTGACATTGCCGGGATCGACGCTGACGATTTCCGCCGAGCCCTGCGCGGGTACGAAAGAAGCCGGCTGAAGCATCTGCCGCCAGCCGCGCGCGAACGCGCCGGGGAAGATCAGCAGCACGATCAGCATCGGCAGGAGTAGGAACGTCGATCGCGTGACGATGGTTTTCAAATCGCTCAGCCGCACCACGCCGCCCAGCGGCTTCGCGAGTGAGGACTTGGCGATCTCGTCAAGAATGTTCGGCGACCAGGGATTGCTCGCGACGTCATCTCGCCCGGCGATGAGCAGCGCGTTGGTCAGCCCGTTGTGCAGACCGCCGAGGCGCGATTCGACCAGTCGAGCCACTTCGATATTCCGCGGCCGAAGCAGGAGCGGCCGAGCCAGCCACCAGATTGCCGCGAGCACCAGAACCGCCGCCCAGCAGGCCGCGATCGCATAGCCGGCGAATCCCGCGCCGTTCCCGTCGCGGCTGAACAGATACACCGCGCCGGTGGCGGCCCACGTCGCGGCGAGCATCGTCACCGTGAACAGGATCGCCCCGCGCAGCATCCGGTGCACGCGAAACTTCTGCCCGACGGCATCGAGCTTGTCTTCGATCTGCAGGTACGAAGGGTGATTGGCGAGCTGGGTCATCGGCGAGTCTCCCTAAGGATTATCGCGAATTTCCGGCGATGTTGCGAAGAAAAATGTGGGAAATCGGGGGGATCGGGCTGAAAACCCCAGGAAACGACGACGCCGCGACGGAACAATCGGGTTGTCCGTCGCGGCGTTTTGGTTGAGGCCCGCTTACTTGATCAGCCGCAGATTCACCGGATACCGGTACGCGACACCTTTATTGGCCTGGATCGTCGCGAGGATTCCGAAAACGATGCGCGAGACCATGATCACGGCCGCCAGGATCGCGCCCAGGCAGAACAGGAAGTTCAGCGGGATGCAGATCAGGAAAGCGATGAAGCAGGCGATCTGAAAGTTCAGCGCTTCCTTCCCCTGGTCGTCCACGAACGGGCTGGAGTCTTTCTTGATCAGCCAGATGATCAGCGGCCCGAGGAAGCCGGTGAAGATGCCCAGCAGGTGGCAGAGCATGCCCATGGTGGTGGCGTCTTTATCAGGCGCCGGGCCGGTGTAGGCGTTGGACGGCGTGCCGTAATCCAGCGGTGCGGCGGGCGTTGCGCCCGGCGGAACAGGATCGCCCGGCGGCGGAGTTGGGGGTGTTTCTGACATGTCACTCCTTATTTTAAAGACGCGTCGATCGGTCACGATAGTCCACGAAATTTTTCAAATGCCGAACGGCCCGCGAAGGCGCAAGCGACCGGCCACCGACTAAACGCCGCCGCTCGCCGGGGCGAATTCCATGATTCACCAACCGGCAGGCGGACTAAGCCTTATGGCTTGGCGAGCGGATTCCCACCCGGCGTGGGGCTCGGCGATTCCGGGCCGCCCGCGCCGGGGGTGCTGGGCGTGCCGGGCGTGGCAGGCATGCCTGGTGTACCGGGCATGCCCGGAGAATTAGGCGTGCCTGGCGTCATGCCGGGCTGATTATTTTGTTGCTGCTGCATCTGCCGCATCTGCTGCTGCTGCATCTGCTGAATTTGCGTACCGAACATAGTGAACCCGACGATCGCCAGCACCGTGAACAGGATCATCAGCACGATGCTGACGATCCCCAGGATCATCCCGCTCTTGGCCATTCCCCCGCCGCCGCCTTCGCCGCGGTTGGCTTTGCCCTTGGCGATCGCGCCGAGAATGATCGCGACGATCGCACACGGAATGGCCGTG
The DNA here is from genome assembly GCA_038329865.1 of Tepidisphaerales bacterium. Lineage (GTDB taxonomy): Bacteria > Planctomycetota > Phycisphaerae > Tepidisphaerales > Tepidisphaeraceae > JANMES01. The sequence goes on along the minus strand of JBBQNK010000002.1, from coordinate 128,379 downwards.
TACGGAATGCAGATGACCATCGAGATGATCCCGGTGACCAGGCTGGCGATCGCCATGCCGGCCGGCTTATTAGCGGGCGGCGTCTGGTACATCGGCTGGTTCGGTGGAAATTGCGACATGCGGGGCCCTCTCTTGAAAATTCCCTGAGATGATGAACGGGCTCAGCTTAGCTTTATGCCAGTTGCGGGTCAAAAAATGGCGAGGAAACGAGACTTGTCACGCGGGGATGAGTACGCGCGAGTTAAAACCTGTCGCTCGAGCGTCAGTCGTCGTCCTGAAAGGTTGTCAAAAGTCCTCTCAGCGTGTCGTGGTAAACAACGTCATCCCGAGGTACTCCGAGGGATCTCGAAACGACGAAAGCCGCTCGAAATCCCGAGATTCCTCGGAGTACCTCGGAATGACGGAGTTTCGTAAGTCGAGCTCTGGAGCCTTTTTAGACACACACTCAGGATGACGAGTGGGCGAACAGGAAAGCACTTCGAACGAGCGCGCTTACCGCGTTGCTTCAACCGCAGTGTCTTCCCGGGCGATTGCTTCGCGGATCGAGCGGGCGATGCCGGGCACGTCCAATCCCACTTCCGCCAGTTGCTGCGGGCGGGTAGCGTGGGCGATCAGGCGGTCCGGCATGCCTAGCCGCGTGATTCGGCCAGTCGGCAAATGGTGGGCGACGGCGTATTCGAGCACCGCGCTGCCGAAACCGTTTTGCAGGCTGTGGTCTTCGATCGTCAGCACCGGGCGGGGGGTGAACTGCTCGGAGACATCGCCTGCCCCGTTGATTTGCCCGGCCAGCACGCGGGCGAGCATCGGGCCGTCGAGCGGCTTGCAGAATCTCGCGTCGATCACTTCGACGTTCACGCCTTCGTCCGCCAGCAGTTCCGCGGCGGCCAGGGCGGATTCAGTCAGCGCGCCGTAGGCGATCAGCGTCGCGTCAGAGCCGTTCCGCAGCGTGCGACTTTGGCCGACTTTCCATTCAGTGGACGCTTGTGGGCGAAGATCAGCGGTGATGACGTCTTCAAAATTGCAGGCCGGCACGGTGTCGCGCGGGTAGCGGATGGCGCTGGCGTGGTCGAGTGATAAGCTGAGCCGCAGGCAGCGGTTAAGTTCGTTTTCGTCGCTCGGGGCCATGAGTACGATGCCCGGCATCGGCCGAAGGAACGCCTGGTCGCAGAAGCCGTGGTGGACGGCCCCGTCGTCGCCGACATATCCAGCTCTGTCCATGCAAAAAACGACCGGCAGTTGGTTCAGCACGACTTCCTGCCAGATCTGGTCGAACGCGCGCTGGACGAAGGTGGAGTAGATCGCCGCGAACGGCCGCTGACCGGCTTTCGCCATGCCTGCCGCCATCGCGGTCAGGTGACTTTCACATATACCAGTGTCGATATATCGATCGGGGAAGACCGTTTCGAACTTGCTCAGCCCGGTACCGTCGGGCATGGCGGCGGTGAGGGCGACGACGCGGCTGTCCGTTTTCGCCAGCGCGATCATCGCGTCGGCGTACGCGGTCGTCCACGTCTTCCCGGCTGACTTGCTCACGTCCACCCGGCAGCCGTTGACCGTGAATGCCGCCGGCGAGTGCATCTTCGTCGGCTCGGCCGCGGCGACTTCGTAACCCTGGCCCTTCACCGTCTTTACGTGCAGGATCACCGGCTTATCAACGTGTTTGATCTCGCTGAGGAAGTTGATGAGCCCCGGCAGGTCATGGCCGTCGATCGGGCCCATGTATTTCAGGCCCATTGTTTCGAAAATCTGGCCCGTCCACATCGCGCCTTTGAGTCCGGCGCAGAAAGCGTCCCACGCCTGCTCGATCCTCGTGCCGACGCTGCTCGGCAGGCGGTGGACGATCTTCTCGCTCACGCGTTTGAATTCTTCGTAGGTGGTGCTGACGCGGATGCGCTCGAGGTACTCGCTGAACGCACCCTGAGGGCGCGAAATGCTCATGCCGTTGTCATTGAGGATAATCAGCAACTGACGCTTAAGCGTGCCGGCGTTATTCAGGCCTTCCAGTGACAGGCCGTTGACGATGCTGGCATCGCCGACCACCGCCACAACGTGGCTGGCGACATTCTTCGCCTGATCCCCGCGGGCGACACCGACGGCCGTGCTGATGGCCGTACCGGCATGGCCGACGGCGAAGAGGTCGTACGGCGACTCCTGCGGATTCGGAAAGCCGCTGACCTGCCCCTTCTTCCGCAGCTGATCAAACCCGCCGGCCCGCCCGGTGAGCATCTTGTGCGGGTAGCACTGATGGCCGACGTCAAACAGCAATTTATCCGGCCCGGCAGGGTAGGGGCCGAAATCGAACACCTTATGTAATGCGATGGTCAGTTCCACCACGCCCAGATTGCTCGCCAGGTGCCCGCCGTTCTTGCTGACGGAATCGAAGATGCGAGTCCGCATCTCCTTGGCCAGCGTGGCGAGTTGATCGAGCGACAACCCGCGCAGGTCAGCGGGTTTGCGGATGGTGTCCAGAATCGTCATGGGCGCGTTCATTCTCCGTCATTAATACTAGACGTGCTGCTGATTATTCGGAAACCATCGCAAGTTTCAATGAATATGAAAAAGCGAGAGCGTGTTTCTCCAGATTTATAGCACTATTTACGTAGCCGCGAACGCCAGTTCGCGGTTTTGCACGATCTCCAAGACCGCGAACTGGCGTTCGCGGCTACGTAAATAATCGACTCTGCGATGTCTGGTGTGAAGTTGCGCAAAAAATCGCGGATTTGACCGGAAATCAGCGTCTACGTCGGACCACGCGACCCGTCTGAACGCAACAAAGGACGCCCAGCGCCAGAAAAGTGACGATCAGCCCCCGAGTCAGCGCCGGCGCCCGCAATCCTTGCGAAACCACCGGCACGTCCGGAAATACCCGCGTGCCGCCGGTTTCGACTTGCTCATACCCGCCGGAATCGATCCGGCGCTGCCAGGCGACGCGATCAACGCCACGGCCGACCGTTTCCAGCGCGATCGCCCGCCAGGCGGCGTACGGCACGCTCGGCCAGAGCGTGCCTTGCGCGGGGATGATCGGCGAATCCGCGATCGCGACTTCGAAATTCACCACCGCGATCGGCAGATTGATTAGCGCGCTCAGCACGAACAGGCCGATCAACACCCGTCGCTCGCCGCGGAACTGCCCGGCCGAGGCTTGAATCGCCAGTATCGCCATCAGCACGACGACCGGCAAAATCACGACCAGATAGCGCGGCCCCCATCCGCCGTTGCCGCCCCAGCCAACGAGCGGACTGAGAAGCAGCACGTAACCGATCAGCCCCGGCGCCCAGGCGATCACGAATCGCCGGCCGGCGCCGCTCAACCGCCGCCAGCGCGCGGGGAGCAGCAGCGCGACGATCAACCACGGCGCGTAAGGAAAAATCCCGCGGTTGGGGCCGAACGTCTGGCCGAAAAAGCCTTTGGCAATACTGATGGCGTCGAGCCTGAGACGCGTGAAGCCGAAATCCACCGCATGGGTCGGCGGATCGAACGGGTTGCCCGACCGCAAATAGTTGAACGCGAACGTCATCGCGACGAAGACGCAAAAAATCACCACCGCGCCGATCTGCCCGCGCCAACTGATTCGGCCGCGGAGTTGGAACCACAAAATCACCAGCGTCAACGTCGCAAACGGCAGAAACGAATATCGGAATAGCACGGCAACACCGAAGCCGAACACGGCAAGCAGCAGATTCGAAAATCGGTACGGGTTCACTGTAATCTTCACACCGGTCGCGACTCGACTGAGCTCGCCGAAGTCTGTGCAACCGGATTCCGGATTCCGGTCGCCCGGCTCGACCGAACTGGCCGAAGTCAGCGACCGGCGTGAAGGTGCAACTGATCCATTTCCCGAGAATTGTGGCGAGGCTGAATGCAGCAGCCGGATCGATCCGTACGCCGCGATCGAAATCCCCATCGCCGCGCCGGTGACGTCGAAGACCGAGCGGCAGTAACCGACGAAAAAGGTGCAGAAAAGGATTGCCACCGCCACGCCGACGGCGCTCCGCAGCGGCAGGAACACGCGGGCGCTCAGGAAAATCATGAAGAGCGTGACGGCGCCGATCAGGTTGTTGAAGATCGTCGCGCACCAGAGCGTAGTGTGATTGGACACGCCGAGTTCCGTCGCCGCCGGATCGATCCAGTGAGACGCCGCCACCGCCGCCCAACCGGTGAGATGCCCGCCGAGATCGTGGCATTCGTAGTACCGCCCGCCGGGCGAGCGCACCCAGTTAAACGCCGCCGGCCCTTCCGCGGACGGCGCGCTGAACGATCCCGTCTCGTGCATCCGCACGCCCGCCAGGATCAGCCCCGGCGTGTCCGGACTCGCAAGCCGGCCGGTGGCGAGGATCAGGCAAAGAAAAATCAGATAGCCGAGCACCCACAGGTTGGTTTTGCAGTCGGACGATGAGGCGCGATCGGGCATGAGGTTGAAGGCTCGCGCGGTGATGCTACGCCATTACGTCGCCGAATAAAACGCCGATCTGTGCCTCTGTGCCTCTGCCCCTCTCCCGGTACGCCGGGAGAGGGTAGGGTGAGGGTTCTGTCGCCCCGGCGAGAAGCTTTACGAATTGCCAGGCACGGAATTTCAGGCAGAAACGATTTGTGTCATTCGCGGAGGTTCTGACTATTGCAGCAGAACCCTCACCCTGCCCTCTCCCGGAATACCGGGAGAGGAACAAAGAGAATCAAACCCCGCCACTAGGCCGTCTGCGGTTTCCGCGCGGCCAGCCACAGTGTTGTCAGCGCGCAGATGCCGCCGAGGCCGATCACCGCCCAGATCGTCACTCGGACCGGCTTGATCGCGGCAAGGCCTTGCGTGATGACCGGCAGGTCGGGCACGAGCGTGGTGTTGGCGGTTTCGGCCAATTCGTACGTGCCGGAGTCGATGCGCTGCTGCCATTCCGCGCGGTCGATGCCCGGCCCGCGGAGTTCGAGGATCACGCCGCGCCACATCGCCGCCGGCATGGCGGGCGATCGCCCGCTTTGGGCGTGCTCGTTCGGCGCTCCGCCGGCCAGCGCTTTGAAATTCGTCACCGCAACCGGCAGGTTGACCGCCGCGCCGGCGAGGATCATTACGAAAAGCACGAACCGCCGAAGTGACGATCCCTTCGCCGACCCGAGCAGCGAGATCATCGCGACCACCACCAGCGCCGGCAGAATCACCACCAGATACTTCGGCCCCCATGCGATCGGCCCGGCCAACGCGGTCGCGAGGCTCATCAGGCACGCGTACCCAATCAGGCTCAGCGCCCAGCCAATCACGAACCGCCGCCCGCCGACCGGCAGGCGCTTCCAGCGCAGCGGGATCAGCAGCATCAGCAGCAGCCACGGCGCGTACGTGAACAGCCCGGCGTTCGGCCCGAATGTCAGTGCAAGTAGACCTTTGCCAAAGCTCCGCGCATCCGGCCGCGAGTGAATGAACGAGTAATCCGTCGCGAAGTTCGGCGGCTTGATCGGGCTGCCGGTCCGCAGGTAGTTGAAGCCGAGCGCCGGAATGATGCACGCGCCGAAAATCACCAGCGCCGCAAATCCGTAACGCCACGGCGAGCGCTTGCCGAGCAGCAGGATCAGCACCACCAGCGTCAGCCCGCTGAACGGCAGGAACGAAAATCGAAACAGCACCGCGATCGCCAGGCCGACGGCGACGAAGCCCCAGTCGATCTCGCGCACTTCCTCCGACGACTCCGCCCGCGCCAGCCGCACCGAGCCGTACACCGCCATCGAAACGCCCAGCGCCGCGCCGGTGACGTCAAACACCATCCGGCAGTACCCGGCGAAAAATGAGCAGAAGAGCATCGCCAGCGTGATTCCCACCGCCAGCCGAACCGTCGAGAGCAGTCGGCAAGACCTGTAAACGAACCACAATGTGAAGGCAGCCAACAGGTTGTTCAAAACCGATGCGCTCCACGCGGTGGCCGGGTTGTAACCATCGAACCGCGACGCGGTCGGATCGATCCGATGCGCCGACGCCACCGCCAGCCAGCTCATGAACTGCCCGCCGAGGTCGTGCGACTCGAAGAATCGCCCGTCCGGCGCCGCCAACCATGCGGAAGGCGCCACGCCGATCGGCTTGTCGGCCGCGAACGAGCCGGTGTCGTACATCTGCACGGCCGAATCGATCATCCCCGGCGTTTCGCCGTTGCCGAATCGGCCGGTGCACAGGAGCAGGCAAATGCAGATCAGAAGCCCAAGCACCCAGATGTCGGATTTGGTGTCGGGCGGTTGGATTGAATCGTTCATGGTTCGTGCCGAGATTAAGGGTCCAATAAATTATTCCACGCCGGCCGCCGTGCGACCGGATTCTTTCCCCGTTCAGTAGTACAATCGGCTAAATATGGCCTTCAAATCGTTCATTCAATCGGACGCAATCACGCGTTACATCAACCAGGACATGTTGCACGAAACCGACGCGCAGAAGCGCCTGCGGGCCGAGACCGGCAAGCTGCCGAACGGGCAAATGCAGATCAGCCCCGACCAGGGGGCGTTTTTATCGCTCCTTGTGAAGTTGATGGGCGTGAAAAAATCGCTCGAGATCGGCACGTTTACCGGCTACAGCGCGCTGAGCGTCGCAATGGCGCTGCCCGCGGGCGGGAAATTAGTCTGCTGCGACGTGAGCGAAGAGTGGACGAACGTCGGCCGGCGGTACTGGAAAGAAGCCGGTGTGGCGGACCGCATCGACCTGCGCCTCGGCCCGGCGATGCAGACTCTGGCGGCGATGATCGAGCACGGCGACTCGCACACCTTCGACTTCTGCTTCATCGACGCCGACAAGGAAAACTACGACACGTATTACGAACTTGCCCTCAAGCTTATCCGCCACGGCGGATTGATCGCGCTGGACAACATGCTCGACAGCCGCGGCGGGGATAAATCGACCTTCGACCCCGTAGACGGCCCGCGGCACCCGCTCAACCTGAAAATCCACAACGACGCGAGGGTCGAGTCCATGTTCGCGATGGTCGGCGGCGGTTTGCTGCTGGCGAGGAAAGTCTGAAGAACCAGTCTCCCTTGTAGCCGGCGAGCTTGCTCGCCGTTGTCGCCCCGAACGGCGAGCCAGCTCGCCGGCTACACGAGGCGATATTTCCCGGAAACTTTCCTTGCCCTGTGCGTCTAAACAGGCTCGCGCCATGAACTATCCGCAAAAACCGGAGGAAATCGTGTTCAAAATCGGATGTGCATTGATGATCGCGGGTACGCTGATGGCGGGTTCGGCGGTGGCGGCGGGGTCGGAAAAGGAAAAGCCCATGGGCGAACTATCGTTCGATATGGCCGGCCGGCTCTTCCAGTTGCACGCCGGCGAGGAGAAGGATTCGCAGAACCTGGTCTTCAGCCCGACGAGCATCTACCTCGCGCTCTCCATGACCGGCGAAGGCGCCCGCGGCGATACCGCGACGCAGATGCGCAAAGCGCTCGGCCAAGACGCATCGCCCGATGCGAAGGCTCACAAGTCGATTCAATCGCTGCTCATAGGCCTAGGCAGCGGTGGGCCGCTGGGCGAGAGCAACAACGCCAACAAATACACGCTCACGCTCACCAACCGCCTGTGGCTCGACAAGGCGTACACGGTCGAGCCGGCGTTCAGCGACATCGTCGAGAAGAATTATTTCGCCGAAATCGCCCCAGTCGATTTCCTGCACGCCGCCGAGGCCGGCCGCAAAACCATCAACGACGCCATCGCCAAGCAGACGAAGGACAAGATCAAAGACCTGCTCCCGCCCGGCGCAGTGAATGTCGACACGCGGCTGGTGCTCACCAACGCCGTCTATTTCAAGGCAGCGTGGGACAAGCCGTTTCGAAAGAACCTGACGACGCCGTGGGTGTTCAATGAACTCAACGGCACGGTCACCAAAGACGTGTTGCTGATGCATCAGACTGAGACGCTGCGTTTTTTTGAAGACGATCAGCTCAAGGTCGTCGAGCTGCCGTACAAGGGAAACGCCCTCTCGATGCTGCTCGTGCTGAGCAAGGATAAGGACGCGACCAAGAGCCTGGAGATCGAGAAATCGCTGGCTGATCTACCGAAGTGGGTGGAAAAACTCGCCAACCGGCACGTGGCGCTGGCGATGCCGAAGTTCAAGTTCGAATCGCAGATGGAGCTGACTGAAGACCTGAAGACGCTGGGTATGACCGACGCGTTTTCCGGCAAGGCCGACTTCAGCGGCATCACGACGAAAGAGAAAATCGTGATCAGCGGCGTGATTCACAAGGCGTTCATCGACGTGAATGAAGAAGGTACCGAAGCCGCCGCCGCGACGGCCGTGATGATGAAAGGGATGGCGATGCGCCAAAATCCCGAGGCCGCGGAGTTCATCGCGGATCGGCCGTTTTTGTTCGCGATTCGGGATAATCAGAGCGGCGAGATTTTGTTTCTGGGGCGGATGGTCAAGCCGTAAAATGTTTCAAAAGCCTGGGAGGGCTTATGCTGAAATTTGCATGTGCGATGATGATGGGCGCGTCTTTGTTGGCCGGTTCGGCAATGGCGGCTGCGCCGGAGAAGGCAACGGGCGATTTATCGTCGAGCCTTGCCGATAAGCTTTTCCAACTGCATGACGGCGGGGAGAAGGATTCGCAAAATCTCATCTTCAGCCCGACGAGCATCTACCTCGCGCTCTCCATGACGGCCGAAGGCGCCCGCGGCGAGACGGCGACGCAGATACAGAAAGCGCTCGGCCAGGCCGGTGCGCCGGATCAGGCGTTTCACACCAAAGTTAAAGGCCTGATGCAAAGCCTGATCAACTCCGGCAAGTCCGGCGATGACAACCAGCCGAAATTCGATCTCGCCCTCACCAACCGCCTCTGGCTCGACAAGGGCTACGCGATCGAGCCGACGTTCAGCGGCGTGGTCGAGAAGAATTATCTCGCCAAGATCGAACCGGTCGATTTTCTGCACGCCCCGGAGCCGTCGCGCAAAACCATCAACGACGCCATCGCCAAGCAGACGAAAGACAAGATCAAGGACCTGCTCGGCGAAGGAACCATCACCGCCAATACCCGCCTGGTGCTGACCAACGCGGTCTATTTCAAGGCCGCGTGGAAAACGCCCTTCGAAAAAACCGCCACGACGCCTTCAATGTTCCATCAGCTCGACGGCACGGTCACGACCGACGTGCCGACGATGAACCAGACTGAGAAGCTGCGATTTTTTGAGGACGATCGGCTCAAGCTCGTCGAGCTGCCGTACAAGGGAGACGCCGTCTCCATGCTGCTGGTGATGAGCAAGGACAAGGACGCGAAAAAGAGTTTGGAGATCGAAAAATCCCTGGCCGACCTGCCGAAGTGGATCGACAAGCTGGCCTCACGGCAGGTGACGCTGGCGATGCCGAAATTCAAGTTCGAATCGCAGATGGAATTGTCGGAGGATCTCAAATCGCTCGGCATGACCGATGCGTTTACCGACAAGGCCGACTTCAGCGGCATCACCACGCGTGAGCAACTGCAGATCAGCGGCGTGGTTCACAAGGCGTTCATCGAGGTGAACGAAGAAGGCACCGAGGCCGCCGCCGCAACGGCCGTGGCGATCTTCGGCATGGCCTACCACGAACCGCCGCCGGCGGCGGAGTTTGTCGCCGATCGGCCATTCCTGTTCGCGATCCGGGACAATCAGAGCGGCGAGATTCTGTTCCTGGGCCGGGTGACCAAGCCGTAGGCGATCATCACGATCACCAGAAAGTTCCGCACGTTCACCAGCAAGATCGGCAAAAGGTCGGCCTGCTTGAGCGCCTCGTACAGAAACGGAAAGACCAGCGCGGTGATCGCCGCGATCGCCGCCACGTGCAGCAGTCGAACATTCGCCATCGCCACCAGCGGCAGCACCCACACCACGTACTGCGGCGAAAAGACTTTATTGCAGGCGATGAAGATCCACAGCGTGGTCGCAGCGATGCACGCGAGATCGCGCGGGATGATCGAGTTCCCCGCAGCTTCTGAAAGACCGGAGCGATTATTCGCGTCGATCGACTGTGAACCGCGTCGGGATTTTTCGTCCGACGCGCAATTTTCCGTAGCCGCGAACGCAAGTTCGCGGGCTTTTTTTGCGTCACCCTTGCGCCACGATCTCCACGTCACGATCCACTGCACTGCGAGCACTAAAAGCAACATCGGTTGCAGTAACCTCAGCGCCACACCCGCCCACGGGCTCGTCACGTTGCTGCTGAAATAGCTCGTGCCGACCGTCGCGCTCGTCAGGTGAAGTTTTCCTGCGAGCAGAATCCAACCGCCCGCGAGGCTCTCCACCTGCAGCCCGCGGGCGCGATGGAACGCGAGGAAATCGAAGAGGTGATTGTGCGAGAGAATCGCCGCGGGGAGCAGCACGATCAGGAGCGTGGCCGCGAAGGCGCAAGCGAGTAAACCCGCGTCACGCCACCGTCGCGCGGTCAGATGTGGCAGCAGCAGAATCGGCAGCAGCACCGCCGGGTAGAGTTTGGCGAGCACGCCGATCGCCAGCACCGCGCCGGCTCGCCCGGGCCGGTCGATCGCCCACTTCACCGCCATCAGCGTGAGCAGCGCCGGCAGTAGATCAAACCGCAGCGGCACAAACGCCGCGCCGATCGCGAGCAGTACATTAAACACCACCGCCGCTCGCAGACCGGCCCACTTCGCCAGGAGCAGCGTGATCACGCCCGCCAGTAACGCGTTCTGCGTCACCATCGCCCAGATGTACGCCGTTGTCGATGCAGTTCCCGCGAACACCGCCGGGGCCACCATCGGCAGCAGCGCGCCCGGCGGGTACTCGAACGAAAAATCGCGATACGGCATTTCCCCGGCCAGCACGTGCCTGGCCGCGCCGAGAAAGTAGGCGACATCGCCGGTGAGAAGGTCCGAGTAATGCGGCGCGACAAAGTTGACGGCCGCCAGCATCCACATCGCCTGCAGGAGCGAGAGGGCGATCGCCAGGCGCATCGATCGCGCGGACGAGCGATCGGGCAAGTCAGTCGGCGCGAGTGGAAAGGTGAGCGTCGTCATTCGTTGAGCCTGCACGGGCGATATCGGATTGATCTTTACTCGCGCTGCAGAATCGCGGTTGAATGGCACGAACGTCCGATAGGGATTGGACTACTGCTACACGCATGATTTGATTGGTTCTGCGTCGCATGGGCTACCAGCCCATGATTTCAGAAGGGAAAACATGGGCTGGTAGCCCATGCGACCTCAATCCGAACCACAGGCGATATTTCGTCGATCGTCATTCTGTAAGCGTGTCTATAAAGTCCCTTTCGATGTCATCCTGAGCGAAGCGAAGGACCTCGCGAACGCCCTCAACGTGTGTGGAGTTCAACAAAGACTTGCATTCAAGAAATGATTGCGGGAAAGCCGTGTTCTCGCATTCAACCATCTGCAGGAATCCCGTGAGGTCCTTCGCTGCGCTCAGGATGACGACACTCGGGAATTCCGCGATTTCCGACTTTTTAGAGCGAGTCAACTTCAGGTGTAGCGTCATCCCGAGGTACGCCGAGGGATCTCGGATTTCAAACGGTTCTCGTGCTCCCGAGATCCCTCGGCGTACCTCGGGATGACGGAGACAAAACATCCGACGTCCGCTACGGTTGAAGTTGATATACTCTAGACACCCTCTGTGGATGACGTATATCAATACGTGTAATTTGAAGTTACGACGATCGCTTCACAACGAACCGCGCCAGCTCGCGCAGGCCGTTTGCGGCATCTCCCAGGAAGCCGACCGATTCCAGCGCCGCGGCCAGCTCTTTCTCCGCCGCCGCCCGCGAAGCCTCCACGCCGAGCAGTGACGGAAATGTATTCTTCCCTCGCCGCGCGTCTTTGTTCGTCGCCTTGCCTAATTGCTGCGGAGTGGCGGTGATGTCGAGCAGGTCGTCGACGATCTGAAACGCCAGCCCTACGTGACTTGCGTACGCGGTGACGGCCGCCAGCGCGGAATCGCTCGCGGCGGCGCAGATGGCGCCCATCCGGCAGCTGGCCACGAGCAGCGCGCCGGTTTTCATCGCGTGCAGCGTGCGGAGCTGATCGAGCGTGAGCGCGACGGATTCGGATTCAATGTCGATCACCTGCCCGCCGATCATCCCACCCGCGCCCGCGGCGCGGGCGAGCTCGGCGACGAGCCTGGGCGCATCATTCGGCGCGGCCTGCGTGGCGAGCAGCTCGAACGCCGTCGTCACCATCGCGTCGCCGGCGAGGATCGCCATCGCTTCGCCGAACACCTTGTGATTGGTCGGCCGGCCGCGGCGCAGGTCGTCGTCGTCCATCGCGGGCAGGTCGTCGTGCACGAGCGAAAACGTGTGGATCAGCTCCATCGCGCCCGCCGCCGCGAGGGCGGAGGCAGAGAACGCATCGCCGCCGCACGCGCGGCAGGTCTCGAGCACCATCGCAGGGCGCAACCGCTTCCCGCCGGCGAGCAGGCTGTATTGCATCGCCTCGACCAGCTTCGCCGGAGCGCCGGGCCACTGCTGATCGAGCCGCTCAAAAAACGCGGTAACGGCGGCGGCGTCGGTGTGAAGAAACGCCGGCGCGGAAGACGATGGATCGGAATTAGGCATACGAAAAATCCCCGCGGGGATGATAATCGAAGTGGGAATGGGATGCTGCACGATGTGTGCCCGAGCCAATCCTTCCTTGTCTCAGCACTCCTGGCAGGAAAAGGTCGTCATCCTGAGCGCAGCGAAGGACCCCACTGGAATACAGCAACCGGTCGATGGCTATGAACGCGTCCACCAACATCGCGGTTTCGAGGGGCGATCTTGCGATGCGGGTTACGCGTTGAGGCACTCCGCGAGGTCCTTCGCTGCGCTCAGGATGACAAGGCGGACCGGATACCGATCCGTCCCGCGCATGGACCGCATCCCAGTTGCCTCGCCGCGACCGATCAACGATAACCCCCGCATGCCCGGTGTCCCGCCACTCGGTTCGAGCGCTCCCAGCCCGTGGCGGCGGTTGGCTCCGATCTTGCTCGTCGCGATCGTTTCGCTTTCGTACTTCAACGCGATCAACAATCCGTTCGTCTTCGATGACAACATGGTCATCCTCGAAAATCCGGCGATTCGTTCGCTTTGGCCGATCGGGAACGTGCTCTTCCCGCCGGGTTCGTCGTTCACGGCCGGTCGGCCGATGACGGGGCTTTCGCTGGCGATCAACTACGCGATCGACGGCACGAATCCGCGCGGTTACCACCTCGGCAATCTCGTCCTGCACGCGATGGCGGCGCTCACGCTGCTCGGCGTGCTGCGACTCACGCTCCGCCGGCTAGATCACCCGCAGGCCGACGGCGCGGCCCTCGCTGCCGCGGCGATCTGGGCGGCGCATCCGATGCTCACCGAGTCCGTCACGTACGCCACCAACCGCAGCGAAGTGCTGATGGGGCTTTTCTTTCTGCTGACGTTCTACACGTTCCTTCGCTCGCTTGATTCGCCAAAATCCCGCCGCTGGTTGACGCTCTCCGTCGCGAGCGCGCTGGCCGCGTGCGCAGCGAAAGAAGTCGCCACCATGCTCACGCCGCTGGTGCTGATTTTCGACGTGCTGATCGTCACCGGCTCGTGGAAGCAATCGCTCAAACAGCGCCGCTGGTTCTACGTTGGCCTGGCATGCACGGCCATGCTGCTGCCGGCGACGTTGCTCACGTCGTCGGCCCAAACGAAAAATGTCCTGCATTCGCAGACGATTTCGTCGTGGCAGTACCTGCTGATGCAGTCGCGGGTGATCACGCGATACCTGCAACTGGCGGTTTGGCCGAACCCGCTGGTGATCACGTACACCGATTGGCCGGTGCCGCGGTCGATTTTGCAGGTGTGGCCGTGGATGGTTTTCATCGGCGGGCTGGTAGTCGCGACGTTCATCGGCGTTGCGCGTCGGCGGGCGTGGGCCGTCCTCGGGGCGTGGTTTTTTATGATCCTCGCGCCGACTTCGAGCATCCTGCCGATCGTGATCGAACCGGCCGGCGAGCGGCGGATGTATTTGCCGCTGATCGCGGCGGCGGTGGGGGCGGTTCTGCTGTTCGCGCGATGGCTGCGGAAAATTCCCCGCGGCGAAGCCGTTGGCCTTGGCGCGGCGAGCGTCGTCGTGCTGTTGCTGATGCTCGCGACGGTTTGGCGGAACGAGGACTATTCGAGCGTGCTGATGATCTGGTCCGACGCAATCAACAAGCGGCCGAACAACGCGGTCGCGCATTATTCCAAAGGGGCCGAACTCGTGCGGCTTGGCAATCCGATTGATGCGCTGCCAGAGTTCGACGAGGCGATCCGACTCGATCCGAATGATCTCGACGCGCCCGTCGCGCGCGGCCTGGCGCTCTCCAGGCTCGGCCGACACGACGAGGCGATCGCGGCAATCCGCGCCGCGTTGCAGCGCGATCCAAAGAATCCGTACATCCTCGCCGCGCTGGCCGACGTGCAGGACCGCAAGAAGTCCGCCGGCGCGGCGCATTGAATTGCATTTCTCCCTCTCCCGGTACGCCGGGAGAGGGCGGGGGTGAGGGTTCTGCTGCGACACCGAGACGAATTAAAGATTGCTGAGACGCAGCAGTCGCGAAGTCTTCGAATTCAAACATCATTTGAGGTGGGAGACAGAACCCTCACCCTACTCTCTCCCGGAATATCGGGAGAGGAACAGAGCGGAATCGCGCGGCGGGCAGACGGGTCTTTTAAAAAAATGAACCACGAAGGCACGAAGCGGTTCTCGCAATTCGAGTACCGCTTCGTGTCTTCGTGACTTCGTGATTAAAAAATCTTCGTAACTTCGTTTCTAAAAGCGAATGAAGCGTTTTAAACCCGCGGCGAGTCCATCGGCTTCTTTTCGATCCCGCCGTCGGATGATTTGCTGATTTGTTCGATCTGTTTTTCCGCCGAGTCGAGCACGCCGCGGCAGTGTTCGATTAAAAATTGCCCGCGTTCGTAGCGTTCCAGGCTTTGCTCGAAGCCGACTTTGCCGCCTTCGATATCGCCCAGGATTTGCTCCAGCTCGGCCAGGGCTTCTTCGAACGTTTTGGGGGGTGATTGGACTTTCTTGCTCATATTCGTTCCATTTTAAGCTGCATGCGTGAAACTATCGAGCCTATGCAATCGCCGCCGCCCATTCCCTCTCGCCGCGCGAACATTTTGCTGGCGATCGCGCTGGTCGTGGCGGCCGTGATGGTCGGGCTCGTGATCGCGCACACGCCGGGCGTCAACGGCCCGTGGTATTGGCGGTGGGCGTGGCGACGATTGAGCTTCCGGATCTACCCATTGATGGCGCTGGCGGTGATTCCGTTCTTCGTCGCGCAGTGGGCTTTTCATCAGCACGGCCGCGTGCGATCGGGGATCGTCCTGCTCATGCTCGCCACGTTCTGCCTGGAACTGGCGGCCATCAGTCCGCAGCGGCTGGGGCTGGCGCGCATCGCGGCGATCGTCGAAAACTCCGTCAACACCAGCTACTACACCGCCGCCAACGTGCTGGTGGAGCAGGAAGCGCAAGGCGTGCCGCTGGCGGATTGGCTTTCGCTCTATCCGGATCTCATGCCGCGGATGCAGGTGCACGCCAAATACAAGCCGCCGGGGCTGGTGCTGTATTACGTGGCGATCATCGGCGTCTTCGGCAACGGATTCGGCGGGCAACTGGCGGGCGGATTGATCCTGGGCGCCGGCGCGACCTTCGCCGTGCTCGGTACTTACGGCGTGATCCGCCTGCTCGGCCGCGATGCGCAGGCGGCGTGGTGCGGCGCGAGTTACATGGCGCTGTGCCCTTCGCTGATTTTATTCTTTCCGCAGTTCGATCAGGTTTATCCCGCCATCGCGTGTGCGATGATTTTGTGCTGGTGCCTGGCGCTGGAGCGGAAGAAAGTGTCGCTGGCGATCGCGTTCGGCGCGGTGCTGACGCAGGCGACGTTCATGAGCTACGTGCTTCTGGCGATGGGATTGTTCCTGTCGGTGTATACGATTTTGTACCTGGGGCGGGCGTATGGGAAATCATCGGTAGAGCGCCTCGAAGGCGCAAGCGAACGGCCACCTGCTAAAACGCCGCCGGTCGCTCGCGCTATCGCAGAAAAATCTCCGGAAAATCCCGACCGATCGAAAGGCGGCGCCATCACCCGCGTCGCCAACTACGCGGCGGCGGCGATCGGCGTGATGGTGCTGCTCTACGGCGCGCTGTGGATCACCACCGGCTTCAACCCGATCGAAACGCTCCGCAGCGCCAACCGCCTGCAGGAAAAAGACCTCATCCCGCTCCAGCGGCCATTCCCCGGGCATATTCCGTGGGATTTTGAAGACCTGGCGCTCGGCACGGGATGGATCAGCATTGTCCTCGTCGGCGGATTGCTGGTGCGGATGTGTCCTCCATTGCAGCAGGATCCAACCACAGTGTCGGAACTCATGGTCGTCCCGCCGGCTTCGTGGAAATTTGAGAAATCTCCCGCCGCGGCGATCGCGGGGGCAAAACCGGATCCCGCGTTGAGCCTGCCTCCGGAAAAAACCCCGCCCGCGCGCCGGCTGATCGGCCTCTCGCTCCTGCAACTGATCGTGATGGGCGCCGCCGCGTTTTTGCCCGGCGAGACGGCGCGGCTGTGGCTCTTCATGTTCCCGATGCTGATGGTGCCCATCGGCTTCGAACTTTCGCAGTGGCCGGTGCGCCACCGGATGGCCGTCTACGCCGCGCTGTGGCTGGTGACAGCCGCGATCGCGCAGAACATGATTTTTCTGAACATGGGCGAGGGGCGGCAGTGAGCTTCGAAATGCGATCGTCTTGTTCCTCTCCCGGTACGCCGGGAGAGGGCAGGGTGAGGGTTCTGCTGCGATGTTCAAATAGTTATCGATTGCAAGAAGCTCCGGACGAGAAGTCTTTCCAATTTTGGATATCGCCTGCTCCGAGAGACAGAACCCTCACCCTACCCTCTCCCGGAGTACCGGGAGAGGGACATGCGTTTTACACCCGCCGCAGCAGCAGCCGCGCGAACATTCCGCCGCGGCTGATCGGCCAGAGGTTTTCGAGCCATCCGATCGGCCCGTACGCCGTGCCGGGCAGCAGCGTTCTCATCGCCACGCCGCCGGAGAGCAAGTAGCGCAGCGGCAGGATCGGCTCGGCGCGTTCGATCTTCAGATCGGGGAATTCGCGCTCGAAAATCGCCCGGTCGCGGTGCAGCGCCACCCACGGCAGGGCGTCGTTGGCGCCGGAGAGTGGGCCGGTCGAGGGAAACTCCCACGCCGGCGTGTGCGGCTCGAACGGCTCGTGGTGCAATTTGGTATAGACGATTTTCGACCACGGCGTGACCCACGGCTCGATCATCGCCACCACGCCGCCCGGCCGCAGGCACCGCGATGACTCGGCGAAAAACCGCCGCACGTTCGGCAGGTGATGCAGCACGTTGGTCATGGCGATCGCTTTGAGTGAGGCGTCTGTGAACGGAAGCCGCTGCCCGTCCAGCACGCAGCCGATACCCGGCACAGAAAAAATCTCCGACGTAATCAGCCCCGGCACGTAATCCTTAAAGAATCCCCCGCCCGAGCCGAGTTCGAGCACTCCGCCGTCGCCCGCCGGAATCTGCTCGGCCAGCCATGCGTACCAGCCTTCATAAATCTTCCGCAGAAACGGCTTGGCCTCGATAATCCGCTGGCGGAGCGCCGTAGTGTTCGGGTCGTCGAGATCGAGCCCGCGCGTGAGCGGGTGGGCGAGTAAGTTGCGAAGGAATTTCATATCGCGGGCTCAACGGAAGCACGCACCGCGCGCCCGCACTCGGGGCAGCGATCGGCGCTGGCGCGGAGATCGTAGCCGCAGACGCACAAACCCGCAGCAACCCGGCGACGCTCGCGGCGACGTTGACGCATCACCACCGCCGGGCACGCCGCAAAGAGCAAGGCCAGCGCCCAGTTGGGCACGATGATCTCCAGGAACCAGAATTGCCCCCAAGCCTGATGCTGGGAAACATTGCCCGACCCATAAGCAAAGCCGAGCCTTTCCCACCCGGGCGTCTCGTCGCCTAGTTGTGGATGATTGATGAGAACATTCATGGAGGGATGAAGGGGGACGCACATTGGCCAGGCCTTCCATTCCCACCGATCAGGCGGGATGATCCAAAGATCCAATTGGCCCGCATCCTTGTTGGCTGAATGAGTTCGCCATCGCACCGCGACTTGGCCGCCGAACGACGAAAACGTGCAACTCCGTCCGATCCAGTCGGGCGAGTGAAAGTGATCAATCGCGACACCGAAACAATCCATCCGCCAAATCCCCCGCACCCAAAATACGACAAGCGCCATGAAGAGAATCAGCGAAAAGAGCACGGCGATGTTGGAAAGCCAACGCTTGAACATGTGCGAGCGCGGTGAAGGCGATTCCCCGAAGCATGGGCGAGACGTTTGAATTCCAATTCATTCATCACTAAAAAAAGAGCGACCCGCTTGCTGCGGGCCGCTCTTTTTACCAAATTCCGCTGAAGGCCGCTTACCCAAGATTCGTAATAATCTCATCCGCAAATTCGCTGCACTTGATCTTCTTCGCACCTTCCATCTGCCGGGCGAAATCGTAGGTCACCGTCTTGTTGGCGATGGCTTTTTCCAAACCCTTCAAGATCGCATCGGCCGCTTCCTGCCAGCCTAGGTGCTCTAGCATCATCACGCCGCTGAGGATGACCGAGCCGGGGTTGACCACGTCCTGGTCGGCGTACTTGGGGGCCGTGCCGTGGGTGGCTTCGAAGATGGCGTGGCCGGTGATGTAGTTGATGTTCGCACCGGGGGCGATGCCGATGCCGCCGACCTGCGCGGCCAGCGCGTCACTGAGGTAATCGCCGTTGAGGTTGAGCGTGGCGATCACGTCGAAATCATCAGGGCGCGTCAGCACCTGCTGCAGGGTGATATCGGCGATGGCGTCTTTGATGGTGATGTCCTGCCCGCTGTTGTTGCCGCGCACGCCGGCCTTGATCACGCACCACGGGCCGCCGTCGATTTCAACGGCGCCGAACGCGTCTTTCGCCAGCTCGTAGCCCCAGTCGCGGAAACCGCCTTCGGTGAACTTCATGATGTTGCCCTTGTGCACCAGCGTGACGGATTTCCGCTTGTGTTTGATGGCGTATTCGATCGCCGCGTACACCAGGCGCTGCGTGCCCATTTTGCTCACCGGCTTAATGCCGATGCCCACTTCAATCTTCTGCGGCCCGGGGTCGGTCGGCATGGCCGACTTGGCGAAGGCGGTCGTCGCGTCGGCGGTACCGAAGCGGATCTTCTTGAAATCTTTCGGGAATTCCTTGGCAATAAAATCGAGCACCTTCTGCGCCTCCGGTGAGCCGGCGGCGTATTCAATGCCCGCATAAATGTCTTCCGTATTCTCGCGGAAGATCGTCATCGCGACTTTTTCCGGGTGCTTCACCGGGCTCGGCACGCCGGTGAAATACTGCACCGGGCGGAGACAGACATAAAGATCCAGCATCTGCCGCAGCGCCACGTTGAGCGAGCGAATCCCGCCGCCGACCGGCGTGGTCAGCGGGCCCTTGATGCCCACGAGGTAGTGCTTGAACGCTTCGACCGTTTCATCCGGCAGCCAGTTCTTGGTCGAGTCGAACGCCTTCTGCCCGGCCAGCACTTCTTTCCACTTGATCTGCTTCTTCCCGCCGTAGACTTTTTTCACGGCTGCGTCGAACACGCGAACCGAAGCCCGCCAGATATCGCGGCCGGTGCCGTCGCCTTCGATGAAGGGAATGACGGGCATATCGGGGACGGAAAGTTTGCCGTTGGACATTGAAATGACATCGCCAGCCATGATTTTCTCCGAAGGTTAAAGTACGCCGCGGGCGCCGCACGCGCCGCCACCGCGGGATTGGTAATTATGAGGATTGTCGGTGAAATGCAAAGAGGGGACGTTTTCAGGCGTAGTTTGATCGCCGCTTGCGACACGAACGGCGAATGCGGGATTAGGGCAATCCGATCTCACCGGTGTCGCCGCACTTTGGAACGACGTCACGTTAGAGGCGCTCAAAAGTTTCCTATCTGCTTCCCTCAGAAAAAACGTCATCCCGAGGTACTCCGAGGGATCTCGGGATTTCGAGCGGCTTTCGTGGTTCCGAGATCCCTCGGAGTACCTCGGGATGACAGTCAATCGGTTTTTTGTCCACCCTCTCAGTACGACGATTTGCGTGACGCCGAAGTACGCTAAGTGCCCGACTGATACTTCGCGTCGACTGATTTTTTCAGCTTATCCTGATCGCGTTGCACGCGAAGCTGCACGTACGAGCCGCTGCGCACGCGGTCTTCGTTTCCGGCTCCGGCACGGACGACGATGGCGCTTTCCGTCAGCACGTGGCGCGTCTTAAAGTTCACGCCGTGGCAGCGCGTCTGGCAGAGGCCGCAGCCGACGCATTTGTCGGGGACCATTACCGGGGCGACGAAGCCGGTGCCTTCGATCGGCAGGCCGTCGGAGTCTACCTGCGTGCCGACGCGGACGAACTCGATCGCGTTGTAACCGGCCGCGGTGCATTCATCGACGCAGAGCTGGCAGGCCTCTTTCCCTGCGTGCGGCAGGCAGGTGGCGGTGTTGATCTCGGCCAGGCCCATCCGCACGGCGCGCTTTTCTTCGATCGGCAACGCGCGGATCGCGCCGGTGGGGCAGACTTGCCCACAGTTGTTGCAGCTCGGCTCGCAGCCGGACCAGGTGGGGACGGCCTCTGGCGTCCAGAGCGAGTCGAGGCCGTTCTTGAAACCCATCGGCTGCAGAACGTTGTTCGGGCACGCCTTGAAGCATTCGCCGCAGCGGATGCACAGGTCGAGGAATTCATCCTCCGGCACGCTGCCGGGCGGGCGAATCGGCACCGGCGATGAAGCGGCCGCAGTGCGCGTCAGCAGCCCGATCCCCGTCGCCGCGACTACGCCCGCGGCGATTCCGCCGAGCACGCCGCGACGGGACATCGGCGTTTCGTGCAGTTCGCGATCGCCTTCGAGTTTCAGGTTCGCATTATCCCAGCGGTCGACGAACTTGATCGCATGCACCGGGCAAACCCCGCCGCAGGTTTGGCAGAGCGTGCAGTCGGCGGTGCGGGTGGTGAAGTCGGCTTTGATCGCATCGAACGGGCAAATCTCGACGCACTTGTTGCAGTGGATGCAGGTGTCTTCGACTTTTCTTTCGCTGGCGCGGAAGAGATTGCCGACGGAAAACATCGCCCCGGTCGGGCAGACGTATCGGCACCAGAACCGCGGCCGCATGAAGCCCAGCGCCAGCACGCCGATGAAGAGCGCGATCGAAAAAATCTGCCCCACGTTCATCGGCGGCACTTGGTAGAAGCCGCGCTGCACGCCCATCTGCAGCGGCGAGAGCGTGAAGAGGAATCCGCGGGTGATGACAGGAATCGCCGCGAAGAAGCCGGAGATTAGCACGCCGAACACACTGCATACCAGGATCGCCAGCAGCAGGTAGTACTTGAGATTGACCCACCATCCGTCGCGCGTCACCTGGAATTTTTTCACGCGTTTGCCGATCGACCAGTCGAAGAGATCGATCAGTGTGCCGAGCGGGCAGAGATAGCCGCAGAATCCGCGAGGGAAGAGCACGCACGCGGTGAGAATCCCCGTCGCCCAGAGCAGCGACCAGACCCACGCCTTGGCGGCGATGGCGGTGGAAAGGCTCACCAGCGGGTCGATGATCAGAAACGTTTCGGCGTGGATTTTTTCTCGGCTAGCCATCGCGGCCGAGTAATCCTTCGTGCCGTACGGCCAGCAGACGTAAAAGAAGAGCCAGCAGAACGCGATCATGCAAACGCCCTGCACGATCCTGCGGACGGGCGATGAAAGCCAAGTCGGCCCTATCTTTTTCAGCACGCGGCGGAGCAGGCCGGGCTTCACTTTCACGCCGGTTTCGGAAAAGACAGTGGCGGGAACGACGTTGAGCGCGAATTTTCGGAACGGGCGGGCCATCTCGCGCGACGAATCGCGCTTGGGGCGGCGAAGGTAGGGGAGGAACAGGTTCAGACGCATCTACGCTCCGTCATCTTCGATCGCTTGCGATTAGAAGGGCAACGCTTCGTTGGCGTGTCCCGCTTCAGCGGGACACCGGTCGCGCGTCAGACAAAGTGTCCCGCTGAAGCGGGACACGCCGACGAATACAGATCGCTCACTTCTGCGCCGCTGATAGCGCCTTCGCTGACGCGTTGATGATCGCTTCGCTCGTTCGCGTGGCGCCGGTGGTCGTGTCGACGCCTTTCACGCCCTGCTTGGCGACGATCCGCGGCGGCGTGTCGTTGATCGAGGAGTAAAACTGCTTCTCGTGGTGCTTGGTGACTTCCACCTTCTCGATCTTGTGGGCGGTGACGGTGACTTCCACTTCGATCGGACCGACGTAGCCGATGCTGTCGCCCTTGTACGTGCCGTCGGCGATCTTGATCAGGTCGAGCCCGTCGAAGAGCTTGATGGCGTCGAGGTTGGCTTGGGCTCGCTTTTTGTTGATCGGATCGTCGCGACTCCCGCCGCCGGGTGCGGCGAGGACTTTCTGGTAGTACGCGATCGCCTCGGGGATTTTGTCGGACCGCCGGCAGGCATCGCCCGCGGCCAGGAACGCGGCCGTCGGGTCGGACTTGCCGCGCAGGTCGGCCAGCGTGAGCGCGGTTTTCAGGTCGCCTATCTCCGCCCAGAGCTTGATCTGCTGGCAGTTGCGGGTCTGGTCCTGACCCATGTTTTTCAGAATTTCCTTCGCCGCCGACGGGCAGCCGAGCTTTTCGTAGCAGTGAGCCAGCGTGAGCTGATTGCCGTTCTTTTTCGCCCAGTACGCGCCGCGGGCGAAATCGCCGAGCATCTCGGTGTAGATGGTGGCCATCTTTCCCATGGCCTGCTGTTGCCCGGCCGGATTGGTTTTGAGCGTGTTGGTCAGGCAGTAGCTGGCGAGTTTGATTCCCTCTTTCCACTTGGCGGGATTGGGATCGATGATGTCCCAGTAATACGCGCCCATGACTTTCTGCGGCGCCCATTTCTTGTCGGGGCTCGGGCCCCAGGTGAGGTCGAGTGTCGGCGGGTAAGTGAGCTGCGTGTCGTCCCACCAGTCCGGCTGGTTTTTGCCGGCTTCGTCGATGATCTTGTCGGCTTCGGCGCGGGTCTTGACGGCCTCAGCGGGCTTGGCTGCCGACGCGCTCGGCGTTGCGGGTTTGGCGGGCGGCGCGGCGAACGTCGAAGAGGCCGCCAGGGCGAGGAGGATGGAAGCGGCCCGAAGTTTTCGCGCTCTCAATTGTTGCGAGTGTGTTGTGCGACCTGATTTCATTATCGTGAACTCCCTTCTCAATGATCGTCATCCCGAGGTACTCCGAGGGATCTCGGGGCCACGGAAACGCTCGAAAACCCGAGATCCCTCGGGGTACCTCGGGATGACCTAACGCTCAAGTCGCGCTGACAGGACTTTTGGACACCCACGGAGAACCGCCGGTCCATTAGCCGTTCCAGGGGAACCCGTCGCCGGCCAGTTGGCGGCCGTCTTTCATCACCAGCAGCACGTCGACTCCCGGGATCGAAGCGGCCAGCGTCCGGCCCTTCTCGGCGCCGAGCACGAAGATCGCCGTCGATAGCGCGTCGGCCTGCGTGGCGGTGGGGGCGATGACCGTGACGCTGGAAAAGTCGCCCGGCGATCGCCCGCTCCACGGCTCGAAAATGTGGTTGTACGCGCGGTCGGCGCTGAACGTGGTTTCGTAATCGCCGCTTGTGGACATGCACCGGCCCGTGAGCTTCGCCAAGCCCAAATACGCGTCGGCCTTGCGCGGGTGTTGAATGCCGACGACCCACGGCTCGCCGCTGGCCTTGTGGCCGATGGAGGCGATCTCGCCGGTGTTGATCAGCGCGTGCGTGACGCCGGCCCGCGTCATCGCTTCCATGGCACGGTCGGCGGCGAAACCTTGCGCGATGCCGTTGAGTGTGATCGCCATGCCGGGGTCGCGCAGGGTGATTCGGTCGTCGGCGATCGAAAGGCCGCGCCAATCGACGCGTTGCCGGGCGGAATCGATCTCGCCGTCGCTCGGCAACGCGCCCGATTTGCTGGCGGCGGCGTACAGCACCCAGAGCGGCTGAACGGTCACGTCAAACGCGCCGCCGGTGCGCTGGGCAGTGTCGGTTGATTCGTTGAGTACGCGGACGAGATATGGATCGGGATGGTTCAGCACGCCGTCGCGATTCAGGCGGGAAAGCTCGCTCTCGGGCAGGTAAATGCTCATCACCCGCTCGACGCGGGCGAGTTCCGCGAACGCGGCATCGAGCGCCCGCTCCCCGGCGGCGGCGTTTTCGTGGAGGGCGAGCATGGAGATGTCGGTCCCCAGCGCCCGCGACTTCCGCTGGGCAATGTGCAGACCGCCCGCGGTGGTTTTCGATCGCCGCGACCACCCGGCCAGCGACGACGCGCCAAGGGCCGCCGCCCCGAGTCCGCCGATCAGTAAAAATCGTCGCCGCGACGGTTGCGGCTTTAAATTGTCGCCCTGGGGCATCGTGATTCCCTCTCCGCTGCCTATGAGCACCCCGAATTTCGAGCAAATTTCGCGATTCCGGGCATTGTACTCGGTGTCCAGATCGGCCCGGCGCAATATATCCGAATCGGGTGTGGGAGTTGCCAATAAAATCGCAGCCGGCGGTCGGATCAATCGATAAATCGAGATTAAACGGCACGGGCCACCTAGGCGCGCAAAACGGGGCGGAAGAGCAGGCCTTCGCGTCGGCTGGACCATCCATTAGACGGGCCATTCCGAATCGCACTTAGCCTGAATCTTCCGCCCCGATGGGGACTCGATTCGAGTTTACGGCTGGGCGTTACCGCTTCATGCCGTCGGGTTCCACTTCGCTCGAGGAGCGATAGGTGAACCGCTGACCTGCGATGGCGCCTTCGGCCATCAGGCCCTTGTCGGCCCGCACGAAAACAGCCACGCCGTTATCGTACTTCGCCGAGGACGCGGTCCCGGACTTCACGGCGATGGCGCTGGCGTTAGCGGTTAAGGACATGTCGTTATTCTTGAATCGGTCGAGCGCGGCCGGCGTTTCGAAAACGATCAGCTCGCTGAATTCCTGCCCGCCGACCTGCGCACCGGCCGAGGCCTGCGTCATGTCGCAGTAGCCGATCATGTGATCGCCCTGGTAGACGATTCCCTTGCCGTACGCACCCCCGACGACGAGCGCGCCTTTGCCGGCGTGCGGAAATACCGCGTACCCGGCCGAGTGGACGAGAAACGCATCGACCGACGAATCGTCAGCCTTGAAGCGATCGAGCGACGCATCGGATAAATCCATGAGTCGGTCGCGCTTGGCTTCGGTCTTGGGTGCGGTGGTGCAGCCGACCAGAGCGGTAAACGCCAGGCAGAGTGTGGTAACCAGTAAAGAACGCATAACGATCTCCTTCGCAAATAGGTAAACGGAACACAAGCATTGTCGAAACGAATCGCGACCCGGTCATTAGGGGATAAACGGAGAGGCCATGAGGGGAATGTCTGATGGGATCGTGTGCTTTGAGTTCGCCGGCCGCGCGATGAGCGTGGCGATCGGATTCTTTTCCTTTAGCATGAGCGGCGAATGAGCGACGCAAGTTTCAATCAACCTCGGCCGTGGCTCGCCGGGCTCGGCAGTGTGATGGTCGCGCTGGCGATGGTAATCGCCGCGTTGCCGGTGATTTCGCGGCTGGAGTTTTCCGGGAGCATGGAGAATCTGAACGTCGCGACGGTGCTGGAGATCCGCCGCACCGGGCATTGGCTCGTGCCGACGCTGGAAGGCGAAGCCCGCCTGAACAAGCCGCCGCTGACCGCATGGGTGACTGCGCTTTTCGTCCCGCCGGCAGTGGTCGACTCGCTCAACCAGCGCGAGCCGGCAGCGCGCGAAGACGCCTACCGCTCGCTGGCGTTCCGCGTGCGCCTTGCATCACTTCTACAGAGTTGCCTGACGACGCTGCTCGTCGCCGCGATCGCGCAGATCGCCCTCGGCGGATCAGCCCCGGTGACGGCGGCGGCGGCGTACGCGACGTCGTTCCTCGTCCTCCGGCTCGGCTGGGGGGCCACCACCGATGTGCAAATGACGCTCTGGATCGCGCTCGGGCAACTCGGCATCGCACTGGCGCTATGGCGCGGCCGCCGGTGGGGCGGATGCACGATCGCCGGCGTGGCCACGGGACTGGCGATCCTGAGCAAAGGGCCCGTCTGCCTGCTTTTTCTGGTACTGCCGGTGGTCGTGTTGGGAATCCTGCGATTCTTCCGCGGGCGAAATTCATTGCCCGCAAGCTCCGCCGGGCCCGGCGAGGAGTTCCCCGCACTCGGGCTCCGAAACATCCTGGGCCCGTGCGCCGTCGGAATGCTGCTCGCGCTGGCGGTGGGCGTGCCGTGGTTTCTTTCGGTTTACATGAAGAGTCCGGGCGTGGTGAATCGGTGGACGACTGAAATCACGCGGGTGGGCGCGACGGATAACGCCAGCAGCAATCCGATTTTTTACCTCGCGGCGATTGCCTTCCTCACGCCGTGGCTGCCGTGGGCGATCGTGGGAATGGTGAGCGGCTGGCGCGCGATCCGCGGGGGTGAACGGGTGGACGCGTCGGAGGAAAATCTCCGCGAAGGCGCAAGTGAACGGCCGCCCGTTGGCACGCGGGAAGTGGCGTCGGAAGGATCGCGAAAAGGCACATGCGAATTGCCATCGATGGGCGCGCCGGGAATTGCATCGGAACGATCGCGCGAAGGCGCAAGCGAATTGCCGCCGATGGGCGCGCCGGGAATTGCATCGGAACGATCGCGCGAAAGCGCCAACGATCCACCGCCCGTTGGTGCGACGACGCTGCCGTCGGCAGGATCGCGTGCGGGCGCGAGGGATCCTTCGCCGGTTGATTCGGTCAACCGTCGCTCGCGCGTTCGTGGAGTTGGTGACTCTTCGCAACACGCCTTCGCTTCGCCGGCGGCGTGGCTGCTCATTGCCGGGGTGTTGCCGCTGATCGTGATGAGCTTTTTCCCCGACCGCAAGGATCGCTACGCGCTGCCGGCCTTTATTCCGCTGGCGCTGTTGGTGGCCCACGGCATGCAGGTTCTGCTGACCGGGCGCGGGCTTTTGCGGCGGGTCCTTGTCGCGCTTCACTACGCAACGTTGGCAGCCGTGGTGATCGGGCTGCCGATTGCCGCTGCGACGATTCTGAAAACGGTCGACGACCGGCCGTGGCTCGCGCCGCTCGTTGAAGCTGACAAACCCGCGCACCCGCCGGTGACCCGCCCGCCGGTAATCGCCGGGCGCGAAGCAGTCGGCGATGCCAGCGGCGTGACCGGCGTGACTACAGGCTCGATCGCCGCGCCCGCCGCAACCGGTGTGACCGCCGGCTCGATCAACGTGCCCGTCGCGACCGGTGCCCGCGGCGCGACTACCGACTCGATCAGCGCGCCTTCTGATACAGCCGGCGGCGGGCGACTCTTCGTCGCCGTCGCGGTGATGATTCTCGCCGGGGGCGCGGTGCTCGGCGTTGCGATCCTGCTGCAGCGGCACCGGCCGATGGCGATTGTCGCCGCGACCGTCGTCGTCATGCTCGGCGCGCAGGTGCTGGGGATCAGCGGCTACAGCCTGTCGCGCGCGGGCCGTAGCGAGATGAAGCCGCTGGCCGACGCAATCCGCGCGGAAATTCCCGACGTGAAAACGGTCCTCAACGCGCGGCGCGATCGCAAGCGTATCTCGGTGGACCTGGCGATTTACCTCAACGAGTCGACAGAGCGGATAGCCGACTGGCAATCTCTGCCGCAGCAAAGCCCGCCCGTCGTCGCCGTCGTACCCCAGCAGCACGGCCAGCCCGAAACGCCCGTGCCGCCCGGCTGGCGAGTGCTTGCGAAAGTGCCGCGCGATCGCGACTGGTGGTGGGCACTGGCGCAGAAAACGGACTAATCGAAATCGCCACCGGCCCGATGCGCCTGCCGCGCGTGAATCGAGCCTGCGACGCTTAGAGAAGGTAAAATGGTTTAATGACCTGGGTTGAACGGTCCGACGAACGCAATAGAATTGATGTATCCGACGATTCGCGTCGCTGATCGGCCGTGAATTGTCGGGAAAGTGCGAACCATGCCGAGCATCCAACGATTGGTGTATGTCAGCCGAGCAACCGCGCCGTTTTCCGACGCTGAATTACGCGCGCTGGGGAAGCAATGTACCGAGAACAACGCGCCGTGGAATGTCACCGGCCTGCTGCTCTATTCGGCGGGGCATTTCATGCAATGCCTCGAGGGAGATCGCGTCACCATCCTGCGAATCTACGACCGAATTTGCGCCGACACCAGGCACCGTGAAATCCGCAGGCTCTTTCTCGAATCGACCGACACGCGGCTGTTCCCCTCGTGGTGGATGGGGCTGCTGAATCTCGATCATCGCGATGCGCCGCTGGACGGCCCGCACCTCCTCAACGCGCTGGCCAATGCGACGACCACCACCGACGGCCATTGCACGACCGATGCGCTGCAGCTGTTCAAATACTTCAGAAACCAACTCCCCGCCGGCGATGCCAAGCCGTCGGCGGCGTGAGAGAACCTCGAGCCATTTTCGGGGCTTAAGCTCTGTCTCACGAATCGGAAGTACTCTGATTGAAGCTCAAAACTTGTCATCCTGAGATACTCCGAAGGATCTAGCGTATCAGCAAGTGCAGGCTAGATCCTTCGGAGTACCTCAGGATGACCCAATCGGGCGGACGGAGCGATTCGCGACAGACAACCTAAATCTTTTCCGTACCGGCGAAATTCCGCAGCTCGCGCATGGCTGCGGCGAGCGGGCCGGCGGCGTGGGCGAGCGAGCGATAGACTTCGTACAGCTTCGCGTAAGCTCGCCGCGCGGGCAGGTCGGGGCGGTAGATTAAATCTTCGCGCTGGCGGGCCATCGCGCTGATGGCGGTGCTGATCGCGGGGTAACCCGTCACTTCCGGCCCGGCGGCGAGGCAGCCGAGGATCGCGGCGCCTAGTGCCACCGATTGATCGCTCTCGGCCAGGCCGATCTTCTGCCCGAGCACGTCGGCGTAAATCTGCATGAGCAGCGGCGACTTGGCCGGCAGCCCGCCGCTGGCGACGAACCGCCGTACCGGCACGCCGCCGGATTCGAGCGTGTCGCAGATCCACTTCACGCCGAACGCGGTGGCTTCGAGCATCGCGCGGTACATCTGCGCGGGCGTGGTGGTGAGCGTGAGCCCGACGAACGCGCCGCTGAGGCGGCCGTCCATCAGCGGCGTGCGGCAGCCGTTGAGCCAGTCGATCGCGATCACGCCGCCGCTGCCGGGCGGGAGCTTGGCGGCTTCGGCGTTCAATTCCGCGTGCGATTTGCCGAGGGATTTGGCGACCCACGCGAACGCGTCGCCGACGCTGGATTGCCCGGTCTCGTAGCCGAAGTAGCCGGGGAGAATGCCGTCCTCCACCACGCCGGCGATGCCGGGGGCCATCGCCTCGATCCGGCTGTTCATCATGTGGCAGCTGCTGGTGCCCATGACGAGGACCATCGTGCTGGGTGAAGCGACGCCCGCGCCGGGAACGCCGGCGTGGGCATCGATGATTGCGGCGGAAACCGGAATCCCCGCGCGAAGCCCCAGCAACTTTGCCGATGCCTCCGACAAGAGCCCCGCCCGCTGGCCCGGCGCTTCCAATCGGCCGGGCATCTTCGCATTTACTACATTTGCCATTCTCGCATCGACGGCGCGGAAATAATCTTCCGACGGATATCCCGTCGCGCGATTCCACATCGCCTTATACCCCGCCTGGCACGTCGATCGCACGATCTCTGACGCCTTGCACGCCGGGTACGGCCCGCTGACCAGTTGCCACACCAGCCAATCGCCGCCTTCGATCCAGACATCTGTTGCGTCGTACACCTGCGGCGCGTCCTGCAGCGTTTCGAGGATTTTCGGGAAGAACCACTCAATGCCGATCGTCCCGCCGTAACGGGCGAGCCACGGCACGTTGCGTTCGCGCGCGACAAGGTTGATCCGATCGACGGCCGCCTTGGCGCCGTGGTGCTTCCACAACTTCGGCCAGGCGAGCGGCGTGTTTTTCCATTCTGCAGTTTGAGAAAGCGGCGTGCCGTCCGCCAGGCAAGGCAGCATGGTGCAACTGGTGAAATCCACCCCGATGCCGACGATCTGCTCGACCGATGCTTTCGCCGCCGCCATCGCCGACTTGCACGCACGGGCGAGCGAATCCAGCCAATCCTGCGGATGCTGCAACGCATAATCGTGCGGCAGCGTTGCGCCCGAAGTCGGCAGCGTGCGATCGATCACGCCGTGGCGATACGCATCCGCACCCTGCCCCGCGATTCGCCCGTCGCGGATATCCACGACCAGCACGCGGACCGACTCGGTGCCGTAATCAATGCCCAGGGCGTATCGGCTCATGTTTGCAGTTTAGCGGGGAGGAAGAAGTTGAACCACGGAGGCACGGAAGCACGGAGGCGCGCTCGGCGGATCATGCTGATTGAAAATGCGATCGTAAGTTTTGGAGCAGATTGTTCTTCCGTGGCACGGGGTGGCACGGGCGGCCCGCCCGTGTCTTTGTTTTCAGACCAAGACCATGGGCGAGCCGCCCATGCCACGAAGAATGGACACTATCGAGAAACGTCCCGCCCGTGGCCCGACGGCGTAAGGAGTTGCGCGATGTTTGTCGGCCCGGCGCATCTTTGCACAGGCGGCTCCAACTTTATGGGCCGCGGTTCGAAACGCTTGCGCCGCAACGAGATGGCCTCCATACTGGCTCTTTCGACCAAGAAAGGAGCTGGAGCATGGAGGCCAGTCGGTATCGTCGGATGTGTCGGCTCGTGGATCAAGTCTCGCCGCACGGGCGTCAGGCCGGGCAGCAGTTTTCCGACCGGTTGATCGTCAAGGTTTATCTCTACTCGGTGTTGCGTGACCGTCCCGTCAGTTTCGCCTGTCATCGGTGCAACTGGGACATGCGGCTGCTGGACGAACTGTTCGCCGAGCTGCCGTCGCAGGCGACGATGAGCCGGCGGATGCGGACCGTCGGCGTGCTGGCGACGCTGGAACGCATGCTCCAGCGTCTGAGCGAAGACCACGGCCCGTCGCTGCTCAAACGCTTGGACTCCAAGCCGCTCAAGGTCGGCAGTTACTCCAAAGACCGCGACGCGCGTCGCGGCCGCGCCGCCGGGGAGATGGCACGCGGATACAAACTGCACGTGAGCCATCAGTCGGGACGATTCGGTCGGCTGCTGATCACGCCGATGAACACCAACGATCAGGTCGGGGCCGCTCTGTTGATCCCGCACCTGAGCGGCACGGGGTACCTGATCGGGGACAACGCCTACGACGCCAATCCGGTGCACCGTCTGGCCGCGACGCACGGGCACCAACTGGTCGCGCCGCCGCGACGCAGCAACGCCGGGGTGTACGACCCGAAGCGAAGCCTGCCGCAACGCCTGCGTGCATTGGAGATGCTCGACCCGCTGCTGCACCGCGACCCGGGCGAGTCGTTCGGCCGACACCTGATGCGTCAACGCAAAGCCATCGAACGCGCCCTGGGCCACGCGGCCGGCCAAGGCCTGTTCGCGCCGCCGCCGTGGGTGCGTCGCCCGCACCGAGTCGCGACCTGGGCCGCCGGCAAACTGATCCAAACCATGATCCGACAACGCGAAATCGAAGGGATTAAAACTTAGATGAATAAAGTTGATTCCGCCCGTGCCTGAGCGTGTGGTGCTTCAGGCGGCTTTTGGCACCGAAACTCCGACGCTCGAAACGTGGTTTTTCAAATTCCGGTCGCCGACCGTCCGCTCCGGCTTGGTTTGTCACGGGCTGGAAGCCCGTGCTACGTGAAGCCGCGGATTTGCTGTTCGTAACATGGGCTAACGGCCCATGTTTTTTCATTGCAAGTTATGCATGGTCTGGCAGCCCTCGCGATGCGCAGAAAAAAGCCGCTCGGCCTATTTGCGCCGAGCGGCTTAAAAACGGTTCACGCTTTCAATTGTGAACTTAGCTCACCACGATCTTCCGCGGCTTGAGTTCTTCACGCTTGGTCAGCGTGATTGACAGCACGCCGTCGGCCAAGTGGGCGTCGACCTTCTGCGCATCCACCGTCGGCGGCAGGCGGAAGCTTCGGGTGTACTTGCCGAAGCGGCGTTCCTGGAGCAGCGATTGCGTTTCGCCGTCCTTGGCCGGCTCAACTTTGCGTTCGGCGGTGATCGTCAGGGTCTGGTTCTCGAAGGTCACATCGACGTTTTCCTTCTTAAAACCCGGCAACTCTGCGTCGATGTAAATGTGATTCGCGTCTTCGCGAATGTCCACGCCGTACGACAACACGCCGGCGGCCGGTTCGGGGTTGAAAAAGCCGTTGAGTACGGCGTCGAAATCGCGTTGCAGTGCGTTTGCATCAGATGCAGTCAATTGGGCGATACGAGCTGGCAGTAACATGTGCATTCTCCTTTGTGCTGATAATGATCCCGGCACACCGCGTGCCGTCGCTTGGCAATTAACAAACCTCGTGCCACAATTGACCGGCGACGCAACTCATTGTTTTTCCGGAATTTGCGATAGTTAGCTCGGTGGCGTGCTGCCACCAATCGCTGCAATTTTGACAGGCAGGATCGAAAAAATGACAGCCGGTTATAAATTGATAGCCATTATTGGAGCCACCGCGTCCGGCAAATCGGCGCTGGCGATGGGGATCGCACAGCGACTGGGCGCGGAGATTCTCAGTCTCGATTCCATGCAGGTCTACCGCGGCATGGACATCGGCACGGCCAAACCCACCGCGGCCGAGCAGGCGGCGGTGCGGCACCACCTGATCGATGCGGCGGAGCCGTCGGAATCGTTCACCGTCGCGCGATTCTTGGAGCTGGCCGACGCGACGATCGAGGACGCCAAACGGCGAGGCGTGCCGCTGATCGCCGTCGGGGGAACGCCGCTGTACTACAAGGCGCTGTTCGAGGGATTATTCGAAGGCCCCAGCGCCGACGCCGCCGTCCGCGAGCGGCTGATGGGCGAGTCGAATGATGTGCTGTACGCGCGGCTAATACAGGTTGATCCCGAAGCGGCCACACGCATTCACTTGAATGACCAGCGACGAATCGTGCGCGCGCTTGAAGTGTACGAGCTCACCGGCAAGCCGATCACCTCCTTCCAAAGCGAGTGGGCGAGTGGCAGCGTTCGTCACCCCGCGATCTGGTTCGGCCTGAGTTGGGATCGCGACGTGCTGAACCGCCGGATCAACGCGCGAGTGAAACAGATGATTGCCGCAGGATGGTTAGAAGAAACTCGAGCGTTACTCGCTCGCCCCGAGCCGCTTTCGATGACCGCCGCCGAGGCGACGGGGTATGCGGAGTTGATCGCTCATTTGCGCGGGAAAATGTCGCTCGATGACGCGGTCGAGCAGATCAAAATCGCCACGCGACAACTCGCCAGGCGGCAGATGAAATGGTTCAAGCGGTTCGGCAACGTAACTTGGCTGTCGGGGGATGTGGGCGAGCCGAATCTCAAAACGGCGTTGGAAATTCTGGAAAAAATTTAACCACAGAGACCACAGAGAGCGCAGAGAGAGGAAGAAGAGAAAAACGTTGCTTTGTTCACTCGCCTTCTTTTTCTCTACTTCCTCTCCGTGCTCTCTGTGTCCTCTGTGGTAAATCCTCTTCTACACCCGAGCCAGCTTCGTCACCCGCCCGCCGACGATCCATTCGCCGACGTACAAATCCCCGTTCGCCGCTACGGCCATGCCGTGCGGGCTGTTGAATTGGCCGGCGTGGATCTGGTCGGCCGGCAGGTTCGGCCAACCCTTCACCTTTTCAATCCCCGGCTGATCGCCGAGGTAGGTGATGAGCTTGTCATTCGCGTCGATCACCGCGAGCCGGCCGTACAGTTCCGGGCAGTACACCACGCCGTTGCGGTGGACGAACATGCACGGGCTGTTGAGATAATCGTTGCCGAAGACTCGCTTGAAGTTGCCTTCGGCGTCGTACACCTGCACGCGCTTGTTGGCGCGATCGGCGATGTAAAGCTCCGGGCCGCCGGCTTTCGGGATGAACGTGATCCCGTGCGGGCAGGCGAACGCGCCGGCTTTGCCTTCAGTGCCGTTGATGCTGCTCACGTACGCGCCAGCCTTGGTGAAGCGGTGGATGTAGTTGCTGCCGTAGCCGTCGGTCACCCACACGTCGCCGTTGCCGCCGATGCGTTCTTCGTTGATGCCGACCCACGTCGGGACGAATTTTTTCGTGCCTTGGTATACCGGCAGGTTCGGCCGCTGGAGGTTGAGCAGGGTGGTGCCGTCGAGCGAAGTCTTGACGACCTCGGCGGTGCCTTGATCGGTCAGCCAGAGCACTTCGGTCTCGCCGTCTTTAGCGAGAGTCAGGCCGTGCGCGCCGCTGAAGCGATCGCCCCAGGCGTTCTTGAGTTTGCCGTCGGCGCTGTAGCGAAGCACGCCGGGCTGCGCCTGGTTGAAGATGATGACGTCATTGTTGTCCGCCACCGCTAGGCCGTGCGTTCGGCCGTTGGATTTGCCGGACTCGGTCTCGGGGAGACGAATCCAATGTTCGATCCACTCGTAGGTAAATTCGCCAGATCCGATTTTCATGGGTTTCCTCGTGCTGAATGGTGTAGGGCGGGATGGCAATCCCGCCGATGTCGCCTCCGAGGCGGGATTGTTATCCCGCCCTACAACGCGGCAAAGTATCCCGACTTTGCGGCGAGGTTGCAACGTGTGTCAGGCGCGGGCCAGGCAGAGGCTTTTCCATGATTGCCGGTAGGCCGATTCCACGCGCCGGGCGTAGGCCGCGGCGCCCATCAGTGCGGACGATCGCAGTCGATCACGCAGCGTTTGGTGGTACGCCACCAGACGACGCTCATCGCCCGCCAGCGCCAGGGCCGCCGCGAGATATTCCTCGGCCGAGTGGGTGATGAGTTCGGGAAGATCGAGATTACTGAGGATGGAAACACCCGTGAGCGAAGTGTAGGTCTCGCCGGCCAACGTGATGACCGGCACGCCCATGTACAAAGCATCCAGCGTGGTCACGCCGCCGTGGAAGGGGAAGGTATCCAGAACAATGTCGATCTGCTGGTATTGGCCGAAGTATTCCTGTCGCGACGTGCGATCCAGGAGAACGAGGCGATCGGCCGGTATGCCCCGCGCGGCAAAAAGTGAAAGCAGTCGATCACGCCCGAAGGCAGACCTGCCGAGCAACGCGCCCGATACCGCCGCGAACCGGGAGTGCGGCACGGCAAGGAGTACTTTCGCCCATAGATCAACCAGCGGCTCGTTGATCTTGAGCAGATTGCTGAGCGACCCGAACGTGATGTAGTCATTTTTAAGCGACGGCGGCGGAGCGGGATTTTCGACGACTTGGCCGGGGTCGTAGCACCAGGCCGCGGGATCGAGATACACCAGCTTCTCAGACGACGGCTTTGCCGCCGCAGGCGCGGGCGGATCGAAGAACGAGTCGGTGAAGCGGTAGTCGATCGCGGTCAGGCCCGTCGTCGCAGGCAGGCCGATGGCGGTGAACTGAATCGCGGCCGGCTTTTGACCGAAAACCAGCAGACTGTTGAAGCCGGAATGGTTCGCCAGATCGACGAGGATGTCGATCTTGTCGTCGCGGATTAAAGACACAAGCCGATCAGGCGCGAACGGGTCACACTCGCGGAAAACGGCAGCGGCGGTTCTGAACCGCGGCAGAACTTCGGCCGGGTTCACGGTGGAATAAAGGTGGACGATATAGTTTGACCTGTCGTGATTCTCAAGCAGCGGAAGAATGACGTGGGCGGCGGGATGTTCACAAAAATCGGGCGAGACATACCCAATGCGAAGTGGCCGGTCTGGATCAGGATCATTCGGCAAATGCGTCGCCGTCGTCCTAGTGTAGAGGGAATTCCATCGCTGGTTTTCCGCGAAGATTGATTGGGCGGTCTGGGCCGGGTCGTAATGAAGGTTTAAGCAAAGGCTGCTGTGGGCGACGGGGTTCGGGCGGGCGTTTAACTCCCTGCGAAAGACTGTAAATGCCTCGGCCCATTCACCAGCGTCGATCAGCGTATTGGCGAGATTGAGTTGGGCATTCGAGTAATTCGGATCCAACGCCAGCGCTTTGCGAAATGATTCGATCGCCGGCAGAAGGCGGCCCTGGTCGGCGTACAGGTTGGCGAGATTATTGTAAGTCGCGGGGGCGTTCGCGTTGAGCCTGATCGAGGCGAGGTAGGCCGCTTCCGCTTCGTCAACCTTGTTGAGGGAACGGCACAGCGCGCCGAAATTGGAATAAAACCCCGCGTCCTGCGCCAGTGCGACCGACTGACTCATCAGCGGATACGCCTCTTCCGGCCGACGGCGCTGGGCCAAGGTCAACCCGAGATATTGCAGCGCGGCGGGATGACGCGGGTCGATCGCCAGCACCTGCCGGTACAGCGAATCGGCCTGCGGAAGTTGGTTGGCGCGGTGCAGCGATAACGCCTGCTCGAAAAGGGAATCGATATTCATGCAGCTACCGAATGAGCGGAGGCGTTGGAAATTCCTGACAGTTCTGCCGCCGGGGCGTTGGATTTAACCACAATTTTCCTGTCGTTCCAAGTTGGCGTTTGAAACGTACGCTGCACTTAGCGCGCCTTACCTCCGTTTGAAACCGATCCGCTGTGCCGCTATCGTGGCCGAACTATGAAAATCGCAGTCATGCCCGGCGATTACGTCGGCAAAGAAGTGGTCGCGGAAGGGTTGAAGGTTCTGTCGGCGGTGTCGAAGAAATTCGGCTTCAGCTACACCACCACCGATTACCCGTTCGGGGCCGAGCATTATCTCAAGACGAAAATCACGCTGCCGGATTCGGCCCTGAAGGAACTGGCGGCCCACGACGCGATTCTGTTCGGCGCCGTGGGGGCCGACCCGCGCGGGAGCGCGCAGATCCCGCAGGGGCTGATCGAAACCGACATCCTGCTCAAGATGCGGTTCGAGCTCGATCAATACATCAACCTCCGCCCGACGAAACTCATGCCCGGCGTGCCGAGCCCGATCAAGGCTGAAGGCATCGACATGGTCATCGTCCGCGAGAACACCGAAGGCCTGTATTGCCAGAACGGCGGGTTCCTTTACAAGAACACGCCGCACGAAGTGGCGAATCAGATCGAAGTGACGACCCGCCACGGCGTGGAGCGGGCGATCCGCTACGCGTTCGACTACGCCAAGCAGTTTGGCCGCAAGAAAGTCACGCTTGTGGCCAAGACCAACGTGCTGCGCTACGCCCACAACCTGTGGATGCGCGCGTTCGAGGAAGTGAAGTCGGATTACCCGGGAATTGAAACCGCCTACGACCACGTCGATGCGTGCACGATGTACATGATCACCCAGCCCAAGCGCTACGACGTGATCGTGACGACGAACATGTTCGGCGACATCATCACCGACTTAGGCGCCGCCATCCAAGGCGGCATGGGCATGGCCGCCAGCGGCAACCTCAACCCGACGAAAAAAACCGCCAGCATGTTCGAGCCGGTACACGGCAGCGCGCCCGACATCGCCGGCAAGAACGTGGCCAACCCGATCGCGACGTTCTTGAGCGTGGCGATGATGCTCGATTTCCTCGGCCAACCGAAGGCCGCGACGGCGATCAACGACGCCTGTCGTGCGGTGGTGGCGGAGCCGAAAAATCACACGCGCGATCTCGGCGGCCAGGCGAGTACGACGGCGGTGACGGAAGCGGTCATGGCCAAGCTGGGGTAGTGGGAAATTCAAATTGCAGAATGCAAAATGCAAAATGAAGACGAGTATTTTCTTCATTTTGCATTTTGCATTCTGCAATTTGCATTTCTTCCCTAGAATCTGAAAATGCCCACTCCCGATTTCATCAAGCAACTCCGCACCAAGATCGGCCACGATCTCCTCTTCATCCCCGGTGTGACGGCCCTCGTCTTCAACTCCGCCGGAGAAGTGCTGCTCGGCAAACGATCGGACACCGGCAAATGGGCGGTCATCGGCGGGATCATCGACCCCGGCGAGCAACCGGCCGCCGCGGCGATTCGGGAAGTGCTCGAAGAAACCGGCGTGACGATCGCCATCGAGCGCGTCTCCGGCGTTTACACATCGCCGGTCATCACCTATCCCAATGGCGATGTCGCACAGTACGTCATCACCGCCTTCCGCTGCCGCCCGATCGACGGCGAGCCTCGGGTGAATGACGATGAGTCGCTGGAGATTCGATATTTTCCGCTGACCGAACTGCCGGAGGACTTGCGGGAGGATCACCTGCTCCGAATCCTGCACGCGGCCGAGCCGGATACCACGTCGGCGGCGTTTATTATGTCGCAAACGGAGTGAATGCGTGTGAAATCCACGAATAGCACGAATTCTCACGAATGGATTTCTGGATTCGTGAGGATTCGTGCTATTCGCGGACAAAGAATCAAAACACAGCCGCTGTTCAAACCGGCGGCGGGGCGACCAACTCCTGATCGACCAGTTCACCCAGAAAATTCGCCAGGCCCTCTTCAGCGTTCGTGCCCACGACGCGATCGGCCATCGCCTGCACGGCCGGTTTGGCGTTGCCCATCGCCACGCCCAGGCCGGCGCCTTTGAGCATGGCGACGTCGTTCACGTCATCGCCGATGGCGATAATCTGGTGGGGCGCCACGCCGTGCCGCTCGGCGACGAGCAGAATTCCCTGCCACTTGTTGACGGCCGGGTCGAACATTTCCATCACGTCGATGCTCGGGCCGGGGATTTCCATGCGGTGGCAGAGCACGCGCTCGCCGAACGTCGCCAGCAGCTTGGTGTGCAGTTCGCGAACGGTTCCACTCGGCCCGGCCGTGCTGACGCGGACGGTGTGCTCGTGCGTGTGTGTCGGCAGGTCGGCGATGGGGCGCATTTTGGTGTTCATCGTCGCCATCCACGCCTTGGTGACTGGATCAAGCCCGACGCCGGCAGTCACCAGGTAATCCACTCCCGCGATCGTCACGTCCTGTAGCGCCAGCGCGGGGAAACCGGCCGACTCGATAAATCCGCACAACTCACCTGCCAGCGATCGCTCCATGTTCATCCGGTGCAGCACGATCTTCTTCTCGGTATCGACGATCAGCGCCCCGCCGGCGAAAACGGCCGTCGGATAATGTGCGACGGCCTCCAGCACCATGCGGCTTTCCGTCCAGTTGCGGCCCGTGGCGAAGCAGACGAGCAGGCCCGCATCAAGCACGCGCCGTACGGCTGCGCGGGAGCGCGCCGATACTTTGCCCTCGGGCGAAAGTAACGTGCCGTCGAGGTCGATGGCGATCATCCGGTATTTCTGTTTCGGTTTTGACAACGTGCGGCGAACGTAGCACCCATCGATCAGCTTGCCAAGTGATGCCGATTAAAGCGGGGCCTGTGATGCAACATGCGATGCACGGACACCCGCCCGATGTTCGCGATTCGCTTGGGCGTTTTCGTAGATCGTCATAAGCCGCGGATAATTTGCCTCGGCGGTGAACTTGGCGAGGAACTCTGCGCGGGCGGCGGTACGCATGGCGGCCAGCTTTGCAGGATCCGCGAAAAGCGATCGCACTGCCGCCGCCAAGGCGTCGGCATCGCCGGGCGGGACGTGCAGGCCCATCCGGCCGTGGTCGATCAGCTCGATCATCGCGCCGATTTTCGATGCGATGATCGGCGTGCCCTTGGCAAGTGATTCGATAATTGTTTTGGGCAGTCCTTCGTACCAGACCGATGGGAAAATCAGCGCGCCGGCCTCGCCCATGGTCTGCATTACCTGCCCGACCGGCAGGCGGCCGAGCCATTCGATATTCGGCAGTCGTGCGGCGGCTGCCTTCACTTGTTCCGCCATCGGGCCGTCGCCGACGATCTTGAGTTTCACGTCCGGGCATTGCTCCCAGGCGCGGAGCATGACGTCGATTCCCTTTTCCTTTGACAGCCGACCGACAAACAGCGCGAACCTGCCGCCGCCGGGCGCTGCGCCGGGATCGGGCGAGACGAAATTCGGCTTCACGTAGAATTTGTCCGCCGGCAATCCGCCTTCGACGAATTTCGCGCGGCCGAACTCTGTCGAGGCGATGTATGCGTCTACCGATTTCCGGTACGTGCCGAGCAGGCGGTGGGTCGAAAGCATCGTCGCCACCACCGCGCTGGCGGACTTGCTTTCGCGGTAGCACGAGTGCTTGATCGCCGGCCAAGGGACGGCCTTGCCAAGGCAATCTTCGCAGACTTTCCCGTCGCGTAGGAAAAGCGCGGCGGGGCAGATGAGGCGGAAATTCTGCACTTCCTGCACCACGGCAGCACCGCCGCGCCGTGCGGCGTAATAGGCGGCGGGGGAAATCTGCGGGAAGGTGTTGATGAAGTGGGCGACGTCGATCTTATCGCGCTCGACAATCTCGCGCACCTGCCGGGCGATCGTTCCGTTCCAAACGGTCATCTTCGCCATCGACAGCTTGCCGCGCCCGCTCAGGTCGTCGTTGTGAACGGCGAAGCGCGTCACGCGATGTCCGTGCGATTCGAGCAGGTCGGCCACGTCTTGGTAGACCTGGTCCTCGCCGCCGCGAACCTGGTAGAAGTTGTGGGCGACGAGGACGTTCATGCGGCTCCCATTTCGGCGAGTGCGTCGGGCTCGGGTTCTTCGGCGCGGTCGAGTTGGTCGAACAGTTCCGGTTCTTTCCCGCGCAGCCACATCGCGGCGATGCCCACGCCGTAAATCGACCAGAGCCACACGCCGCCCATCGGCCCTTCAATGTACGGATCAAACGAGCAGTTGATGACGACCATCAGCCAGTAAACCAGGACCCACATAAAGAGCCCGGCCCATTTGGTGCGGCCGGCGTGCCGGGAGCGAACGTAGCCATCGATCATGCCCAGCGCCCAGCCAAAGTGGACCATCGCCCAGAGCACGATGCCCGGCACGCCCGCGCGGGCAAGGATGGAGATGTGCCCGTTGTGCGGATCGCGGACGGCTTCATCCGGGTCGATCTGCATGTTGTAATGACTGACGATATTTTCCCCAAAGCCCAGTCCCGACCAGAAATATTGCCCGTGTAGCGTGTCATTGAGAATGTTATTCCAGAGCGTGAGGCGCCATTCCTTGGTGCCTTGCAGGTCGCCGGTTTCGCCGGAACTGGTGCCGACGGAGATGAAGTTCTGCACGAGCTGATCAAATGAGATCGGCCGCTCCGTGCCGGGGATTTTGATTTCGAGTCCAGTGATGAAGAGCAGGCTGAGTCCGAAAAACGCGATGCCGATGAATCCCCACGCCCAGCGGTTGAAGGGCCGGAAGATCAGAGAAGTGCCGATCGAGGAAAGGAACGCGACCATCCCGCCGCGGTTGACGGGGCCGAGGAGGGCGGCGTTGATGAACATCGGAATGAACCAGATGATCGCCGTGCCGCCGGCCACTTCGCTCGCCCAGAACGCCAGAACCCCGCCGAGGTGAACCTGTAAATCGCCGGCTTTAAGAAAGAGGATCGTCACGTCCGCCCACGGCCAGCTGGGTAGGCTGTCGGGGAAGCGCTGAAACGTGAGCCACAAAAACGGCGTGGCGATCAGGAACACTTTGACGAAGTATTTGCGATACCAGCCGACCATCTCCACCAGCAGTTTCGGCTGGCAGACGATCACGCCAGCGACGGCGAACGTGAAGATGCCGTACAGCCAGATGATCGCGTCCTTCACTGCGTCCAGGCCGGCGCTTTTGATGTACGGTAACGTGCGGCAGGTGCCCCAGGCGAACAGCGCCAGCAGCGCGATCATCTGCGGCATTTTGAGAAAGCGCCACCACGGGCCGCAAATCATCAGGCATGCCAGCCCGCTGAGCATCATGAACTCGCCGACGAAGAACGGCGGCAGGCCGATGTAAGCGAAGCCTTTGCCCATCACCGCGTAGCCCATCAGCGCCAGGCACATGCAGATGAACCAGACGCGCGTGACAAGAGCCACCAGCGGCGGCTGAGCGGTTGATTTGACGGCGGCGTAATCGATCGGTTGCTTGATCGGAAAATGAATGACGCCACCGCTGCCGATGCGTTGTCCCGCGGGATTGCGCGACATGAGTTCGCCTCCCGATTCTCCGGAAAAGCGCCGCTCGTTCATAGCGGCACCGAAGCCGATCCGCCGATCTCGACGTCTGCCACCGGCGCTGCGTCGGCCGCGACCACCGCGGCAGGCTCCGAAGCCAGGACCTGCTCATACCCGCGGCAGATTTGTTCGACCTTGGCGTCCCAGGTTAATTCGGTGGCGCGGCGGGCAGCGCCTTCCGTCAGACGGCGGAGTTCTGCGGGATCGTCAACCAGCCGGGCGATCGCTGCCGCAAAGCCGTTCGCGCTTGTTTCAACATCGATCAGCGGCACTTTAATGCCGCACGTGTTGTCCACGGCGATGCTCATGCCGCACGCGTCATGGCAGATCACCGGCAGGCCCATCGAGATCGCTTCGAGCGTGACGTGCGAGGCTGCTTCCATCAGGCTGGTGAACGCCAGTGCGTCGGCGCGCGCCATTTCCGCGAGCGCCGCTTCGCGCGGTAGCCGGCCTCGCCAGCGGATCATCGACGTAACCCCGAGTTGCGCGGCGAGTGTGTCCCACCGCTCCGTCTGCGGGCCGGCGCCGAGCACCGTTACTTCGATGCGCTTGTTCTTGATTTTCGACAGCGCGTTGAGCAGCAGCGGAAATCCCTTTCGGCCGATGTGAACGCCGCTCCACACGAGCCGGAACGGGCGCTGGCCGTCGTAGTCTGTCGCGGGCCGTACGGTCGGGAGAGTTCCGCTGTCGAGCATGGGCTCGCCGTTGGGGTTGCCCCAGGTTTTTTCGATTAGCGCTTTCTCGTCCGACCCGACGTACCAGATGATCTTCGCAGCCTTGGCGGCAAGTCGGCAGCGGATGCTGGCCAATCGCTGGATTTGATTGGCGACATTTCGCAGGGCGTAAAAAATTCGCTCCGTGGGGCTCATGATCGAAAGGAACGACCAGGGCATGTTGCACGCCCCGGCGATCGGGCCCCATGTGAACGGCGCTGAAAGCTTCCACAGGTAGCCCGGCTCGCGATAGCCCGTCATGTTCAGCTGATGCGTCAGATCGAACGGCCGGTTCGCATGTAACTCGCGCGCCCTGTGCAAAGCGGCGCGCTGCCACGAGGCGTAGCCGACGTAATAGAACATCCGCGCCAGCGAGCCGGTCGGCTTCATCAGCTTTTGCGCGATAGTAGGCGGGTCGACATACTGAAGCGTCAGACCGGCGATCGGGTGTTCACGAAGGTACGCAAGCGTTTCGGTTTGATAGTCGGTGCCTTCAACGCTGGGGCTGGTGAGCACGGTAATATCGTGAAATTTCGCCAGTCGTATGATGATGTTCCATGCGCCGGCCGGTTCCGAGCCGCGGTAGGGTGAAATCGTGTATGCCGAAACGAGCACGTGCTGCCGGCCGAACCGCCTTGGCGATGATTCGCTCCGTGACGCGAAGGGCACGGGCTCGATCGTCGTTGCGGGCAGGTCGTGCGTGTCAGTGGGGCGTAATCGGGCGGCGATGGCGGCCGACTCGGCACGGGCCTGGTCGTCGCGGGTGGTCTTTGCGATGCCCCAGAAATTGACGGCGGTGTGGGCGACGTAAGTCAGCACGCCCGACCAGATCGCCGCCGACACACCGATCGCCGCTGTCACTGGGATTCGCACGAGCATGGTGACGATCGCGTTAGCCAACTGCCCGAAGAACGTCCAACGGCCGGCTTCCATCCCGTTCAGTAACGCCGACGTGACATACGCCAGGTAGACCATCACGTACTGGGCGACGTACCAGCGGAGTTCAGACGTCAGATGGAGATACGGCGAGCCCGCGCCGCAGAAAATGCGAAGCGCCAGGCCGGGCGTGATGAGGAGGAACAGGTAGTAGGGTAGCAGCAAGGCCATCCCCATCGAACTGAACTTCGCGGCGAATCGGATGGCGGCCTTGTCGTCATTTTCGTGGCGCGCCTTGGCTACGCCCGGCACGATCAATCCACAGATGCCGAACATGATCGGATGGCTCACGCCGATCACTGTGCCCAGCGCGCCGAACGCCGTCACGCCGTCGTTCTGGTAGAAGAAGAACAACGTCCAGGTGATCATCTGGATCGTCAGAAGATTGAGCCCGTTCGTCACCAGCAGCCACCGGCCGATGCGCCAGCCGTCGGTAGCCATGTGGCGGGTGAGCTGCGCGTCGAATTTTGAAACACGAAGCTGCAGCAGCTGCACCACGGCGCCCGCCAGGCTGGTGACGGCCATCGCGACGAATACTTCCCACAGCGGCGGAATGTGGTTCGTGAAAAGAAAGATGACCAGCGCCGCCTGCCCGAGGTAACTGACGGCATCGCCCCAGACGGCTTCGCCGTTGCGGAGGTGCGACATCAACGCGCGTCGAGTGGTTTCCTGCACTTGCCAGGCTACCAGCGCCATCGCCACGA
This sequence comes from Tepidisphaerales bacterium, assembly GCA_038329865.1. Taxonomy (GTDB): domain Bacteria; phylum Planctomycetota; class Phycisphaerae; order Tepidisphaerales; family Tepidisphaeraceae; genus JANMES01. Next base: position 84,178 of record JBBQNK010000002.1, on the reverse strand, counting down.
ACGGCGCGAGCGCAATGCTGTGAATGACCGCTGCCGCGATCAGCACGATGAACAGCATGGGGACAGCCATCGCGCCGGTGAGGGCGAGCGAAGCCGTCGTCAATCCGCGAAGGCCGTGGTCGTCGGAGCGAGCGCCTTTGACCGAAAGCGGATAGGTGATGACCGACGCGTGAAGGTTATTGAGCAGGGCGATGATGCTCAACAATAGAAGGTAGTGGGCGTATTCCTGGGTCTCGTGCTTGTAAGCGCGCATCACGACGATGTTCGTCGCGAACGTGCCGAGGCTGAGCACGGCTTGGTCGGCCAGCGCCCAGAAGCTAGGCGACTTGCGGAATCGATTCAGGTTGGAATACAGCGAAACAGCCATGGCGAATTATTTTAAACACCCGCGTCGAACTTCGTCGGTTCGGCGAGGGCATTAGTTTCGCCCGGCCGTTATGGGGTGACGCGTTCACCGGAATCCAGTTCCTCATGGTTGATATCGGAATGCCGCAACCACTGCTGAATGAATTTAACGATAAACAGCGTATTGGTCGTTAGATATCGCTTCCACAGTCGGCCCGGTTCCTGCATCATCCGGAAGAACCATTCCAACCAATAATCCCGCATCCACTGCGGTGCCCGGCGCTTGAGTCCTGCATGGAAATCGAAGGCCGCGCCCACGCAGAACTGCACCGATTTAATCAGGTTACGGTGCTGATGCGCGAATTTCTCCTGTAACGGACAACCGAGCCCGATAAAGACGATGCCGGCGCCGCTGGCGTTAATCCGGTCGGCCAGTTCCTGGCTCTCTTCCGGGGTAATCGGGCGGAAAAGCGACGGCTCGCAGCCGACGATCTTCAGGTACGGGAACCGCTCGATCAGCTTATCGCGAAGTGTCTCAACGACAAACTTTTTCGAACCGTACAGGTAAATCGGCATGCCGGTCGCTTCGCAGCGATCGCAGAGCAGGAGCATCAGATCAGGCCCGGCCACACGGCTGGCAAGCTTTGAATCGTGCAGGGCGTTCAGCGCGATCCGCACCGGCTGACCGTCGGGCGTGACCATATCGTAAGCATTGATGATCTCGTTGAGATCAGGATTGACGCTCGATTCGACCACCCCATGCACGGCCAATGCCGTAACGAGCCCGCCTTTTTTGCGGCGCGCCGCGGCAAGAATCACGTCGGCCGCACTGGTGTACGTGGTGACGCTGACATCCACGCCGAACAAGTCGAACTTGCCCGGCCATGCCAAGGTGTTAGCGCGTGCCGATTGCGCGGAATCTTCTTCTATGACGGATTGCATTTTCTCCTTACCTTCGATCGACCCTTTCCTGGTCAACCTGAATACTGTCCGGCCCTCACCGGACAGTGCATTTACCTCGAGACGCCTTCACTGCCACCAATTCTTACCGCCGTGGGTCCGGCCGGTTTCCGAGAGAGAACTCATATCGAACCTGAATGCTGCTGCCGAAGTCGCGATGCGACATCGAACCGGCACATTACCCGTTTCGCGTGCGATCAGCCCGCTCGCTCGAGGCGGCGCGACTGAGCTCGTTGTTGTACCCGCCCAGGTGAGCGTAACTGACATCAAACCCTTCGCTCAGCCGATCCTGCGAAACATCGTTCACGACCACGCCGAGGATTTCAGCGCCCACGCTGAGCAGGCCTTCGCAGGCCTGCGAGCTGACCTTGTCGTTCGATCGCTTGGAATTCAGCACCAGAACGCTCGCATCGCACGAAGCAGCAACGATTCGCCCGTCTGCGACCGGCAGGATGGCGGCGGCGTCTACTATCACCATTTCATACATACGCGAAAGGTGCACCATCGTTTCAGTCAAAAGCGGAGAATTCAAAAGATCTGCCGGATCATCCAGCAACGGGCCTGCGGTGAGAATATCGAGGTTGTTCATACCGCTGGCCTGAATGGCCTTGCCTTCGGGCTCACCGTCATTCACTAGGACGGTTGAAAGCCCTCGGTCATTGGGCAGGCCGAAGACGGCATGGATGCCGGGGTCGCGCACGTTGGTATCGACCAGCAGCACTTTCACGCCGGATTTCGCCAGCGCGATCGCGAGATTACAGGCGATAGTCGTTTTCCCGTCGCCATCGACGGGGGAGGTGATCAAAAACGTCTTGAATTTGCGCGGGCCGGCATTGAGTACGATCGCCGACCGCAGCGAGCGGTACGACTCTGCCGCCTCCGAGCCGGGATTCAAATGGACCGTGCGAGCATGCGTTGAGGCCGCGTACTGCCGGGGCATCGACGGCACGGCGCCCAGTACGGTAAGGCCGAGCGATTTCTCAATATCGTTCGCAGATTTGAGGCTGCTGTCCGTGTATTCCGCCGCGAACGACGCGATCAGCCCAATGCCGGCGCCCAGAATCAGCGCAGTCAGGAGCGTCCACGATCTGCGCGGGCGGGTGGGTTTGTCCATGTCTTCGTGAGCGTCATCGACCACGGTGATGTTGATCGCGCCGACGTCGCGTGTGATGTCGGTGGTCTTGATCTGATCTTCCAGGCGATGGGTGAGCGCTTCCAGGCCGTCCACGTCTGCCTTCAGGCGCGAATATTCGATAGCCTTGCCGCTTTGCGAGATCGCCTTTGTGCGGAACTGATCGACGGCGGACTGCAGATCGTCGCGCTTCTGCTTGGCAGCGGAATATTTCTGCTGCATGAGGTTCATGTACGCCAACTCGGTCTGTTCCAGGCGCGTGCGGGCCGCCTGCATGAGCGGGTGGTTCGGCATGTACTGCCGCGACATGTCGCGGATGCGCTGCTGCAGATCGAACAGCGACGCCTTGAGTGCCGTTTCATCGACCGCCATTGCGCCCGGCGTATCGGATTGGGCTTCCTGCATCCGCTTGAGCTTCTCAGGATCGCTCTTGAAACTGGCGGCGGCGGTTTCATAGCTGCTCTTGGCGTTGAGCACTTCCACGTCGGCGGCCGTCAGCGCGTCGGAGAGCTTTCTCAGGCGTTCCTGGTCGATATTGTTCGAATCATTGCCGAGCGAGAGCGTGTCGTTCTGCGTGCGGAACTCGCTCAGCTTCTTGATCTTTTCGTCGAGCTCTTTGTTCAGATCGTCGCGCTCTTTACGGAGAACGCTCACCACGTCCATCGTCGATCGCTTCATCTGGTTCGACTGATAATTGATGAACGCATTGACGACGCTGTTCACGAGGGTCATTCCCTCGGCAGCATTCGACGTATCGTACGAGACCGTGATGATGTCATTCTTCTTGCCGACTTCGACGTTGAGATTTTTCTTCAGGTAGGAGAGCGGGTCATCCACCTTCTCCAGAATTCGGAGTCGATCCACTCCCGGCATCCCCAGCGCGAGGGCCAGCGTAGGCGTGGCGGTCATCAGCTCGGCCTGGGTGTTGAGATAGTTTTCACTGACCGGGCTGTTCTCCATGCCCACGAGTTGCTGCTGCTGCAGTTTCACGGGAGCAACGGTGACGCGTGACGAGACAGTCGTCACCCGGGTCGCGAATAGAAGGTAGATCAGCGCAAGCACGCCACAAATCGCCGCGCCCGCCAAGGGGTACATCCGCCGCCGCCAGAGGATCTGGAGCAGGGCTTCATAGGGAGCGTCGGTCGACAGGGGATTCTTGTCGGAACCGGCAGACGAATTGTGACCATTTATCGTGATAAACTTCTCCCAAACGACATCCTGCCCGGCCGGAGTACCGCGCCCCAGAACTGACTTGACAGGATCAACTTTCCATTAGAATTCACAAGCTGAATCTTTGCGATCGTCGCGAAATTGCGGCGAAACCATCGCACCGTGTTCAACCTGCGCAAGATATGTCGGCTGGTTCGACGGGGCAGATTATATATGAGTTACAAATCTTAATCATCCAAAATCACGGTCCGGTGCTGTAATATATACCGAAGAAAATGATCTTAACGTAAAGCCCCGATTGCCCGATCTATAGATGAGGTTCTCTATGACTATGCTAACCGTACAGGTGTGGGATGCGACTGGTAATAAGCGTCAGGACGTTGAAATGCCTGATGACGCACCACTCAATCGATTGCTCGCCGTTCTAATTGAGAAAATGAACTTCCCCCAGCACGCGCCGGACGGGCAAATTCTCAGCTACAAAGTTCACCATCGCACCAGTGGCAAGCAGCTCCTTGAAGAGCAAACACTGGCCGACGCTGGGGTTAAATCCGGGGACATTCTTCGTTTACAGCCTGAAATTACCGCTGGTTAAATCGCTGAGAACCCGTTGAATTCAACGCCTATTTCCATCTCGAGTGAAGATACCACGGCCGCGAGCGAGGACCGATTCCATCGTTTCAAGCTCATCGGCTGGTGGGATCAGGCCAAGCTCGCCCGCGCGAAAGTCCTTGTCATTGGAGCAGGTGCGCTCGGCAATGAGATCATCAAAAATCTGGTTCTGCTCGGTGTCGGCAATATTCTGATCGCCGACAAGGATACCATCGAAAATTCCAACCTGTCGCGCTCGGTGCTCTACCGAAAAGCGGATAATGGCAAGTTCAAGGCCGAGGTCGCTGCCGCCGCTGCCCAGGAGATTTATCCTGATCTGCACGTCCACTCATTCGTCGGCGATATCGTCAACGACCTTGGCCTTGGCGTTTACCGGTGGGCAGACGTGATCATCGGCGGTTTGGACAACCGCGAGGCACGCTTGGCGATCAACCGCAATGCGTGGAAGGTCAACCGCCCTTGGATCGACGGCGCGATCGAGCAGATCGACGGCGTCGCCCGCGTCTTCGTCCCCGACGGCCCGTGCTACGAATGCACGATGAGCAAGCGCGACTGGGATCTGATCCGCCATCGCCGAAGCTGCAATCTGCTCACCCGCGCCGAAATGGAGCGCGGCAAGACGCCGACCACGCCCACCGTCAGCAGCATTATCGCTGGCGTTCAGACACAGGAAGCTGTGAAAGTTTTGCACGGCCTGCCCGTCATCAGCGGCAAAGGGTGGGTATTCAACGGCCTAACCGCGGAAGTCTACCAGACTGAATACCAGCGCAAGGCCGACTGCTACAGCCACGACACGCTCGACGAAATCATTTCGCTGGACGCGAGCGCGGAGACACTGACCGCGCGCGAGTTGCTGAAAATCGTCGCGGACTATTTTGACGCCTCCACGCCGGTCGCTGTGCGACCGGATTCCGCGTCGATGAAATCGACTCCATCGATCCCGATCGAAATCGCCCGCGAAATTCTGCACAAGCTCGTCTGCAACAAGTGCAAGACCGAAAAACTCCTCTTCGCCTCGCCCGGCAGCGTAAAGGCCGGCCAGGAAGTCTGCCCGACCTGCGGCACCGAGCGCGAAGTGGTCACGTTCAGCAAGATTCGGGGCGACGAGAATTTCCTCGATCGCACGCTCGCCCAAATCGGCGTGCCGGCGTTCGATATCCTCATCGCCCGCGGAAAAGCCGCGAACGGCGGCGAGCGGTCGGTCGGTTTCGAGCTCGGCGGCGATGCGTCGCGGGTCCTCGGGCCTCTGGTTGAAAACGCCTTGGAGCTGTTATGAGTGAGACTGCAACCAGTGAGCTCGACGCCAAGTCCGTCGCAACCGGCGAATGGCCGGTCATGGCGGCACCGCGATGCAAAGGACTCCGCGAAGGCGGCTTCCAGGCCATCATCAAGCGCGCCGTGCTCGACCGCGTTCACGATCACGGCCGCACGAATACCGAGGTCGAAATCTGCGGCGTGCTCGTCGGCAATGTCTTCCAGGACGAGTTCGGGCCGTACCTCTACGTCACCGACTGCATCCAGGGCGACGCCGCCAGCCAGCATGCCACGCAAGTCACCTTCACCGCGCAGACGTGGGATCACATTCAAAACGTGATGGACACCGAGCACGCGGGCAAGAAAATAGTCGGCTGGTACCACACGCATCCGGGGTTCGACATTTTCCTGTCGGGCATGGATCTGTTCATCCAGGACAACTTCTTCAACCTGCCGTGGCAGGTGGCGTTCGTCTATGATCCGATCGGCGAGAAGGAAGGACTCTTTGTCTGGCGCAAGGGTAAGAGCGAAAAAGAGGCGTTCCTGATCGAGGAAGACGCCGCCGTTGAAGCCATCGCCCGCAAGCCGCTGCCGAATCTGAGTGGCGGAGGCAAGGGTCCAATAACGCAGTACGCTCCGACGTTTTATCTGACCGCCTTCGTGATTATTTTTTTGGGGGCGTACATCACCATCCAGCAGATTCCTCCGCCAATACATTATCAGCCGTCTGTTCCGTCGCCGGGATTGAAGGATTCGACCGCACAAGATTTTGATCCGAGGCAATTGCTCGAACAGATGGAAGACCATTCTGCCGATGAACCAGCAGCGAATCCGCCGAAAGCGCCTTCCGAGCCGGCCGCTCGGAACGACTAGCGGTCGGATTTAACTGCGGGAGTTCATAGAATGTTAACGATGTCCAAAGAGCCGCTCAAAATATCCTGGGACGAGCTGACGACCGATAAGGTCGAAGCCAAGCTGCAGCGCATCGACGCGGTCAACCGCGCCAAGGAACAGTTCGACAAGCCGACCGCTCCGGCACGCGTGACGTCCAAGCCGTCGAAGTTTGCCTTCCTATACAACACGCTGGTTTACATGGCCTTGTTTGGGGCTGTCGGCGGCGCGGTCGGGTGGGGCTTTGGCGAGATCATGAACTTCCGCCCCGACGACCGCATCAAGTCCGTCGACCGAATCGCCACCTACAAGCAGATCCTCGAACAGAAAAACAACGGCCAGATTCCCGCGACCGTGGCCGACGCCATGTTGAGGGGAATCATCAACTCCAGCCGCAATAACGAGCGGGTGATGACCGAAGTCGATTCCAGGCTCACGCCCGACCAGAAGGTCGCGCGGCTGCAGGAGATCGACGAACGTGATCAATGGAAAGATTTCATCGCAACGATGCTCTTCTTCGGCATTAGCGGGATGATGATCTCGATCTTCCTCTCCTCGGCCGAGTCGGTCGTCAGCCGTAATGCGCGGGGCGCGATTCTGAACGCGTCGGTCGGCGCGGCTGTCGGGTTGATCGGCGGACTGGTGATCGCCGTCTTCTTCAACAAGCTTTACGCCGTGCTGACCAAGGCCTTTGGCGGAACGGTGGATCAGGACAGCATCATTCTCGTGCATTCCATCGCCTGGGCGGTGCTCGGCCTGTTCATCTCAATCGCGCCGGGCCTCATCCTGCGAAATTTCAAGCGATTGGTTGTCGGCGCGGCCGGCGGATTGATCGGCGGACTGATCGGCGGGGCGATGTACGATCCGGTCATGCGATCCATCGGCGACGGCGGCGAACATGTGGCGCGGCTCGTCGCGATCGTCACGATCGGCCTGGTCGCCGGCCTCGGCACGGGCTTGCTCGAAAACGCGATCAAGTCCGGCTGGATCAAGGTCAAGGAAGGTTTGATTGCCGGCAAGCAGTTCGTACTCTACCGCAATCCGACATACATCGGCTCCGCTCCGAACTGCCACGTCTATCTGTTTAAGGACGCCAAAGTCGGCCGCCGCCATGCTGCGATTCACGTCGTGCCCGGCGGGTTTGAGATCGAAGACCTGCCGCTCGGCGAGCGGACGCGCGTGAACGACAAGATCGTCACCCGCGCCCGGCTGAAACTCGGCGACCGCATCCAGGTCGGCGCGACCGTCTTCGAATTCCACGAAAAAGCCAAGAAGCAGGGGTAAACGAATATGTCACTCCTATTAGTCGAACAATCCGGCAGACGTCATCCGATCGAACTGACCGGCAAGTGCCCGATCGGCCGCGGAACCGCGAGCAAGTTGCGGATCGACCACCCGCTGGTCTCTCGCGATCACGCGATCATCGACCACACCGACCGCGGCTACGTCATCCGCGACTGCGGCAGCCGCAACGGAACAATCGTGAACGACAGCCCGGTGAAAACGCCGGTGGTTCTGCAGGACGGCGACCGCATCACCGTCGGGCCGACGACGATCTGGTTTCGCTCTGACTCCAACGATAAAAACGTAGAAACGCTTCCCGCCCACAATGCCGAAGAGGGCGTGGTGTTCGAGTGCAACTGCGGCGCCCGCCTGTGGGCCCCGATGACGCTCGCCGGCTCGACCGTTCGCTGCCGCCGCTGTGCCCGCGACGTGGCCTGCCCGACGATTTTCGCTCCGATCGACCCGGCCGCGCCCACCACGGCGCCGGCCGTCGTCGCCGACTGCAGCATCTGTCTCAGCAAGGTGATGAATACCGACGAGCAGCACGTGTGCGAAAGCTGCGGCGCGGTTTATCACGACGAATGCTGGGCCGAAAACTGCGGCTGCGCGGCGTACGGGTGCAAGCAAGTCAATATTAACGCCGAAGACCGCGCCGTCACCGGTACGGCCGATCCGATCACGGAAGAAGACGATTTTGCCTTTGAAGAAGACGTGAAACCGCCGTCCGCCGTGCCGTGGGATGCGGCCTTGGTCGGAGCATCGGTCGTTGCTTCGCTGCTCGGATTGCTGTTGTTCGGATCACTCGCGCTGCTCGTCGCTGTGACGTCGGCCGCGTACATGCTGCGTCGGCGTACCGCCTGGGTCGGTGCAGCATTGGTGTTGTCATTGGTCGGTTTTGCCGCAGGCTGGATGGTATCAGGATTATGGTGGCTCAAAATATCACCGCTGGAATGGTTCGGGAAATGATCTCGTTCTCCTGCCCTAGCTGCGGGCGAAGCTTTGCTGTGCCGGAATCGGCAGCGGGGCGTCGCGCCAAGTGCAATGGCTGTGGAGCCGAGATGGCCGTGCCGTCGCAGTCGATGCGATCGGCGACTGCTGTTGCGCCCGTCGCCGGATCTGCGCCGAAGGTCGCGCCGCGCACGCGCCGCCTGACGGCCGAGCACGAGCAGATGCAGAAGGCGTTTGCCGGCTTCGATCCGATCCGCATCAAATCCGCCGTCGGCAGTCCGCCGGAGGAATACGAGATCGAGTACCACGTGATGAGCTACGAGCCCGGCGATTCGCCCGAAACCCCGAGCCCGCGCGGCGTGCACTCCGTGAAGATCGAGCTCACCAGCGATTACCCGCGCCTGAGCCCGCGTTGCAAAATGCTCACCCCGATCTTCCACCCGAATTTCGACGAAACAACCATCTGCATCGGCGACCATTGGACCGCCGGCGAACGGTTGGTCGACCTGGTCGTCCGCATCGGCGAAATGATCGGCTACCAGGCGTACAACATCAAAAGCCCGCTCAACGGCGAGGCGGCGATGTGGTGCGATCTGAACGGCAACAAGCTGCCGAGCGATACCCGCAACATGCGGCCTGAAACGCTGGAATAAAAGAGTGAATGAACACAGAGACACAGAGACGCAGAGAAGATAATTAATTTCTTCTCTGCGTCTCTGTGTCTCTGTGTTCATTCTTGTATTCTGATGAACATGAACCGCTGTCCAGCTTGTGAGTCACAAACGCTTCGGCCGTTCTACGAAGTCGATTCCATCCCCACGCAAAGCAACCTGCTGATGGCCACCCGCGAAGAGGCGGCCGGCCATGTGCGCGGCGATCTGAAACTGGCCGTTTGCGAAGCCTGTGGGTTCATCACCAACACCGCTTTCGACCCGGCGACGCAGGAACTGTCCGGCAAGTATGAGGCCACGCAAGGGCACTCGCCGATATTCAGCGCGTTCGCGAAGAAGCTCGCGCAGCGGTGGGTCGATCGCTACACGCTCGCCGGCAAGCGCGTGCTGGAGATCGGCTGCGGGCAGGGCGAGTTCATCTCGCTCCTCTGCCAGACGGCCGGCACGGCGGGGATTGGGATCGATCCGATCCTGTCCACGAGCCGCAAATCCGACGGCGGGCACGTCACCTTCATCAGCGACTACTACGGCGAAAAATACCGCGACCTGCCGGCGGATTTCATCTTCTGCCGGCATACGCTGGAACATATTCAAAAGCCGCTGGAGTTCTTGCGAACCATCCGCCGTGCGATCGGAGATCGGCCCGGGGCGGTGGTGGCATTTGAAGTGCCGGATACGTTGCGCGTGCTGCGCGAGTGCGCGTTCTGGGATCTGTATTTTGAGCACTGTTCGTATTTCGTTCCCGAAACGCTGCAGGGGACCTTCGAGCGCGCGGGATTTGAAGTGATCGATCTGTATCGAGAATTTGACGACCAATACCTCGTGATCGACGTGAAACCTTCTGCTCCCAAACCCGCGCCTCGGGCGTGGGATTTCGCGGATGACATCGAGGCATTTAAAAAGAACTGCAGCGCCTATCGCGACGAATGGATCGCGCGCTTTCGCGCGTGGAATCAAGCAAAAAAGAAAGTTGCTATCTGGGGCTCAGGCTCTAAAGCTGTCGGCTTTCTCACCACGCTCCACATCACCGATGAAGCCGTTCCGTTCGTCGTCGACATCAATCCCAACAAGCACAACACGTTCCTCCCCGGCACCGCTCAGAAAATCATCGCCCCGACTGCACTGGTTGATTATCAACCCGACGTCGTCGTCGTGATGAACCCCATCTATGTCCCAGAAATCACTGCCGATCTAAGGAAGATGGGGCTCTCGCCGGAAGTCATCGCACTGACCGGTTTGCAGGCCCGCTGAATCACGCCGGCAACGCGAAATCCTCATTCATTTCGCGCCCAATTAGTCCGATTAAAGAGATACAGGGAGACGGTTTCATGCGAATTTGGCACGTAGGTTCCGCGCGTTCGCCGCATGCGGCGGGGGGCATCAGCTCGATCATATGGACGCTCGCCAGCGCGCAGGCCAAGGCCGGGCACGACGTGCTCGTCGTCGTCGCCGACCGTCCCGACCACACCGCCGCCGCCGGCGCCCGGCGGCTGGGCATCATGCTGCTGCACATCGAGTGCACGCGGCTGCGGTTCCATCCCATCATGCTCTCCGACAAACTCCGCGATGAACGGCCGGATATCGTTCACCTGCATTCAGTCTTCGTGCCGCGCCTCGCGACGTTGGCGCGAACGCTGCTCAAGTGGCAAATCCCGTACGTCATCACGCCGCACGGCGGGCTCACGCCGCAGGCGATGGCCACTGGCAAAAAGCTCCGCAAAACAATTTACCGCCGGCTGGTGGAGCGGGCGCGATTCAATCGCTCGTCGGCCATCACGTTGGCGGGCATGGGTGAAGAATCGGATGTCCGTAAGCTCGTGCCGAAATACAAAAATCTCGTGCAGTGGATTCCTAACCCGGTCGATTTCGCGCCCCTCGCCGGTTTTGATTGGCAGCCGGAGCCGGCACGCCGCAAGCTCGTTTACATCGGCCAGCTTGAAGTCGGCCGTAACGGAATCGAACCGCTGATCAACATCGCCCGCCATATGCAGGACGCAGAACTGCATCTGTACGGCGACGTCGACCCGCGCAGCCACGACGCGCTCAACGACCTGAAGCGCACGATGACGCCCAACGTCTTCTTCCACGACGCCGTGACCGGCGCGGACAAAGCCCGGGCGCTCTCCGAAGCGACGATGTACGTGCATATGACAGGCGGCGAAGAGTTCCCCGTCCCTGTCACCGAGGCCATGAGCCTAGGAGTGCCGTGCGCGATCCAGGAGAACCTGGTGATCGCCCCCATGTTCCGCGAACAGGATTTGGGCCTGGTCGTCCCCGCTGAAGCGAAGGCGGCTGCGACAAAAATCCGCTGGGCGATGGAACACACCGAGCGGCTGAAGGAATGGTCGAACCACACCAAGGTGTACGCCCAGCTGAACCTCGCCCCGGAGAAGGCGGCCGAACGATACCTGCGGGTCTATCGCAAATCCCTGCCGATGCGCAAGCCGTCAAAACTCGGCGAGGCGGTGGGGTTTGTCGCGAATCTGATTGGGGCGGTGTCGTCGTTTGGGCTGGCGGAGTAACTGTCTTCTAACGGCCAACTTCTTCCCCGCCTGTCTTAAACTACAGATTGAATTGTCTGGAATTTCGTTCACACATACAGTTGATCGCTTCGATAAGGAGCGATTTCATGCGTAAATTGTCGCGAGTGCGATCATGGCCTTTGCTAATAGGCGCTTTGACTCCCTTTTTCATTTTGCCAGTGATGTCGTTAGCTTCAGAAGGCCAAACCGTGGTCGTTCAAGGCGAGGCCGATGCCAACATCGCCACTTCAGCCACGCTTGCCCGACGGCTACCGGAATTGCGATTCGACAAAGTTGCATTGGACGATGTGGTCGACTTTTTGCGTGACGTTACAGGCGTCAAATTCTCGGTCGATTGGAAGGCCCTGGAAGACGCTCACATCGACCGCAAGGGAGAAGTTTCAGCAAAATTTCGTGACATTCCGCTGTCCACCTCGTTAGATAACATTCTCGCTGCCGCGGCCGACAAAGGCGCGCTCGGATGGAAACTGGAAAACGGCGTGATCGTCATTTCCACCGCCGCAGCATTGGAAAAGGAATTGGTAACGCGGACGTACGATGTTAGTTTCTTTCCTGCCGAACATCCTTCCGCCACACGTCCTACGACACGACCGCTCGAATCGACTGATGCCTTGTCGGTTCTGATATACCGTGTGATCGCACCAGAGAGCCGACAGTCTGTCGGCTGTACAAGACTCTCCGAGGAAGATGGCAAGCTGATTGTGGTCGCCACGCCGGCGAATCAGAAAGCGATTGAAAAGCTGATGCCGGAATTGAAAAGGGATTGGCAGAAGAAGTGAATCTCAGAACAGGCCGCGCTTATCCAATCACGACTTTGCGCGAATGAAACGCCTCCGCAAACCCGCTCGGCGAGTTGCATTCCAACCCGCGCAATCGCATGACCGCTTTGAACGTATCCGGCGTGAACCAAGCCTTACTGCGCTGGCTGCCGAAGAGTTCCATGAGCAGGTCGGTCTTTTTCTGCATGGTGGCCTCGCTCAGAGGCGAGTAGATGCTCGGCCGCGAGAGGTCGCCGTCCCACTTAGGGATTTCGTATTCCAGAATCTGGTGATTGCGGAACGTGTTCCAGGTGAACTCGTTGATCAGGCGGTGATCTTGGTGCCGGTCATCCGCATGGTGGGTGAAAACGACGTCAGCGGCGAAGGCTTCGCGGATGGTGAGGAAGTGCTTCTTGATCGCTTCGCCGGAGTATTGGAAGAACGAGTCGGCGTAGGCCTGGATGTCGACCGAGAACCCCGCGCTGCCGTAGCAGAACTTCGCAGCCGCCGTGCGGGCCTCGGCCTCGCGCGACGGATCCTTGCCGCCGAAGACGACCCAATGGAAGTGGAGGTGCGGGTGCGCTTCGATCAGCCGGAGGATTGTGCCGCCGGCGCCGATCTCGATGTCGTCGCAGTGGGCGCCGAGGCAGAGGACGTTTTTGACGTTGGCGAAGGAGGCGAATGGGATCATTGTGTTGCTCGGATCAATGCGAACGCCGAACGTCGAACATTGAACGCCGAACTTCGAATAGATTGCAATCGCTCGAATGCCAGTCTGCCATTCGCCGTTCGGCGTTCGATGTTCGATGTTCGATGTTCGTCTTCATTTCAGATTGTCCTTACTTCGCCGCCCCGTTTTTCCGCAGCTTCTCCACCCGTTTCTTCTGCGCTTCATTCCACACCAGCCAAGGGGCATTTCCCTTGCTCCAGCGGTCTTCGAGGACCTGTTTTTCCTTGAACGTATCCATGCACGCCCAGAATCCGTTGTGGCGGTACGTGGTGAGCTGATCCATGCCGATGAGTTTGCGGAACGGCTCGATCACGAGCTCTTCGCCCCAGTTCATGTGGTCGAAGATCTCACGCTTGAGCACGAAGAATCCGCCGTTGATCCACATGCCTGCCTCGGTCGCGGTGATGATGTCGGCCACCTTGCCGTTGGCATCGGACTGCACCAGGTGGAAGCTGCTGCTCGGCTGGACGCTTAAAAAGCTGGCGATCTTATCCTGTTTCTTCGCGTGATCGATGAGCGTGGTCATCGGCACGTCGGTGAGATTGTCGGAATAGTTGGCGAGGAAAAGCTCATCGTCGCCGATGTGCTCTTTCACCTGCATGAGGCGCTGGCCGATGTTCGACTCCAGGCCGGTGTCGACGAAGGTGATGTTCCAGTCGTCAATATCGCGCCCGAGCATTTTCACGCGCCCGCCGCGGCTGATGACGAAATCGTTGCTGACGCACTCGTCGTAATTGCGGAAGTAGCTCTTGATGACGTCGGCCTTGTGGCCGAGGCAGATGATGAAATCAGTGTGGCCGTAGTGCGCGTAATACTTCATCAGGTGCCACATGATCGGCCGGTTCCCGATCGGCACCATGGGCTTGGGGGTGTTCTCAGAATAGTCGCGGAGGCGCAAGCCTTGGCCGCCGCAGAAGAGTACGACTTTCATGGTTCAACCTTTCGATCATCTATCGACCGCTCAGTGCAACTCACCGAGACAGGCCATCACAACTACGGCCAACATCCAGCCCACAAACACCAAAAGTCCGACGCAAAGCATGGCAACTTGAATCCGAAACCATACCGGCCGTTCTTGCTCGCCGCCCGTCCTGAAAAATACTTCAGCTCTACGCCATAACGGCTGGCGATCTTTGCGTGGCCGAAAATAATCGAGCCAGTTGCCGGGCATTATTCAATTTCACAAACCGATTCCCGAATAATTCGGGAACGAATCCTTTTCGAGCATCCGCCTTCCGTCGATGATGACCGCCGACGGGTTGGTCTTTCTCAGCAGGGCGGGTAGCTTTTTGAACTCCGCCCATCGGGTCACGATCACGACGGCTACCGCGCCTTCAACGCAATCCTTCATTGAATCGACGATCGTCACGGGCTTCTCAGCCAATTGCTTTTTCGCGCCTTCGTTGCCTTGCGGATCGTACGCTTTAACGTTCGCCCCTTCGCGAAGGAGCAGTTCGATGATCGGAAACGCCGGCGATTCGCGGAGGTCGTCGGTATCGGGCTTGAACGCCAGGCCGAGCACCGCCACCGGCTTGCCGCTTAAATCCGGCACGGCCTTGCGAAGCAGCGCCAGCATCTGGCCGGGCTGTTTGCGGTTGGTGTCGATGACGGCGTGCAGCACGGGCATCGGCTGGTCGAACTTTTCGCCGTGGGCGATGAGGGCCTTCACATCTTTCGGCAGGCATGAACCGCCGAACCCGCAGCCGGCTTCGAAGAAACTGGCCAGCGGGGCTTTGAACATCGTCCCGTCCGGAAGACGCTTGCTGAGGTAGTAGTTGATGTGGTTGGCCCGCATCACGTCGAGCGCATCGACTCCGCCGACTGCCGTGCAGAGGTTGCCGATTTCGTTCGCGAAGCTGATGCAGGTGGCCAGCATCGCGTTGCTGGTGTACTTGATCATCTCCGCGGTTTTGTTGTTGGTCTTGAGCACCGGCACGCCTTCAAAGGCGGTGTAGAGCTTGGCCATCTGCTTGATGGTGCGATCGTCGACTCCGCCGAGGACGATGCGGTCGGGATTCGTGAAATCGCGGATGGCCTCGCCTTCGGAGAGGAATTCCGGGTTCATGCCTAGGCCGAAATCTTCGCCGAGAATTTTTCCGCTGGCGGCCGCGACGATCGGGCCGACGACTTCGTCGGTCGTGCCGGGCACGCAGGTGCTCTTCACGACGACGACGTGGTAGGCGTTCTTGGTTTTCAGCACCAGGCCGATCTGCTCGGCGGTTTTTTTCACGAAGGTCAGGTCGATCTCTTTCCCATCGAACGGAGTACCGACGGCGATGAGCGTGATCTCGCTGTTTCGCACGGCCGAGTCGAAATCAGTCGTCGCGGAAAAGTTTTTACCGATATTTTTCGTCAGCAGTTCCGGGAGGCCGATCTCGTGGATGGGAGCGATGGCGTGGTTGATGCGGTCGACTTTGCCCGCATCGATATCGACGCAGACGACGTGGTGCCCCTTGTCCGCAAGACAAACGCCGGTGACGAGTCCTACGTAGCCGCAACCGATGATCGAAACCTTCAAGCCATTCTCCAGCAGGGCACGCCATTGCGTGCCGTTACGTTTCGGCACGCAATAGCGTGCCCTACAACTAGCTCTGATTGTCGCGATACCACAACAGCGAGCGACGCAACCCTTCTTCGAGCGAGATCGACGGGTTGTAGCCGATCTGCTCGCGGGCCTTGGTGATGATCGGGCAGCGGCGGCTGGGGTTGTCGACGAGATAGTCCGGGTCGGCCGACGTCTTCAGCACGACTTTCCCTTTGTAGCCGACGAGATCTTTCGCGAGTGCGACGACTCGATCGGCCAACTCGCGCATCGAGATCTCCGGCGTCTCTACGCCGATGTTGTACGCCTCGCCGGGCCGGCCGTTCACCAGCACGCGGTAGTAGCCCATGATGCTGTCGGCGTCGTAGCAGAAGGTTCGCTTCGCGAGCCCGTCGGAGAGCATGACGATGTCTTCGCCGGCCAGCACATTGCGACAGAAGTCCGGCAGCACTCGGCCGTCGGTGATCTTCAGGCCAGGGCCGTAGTTGTTGAACGGGCGGGCGCATTTCACGGGGATTCCGTGTTGGCGGGCGAAGTTGACGCAGAGCGTTTCGCCGTAGCGTTTGGCTTCGTCGTAGCACGCGCGCGGGCCGGTGCAGCTGACGTTGCCGCGGTAGTCTTCGGGCGTGGGGATGAACGCCGGGTCGGGGTCGCCGTAGATTTCGCTGCTGCTGAAGAAGAGGAATCCTTCGATCGGCTTGCCGGCTTGTTTCTGTTTGAGCGAGTAATCGAGCAGGCTGCGCAGGCCGGTGATGTTGGCGTCCATCGTGCCGATCGGGTCCTGGCGGTAGATCGTGGGGCTCGCGATGCTCGCGGCGTGCACGATGTAGGCGATGTCGCCCATGTCGGCCGGCAGCGGATCGCGGAGATCGCGCTTGGCGAGCTTGAGCTTTTTCGTTTCCTGCAGCGCCGTCAGCCACGCCGGCACGCCGCGGGAGAAGTTGTCCCAGACGGTGAGATCAACCTGCTTGTCGGGCGAGTAGTTTTCGTTCCAGTGCGTGATCGACTGCACGAGGTAGTAGCCGAGAAACCCCGCGCCGCCGGTGACGAGCAGGCGCTTGCCGCTCATCTTGGCGAACTCGAGTTTGTTCGTCAGGCAGATGTAGTCGAGATCGTTTTGTACAACTTCAGTGGCGGTCATTCGGGTTTCCGTAAATCTTTAGAAGTGGTGATTGTTGATTGTTGCGCGACAAAAGAGGAATTCTCTTCGTCACGGACCAATCACCAATCACCACGCACCTAATACACCTTCACATCCGGAATCGGCACGACAAACTTCCCGCCCCAGGCTCGGATGTCGGCCATCTGTTTCATGATCTCGTCCTTGAGATTCCACGGCAGCAGCAGCAGATAGTCCGGCTTGGTCTCGCGGATTTTGTCCGGCGAGTGGATCGGAATCCGCGTGCCGGGCAGAAAGTTGCCCTGCTTATGCGGACTTCGATCGACTGTATAGTCGACGAAATCGGTTCGAATTCCGCAGTAGTTGAGCAGCGTGTTCCCTTTGCCCGGCGCGCCGTAGCATGCAACCGATTTACCGGCCCGCTTCGCTTCGATGAGGAACTCGACGATCGATCGCTTCGATTCCTTCACCATCTCGCCGAAGTTGGTGTAGTAGCTCAGATCAAAATGCCCGGCGGCTTTTTCCTTGGCCTTCATCGCGGCAACGCGAGCGTCGATCGGCTTGGTCGCGTCATCGGCGTGCCTGGCGTAAATGCGGATGCTGCCTCCATGCGTGCTGATGTCGTCGACGTCAAACAGCGTAAGGCCTTGCGCGGCGAAAATCTTTTCGACCGTAGTGAAACTCAGGTAGCTGAAGTGCTCGTGATAGATCGTGTCCCAGTACTTCTGTTCGATCAGGTGGAGCAGTTGCGGGAATTCCATCGTCACTACGCCGCCCGGGGCGAGGAGCACTTTCATCCCGCCGACGAAATCGTTGATGTCGGGGACGTGGGCGAGCACGTTGTTTCCGAGGATGAGGTTTGCAGGGCCTTCGGATTTGAGAACGGACTTGGCGGTCTGCACGCCGAAGAATTGAACGAGCGTTCGCACGCCTTTCTTCTCTGCAGCGGCGGCAGTGTTGGCGGTGGGGTCGATGCCGAGCACCGGCACGCCGGCCTTTACGAAATATTGCAAGAGATAACCGTCATTGCTCGCCAGTTCGACGACTTTGCTTTTCGTACCTAGGCCGAACCGCGGCATCATCATTTTCACGTACGCCTCGGCGTGCTTCAGCATTGTGTCGCTGAAGCTGCTGAAGTAGCCGTACTCGGCGTCGAAGATTTCTTCGCGCGCGCAATACTCCGGCAGCTGAACCAGATGGCACTTCTCGCACACGTAAACGTGCAGCGGGTAGAAGCTCTCGGCGTGATTGAATCGCTCCGGCGTCACGTGCCGCTGACACAACGGCGATGTGCCGAGATCGACGAACGTCGTTCGCAGCGGCGTGGCGCAGAAGCGGCAGGTCGGTTGATTCGCGGCAGGGGTCGGAGCAGTTGCAGTGGAAGGTTTTTCAGCCATGGCAGTGGTCATGCATTACATCCTGAGTTCAATGGACAACGCGTTCAGCCCCGGCGCTGGCCAGTGCCGGACTTTTCTCCGGGGTTTCCAGACGATGTCGTTGTGACAGGCCGAACAGTTTTGCCCATTTTCTGACTTGCAGCGCATAGCGAGTGAGTACGCCGTAGCATGCGAGCTTTTGCGTCATGCCGATCGGCGCCAGGCGGATCGCCCGCCGGTAGCCGGCCACGCATTTTCGCTGGGAATCGAGAAACCCGCCCGGCTTGGTCGCGCCCGACCAGATCGCCCGCTGTGAGGCGGTTTTGATCTGGCTCGATTGCCCGGCGTGGTGTCGGCGGAGGAATAACTCCTCGTTGATTTCGATAAATTTGCCCTGTAACGCAACGGTAGACAGCAGTACCTTGTCCGTGCCGTAAAAATCCCCCATGCCGCCGGTCAGGCGAACGGTCTCGGTTCGGAAAAGCCCGAAAATTTCGAAACACCATTTGGTCCGGATGAGGATGTCGTTGTACCGGGCGACGTGGCAGTTTGAGCTAAGCCGGCGGGGTGGGTCCTGCACGTCTTCGACCGTCAGGCCGTTGATCGCCAGGGTGGTCGGGTCGGTATCGATTCGCCGACCGGTGTCGTCGATGATCGCCGTCCGCGTGTGCGCCAGCGACGCTTCAGGATCAGCATTCAGCGCCTCGACGCACCGCTGGAGATAGGTCGGCTGGCAGATGTCGTCGTAAGCCGCCCAGCGGAAGTACTCGCCGCCGGCCAGCTCCAGAACGCGGTTGAAGTTGGGGTTGGCGCCGATGTTCTTTTCGTTCCGGTGATACTTCACGCGCGGGTCGGTCGAGGCAAAGTCCTGGCAGATTTTGGCGGTCTGGTCGGTCGAAGCGTTGTCGCAGATAATCAGCTCAAAGTCCGAGTACGTCTGGGCCAGCAGCGAGCGCAGCGCGTATTCCAGATAGCGCTGTCCGTTGTAAACGGGAACCCCGATGCTGACTTTGGGACGATCCATGAACGAATCCACGATCAAAATGGCTACAAATTTATGAGACCGCTGCACGCCCCTGCGAAATCAGCGACTGCTATCATGTGAATCGGCTCTTCAAAGAGTCACCTGAAGTGTATCGGCGGCTCAGTATCCGTAAAATGTAAAGATAAGCAGACTATAGCGGCTGGCAAGCAGTGTGCAGCAGGTTTTTCGCAGTGGGCCGACCGATAACCGTGACATTTTTTGAGAAAAACAGATTCGAAGGTAACACAATGGAAGCGGATGTACCGATCGACACTGCCGACCTGCTCGCCCGGTGTATGGGCGATGGGACTTTCGTTCGCGAAATCCTTGGCGTGTTTCACGAGCAGGCGAAGTCGCATCTAGCGCAATTGCAGGCCGGCGTGAAGGTTGGCGATCGCGAGCGGATGCAGCAGTTCGCCCACGCCATGAAGGGATCCGCCGCCAATCTGGGAGCCGTGCCGCTGAGCCACGCCTGTGGGGAATTCGAAGAATCGGCCCGCCAGGGTTCGACCGACACGATTGAACAATTACTGTCAAAACTCGAACGGGAACTGGCTCGTTGCGTGGCGTTTTTCCCTGAAGTGCTACGCCGAATCGATCCCGCGACGACGGATCATAAATAAATTGACACGCGTTTCGGCCTGCTTACAATCGCCCTCGACATTTTAAGTTCGTTCTTATCCAGAGTGGCTGAGGGTTGGGCCCTGCGACGCCACAGCAACCGTCTTATCCCGAGCTTGTCGAGGGGAGAGAAGTGGTGCTAACTCCCGCCCGGGTTACAGATTGCAATCTGACCGGGGCAGATAAGAAGACCCTCCACCCTTGCGCGTGTTGGCCTCTTCTTATTTAGATAAGACGAGGCTTTTTTGTTGGTATGGAGCAGGTATGAGCTACGTTCTTGGTCTGAAATGCAAAGAGTGCGGACATCGCGTTCCGGTTTCTCCCGTTCATGTGTGCGAAGCGTGTTTTGGGCCGTATGAAGTCGAGTACGACTATGCGGCGATGAAGGGGAAGGTCACGCGCGAATCGATCGCGAAAGGCCCGAAATCGCTTTGGCGGTACAAGGATTTTCTGCCGGTCGATCAGCCTAAGACGGGTTTTCACTCCGGGTTCACGCCGCTCAAGCGCGCTGATCGGCTGGCGAAGGAACTCGGCTGCTCGAATTTGTGGATCAAGGACGACAGCTGCAACTATCCGACTTACAGCTACAAGGAGCGCGTCGTCTCGGTCGCGATCAGCAAGGCGATCGAGTTCGGATTCGACACCGTCGGTTGCGCAAGCACCGGCAACCTCGCCAATTCGGTCGCGGCCCACGCGGCGATGGCGGGGCTGCGCTGCTTCGTGATGATCCCGCACGATCTTGAGCAGGGCAAAGTCCTCGGCTCGCTGATCTTCGGGCCGACCATGGTCCGCATTCGCGGCAACTACGACGACGTGAACCGCCTTTGCACGGAGATCGCCGACAAATACGGCTGGGCGATCGTGAACGTGAACCTGCGGCCGTACTACACCGAAGGGGCGAAAACCTTCGGCCTGGAAATCGCCGAGCAGCTCGGCTGGCGCCTGCCGCAGCACACGATCATTCCCACCGCGGGCGGGACGATCCTGCCGAAGGTCTACAAGGGTTATCAGGAGCTGATCAAGCTTGGACTTGTCGAAGACAACGGCCCGAAGATATACTCCGCTCAGGCGGCGGGCTGCAATCCGGTGGTCACTGCGATTCACAAAGGCAGCGACATCATCGTGCCGCAGAAGCCGAACACAATCGCCAAGAGCATCGCCATTGGCAACCCGGCCGACGGGTATTACGCGTATCAAGTCGTGAAAGAATCCGGCGGGTGGGGCGAGAGCGCGACCGATCGCGAGATCATCGACGCCATCAAACTGCTCGCGAAACTCGAAGGCATCTGGACCGAACCCGCCGGCGGCACGACGCTGGCGGCGGCGATCAAGCTGATTCAGTCCGGCCGAATTCCCAAGGACGACCTGATCGTCATCTCCATCACCGGCAACGGGCTGAAGACGCTTGAAGCCGTGCAAGGCGATCTTGTTCAGCCGGCGGTGATCGAGCCGAAGCTGGCGGAGTTCGACAAGCTGGTCGAAGCGATGGAAACGCCGGTGAAAACTGCGATCCCGCGACAACCGGCGACGGTGTAAACTTCCTCTCACGGTGTGCCGGGAGAGGGCAGGGTGAGGGTTCTGTTGCAATCGTCAAACGGTCTGCAGGGTCAATACAGAAACCTCACCTAGCCTCACCACCGGGAGAGGGACCGAACAAGGGGAAATCCATGGTCGTCAGTAAAGTCCGTGAGAAAATCCGGACTGACCTTGAATCGCCGGCCGAGCATCGGCGAGTGGGCACGGGTTGGCTCAGCGGTGTGACGGCGCTCCTCGGCGCCGTCGCGGGCCTTTGCTTCGTGCTTTGCCTCCGATACCCGGCATGGCTGACCGTGCCTCAGGTGCGGGAGTTTTACAACCACGCGCTATTCCGTGTTGGCCTGCATTTCCTGCTGATCGGCGCGTTCATTCTTGCGATTGTCAGCCTGGTTCTGCGAACGAACAAAGTCCTCGGCTTCACCGCGATCACGCTGATTCTCATCGCGACGATCCTCGGCGGCTCGCGCGTTCACGCCAACGGTGAGCAGGCGAGCAACGCCTTCTTCGCGCTTGACTGGTTCGTCCTTAACGTCGTTTTCACCGGGCTCCTGTTCGTCCCGATCGAACGGCTGTTCGCCCACAACCAACAACCACTATTTCGCGAGGAGTGGCGCGAGGATTTGTTCTATTATTTCGTGAGCAGCCTGCTGGTCCAGGTGCTCACGTTCCTCTCGATGAGCCCGGCGATTTTCATCGCGTCGCACACGTCGTGGTCAACCTTCCGCCAATGGGTCGGCGGGCAGCCGGTGGTGTTGCAGTTCCTGGAGATCATGTTCCTGACGGATTTGGCGCAGTACTGGATTCACCGCGCGTTTCATCGCGTGCCGTTCCTGTGGGGATTCCATGCCGTCCATCATTCCGCCAAGGCGATGGACTGGATGGCCAGTGCGCGGATGCACTTCATGGAAATCCTTGTCCTCCGCGGGCTGACAGTGATTCCCATGTTCATACTCGGTTTCACCGAGTTGCCGATGCATGCGTATATCTTAATGGTCTACATCCATTCGGCCCTGGTGCACGCGAATGTTCGATGGGAATTTAATCGGATCGGCCCGTTCCTGGTCACGCCGCGGTTTCATCATTGGCATCATGGGATTGAGAAAGAGGCGATTGACGTCAACTTTGCGATCCATTTTCCGCTGCTGGATCGGCTGTTCGGCACGTTTTATTTGCCCAGGAATCAGTGGCCGGTCGGGTACGGTATTTCGGGTCATCCGGTGCCGAGATCGTACTTGCGCCAGCTTGTTTATCCCTTTTTGAGGCATAAAGTGGAGTCAATGGCGCCCGCGCCGGGGTCTAACGAGCCGGTGCAATAAATGTCTTATTGGGTGTCAGGTCACTGGACGTGTGATATACTGAAATAATCGATTGAGAGGATTCGCCTATGAAATTTCTAAGCCGATCGGTTTTAGCAGTTCTCCTAGCGGCAAGCGCTGCCGTCCTTATCAAACCCGCTCGCGGTGAAGATTCCAAGTCCAAGCCCGCGACGGCCTCTGCCACGCCCAAGCCCGTCGCAAAGCGCACAGGTCCGTCAGCCGAACTGACTAAGGCCGTCGCTGAAATCACCAAAGAGTATACCGATTTCGCCGCCAAGCCGGATTCTGGCGTGTTGCGGTCCAGGTCCGAATATTTCATCCAAAACAAGCTCACCGACGATACGACCCCCGAAGATATCATTGGTATTATTGAAAAGAGCATGTCGAGTTCGGCACCTCAGGTTGCGTACGTAAAGTGGCAGCTGCTCTCCGGCTGTCCCAGCAAATTTGAGGGTGATCAGGCAAAGCGAATCATCGCTGCGTATCGAAATGCTCCGCAGCCATTTCCCAGGTTTTCAACTGATCCTTCAATTCACGCTCGGCTCGACAAAATGCTTTTGGGCCTGAAGCCGGGACAGGAAGGACCGATCAATACCCAGGTTGACAATGAACACAAACGGATTGATCCATTTAACGATACAATCATCGCTTATCGAAATGAATTATATAAGCGATTGCCAATGAACGGAGACTCGTTGATTGCGCGCTTGCAGGACGGATACATTCGCGTAAGGGCCGGAATCGGGATCAGTGCTTTCCTGAAGGAATTCGAATCCGATATTCGCAGTTGGACAACCGTGGGAGCTACCGTTTCCCAGGCGCAGGCGGTTCTCAACGCATTGAGAGATGCCGCAACTTATAAGGGGACCGAAGTATATACCGCGATCTATTACAACGATAAGAACAAAACTTTCACCTGGACCAAGCCGATCGCGACATTCGCGGAAAGACCCCCCAAGACCGGTTCGCCCACTAATATTCGGATTGAAAAGATGCTGCAAGATTACATCAACAATCCCAAGGCCAGTGAAATCAAGTTCAAAGAAAAATAAACTTGATCGCCGATTCGAAAGGAATCCGTTTTCAAATGAGCATTAAAGTTCGCATCCCGTCTCCTCTACGCAGCTACTCCAACGGCGTCGATGCCATCGATACCGAAGGTGCCAACGTCGGCGAAGTTCTCAACAGCCTCAAGGCCAAGGCGAGCGGGATCGAAACCCGCCTGTTCAAGGCGCCGGGTCAACTGAATCGGTTCGTCAACGTCTATCTCAATGATGAAGACATTCGATTCCTCAAGAACCTGGAAACCCCGGTCAAGGCCGGCGATGAAATCAGCATCGTGCCTGCGATTGCCGGCGGTTGCTGATCGCTGCCATCTCGTCTGATGTCCGAGTCATCACGGCAATCTCCAAAGCTGTCCATTTGCGCGCTGACGCACGGGCCGGCATTTCACTGGTTCGGCTATTACGACAAGCACGCGTTCGATCCGACCGGCCGATACGTTTTTTCACATCAAACTGAATTCGAAAACCGCTCGCCACGCGCGGATGATCTTTTCCGCGTCGGCATGATCGACACCGGCGACGGCGATCGCTGGATCGAGCTCGGCCAAACCCGCGCGCTCAACTGGCAGCAGGGCTCGATGCTGCAGTGGCTGCCGGAGACACAATCCACCGTGATGTGGAACGACCGCGAGGACGGCCGATTTATCTGTCGGCTGCTCGACGTGAAAACGGGCGAGCGACGCACGCTTCCTCGCGCGGTGTACACAGTGAGCCCGGACGGCCGGTGGGGGATCTCGCCGGATTTCGCACGGCTGAATGACTGCCGGCCCGGCTACGGTTATGCGGGTCTGCCTGATCAATACGCAAGCGTCGGCGCGCCGCGCGAGACGGGTATTTGGAAGACCGATCTTCAATCCGGCGAGAGCGCGATGCTCTTCAGCCTCGCCGACATCGCCGCCGTGCCAGGGCATCCGGAGTACCCGGCCGGCGCGAAGCACTGGTTTAACCACCTGCTGTTTTCGCCGGACGGATCGCGATTCATTTTTCTACACCGCTGGCGCGGCGCGGCCGAGTCGCTTAATGTTTTTCACACCCGCCTGTTTACCTGTAACACCGACGGTTCTGGCCTCTACGTGCTCGACCCGCACGGCGGCACTTCGCACTTTTATTGGCGCGATCCCCAAACGATCATCGCCTGGAGCTGGCACCCCAGCGACGGCAGCAAGTTCTATCTCTACCACGACCAGACCGACAAAGTCGAAGTCATCGGCCGAGATATCATGGCCGTCAACGGCCACGTCACGTACCTGCCGGATCGCGATTGGATTTTGAACGACACCTACCCGCAAGCGGGACGGATGCAGAATTTGTATCTCTACCATGTGCCGACCGCCCGGCGTTTCGAGCTCGGCCAATTCCTCGCGCCGGAAGGGTACGACGGCGAATGGCGCTGCGATCTCCACCCACGCCCCAGCCGCGACGGCCGACTGATCGCGATCGACTCCGCCCACGCCGGCACCGGCCGGCAGGTTTATTCGATCGACATCGGCCCGATCCTCGACTCAGCGGCGGGCGATCGCTTAACATAAGCGCACCATGGCCGCACAAGCATCCAAGCGTTGCTGGTTCACCTTCCCCACCCGCACGGAGGTGGAGAAGCCGATCATCTGGCAGATGAGCCGCAAGTTCCCCGAGGTGAGTTTCGACATCCGCCAGGCCAGCGTGAATCAGCAGATCGGCATCATGGCGGTGCTGCTCACCGGCCCCGCGACCGACGTGCAGGGCGCGATCGAATTCGTGCGGGCCGCAGGCGTTACCGTCGAGCCGATCGAGAAAAGCGTCGTCGAAGGTTAACCTTCCGCACGAACCAACCGATGATGAGAGACTTCACCCGCCCAAAGGCAGTGATTTGTTTTTTTCCATCCCGTAGCTATAGTTTCTTCAGCAACTGCTACGCATCGTCACATCCGGCCGTATCGTTTACCGCCACATTTTGTTACGATTTCTAGAGAAATGCTGTTTTACAGGGGTTTTTCAACTTTTTTAGTTGTCCATTATGTCCGATTCCATCCAATCTCGAATTCTTTCCCACCTGAAATCGCCCGCCTATCGCCCGCAAAAGCCGCAAAAACTTGCCGCCGATCTCGAATTATCCGAGGACGATCTTGCGGCGTTTGATGAAGCGCTGCAGGAGTTGATGAACGAAGGCCGCGTCGTCTTAGGCGCTCGCGGCGCGATTCTTCAGCCGAGCAACCGCACTAGCCCGAATGAATTCACCGGCTCGTACCGCCACAACAAGCGCGGCTTCGGCTTCGTCGTGCCGCAGGATCCCACCGCGCACGAAGACCTATTCATCCCCGAGGGCGGGAACATGGGCGCGATCACCGGCGACATCGTCCGCGCCAAAATCACCAGCCAGGGCCACAAAGACGGCAAGGTGATCTACTCCGGCCGAATCTCGGAGATCATCGAGCGCACGCAGAAGAAGTTCGTCGGCAGCCTGCAGAAAGTCTCCGGCGAGTGGGTCGTTCTGCCCGACGGCAACACGCTCACAGCCGCCATCCTCACCCCCGACGCCGCCAGCCGGCACATCCGCGTCGGCACGAAAGTTGTCGTCGAACTCACGACCTATCCCGACGGCGGCCAACGTCCGCAGGGTGTGATCACCGAAGTCCTCGGCGCGGCCGGCGAGAAAGACGTCGACCTCAAGGCGCTGATCATTCAATACAACCTGCCGGGGCCCTTCCCGGAAGAAGTGCTAGTGCAGGCCCGCCGGGCGATCGACGAGTTTGATCCGGAAGACGAAAAATCCCGGCGCCTGGATCTGACGGATCAGATGATCTGCACGATCGACCCCGACGACGCCAAGGACTACGACGACGCGATCAGCCTCCGCCACCTCGACAGCGGCAACTGGGAGCTCGGCGTGCACATCGCCGACGTCTCGCACTTCGTGCCCGCCGGCTCGCCGCTGGATGAAGAAGCGGTGAAGCGCGGCAACAGCTGCTACTTCCCCGGCACGGTGATCCCGATGTTGCCGGAAATGCTGAGCAACGGCGTCTGCAGCCTGCAGGCCGACGTGCCGCGGCTGTGCAAGAGTGCGTTCATCGTCCTCGACCAATTCGCCCGGCCGATCACCGCGAAATTCGCGAATACCGTCATCAAAAGCCGCCAGCGCCTTCGCTATAAAGAAGCACAGGCGATTCTCGACCGGGCCGACGTCATTCCGCATCCGGAAGGCGATCGCACGATCAATGACTACGATCCGGAAGTCGTTTCGCTCCTGCACGAGATGAACGACCTCGCCAAGCGAATCCAGCAGCGCCGCCTGCACGACGGCCAGCTCACGCTCGATCTGCCCGAAGTCGAGCTCGTACTCGATGAAGACGGTAAGATCATCGACGCCGTTCCGGAAGACAACAGCTTCACGCATACGCTAATCGAAATGTTCATGGTCGAAGCGAACGAAGCGGTCGCGCGTTTGCTGAACTCCGTCGACGTGCCGTTCCTTCGTCGCACGCACCCGGAACCGGAGCCGCAAGGTACCGAGCGGCTGCGCACGTTCGTACAAGTCGCCGGCCACAAGCTGCCGAAGCAACTCGATCGCAAGGCCGTGCAGCAGCTGCTCGCCAGCGTGAAGGGCAAGCCCGAAGCGTTCGCGATCAATCTCGCGGTGCTCAAGAGCCTCACGCGCGCGGAGTATTCGCCGAAAAAAATCGGCCATTACGCGCTGGCGAGCGAGCACTACGCTCACTTCACCAGCCCGATCCGGCGCTACGCGGATCTGACGGTCCACCGCCTGCTCGACGCCTACTTCGCCGCCCGCGAAACCACCGCTCGCAAAGATATTTTGCTCAAAGACATGCCGACCTACGACGACCTGATCAAACTCGGCAAGGCTATCAGTTTCACCGAGCGCCGGGCCGAAGACGCCGAGCGCGAGCTGCGGCAGGTCAAGCTGTTGGCGCTGATGGAAAATCACATCGGCGAGGAGTTCCAAGGCGTCGTCACCGGCATCACCAGCTTCGGCGTGTTCGTGCAGTTGCAGACTTACCTGGTCGACGGCCTGATTCGTTACCCAGACTTGATGGACGACTGGTGGGACGTCGACGAGCGCGGCGGCTTCGCCCGCGGCCAACGCAGTGGTCGGAAGATCAGCATCGGCGATGTCGTCACCGCACGTATCGTGAAAGTCGATTCCGCGCGGCGCGAGCTGGACTTGGCGATCACGCAAATGATGGGCAAGGCCGGCAAGATTGAAAAAGTCGACAAGCCGACCGGCAAGGGCGGGCGCTCGATGAAGTCCGGCGGCAAAACGCGCCCGCACGCGAAGAAAGAGGGAAAGCGCCCGCACAGCGGCGGAGGAACGGCTCGCAACCGCGCTTCAAAACAGCGCGGGCGACGCAAACGGACGTAAATTCAATTCAGAAAAAGTGAACCAGAACGCCATCTTGCGCGGTTCGACTGATAAGCCCGCGGAATGATTCCCCGGCGCACATCGCGAGATTCGCAAATCGCGTTACTTCCCGTGCTGAATCGGCTTCACATACGGCGCGATTATCACGCTCGTAGGATCAACGGCGACCCGAGCGACGGGAACCGGCCCTTGCCCGACCTGGGCCTCTGACGAATTGGGTTGCGGCGCGACCCAGAAGAGCAGGGCGATCAGGACGACGATGAGGACTCGGGTTTCCATAGTGACCGCCTCCAGCGGTATTTGTTATTCAAAGACTAAGCCGCTTCGGCCGTTGCCGCTTCTTCCCATGCACGACGAGCGATGGCTTCTGACATTTTCGTCGGGCCGATTAACGCGCCGACCGTTTCCAACCACGACACGCCGTATTCCGCACCGACAATGAATCGCTCGCCCTCGGCCCGACAGTGGCGGACGGTGCAGAGCACCTCGATCGATCGCCGGAACCGGCGCGGCACGAGCAGTTTGAACTGCATGCCGATCGGCGCCGGGCGGTTGAGAATCACCGCCACGCCCTCGGCGGAAATATCGTGAATCTTCGCCGACCGCGCCCGGCCGTATCGGCCGTGCAGGAAGGGCTGGAATTTCACGACCGCCTGCACGCGGACTCGGCGAACCACGCGATCGGATTCCGCCTCCCGCACCGGGAGCGACAGGGCGTTGAGCACTTTTTCTAATTTCCGTTCGGAAAGTTCGACTGATGAGGTCGAATTCGACTTGCGTCGCGCCAGGCGGGGATTTCGAAATAAGGCCAGCACGATTCAATTTCCTTCCGCCGGACGAATCTGATCGTCCCGACGCTAATTTCATCGGCGAATTGTTCGAATCGACTGAAGAAGTTACCGCCCGATTCGCGGCGGAATGGCGGGCGCGCGGGCGGTCTGCAAGCGATAAACGGAATAGCCGGAACAGGTTCTCTGGCTCGTAAGAAAATCTTCCGCGAGAAAGACGGGGATGTGCTTTTGAGGTCAAGTCGGATTTTCGGGCGAGGGACGCGAGAGAAATGTGGAAGCTCCGTTTAGCCGCCCCGCGTGCGGGGCGCGTCTCGAAACTCGCCCCGCACGCGGGGCGGCTAAACAGGTTCAATCACTTGACGCCGTGCGCCTGCTTGTACAGATTCCATGTGAGGTGAATCTGCCCCTGGTGGTGGGCCTCGTGCCAGATGAGCAGCGTGATCGATTCCGCCAGCGTCCGCTGCACGTTGTTGGGAAATACCGTTTTCTTATCGAGCTCGGCCGGGGTGGTGGCTCGAGCGAGCGAAAGGGCGTCGGCGAAGGTCTCCGCGAGCTTTTGGCGGATCTCTGCCAGCGTCGGTACGCGATCGTCCGAAGGCGTCGACCCGCCGGCGAAGTTGGCGACGAGGGCTTCGTCCTTCGGCGCGGCGTTGCGGATCCGGGCGTTGAAGTACCGGTCATGCGTGGCGGCGCAGTGCATCGCCTGCCAGCCGATATGGGCCCGCCCCGGGCCCGGGCGCCAGGCAAGCACTTTTTGGACGTCGTGCCCGCTTTGTTCGATACCTGTCAGGATGCCGAGGAGCCGATTCCGGCTGAATTCCATGCCCGCGATGAGAGTTTCTTTGTCCATGCCTGAATTATAGTGGAAACAGGGGATGCCGTCACAATCGCCAAAATCCCCAAAATGTTGAAAACCTTTGCCCAATGCGCGACGTAATGGAAGATAGGGTATCTTCACCATTCGTTTAAGAAGCACTCCAAAGCCACAGGGCAGAGGCATTTCATGACCGAATCAGGCATCGTTAAAGCATGCATCTCTTGCGGCAAGCAGGTCAACGGCCAAAAGCGAATGAAGGACTCCCAAGGCAAGTATTGGTGCATGGAGTGCGGCGCTGAAGATCAACGCAAAAAGCTGATGTCTTCCGGAGGCGGAAGCCTGTGCGGCGGGTGCGGCGAAACGTTCCCCGCCCATCAACTATCCAAGTGGGGCAGTCGGCAACTCTGTACGAGTTGCTCCAGGAGCCAATCCAAAGGGCCGGGCGCGATGCAGACCATCAAAGGCCTGTTCGCCGGATCTGGTGGCGGCCAGAACGACAAGGGCAAGCTTATCAAACTTGGAGTTGTTGTGGTTCTGCTGGTTCTGGTCGTCATCTGGCAGCACACTTCCAAGTAGAAAGGCTGATCGGCCGTCACCAAGTTGAGAATTGCCACAAACCCGGTAACGTGCTGAGCGATCATGAATCGCTTAGCCAAAGAAACCTCTCCCTACCTCCTTCAGCACCAGCACAACCCGGTCGACTGGTACGCCTGGGGCCCCGAAGCCTTCGAGGCCGCCCGCAGCCAGGATAAGCCGATCTTCGTCTCCGTCGGCTACAGCACCTGCTACTGGTGCCACGTGATGGAGCGGCAATCGTTCGAAAACCCCGCAGTAGCGGCGGTGATGAACGAGCACTTCATCAACATTAAAGTAGACCGCGAAGAACGCCCCGACGTCGACCAGCTTTACATGACGGCCGTGCAGATCCTCACCCAGCAGGGCGGCTGGCCGATGAGCGTTTGGCTGACGCCCGATCTCAAGCCGTTCTACGGCGGCACGTACTTCCCGCCGGAAGACGCGCACGGCCGGCCTGGGTTCGTGCGAATTCTCAAAGGACTGTCCGACGCCTACCGCAACCGCCGCGGCGAAGTGCAGCAGTCGGCAGATCAACTTCTGCGCGCGCTCGGGCAAGTCTCCAGACTCGTGGCGCCAAAGAAGCCGCTGACGATCGACGGTGACTGGATCGATGCGCTGATTGTGCGGAGCGTTTCCGATTACGACCAACACAACGGCGGCTTCGGTCGCGCTCCGAAATTCCCGCGACAAACTCAACTCGAGTTGCTGCTCAACTGGCTTGATTCGCCAAACCGGCCTGGTCGCTTAAGCGACCAGGCCACTGATCTCAAGCAGCACTCACGCATCAAGCAGATGGTCACGCACACGCTCGACGCGATGGCCCTCGGCGGCATTCGCGATCAACTCGGCGGCGGTTTCCACCGCTACAGCACCGACGCCAAGTGGCTCGTGCCGCACTTCGAGATCATGCTCTACGACCAGGCGATGCTCGGCTACGTGTACGCCGAAGCCTTCCGGCAGTTCGGCGAGAAACGCTACGCGACCGTCGCCCGCGGCATCTTCGATTTCGTGCTCCGCGAAATGACCTCGCCGGCCGGTGCGTTTTACACCGCGTTCGACGCGGAAGTGGATTCGCAGGAAGGGCTGAATTATCTCTGGACGTTCGAAGAAGTCCGCCGCACGCTGACCGACGAACCCGGCAAGGGCATGGGCTCGCCGTTCAACGACGCCGACGCCGAACTCTTCGCACGCGTGTACGGCCTCGACCAGGGCCCCAACTTCGTCGACCCCCACCACAGCGACGGCGGCCCGGATAAGAACATCCTCTTCGTCGCCGACGCCACCGCCGCCGAGGAGAACGACGCGGAGCTCGATCGCATGCGGTGCTGGCTTCTCGAAGAGCGCCACAAGCGCAAGCGGCCGCTGCTCGATACGAAAATTCTCGCCAGCTGGAACGCGCTGATGATCCGCGCCCTCGCCCACGGCGGGAACGTGCTCGGTGAAGAAAAATACACGCAGGCCGCGAAGAAGGCGGCGAAATTCCTTCTCAGCGAACACCTCACGCCCGACGGCGGCCTCTTTCGCTCCAGCCGCGACGGGGTGAAGAAGTACGCGGGAATGCTCGACGACTATTCGTTCCTCGCCGATGCGCTGAAGTCGCTGGGCGACTCGCGAGCCGCTGAAATCACCAGCCTGATGACCGCCCGTTTCGCCGACTCCGGCGACGGCGCGTTTTTCTTCACCGAAGCATCCGCGTCGGACCTCATCGTCCGCCAGAAGATCGGCAGTGACAGCCCGCTCCCCAGCGGCAACGCCGTCGCCGCGCGCGTGCTGATCGCGCTCGACCAAACCGCCGCCGCCCGCCGTACGCTCACCGCTTTCGCGCAGCAGCTCGATTCGCACGGCGAAGGAATGAGCGCGATGGTGCAGGCCGCCCTCGCGTACGTGCAGCAGTCCGGCCCGCTCGAAATCGCCGCCGGCCCCGCGCAACCGGCCCAGCCGCAAGCGCCGGAGGAAATCGCCGCGGGCGTCGTCACCATGGGCGCCGGTTGGGACGGCCCGGCCACCTTCCGCCTCACCTTCGACATCGCCGCCGGCTATCACCTCAACGCGCACCCCGCCGGCGAGGGACTCGTGCCGACGGAAGTCGCCGTCGAGGGCGCGGTCGTCAAATCCGTCGACTACCCGCCGGGCAAAGACAAAACGTTCGAGTTCGCCGACCAGCCGATTCCCGTGTATGAAAAGCAGGTGGTGCTTCGCGTGCATTTCGCCGACGAGCCGACCGGCCGGATGACGGTGTCGATCGTCTACCAGGCCTGCACCGATTCCGCCTGCCTGCCGCCCGTGCGGAAGGCGGCGACGTTCGAGGTGTAGAAGGGATTCGTGGCACGGGCGGCTCGCCCGTGTTTTCGGATGCGATCGAACCACGGGCGGGCCGCCCGTGCCACATATATTTTGGAGCCTTTGAGAATGATCCCGACCAGCACTCCGATCAAAATTGTGTTCGCCAGTAAATCGCCGGCCGCCGTGGATGCGGTGGCGGTGTTCGTCAGCGGTAAGGACGTGCTCGAATCCGCGCGCCTCGCCGCGCCCGACCGCGCGGCGGCGGAGCGGTTGCTCGCCACCGGCATTTCCAAGGGCAAGGCAAACGAAGTCACGTTCGACCTCGTCGATGCCGGCAAGGGAAATGTCCGTCGCGTGTTCGTCGTTGGCGTGGGCGAAGCGAAAAAATCTGCGAAACCGCAACCGGCCGGCGAGTCGCCTGCGGTTTCGCACGAATCGTTTCGCCAGGCCGGCGGCGCGCTCGCCAAGGCGATCCGCAAGCACAACCTCGGCTCCGTCGCCGTGATCGCGCCGGCCGACCGCGTTGAGGCAATCACCACCGGCTTGCTGCTCGCCGCGTTCCGCTACACCGAATACGTTGGAACCGTCGGCAAGAAAAAAGAAGCCGCCGCCAAGCCGAAGGACGCGACGTTCACCATTGTCGCCGATGCGAAAGCAAAATTGAGTTTCGATCGCGCCGTCGCCATCGCCACCGGCCAGAATTTCGCCCGCACGATCGCCAGCCGGCCGGGCAATGACATCAACCCGCCCACGCTCGTGACGGCCGTTCAGGCGATGGCGAAAGAAGCCGGTCTCACCTGCCGCGTGCTCGATGAAAAACAGATGGCCAAGCTCGGCATGGGCGGGATTCTCGCCGTCGGCGCCGCCAACAGAACCACGCCGCCGCGGATGATCGTGCTGGAGTGGAAGGGCACGAAGAAATCCGCTCAGCCGCTCCTCGCCGTCGGCAAAGCCATCACCTTCGATACCGGCGGCGTTTCCATCAAGCCCGCGGCCAACATGGGCAAGATGATCTACGACAAGTGCGGCGGCATGGCGGTGCTCGGATTCCTCCTCGCCGCTGCCAAGCTCAAACTGCCGCGGCGGATCGTCGGCATTCTCGCCGCCGCCGAAAATCACATCAGCGACACCGCCTTTCGGCCCGGCGATATTCTCCGCATGTACAACGGCGTGACGGTCGAGGTGACCAACACCGACGCCGAGGGCCGGCTCGTGCTCGGCGACGCACTCGCGTGGGGCATCGAAACCTACAAGCCGTCGGCCGTCGTCGATCTGGCGACGCTGACCGGCGGCGTGATCGTCGCGCTCGGCAAGACGATGGCGGGCGTGATGAGCAACAGCGACGCGCTGGTAGCCGACCTGCAGAAAGCCGCCGACGTCGCCGGCGAAAAAATCTGGCGACTGCCGCTCGGCGATGAGCAGCGCGACTACATGAAGTCGGATCATGCCGACCTCGTAAACTCCGGCGGCCGCGAGGGCCATCCGCTGCAGGGCGGAGCGTTCCTCAGCTACTTCGTGCCTGATGATCTGCCGTGGGTGCACCTTGACATCGCCGGCGTGGCCGACACGGAAAAAGAGCTGCCGTACTACACCAAAGGCGCCACCGGCTGGGGCGTGCGGACGCTGATCGAATGGGCGAGTGGGGAGAAACGATGAATGTTGAACGATGAAGTGTATTCAATTCATCGTTCACCGTTCATCGTTCATCATATGCCTGACACCTTCCTCATCCTGCTCGCCGGCGGAATCATGCTGGCCGGGGCAATTGCCAACCCGCGACAAGTCACGCTGCAGTGGCTTCGCCTCGGCGGGATTACCGCGCTGTCGGCCTGCGGGCTGGTCGGATTTTTCTATCTGCGGCGCGAGCCGTTCGAGCGCCATGCCGAGTGCGCCCTGCTGATCGGCGGCACGATCGTCGCCATCCTCGGCCAACTCGCGTTCGTGCAGATTGCCTGGCGGAACACGCAGCGATTCTTCGCGGCGCTGGCGTTCGTGCTGGCCGTCGAGGCGGCGAGACGGCTGATCGCGCCAGTTGAAGCGGTCATGCCAACCCACCGGCTCGAACTGGGCGGCGCGATCGTGCCGCTCAACCTCCTCGCGCTGTCCGGCATCGCGGCGATGACCGGCCTGACGCTGATGGACATGCTGCTCGGCCACGCCTATCTCACCGCCGCGAAAATGACGATCGCGCCGTTCCGCCGGTTGAACCTGAGCGTGGCCGGCGTGCTGATCGTGCGAACGATCAGCGCCGTGGGGATCGCCATGTGGATTCAGCACGTGCACCCGATCGAAATGCTCTGGGGCATCCAGGGCCTGTTGATCGGCACACGATGGTTCGTCGGCCTGCTCGTGCCGGCGGTCTTCATCTACATGGCCCACGACTGCATCAATCGCCGCTCGACGCAGTCGGCGACGGGCATTCTGTACGTCGCGGGCGTGCTGATTTTCATCGGCGAGATCGTTGCGCTCTACCTTGTGCGGGAGACGGGATTGCCGTTTTAATGGAAGAGGAATTACCACAGAGGTCACAGAGGACACGGAGAGGAAGAGGAGAGGGAATTCAATTTTTTTTTCTTCTCTTTCTCCTCTCAGTGCCGTCTGTGTTCTCTGTGGTAAAATTCTTTCTTCGATCCGCACCATGAACGACAGCCAACCCCTCACAACCTGTCCCGCCTGCGGCTGTCGCGATCTGTTCATTCGCAAGGATTTCCCGCAGAAAATCGGCCTTGCGCTCGTCATCGTCGCCGCCGTCGCGTTCTTGATTTTGGCCGCCAATCCTACGACGTTTTACATCGGCGTTTGGATTCTCGTCGCCGCCGCCGTGATTGATGCGGCGATTTATGGGTTGGTCGGCAAGGTGACGGTTTGCTACAAATGTCGGGCCGAGTTCCGCGATCGGCCGCTCAACCCGGCCCACGGCGCGTTCGAACTGGCGACGGCGGAGAAGTATCGGTAGTCGTCTCAGCAATTTTGCAGAGGAGCTTTTATGGAATTCGTAGCCGCACTCATGATGTTGTACTCGGTCCTCGTGCCGAGCAAGGTGTTTTATACGCCGAATCAGCCGATCAATGTGCACATCAAAGACGCCACCGAAGCCGTGCTGGAACTGCGGGATTTTGATGGGAAAGTGCTCAAGGCGTCCGGCGATACCGCCATCAACGCCGGGCAGGAAGTGGACATTCGAGCGCTCTACCCGCAGGTGAACCAGATCGGCGGGTACATTCTCTGTGCCGTGCCGAAGGACGGGTCCGCTGAATTTCTCGGCACGCCGCTGGCGATCACCGTTCGCGGCGGCGCGGGAATGAACGCGCCGGCCGGCGTGATGGTGACGAAGGTCGAGCCGCTCAGCTACGTGAAGATGACGACCGATGCCGGCGATGTCTCGATCAAGTTTTATTACGACGTCGCGCCGAACACCGTGGATAATTTTCTCGCGCTGGCGGCCGGTGGGTTTTATGACGGGCTCACGTTCCATCGCGTGATCCCCGGGTTCATGATCCAGGGCGGCGACCCGATCGGCGACGGCAGCGGCGTGCCGGGATACACCATCAACCCCGAGTTCAACGATCGCCCGCACGAAGAGGGCGTGCTCTCCATGGCCCGCCAGGGCGACGCCGGCGAGCGCAGCGGCGCGATGCCCGGCCCCGAGGCGGCCGGCTCGGCGGGGTCGCAGTTCTTCATCTGCCTCGACTACTCGCACACCAAGCACCTCGACAAGAAGTACACCGCGTTCGGGAAAGTCTTCGCCGGCATGGACGCGGTGAAAAAAATCGCCGCCGCACCCGCCGCCAACGGCGGAACAGGCGGGCCTGCAAAGCCAGCCGTGATGCATACCCTGAAAGTCATCCCGGTGACGGCCAAGGACAATCCTTACTGGTCGAAAGCGGCGACGCCGGCGAAATGAGCCGCTCGCGATTTCACGAATGAAGTGATGCTGGCGCTCGCGAAGCGACAAGTGGCGATCCGTTTCGGCGATTACTTCGTGACCGGTCGTTTGGAGTGGCATGGGCGGCTCGCCCATGTCCTGCGAATGAAAGCAATGACACGGGCGGGCCGCCTGTGCCATTTCAAACCGCAACCCTCTCGAAAATTCGAAATGTTCTGGCATATTCGCTCCGTGCGACTACAATCGTTCGTCTCACTTGGATTGCTACGCCGCCGTGGTAAGCGGCCGGGTCCGATGCAAGGGTCGGCTGTGAACCGGGTCAGGTCCGAAAGGAAGCAGCCCTAAACAGAACCGGTTCTGTGCCGTCGTGTCCCCGGCCGCTTACCGCGGCGTTTTTTATTCTCCCAATTATCAGCGGTGAACGAAGTGAACGTTTTTGGAGTTCACTTCGTTCACCGCTGACGCCAATCGACGCCGATGCAGATTTCACCGCGCGCTGACAGCGATTCCTCTCGACTGTACACTTGCCACCCATGCGGGCGTTCATCATCGCGAACATCTCCAAGCCGGTCGTCGAGGAGGCACTCAACCGCTGGCTCCCCGCGATCAAAAGTCGGTGCACGCTCGTTGGCGTCGAGACCGACGGACTGTACGACCTGACGAAAATCGAGGCCGACGTCGTCCTCGTTTTCGGCGGCGACGGCACGCTGCTCTCCGCCGCCCGGCGCATGGGCGGCAAGCCGATCCCGATGATGGGCGTGAACTTCGGCCGGCTCGGTTTCCTCGCGAGCTTCCAGCCGGACGAATTCCTCGTGAATTTTGATGCGTTCCTGCACGGCTCGCTGCGAACCACTCGCCGGCTGGTGCTGGAGACTTCCGTCGTCCCGTACGGCAAGGATTGCAGCCCGCTCGACCGCGCGGCCGTCGAGGCGCAGCGGAATTTCGTCGCCACCGCGCTCAACGATGCCGTCATCACCGCCGGGCCGCCGTTCCACATGATCGAACTGCAGATCAGCGCCGATATCGAAACCGCGATTCGCTACTTTGGAGACGGCGCGATCGTCTCCACGCCCAGCGGCAGCACGGCGTACAACGTTTCCGCCGGCGGGCCGATCATCAATCCGGATGTGGAGGCACTCTGCATCACGCCGATCTGCCCGCACAGCCTTAGCTTTCGACCGGTGGTCGTGAGCAGCAACGCGACAGTGCTGATCGTCGCCACGAAGGTGAACGAAGGCACCACGCTCTTCTGCGACGGCCAG
This sequence comes from Tepidisphaerales bacterium, assembly GCA_038329865.1. Taxonomy (GTDB): domain Bacteria; phylum Planctomycetota; class Phycisphaerae; order Tepidisphaerales; family Tepidisphaeraceae; genus JANMES01. The sequence continues at coordinate 46,309 of JBBQNK010000002.1, read as the reverse complement.
GCCAGCACCAAGTTGCAGACCGGCGATCGCGTTGTGATCACGCGTTCGCCGAACGACGCGATCCTGATCGAAAATCCGCAGGCGCGCGAGTGGCGGAGCCTGGCGGAAAAGCTGCACTGGGCCGCGACGCCGAAATACAATTCCGAAAACAGCAACTCCACGGTTTGACGGCAACACCATGTACGACGATTTCCGCCAAGCGCTAGACCATCTGCAAAAGCTGTCCGACAAGGACCGCTCGTACGCCACCACTTGGCTGGTGGTCTGGTGCATGCTTTTCCTCGTGCGGTACGTGGTGACAGGCATCGTGGTGTTCGCGATCGGCCGGCGGATTATCGGGGCGTTTGCAGTGGCGATTAAAGAATCGCAACAGAAGGAAACCCCGCGGTGATGCCACTTGAAATCACCATGACGCCGCTGGACTACCTGCTCATTCTTGAGGGGATGATCCTCCTCGGCGCCGGCGCGTTCTGGGCCGCGGGTGAAATTTTTGGACGCGGCAATCCGAAGGACGAACTCCGCCGCGTGATGAACGCGTTCTGGCGCGAATTCGTCCGGCCGACGCAGATGCAGGTTCTGCCCGGCCTGCTGGGTGAAGCGGCGGCGGCAGACGAACTGTCGACCGACTCGCCGGCGAGCAATAAAAAGTCCGGCAAACGGAAGGGCGGCACGGCCGATCCGGCCCGCGCGACCGCGACGCTCAGCGTGAAAGTAGTCGCCGGCGCCGGCCCGGACCGGATCGTCGGCCGAACCGCGGAAGGAGTGCAGATTGAAGTCACTTGCGCTCCAGAAGGCGGCCAGGCGAACAAGATCGTGAACGATCTGCTCTCGGCAGCGCTCGGCGTGCCGGGATATCACATCAAGCTCGTGCGCGGGCATTACGATTTGCGAAAAACGCTTCAAGTTTCTGGAATGACCTCGTCGCAGGTGGATGAGAAGCTGGCGAATCTGATCTGAGTTTTCCGAGTGAATCCATCCACCAAAGCCCAAGGCTGAACTGTGGGCTTTCAAACTAACGTCATTTGTCTGAACTGAACGGTACCGAATCTGGTACACTTCTCGCATCATTTCAGGAGTCATTCGATGCGAAAATTTGTCGCGATGGCAATCACGCTGCTCACGCTTTCCACCGCCGGAGCCGGAGTCATCTACCTTCCCGTGCAGTACGAATACGGCGGGGCGGAGAAGTATTATTACGGCGGGAATGACCCGGCCGTCTTCGCGCGGGTGGAACGCGCCTCGCAACTTCATGCCGTCACGCGCACAGGCGATCAATCGACGCAGCCGATCCGCGTCTACACCGATCTGTTGCCGTACCATTCGAACGCCGCGGTGTTCGCCTTCACGGCGAACGATGCGCGGAATGAAGCGTATCGATCCGTGCCGCGATATTTCCGGAAGGTCGACCTGCGGCCGATGGTTCCGGAAAGCAAATCGGCTGCCGAACCGAAGCCTGCACCAACGCGCGGATCCGGCACGATCGAGATCAAGCCGTACGTCCGCCCGGCCGCCGACGCGTCGCCACGCCGAGTGTTGATTCTGCCTATGCCAACAGCCGAGCAGAAGTAGAGCGATTCGGTGGTGAGTAAGTCTGCTTTCCGTGGCACGGGCGGCTCGCCCGTGTTCTGGTTTATCACAGAAAAACATGGGCGAGCCGCCCATGCCACGGTGGGGGAATTCAAAATCCGTTCGTCCGATAAGATGCAAATCGTGCACGGATTGATTCCTCCGTCGCCGGCTCGTATAAGATCTCCGGCGGCCTGAACGCGTCGAAACTGCTTGATTTCCGCGATTATTCGCTGCATCGCATCACTCCGTTCTGAATCCCCGGGCGATTGTGGATTGAGCCGCACGCAAAGGTCGATATCATGGCTGTGTCATGGAGGCTGCTATGAAGTTCATGTTGATGGGTTGTGTCGGAATGCTCGCGGTCGCAGGTTTTTCACTGGCCGATGCGCCGGCGACGCAGCCGAGCAAGCCGATTCCGGCGGATCAGATGTTGTCGCGCATGCTGCGCCCGCCGGTCGAACCGGGCAAGCCGCTGCCGACTCCCGATCAACCGCCGGCGATCGATCGCACCTCCGGGCCGGGCGCTGTCGCGCCGGGCGCGCCGACCACCACGGTTATGCGCGAAGGCTCGTACATCGTCGATCGCACCGGCCGGCTCACGCGATCTTCCGACGGCCAGCAGCAGGAATTCAGCTTCGACTCCGACGGCAAAGCCATGAAGGATCCGCCGCTGATCATCCTGCCGAACCTGAAACTTTCCGCGATGGAAAACGCCGTCAAAGGCAGCACGCGCGATCTGAAATTCCGCGTCACCGGCATGGTGACGGAATACAACGGCCGCAATTACGTGCTGCTGGAAAAGGTCGTCGTCGTGCCCGATGCGGTTCAGCAGTTTTGATGGGGCCGGATGAACTTCGCGGCACCAATCTGGCTGGCGGCGCTCTTGCCGTGGGCGGGCGTGACGATTTATCTCCTGCTCGGCCAGCGTTCGCGTGCGAACGTTCCCTTTCTTGAATTATGGCGAAGCCCGATCGTCGCGCCGCGCGTGCAACGATCGATGCACCGCGCGCCGATGTGGATCGTGCTGCTGCTCGCGGCGATCGCGGCGGCGATCGTCGCCGCATCAAACCCGCAACTGAACACACACGCGGCCGCGCCGAATGACTTCGACGAGCTCAGTCGAGTCGCGGTTTCGCAATCCGCCGACGTCGGCATCGAGTCGCTCACCTCCCGCGGCGATCAAGTCATGGTCCGCGTGCTGAACGTTTCGCTGCTCACGCATACCGACATCGAAATCCAATCCGACGGCTCGTCGAAGCGTTACCCGATCGATCTCCCGCCGACGGGCGAGAGCCGGAACTATTTTTTCGATGTGCCGGCTGACGCTGGGCACATTCGCGCCGCGCTGGTCGCAGCTGATTCGCGCAGCCACGGCGCCGCCGTTGAGATCGAGCGGCGCCGCGATTGGCCGCGGCTTCAATCGATGTCGCCGCTGCCTGCCGAGGTGAAGCGGATGCTCGCCGTCTACGCTTCGCATCGGCCGGCGTCGGATTCGTCGGCAAGGCTCGGGATCCTCACCGGCGATGTGTCGCGCCTCGCCGGCCAGCCCGGCGTCGCGCTCGCCGATGCCTCGACCGCCGTCACAGTCTCGCCGTCTTTTGATGGCCGCCCAGCGACCGACCCACCCGACCTCGCCGGCCGTCCCGCGATCGGCTTGCCGGAAGTCTCGGCCCATCCCGTCACCGCCGCCGTCAACTGGCCCGCCGCGTTGGCGGACGCCACCCTCGCCGCCAGCCCGCCCGAAGGGTTCACCGCCGTCGTTTCCGTCGCCGGGAAGATGGCAGTCGGCGTTCGCGAAACGCCGGCCCGGCAGGTATGGGTCGGCTTTGATTCCAAGTCATTCGCCCGCTCGCCGGACATCGTGATTTTCTGGACCAACCTGCTCGACTGGGCCGGCCAAGGCGGCGAGGCCTTCCAACCCGTGCCCGGGACAACGTTTGCCACGCGAGCTTCGCCCGCCACGCCGAAACCGCCCGAACCTGCGTTCGATCTGGCCCCCTGGCTGGCGTGCGTGGCGGCGGGGTTATCGGTACTGGCCCTGGCGGTCGCTCCACGCCGGATTGCTTGACAGCGCTTTCAGCAACTCGTACTTTCAACCGATAAAATGCCGGTGGCGCGGCATGCACGCGGATTGCCCGTTTGGCCGTGTTGTGTAATTCACCCAGTTTGATTCGATTCACCAAGGATAGGCGGCCATGTCCGATACCATTCCAACGGTGGCCTTGACGACGGAAAAAGATGTCCGCATCGTCGAGTTCACCAACAGCAAAATTCTGGACGAAGCCAACATCGCCGAGATCGGCACGACGCTGGGTTCGCTCATCGATGAGAAGACCATGCCCAAGCTCCTGTTGGATTTTTCCACCGTCGAACACCTCAGCTCGGCCGCCCTGGGCATGCTGATCAACGTCAACAACCGCATCAAGCAGAAGAACGGGCAGTTGCGTCTGGCGAACATCAAGCCGCAGATTTTTGAAGTGTTCGTCATCACGAAGCTAAACAAGCTGTTCCACATCCTCCCCAACCGTGCCGAGGCGCTGGCGAGCTTTCAGTAGTAACGGATTTCGTGGTTTTTCATCGATCGACACCTAGGATTCACAGGCTCGCGTAATGGCCATTGCAGGATCGAAATTTCGCGGTGGCGGTTCTTCGGAAGACAAGAAGGGCAAGCGCGAGAACGCCGGTACTGCAGCCAAAGGCGCGCCGTTGAAATTCGAAATCCCCTCCGATTATCGCCACCAGCTCGAGGTTCAGAACGCCATCCTCGACGAGGTGGCCCGCCGCGGCTTTAACACCCAGAGCAAATTTGCGATCAAGCTCGCGTTGGAAGAAGCGATGATCAACGCCGTCAAGCACGGCAACAAGCTGAACCCGAAGAAGACCGTGAAGGTGGAAGCGAAGATCTCGCCGACCGTCGCCGAGATCGTCATCGAAGACCAGGGGCCGGGGTTTGATCGCAAGTCAGTGCCCGATCCGACGGAAGACGAGAATTTAGAAAAGTGCTCCGGCCGGGGCATCCTGCTGATGGAAGCCTACATGAACAGCGTCAGCTGGAGCCGAGGCGGCCGCCGGGTGAAGATGGTCAAAAAGAACGAAGCCGACGTGCATCCCCGCAACTGAACTTTCCGATCGAATTTGCCTGCCGTTTCTCAATTTTTCACTTAATTCCGATCCGTTTTTTCACACCTCGTTGCACGGCCAATACTTACGAATAAACAGGCAGGTGCAAAGAGGTTCGAAAAAGTAAGGAAAGGTACAAAAAGGGACGGCAAGGGACGGAAAGGTACCGGTTATTCCCGCCCGCTTTTTCGACTCAGGTTGTCAAAGAACGCTTGCCGGCACAACAATTATCTGACCAGCATCCATGCCGAGGCATGGACTTAACATTATACGAACGGTTGTCGTAAAAGTTCCACATAATTTCAGAAATTTTTCAACTGAAACGTGGTATGGGCGTCTCGCCCATGGTCTTTAGAAAGCACGGGAAGCACGGGCGAGCCGCCGGTGCCACATCAAGTCATTTGGCGCAAAGCCTTGATTTGCCCCCACTCATCAGCCGACATAGAATGGAAGCGTTCATTGACAAGTTGAACCACCGGGGGCGAACGGTATCGACCGGATAGCTACGGTGGCGGTGGCATGCCCAGGACGCACAGTTGGCCTGGTAAAAAATCTGTGCAAAACATAACTGCTAATAACAGTGATGTTGCGGGCCGCGTTGGTTTCAACGCGTCCCTCGTTCTCGCAGCCTAATTTAGGTTGCTCGGCATATTCCGAATTGTCTGCGTCGGAGTAGCTTAAAAATGCGGGCTGGCTTTCACGTTCGGCCGTTGGCGTGATCGCGAGATAAAGACGACTGGACGCCGGTGAAGGATGACGGTTTTCGTCATCGGCGTCGAGATCAAAAAACCGCCTAAGCATGTAGAGGCCTCCATCATGGGTTTCTCGGGACGAGGGTTCGAATCCCTCCGCCTCCATTCATTCCGGTGAGAAAAACCCCCGAGCAATCGGGGGTTTTTTGTTGCGCTCGCGAATTGTTCCCGCGGCACCTTCCTGCCACGGCAAACTTGTCCCGCGGCATGGTAGAGTGTGCCGATGCACACGTTCTTTGATGACCTCGGCCGCACCGTTCTTAAGCGTTGGAAGAAGGAGAATTTTTCTCTCGAGAAGTTCCCGGAGATTGCCCGCGCCGCGCTCGACGAGCGGCCGCCGGCGAAGAAGGTGGATCTCGCGGCCGTCATGCGCGATTTCCTGTTCGATGAAGACCAGCCGGCTCAGACTGATTCAGACTTCGGCGAGCCGGAGATCGTCGTCTACAGCCATCCGCGATTCTATATCCAACTGCTGTTCTGGCTGGACGGAACGACCGACATCCATCAGCACGAATTCTCCGGGGCATTCCACGTGATGACCGGGTCGAGCATTCATGCCCATTATGAATTCGACAACGCCAGGTCAGTCACGCCGTACCTTCGCGTCGGCAACGTGCGGCTGAAGGATATTGAGTTGCTGGAAGCGGGGCGGACGGTGCCGATCGGCTCCGGGCGGCAGTCGATTCATTCGCTGTTTCATCTGGATTCGCCGTCGGTGACGGTGGTGGTGCGTACGCAGCACGATCCGGGCACCGGGCCGCAGTTCAATTACCTGCCGCCGCACGTCGCGATCGATCCGCACTTCAGCGACAAGCTGACGATGCGCCGCAAGCAACTGCTCGACGTTCTGGAGCAGACCGAAGACGCCGGCTATGCGGAAATTGCATTGGAGATGATCGCGGACTTGGATTTCGAGCGCGGGTTTTCCGTCCTGTATCACTGCATGGGCTATCTGCAGCAACTCGACCAATGGAGCCCGGTGCTACGGGCATTTGAAAAGAAACACGGCGCCCTCGCCGCCGGCGTCGCAGCAACTTTGAACGAAGAAGTCCGACGGAACGACATCAGAAGCCTGCGCAGCACCGTCACCGATCCGGAACATCGCTTCTTCCTTGCGCTGCTGATGAACGCGCCGACGCGGCCCGTCCTGCTCAAGCTGGTGAAGCAGCGGTTTCCGAAAGAAGCTCCTGCCGCCGCTGTTTTGCGGTGGGTGGAAGAGCTGATGGAAGTGTCGGATGAAGGCGTGGCGATCCTCGATGCTTTGTTTCCCAGAACGGATGACGTCGAAAGCGATTCTCATTCCAGCCAGATTTTGTCTGCCTTCAAATTCTTCAAGAAGCCCAGTAGGAAAGTCCCACCGGCCATGCGCGATCTCACCGCAGCGGACATCAAGGAACTGCGGTCGGTATTCGCTGGATCAGCTTTAGGGCTTTTGATCGTCTGATGATGCCGTCCGCTACGGCAGATATTGCTTCTTGTAGGGTGGGTTTTAACCCACCATTTCCGAAGACGGCGGGTTGAAACCCACCCTACGAAGTCGCCGACGCTGTGAGCTGAACCGCGTTTAAAAAACGCTTTATGCACTCCATGCAATCGCCTGCGCCAGCAGTCCCATTCCCATCGGGAAAATCACCCTGTACTCGCCGCGTTGCATGGGTTCGCCGCCGCAGTTGCTTTGGGAGACGCCTGTGAGGAGGCCGTCGGGGGTGAGGTAGGTTTTCAGGGTTTCGACGGCGAGGCGGGCGGCGGGGAGGGCGGATGCGTCGAGAAGGCCCGTGGCGGCTCCGATCGCCAGGCCGGCGGCGATGCCGGAGGAGCCGGCGGTGTCCGGCGGGGTGGCTGATTCGCCGACGAAGCAGTTCCAGATGTTCGTGCTTGTGCGCTTAGTCAGCAGCCAGCTCGCCAGGCGGCGGGCCTCGTCTTTCAGATCGGATATATCCGCGCGATCGCCGAGCTCGTGGATCGTCTTCACCAGGCCGACGAAATACCAAGCCACGCCGCGCGACCAGTTCATGAAAGTCCGCCGGCCGTCGTCGTAGGAGCGGAGGTAGATGTCATCGCCGACGCGCAGGCGGTCGCGGCGGATGCGCAGCGCGCTGATCGCCCAGTCGGCGTATTTCGGCTCGTTCAACACGCGTGCGACGACCGACAGCGGATAGCCGACGGTGTAGCACCCCTCGGCCGACGGCATGCCTGGATCGGTGATGTAGCCGAAGCGGTCAAAGCGTTCCTGCCAGAATGCTTTTGCAATACCGAGCGACGGATGCGCCGGCAGAAGCTTGGCGATCGGCGCGAACATCAGCGTTTCTTCAATCGAGTGAATTTGATCGGCGGTCGGCTCGCTCTTAGGCCCGCAGTAAATCAGCCGGCCGTCAGCTCGGCAATACTCGGCGAGATGCGCACGCGCCGCGGCTTCGTAACCGGCGGTCGGATACTTGCGGTGCAGCGCGAGTTGGCCGTCGATCACGCAGCCTTCCATCCAGCCGAAGAGCTGCAGGCAGGCGAGCGATTTCATGTTCGCGAGAAACGCCGCGAGCGGATCGGGCTTCGCCGGCGCGAAGTACAGGTGCGGCGAAAGAATTTTCGGCAAGGCCGACGCGGTTGATTGGCCGGTGAGGATCCACAACGGGTCGGTGCTTTCAGTCAGCACGAGCTCCACGCCTTCCTCGATCGTGGCGGCGGTGGCGTCGGGTGAGAGCTGGAGTTCCTGCGTCTGCGGCGACGGGGCGAAGCGGATATCGAACGTGCCGAGCGATCGGCGAGTGCGATGGCTGATCACTTTGACTTTTTTGACCTCGCGTATGCCGATTCCCACGGTGATCCGCAGCCGCGCCGACGCGCCGACGATCGCCGGCGACTTCCACTTCAACACGGCCGATCCGCTCGCGTCCGGAGTCGTGATCGGCGCGACGGCCCACCCCGCGTGCGGCTGGCGATCCGCCGGCCACGGCAAATCCTTCGCAGTCACCTCAGCTACGCGATATTCGGTCGATTCATTCATGATTTCCATTCGCAAAATTGATCAGCCGTGCGAGGCGTGTTGTTCTTTCCTGGAACAGGCGGCCCGCTCGTGTCTTAGCTCGAACCAAAAACCTTGGGCGAGCCGCCCATGCCACTTCGTTCACACACGCCGGACAGGCTCAGGCATCTCCCCACGCCGGCTTCAGGGCGGCCGGACTTCCCAACGGACGCGGATCATCGTATCAATTCCTTTTATGCTCGCGAAAGTCTGTCGATCCATGATTCTGTGCACGCTGCTCGCCGGCCTTGGCGGATGCGCCGCGGCCGCGGTGACGACGGCCGGCACCGTCGCCGGGTTGGCGGCCACTGCGCTTTCCACGGGGGCGGACGTCTATCATCTCGGCAAGCTCGATTCCGTCGAAATGGCCCGCATGCCCGACTTGATCAGCAGCATGCACTCCACCGCCAAGGACTTGCACCTGGCCATTGACCGCGAAGAGCACGACAAGAGCGAGTGGTCGATGCGGCTGACGGATGAGCAAGGTTCCACGATCGATATCACCCTAGAAAGGCGAACCGAAACGATGTGCCGCTGCCGGATCAACGTCGGCCTGTTCGGCTCGGAACCGACGGCACGGCTCATCCTGATCCGCCTGCGCGAATACCTGCCGCTGGCGCCGGTCGTTCACGAAAAGCCGACGACGCAATCCGCCTGGCCCGAAGACCCGCGCGGCCCGCTCGACGACTCCGGGCCGCAACGGATTCCACACCCGAAGTAACGGCGACGCACCGTGACGCGGGCACGATCGTGCGAAACCGCAAGCGACCGGCGACCAATTCGCACAACCGCTTGCGGTTTTGCACCATGTGATTTCGACGAGCAATTTACGCAACTCCACGCGAAAAGCGTTACTCCGCTTAGAAACTTCATCTCCCGTCATAATGTCGCTTGAGCCCATGTGTCTGCTACATTTGCGGTCGATGAACGACGGATCGGAAGACCGCGGCGATTACGACCTTGCCCCTGAGCCAGCGCCTAAACCGGTCGCGGTCAAAGCCGTGCCGTTCGCTCCGCTGAATTATCGCGCCCCTCGCGAGGAGCGGGCCGCCAGGGATTCCACCGTCGCTATTCGCGATTTTCAAATGCCGATCTGGCTGCTCGTCGGCGGGATCGTGATCAAAGTCATCGCGGCGATGTTTCGGAACGAGCGGCTTCTCGTCGCGTTGCTCGTGGTCGGAATCGAACTGATACTCGGCACGGGCGTCATGCTCGCCGGCGTGCTGCTGGCGGCGAAGTGGCGGCAGATCGATCTCGGCTCATTGCCGACCGCCGCGCTCAAGCTCGCCGCGATCTCCATCGCGCCCGCCGCCGCCGTCGATCTGCTCCGGCCGATGCTGATGTACATTCCCCTCGGCGGTTTGATCGGCTGGGGGATTTCGTTCGTGCTCTACTTCGCGCTGATCGGCGCGCTCTTTGAACTGGACGAAAGCGACACGTGGTACTGCGTTTGGGTGATCTTTCTCGTCCGCCTGGCTGCGTATTTCGCAATTACTTTCGGCTTGGCGCGGTGGATGTGATCAGGTTTGCGGTCGTTCGCAATTTCGAAAGGATCGACAACGTTCAGGCTAAATTTCCACCGGGTTTTCGGTAGCAGGCGATCGCGAGATTCGTCAGCACCGCGCCGGCGAAGACGATGGCATCGGTGGCGAGGAGTTTCCAGAGCAGGCTGTCGTCGTGGGGGATGGCGCCCCATATGCCGAGCGTGCCTATCAGCACGCCGAGCATGATCGCGGCCGGTCCAACGATGAAGCTTGCGAGATTGATGCGATGGAGGGTGTGGTCGTTCATGCCTCGAACGATATCAGAATGATCCGTCTCGCGAGCAAGCTTCACCAGGGTTGAAATTGGTGAAAACCTAACGCTTACTCCCACGCCAGATTTTCCAAATGCCGCTGGATATCCCCAGCCGACTCGAATCGCTCCAGGATCAGCGAATCCTTCAACCCGCGGATGATGTCCTTCACCACCTTCGGCTGTTTCGCGTAGCTCTCGCGGCCGCCGACGATGGTGTGGAAGACTTCGATCAGGTTCAGCACGTCTTTGCGGATTTTCGCGCGGGTGGGTTTGCCCAGGTCGAAAAAGTCGAGCAGCTTCACATCAAAGCCGATTCCCTGCCTTCGGATCATGATGTTTTCGTCGTGGATGTCGCCGTGGTATTCGCCGCGGGCGTGGATGGGGGCGATTCCTCTGGCCAGCGTGTAGAGCACGTGCAGCGCCTCGAACGTGATCAGCCGATGCCTCGGCTGGCGGAGCAGGAACTGGCTGAGCTTCACGCCTTCCACCAACTCGCTGATCACCACGATCACCTTTTTCTTTTTGACGACGGCCGTCTCCTGGTGGTGGTATTGCATGAGGATTGGGCAGTGGCGGAGGGCGTCGAGCTTGCGGGCGTAGGTGATGGCGGCCTTGCCGGTGGGGTCGCGGTGGGGGTAGTAGAATTTTGCAGCCCGGCGGATGCCGGTCAGTCGCTCGACGATGACGTAAACCTCGCCTTCCCAGCCAGAACCGAGCAGGCTTTCGATGCGATATTTGCCCGCCACCGTACGCCCGGGCGGGAAGTTGAACGGCACGACTTTTTTGCTGGGGCGGTACACGGGAGCGGCATCATGCTGGATCGGCCGCCAGCGAGCAAGCGGGCCGGGATTTCGCGACGGTCCGGATAGAGATTTTGTGGTTTTCGTCGGGAATTTGGGGGTTTGGAGCAGGCTGGTGGGGCGGGGAGTTCGAAAATAGGCGACTGACAGATTTTGCACAACTTGGAATGGCAAAAGGAGGAAGAATTTACCACAGAGAAGGAAGAGGGCGCAGAGAGAGAATCCGCTCTTTCTCTGCGCCCTCTTCCTTCTCTGTGGTAAATTCTCTGCGATTGAACAACGCTCTCGAGTGGGGAAAATCGGCGTTATAAATCGAAGCAATTTTTCGCGCCCGCCACATCGCGCTAGACCCGCCGCCGCTCGCTCGTACACTTACACTTGTGGATTTTCTGAAATCGGTCGTCGGCAAACTCGTGACAGGCGCGGTCGTGCTGGCGGTGTTTGCCGCGGGCTTCGCGTGGTACCAGATGAGCGCGGCCGAGCGATCGACCTTGGCCGGCGGGGCGGGGCGGGTGGTGGGGTGGATCGCACTGGTGGCCGCGTTGCCGTGGGCGCTGTTTTTCATCGTCTCGCGCGTGGCGAAGATGGACAGCAACGCCGCGAGCGGCGTGTTCATCCTGCTGCTGACGTTGGCCGAAGCGGCGGGGCTGGCGTGGATGTTCCACTTTACGATCACCGGCCCGGCCGCGTGGACTTTTTTTGCCGCCGGGATCGTGCTCGCGGGTGTCTATAATTTGCTGACCTGCGATTGGATCGCGGAGAGATTTGAATAGGACTTAGTGCTTAGGACTTAGGACTTAGTGAAGAATTCAGGGGTTAAGTCCTAAGTCCTTAGTCCTAAGTCCTGCGAATGAAGGTGTGCGTTATGGCCCAACCCAACCAGAGAGTCGGCGAGTACGTGCTCGACGAAGCCATCGGCCGCGGCAGCTTTGGCGAGGTGTGGCGGGCGCACCACCACGTGTGGAACGATCAGCTCGTCGCCATCAAAGTGCCGACCGATCCGCAGTACGTGCGGAACCTGCAGCGCGAAGGCGTAGCCGTTCATGGGCTGGCGCATCCGAACATCGTTCGCGCGATCGGGTTCGATCCGTACGCCGCTACGCCGTATCTGGCAATGGAGTATGTGCCCGGCCGGAGCCTGCGGCAATTGATCGAGTTGGGGCCGCTCTCGCCCGCCGACGCGGTGGCGATTATGAAGCAGGTGCTGGCGGGCCTAGCGTATGCGCATGAGCGCGGCGTCGTGCACCGCGACGTGAAGCCGGAAAATATTCTCGTACACGATAGCGCCACGAGAGACGGATTCACCGCCGAGGGCGTGGTGAAGGTGACGGACTTCGGCCTCGGTCGGGCGGCTAACAGCACGCTGGTCGGGTCGATCGCGTATTCGCAGTCCATCAGCGATGCGGCCGGCAGATCGATCGCCGGCACGCTCGATTACATGCCACCCGAGCAGCGGAGCGGGGCCGAGCCGAACTCGCGTGCGGATTTGTACGCGTGCGGCGTGATCCTTTACGAAATGCTCACCGGCGAAAAGCCGGCGGGGACGGAAGTGCCCAGCGATCTCGTGCCGGTGCTTCCTAAAAGGCTGGACGAGGCGTTCCGGCGATCGTACGCGCGGCTGGAGAAGCGGTTTCTGACGGCGGCGGAGTTTTCTGAGGCGCTGTCGATCGGCGTGCCGCCACCGTTGCCGGGGAATTTCCACGGCCTTGCGGCCATGGCTACGAAAGCGTTCGGGGGTTTGCCGCCTCGGTTGCCGGGGGCTGCGGGCGCGACTCGGACTGCGTGTCCGAACTGCCGGCAGCACGTGGATCCTACAGACCAGTTCTGCATGCACTGCGGGTTGCAGTTGGTGTCGTCAGTCCGTCGCTGCAAACAGTGCGGCGGATACCCAGACCCGAACGACCGCTTCTGCATCTTCTGCGGCGGAACGATTATCGATAGTGAAACCTCGCCGCCGGTGAGCGGGCGGGTGTAGTTGTGAGTTTGTTGTTCAAGATCGCGCGATGCGGACCGATCCAGAAAAGTTTGCCGTAACGCGTGCGTTAGAAGTTTCGCCGGTATGCACTTGATCGCGATCATCCTCCTTTCGATAGCCGTCATCGGCGTGACGGTCTTTCTGTTCGTCGGGTGGGTGGTAGTGTCGCTGGTGCGCGGCACGGCGCGCGTGCTATTCCCCGACCGTCCGCGGCGGATTGCGGAGGCGGTGCGGGCGAGGTTCAATCCCGTCCCCGAACGGGTGCAGTGCAGCCGCGCGAATTGCCGCAACTTCAATCCGCCGACGGCCCGCTTCTGCCGCTGCTGTGGTGTCAACCTGCTTGCAGCGACGGCGACGCAATCCGGCAATGAACCGGTCCAGCGCCGCATGACGGCGTGATGTAGTTTGATCGGTCACGGTTAGAAACAAATTCCGTGTAACCAGCGAGCTTGCTCGCCGTGAGGTTCGCAAGGGGTGTGAAGCAAACAACGGCGAGCAAGCTCGCCGGCTATACGGATCTTTTTCTGATCTGGGCGTTTGGAATTTCTCGCAGAGTAAGATGATGTCCGCCATCTCCGCTGATTTCTTCGAACCCGACGGCCCGGATCACCTGGCCGGCTCGGTGCTGCGCAGCCTCGGCGGGCGGCTGGGGACGCGGGCTTCGTGGAGTTTCATCAAGACGCTGCTCTGGTCGACGGTCACGTTCGGCATCGGCCCGCTGCTGGTCTGGCCAGCGGCGCTGCGGCGGTTGATCAGTGACGAGCGCTCGCAGTTCCTTCACCTCGCGGAATGGATGCGCCTTCGCAGCGGCAACCCGAAAGCATTCGAACTGGTGGAGGCGGCGGGGCGGATCAGGGCGAGTGAGCTGCTCTCGCTCGGGCCGCAACTGGTCGCGGTTTTCGTCGTCGTGATTTTCGCCGTCACGATCGGTCGACTGCATATTTTCAGCAGCGCCGACGCGCCTTTGCACGAGGTTTTCTCGCTGATCATGGCATCGACGTTCAATTTCGGGCGATTGTACGAACACCCGATCCAGTCGAACCAGCTTTTCCTGCTATGGACGGCCGGTCTTACTGCGGCGTACGTGCTCCACTGGCTGCAGCTGTTGGCGCATGTGAGCAACGTCCGCCGGGCGGTTCGGGTGTTCAACGACTTGGCGATCACGGAGGGCCTGCCGCCTGTACGCGAGCCCGGCGGCGTGGGGCTTCGCCCGATCTGGCTGACGGCGGCGCTGATCATGATGACGGCATCGGCGCTCTGGGCGATCCCGATGATGCTGGCCGGCGGCATGCAGCGTCGCTACGCCGTCGTCACCGGCCCGGCGCTGCGGGCGACCGTCGCCGACCGCCTGCGCGACCTGCTGCTGATCCGCCGGCCCGTGATGCGCATGCCGACGATGATCGCGCTCCCGCGCCGCTGCCCGAACGAAATCTGCCGATCGCCGATGAGCCGAATTGCGAATTTCTGCCCAAGATGCGGCGTACACGTGGGGCCTGAGATCGATGAACTGGCGTGAGGAGAGGAAGTGCTGAGTCCTGAGTACTGAGTGCTGAGTAAAGAAAAAACTCAGCAGTCAGAACTCAGCACTCAGCACTGACCCCGGACCCGTTGTCGTGCTAAGATGAGGAAACATGAAGAGCCTGTACATCATCCTCTCGGTCCTTGGCTGGATCTGGACGTTCGTTTTTTTCGCGACGTGGTGGTTCAAGGCGCGTCGCCGCAAGGCAGAGGATTCTCGGAAAGGATTTGGCGTAATTCCCCATGAGTAGCAGCCCGAATCCATCCGATCACCAGGCCGCCGAGCGGGCGTTTGTCGACCATGTCGAGAAACTGCTCGCCACCGATACGTTCAAGCTCGATACGACGATGGGGCTGAAGTCTGTCACGTCGTTCACGCGCGAAGTGCGCAAGGACGACGCCGGCGTTGATCTCAAGCGCCTGATGGCGGAACTCGGCAAGACCGATCGCGAGTTGGAAAGCCGCATGCCGGCCGGCCGATCGCTGGCGGCGACGGTGTTCGCCAAGCGGTGGTGGGTGTTCAAATCAGTCGTCGGGCGGGTGCAGGTGGTTTGCCTTTCGCCGACGCGCGATCTGCTCACCGGCGGGAGCATCGAGCCGGCGTCGGCGGAGCGGGTGAAGAAGGAACTTTCGAAAATCCCGCCGGCGGTCGGCAACGTGCCGACGACGGTCATCCTCGTTTCCACCAGCGGGTTTTCGATCGACGCGCGTGAACTGGTCGATCGGCGGAGCGATCGCACGCTGCTGCTCGCGCAGCCGAACGATTCCGGCGGGTGGACCGCGTACGGGCCGGCCTCGCTGAAGGCGACGGTTGACGCGCTCAATCCCGAAGCCGATGAAGCGAAGAAAACGCGCCTGGCCGAGCAGATCAAGGCGTTTCACTTGGATTTACTTTCGGGCGGCATCACGGCGGAGAAAATCGCCAGCCGCACGCAGCTTCCGTTACAATGGGTGGAGGCCGAGCTGAAAAACTACGCCCGCGCGAACGCCGGCCTGACCGCCAAGCGGCTCGACGGCCACATGGTGCTCTTCCGCGAAAGCTCCGCCAACGCCGGAGCGAAAAAAGCCGGAGGTTTGGATATGCCTTTCATCGATTCGCTCAAGTCGCTCTTCTCCATGAAGGGCGAAACCGCAAAGAAGATCGCGCTGCTGGCCGAGCGTCGCGCATCGCTCTCGCAGCAACGTGATTCGTCGTACGATGACTTGGCCGCGCTGGAAAAGAGCGAATCCGATCTTAAGGACGATTTCAAATCAACGACCAGCGAAAGCACGAAGCGCCGGCTGACTTCGCAACTGCTGCAGGCGCGCAAGGATTTGTCGCGCAAGCAGCAGCTGATGAGCGTGCTGAATCAGCAGATTGACGTGGTGAGCACGCACCTGCACACGCTCGAGCTGGTGCAGCAGGGCAAGAGCACCAAGCTGCCCAGCGGCGAAGATCTCACGAAAGACGCCGAAAAGGCCGAGGAAGTGCTGGCCAAGCTCCAGGCCGATCGCGAGCTCGCCGGCTCGCTCACACCGGCGGGCGCGACGTCGCTGACGGACGAAGAGCAGGCGCTGTACGACGAGCTGCAGGCGGAGATCACTACGCCACCTGCCGAATCCGAACCTGCGAAACCGCCAGCGGCCGGCGAGCCGTCGCAACCGAATAAATCTCCCGAGCCCCCGAGCCGCGAGCGGCAGCGGGAAGCGACCTAGTCACGCACCAATCATCAATCACCAGCTCCATGGCTTTACTCGATAAAATCCTCGGCCGAAACAAATCGCTCAGCGATTTATCGAAGCAGGAGCTTCGCAAGGAAGAAATCCTGCTCACTAAGCAGCGCGACAAGCTCTTCCTCCGCATCGAGTCGGCCGGCACGGAGAAGCAGAAAATCTTTCTCCGCGGCGCGAAGGAAAAATCCCCGGAGCTGCGTAAAGCCCTGGCGATGGATTTTGAGCTCAAAACGCAGGAGCAGCTGATGGTTTCCCGCGAGCTGAATCTACGGAGCAAGGAATTGCTCACCGTCAGCCGCCTGCGGATGGTCCGCGAGCGCACCGAGCGCGGCAAAGCCCTCGGCCGGCTGAAAATCACGGATAAAGACGTCGCCAAAATCACCAACTGGATCGAGGACGACTCCGTCAGCCAGGACATGTACACCGAGCGCCTCAACCAGATTTTAGATGCCGGCCAACAGTCGGATGTGGATTCGCTCGAGTCGGCAGGCCTGAGCAGCGCCGGCCAGGAGTTGATGCAGCTCTGGGACCAAGTCGATCGCGGCAAGGTGAAGCAGGAGCAGGCGTTTGAACAGGCTGACGCCGCGGTGAAGAAGCGGCAGTCGGTGAAAGAGATTTAGGCCGAGGCCGCCTTTGTCTTGGTCTTCGGTAGGACAGGCATTCCTGCCTGTCGTCTGCGATTTCGGTGGCACAGACATTCCCGTCTGTGACGGGCGGATGTAAACATCCACCCGTGAATTCTGTTTCCCGCCGAAGAGTACGAGCCGCGGCGTACCGCGTTTCGTCACAGACAGGAATGTCTGTGCTACCAAAGAATCGCCGAACACAAATGTCGCCGGAACCGAAAAATCTCCACCGCAACAACGCCGCCGAGTGGGTGATGTGGGTGTGTTTGTGGCCGGTAATTCAGCTGTGTCGATTCGTAAAGATGCTTTTACCCTCGAGGAGTTCAGCCGATGAGTGAACCGACCCCGTCCGAAACCTCGACACCGAGTTACAGCCAGCCGGTGGCCCACGAAAGCGCCTGGGCGAAATTCAGCCGCTGGCTCGGCGAGCGCGTGGCGGGACTGGCGGAGTTCGTCGGCATTTTGATCGGCATCGGTGTGAGCGCCCGGCGGCTGATCTTCGCGCTCGGGTGCGGAATGCTCGCTTGCGGGATGGGCAAGTCGCTCGTCGGTTGGTGGCGCGGGCCGCAGTGGATGTTCTGGGGTGCGGTGCTGATCGCACTGACGCTGCCGATCAAATTCAATGAACGGAAGTGATTTGCTTTTCGTAGCATGGGCTACCAGCCCATGTCTGGCTTCTTAATCAAGAGCATGGGCTGGTAGCCCATGCGACGTGGGAATCATGGGACTTTTCAAAAGCAAAGAAGAACGCCGTGTCGAGCGGGAGATGAAAATCCGCCAGGGCGTGCGCGCGATCGAAAAATCCGTCCGCCAGCAGCAGAAGTTCGCCGAGGACTTCATCAAGAACGCCCAGCAGGCGAAAAGGATCGGCGACGAGGGGCAGTACCAGTTCATCCGCAACGCGCTGAAGAAAACCGCGACGGTGAAGAAGATGCTCGAGCGGCAGCTGCTCTCGATCAAGAACGCAATGCTCATCCAGCAGCAGGCGGCCGCGAGTCAGCAGTTTGCCGAGAGCATGTCGCTGATGGCCAAGGAGATCAGCCGGACGTTTGAGGAGATGGATCTGACCAAAACGCAGGCCGACTGGGAGTCAGCCGTCACCAAGGCCAGCACGCTTGAAGAGCGCATGGATATTTTCCTCGACGCGATGCAGGACAACGCGCTGACCAACCCGGTCACCGCCAGCGAGGCCGTCAGCGATGAAGAAATCGACCGCATGATCGACGCCGACGTTCTGGCGTCGGAGAAGGCAGAACTCGGAAAGCTCGATCAACTGGAAAGCGAAATCGCGAAGGAACTGGGGGCTAAGCAGAAGGACTGAGCGTGCCGGTTGCATCAATTGCGAATGCCGCCCGCGAATTTTGTCGCGTCGTCGAGAACATATTCCACCCATAGCAAAATAGATGCTTGTCGAAGTCCTTCAATCCTGCGGCGTCGCGTCGCTCTCAGTGCTGGGCGCGGCGACGGGAGTTTGGCTCTCTCACAAACGGCGGACGATCTGGGTGCTCGCATTCCTCGTGCCATTCACGGTGGTGATTCTGATCGGGCTGTGCCGGCGAGACTATTCGCTGAGTTTCGTGCCGCCGTTTAAATGGCTGGTGGCGGGGCGGATTGAGGTTGCGTTGATCGGTGCATGCGCGTCGATGATGATGGGAACGCTGATTGCTCGCCTGCCAAAACGCCGCATGCGCTGGTTCACCAGCGCGTTCATGGTGATTTTCATCGGGCAGTCTGCGGTCCTGCCGTTTCTCATGCCGGGGCTGCAAAAGTCTGCGATGGCGGCGCTGCAAACGCGCATGGGGAGCGACGGGTTTTGCCGGCAATCGACCGACGCCACCTGCGGCCCGGCCGCCGCGGTGACGGCACTGCGTTCACTCGGCCTGCCTGCGGAAGAAGGGGAACTTGCGGTGCTCGCTCATACCAGCCGATCCACCGGCACCGAGCCCGACGTTCTTGCGGCGGTTCTGAACGAACGTTACGGCAAGGACGGCCTGCAGGCGGAGTACCGCGTCTTTCGTGCCGCCGCCGACCTGCCGCGCGATCGGCCGACAATCGCGCTGATCAATTACCAGATGTTCGTCGATCACTACGTGACGGTGCTCGGCGTCGATGGCAACAAGTTGATCATCGGCTACCCACTGAGCGGCCGAATGCACGAATCGTTTGAAGAATTCCAGGGCAGTTGGCGGATGGTGGGGATCGTGCTGACGCGAGTACCCGTGCCGAAGCAGTAGCTCTCGAATTCGTCTCTCAGCACTCCATCAAGCGATCCAGCGTGCAATCAATCACCGGTCCCGGGCAGCTCCACACGAGCAGGAACATCGCTTCCCGCGCCAATCGCTGGGCCGGGTGGTCGTTCAACAGCGCCGTTCCTTTGTAGAGCGCTACCGCCGCGTGCGTGGAGCGGATGGCGAGGTCGTTCACGTCGGCCCGGGTGTCGGCGGCGGCGGTGTCTACTTCTTTTGCGCCGGCGGGGCTGCAGAGGAAGGCGACTCGGCTACGAAGCCGCTCGAGTTCCTCGACAAACGCGGTACGGGCTCGGTCGGCGGCGTCGGATTTGTGCTCGCCGATCAGGCGAAGAGCGCCGTCGCAGAGGCCCAGCGCGAGAAACGCCTGGCCGAGCGGCAGGTTCTTTTTCCGGCCGGACAACACGCGATCAATGGGGCCGCGGAGGATGTGCGATCGGTCGAGCTTCACGTGGCGGCAGTGCACTTGCGTCGTCCAGGTTGCTCGAAGCGCGACCATCTCCAGCGGCGGGTGGATCAGCACGCCGGGGAGATTCGTCGGCAGGCAGAAGAGGATCTGCTTTCGATCGGGCAGCGTCGCGCCGGCGACGATGTAATCGCTCTTGCCCGCGCCCGTTGACCACGGGATCAATCCGTCGATGGAATAGCCGTCGCCGTCGGGCGTGGCGCGGAGCGATGGGAGCCCGCCTTGCCGGCTGGTGGTGAGCTGCGCGATGCCGATCGTCGCCCAGATCTGATTGTCGGACAGTTTCTTCAATAGCTCCTGGCGACGGGGAAATTCCTCGGACTGTTCGATCAGCGCAACGGCCGAGTCACGCTGCGTGAGGATCAGCGCCACCGCCAGCGACGCCGCGGCGATCGCTTCGTACCGGCCGTGCAGTTCCATCGGCGGCAGGTTCGAGCCGAACGGATGCGGTAGCGCCCATCGCATCGCGCCGGATTCGGCGAGCATCTCCAGGTCGGCCGCGGGCCAATCGCCGGTGACGTCGCGCTCGGTGGCGTGGTTTTGGATCGCTGTGAGGATTTTCTCGAACGGCATACGGCGGAGTTTACCACGGAGGCTCAAAGAGGCGGAGGCGCGCTCACCGGTTTATGCAGTTCGCATGAAATTCAGTAAAAGTGCAGTTTGGAGTGGTATGGGTGAGCTACCCATGGTTTTCTGTCGAAGGAAAGACACGGGCGAGCCGCCCGTGCCACGAAAAAATCAGCCTGCACCACTGCCGGAAATTCATTCTCACTTTAAAGCTTGATATGTCAGCCGATGTAATCTTCCGAGCGCGCCTCGGTGTCTCCGTGCCTCCGTGGTTCAATTCCCCCCGATCGAGTACCATCGCCCCACACATGGCCGACCGTTTTTACATCACCACGCCGATCTACTACCCCAATGCCGAGCCGCATTTGGGGAGTTATTACACCACGGCCGTCGCCGACACGCTGGCGCGGTATCACCGGCTGAAGGGGGACGCGACGTACTTCCTCACCGGCACTGATGAGCACGGCACGAAGATGGCCAAGACGGCGGTCGAGCAGGGGATTTCTCCGCAGGAACTGGTCGATCGCGTCAGCAACTCCTTCCGCGATTTCTGGAAAGAACTCGGCATTAGCAATGACGATTTCATCCGCACGACCGACGCCCGCCACAAGGCCGCCGTCAGCAAGGTCGTGCAGAAGCTCGTGGCCAGTGGCGACATCTATCTTGGCAGCTACGAAAGCTGGTACGACGAAGGACAGGAAGAATTCGTCACTGAAACGGCCGCCAAGGCGCAGGATTTTAAGTCTGCCATCAGCGGCCGGCCACTGGCGCGGTTTAAGGAATCGACTTACTTCTTCAAGCTGACGAAATACGTCCCGCGGGTGATTCAGTACATCAAGGACAACCCCAACTTCGTCCGGCCGGAGAGCAAACGCAATGAAGTGCTCAGCAAGCTCGAAGCCGGCGTGGATGATCTATCCATCAGCCGTGCGACGCTGAAGTGGGGCATTCAAATGCCCAACGATCCCGATCACGTGGTGTACGTGTGGATCGATGCGCTCACCAACTACATCAGCGCCCTCGGCTACGGCACGGCCGACGAGAGCAAGTTTAAACAGTTCTGGCCGGCGGATTTGCATCTGATCGCCAAGGACATTTTGTGGTTCCACACGGTTTACTGGCCAGCGATGTTGTTCGCGCTCGATCTGCCGTTACCCAAGTGCGTCTACGCCCACGGCTACTGGACGGCCGACGGACGGAAGATGAGCAAGTCGCTCGGGAACACCGTCGACATCGCCAAGCTGCGGAAATTCATCGGCCTGTACGGGCAGGATGCGTTGCGCTACTACGTGATCCGCGCGGCGCCGTTCGGGACGGATCTGGATTGGTCGGACGCGGAGTTTGCGCGAACGTACACGGAACTCGGCAATGTCGTCGGCAATCTGCTCAATCGCGTGATCAATATGACGACGCGGTATCGCAACGGCGAAGTGCCGGCCATCGGCACCGGCGATTCAACCGACGACAACGTGAAAGAAACCGCCGCGTTATTCGCCGCCAAACTCGCGGCGGCGTATGAGTCGCTGGAACTTCAGCAGTGTGCCTTGTTGCCCATTGAACTGGCGCGATCCGCCAACGGGTACATCGACGTCACAGCGCCGTTCAAACTCGCGAAAGACCCGAACCGGGCGTCGCGGCTCGATACGATCTTGAACTTGTGCACGCAAGCCGTCTATCAATCCCTCGTCGGCCTCCTGCCGATCCTGCCGGAGAAGGCCAAAGCGGGCTTGGCCCAGCTCGGCGTGGAGATCGAGGGCAAAACCCTTGCCGACCTGCTCGGGAAACCGCTGCCGGCCGGGCATAAACTTGGGACAGGCGTGGTGCTGTTTCCGAAGGTGGAAGTTCCGGATAAGCCCGAATGACAAAGCATTCGTGGCACAGACATTCCTGTCTGTGACGAAGCGAGGTACTCCTCGATTCGTACGCGGATTCGAGAGGGACGGTCAGAAATACTCGGACGGATGGGTACATCCGCCCGCCACAGACAGGAATGTCTGTGCCACCGAAAAGAAAATGGAAACCCCGCAACTGGAAATCTCCGAGGGCGTCTCTCGCCGCAACATGCCGATCGGCAGTCAGCCGATCACGATGGGCCGGCACGGCGATAATCGGCTGATTCTGTCCGATGCCAAGGCCAGTCGCTTTCACGCGGTGATCGAGCTGTCGCCGGAAGGATTGGTGTTGCGCGATCTCGATTCGCGCAACGGCACGCTGCTCAACAACAAGCCGGTCAAGCGGTCGCTGCTTCACTCGGCCGACGTGATCGTGATCGGGTCGACGACCATCCGCGTCGTGCTGCCCGAGGTCGAAGTCGAAGAGGCCGAGTTGGAAGAAATCCTCGACGACGAGCCGGCTGCGGCGGTCGCCGCTAATGCCGATCCGGTCACCAAGCTGCAGGCCACCGCCGCGAGTTTGGCCGACGCGGGGATGACCGAGTCGGACATCAGCCTGATGAACGCGCGTAACCAGGTCGTGCATCCCGGGCGCATCGCCGCGCCGCGCAAGCCGGGGGCCGCGCCGGATATTGTCGATATTCTCCGCAACCTGTTGCTCGTCTGCTTCCGCAGCCATGCTTCTGACATTCACGTCGAGCCGAAGAACGATGACTACCAGATCCGCACGCGCGTTGATGGCAATATGGTCGAGGTGCTGCGCCTGCCGAAGGAATTCGGCATTAAGCTGACGGCTGTCGTGAAGATTTTGTGCGACATCGACATCGCCCAGCGCAACATCGTGCAGGAGGGGCACTTCACCGTGAAGCTGCCCGATCGCCGGGTGGATTACCGCGTGAGTTTCGCGCCGGCCATGCACGGGCAGAAGCTGGTGATTCGCGTGCTCGATACGGCCGGCGCGCCGCAGTATCTGTGGGACCTGGAAATGCCGCAGCCGCTGTTCAAGACGGTGCAGGACGCGATCCAGAAAGAGGCCGGCAGCATTTTGGTCTGCGGGCCGACGGGGTCGGGCAAAACTACCACGCTTTACGCGGTGGTTCGCTCGATGGACTCCGGCGAGCGGAATATCGTGACGATCGAAGACCCCGTGGAAATCCAGATCGACGGCGTGACCCAGATTCCTGTGACGGAAGAAAACACGTTCGCGGCACTACTCAAGTCGGTGCTGCGGCAGGACCCCGACGCGATCCTCGTCGGCGAAATCCGCGACGCCGAGACCGCCCGCACCGCCATGCAGGCCGCGATGACCGGCCATCTGGTTTTTTCGACGCTCCACTCGCGCGATACGGTCGGCGCGCTGTTCCGCCTGCTTGATCTCGGCGTCGAGCCGTACCTCGTCGCGTCGGGCCTGCAGGTAATTC
Organism: Tepidisphaerales bacterium; assembly: GCA_038329865.1. Taxonomy (GTDB): domain Bacteria; phylum Planctomycetota; class Phycisphaerae; order Tepidisphaerales; family Tepidisphaeraceae; genus JANMES01. The sequence goes on along the minus strand of JBBQNK010000002.1, from coordinate 22,828 downwards.
TCGCGCAACGGCTGGTTCGCAAGCTCTGCCCCAGTTGCAAGAAGGCCGTGCGACCGACAAGCATTCAGGCGAACAAGATGGCCGCCATCGGCGACATCAAGAAGATCTTCGAACCCGTCGGCTGCCCGCGCTGCCTCGGCACCGGTTTCGCCGGCCGGCGGTGTGTGTTTGAATTGCTGAACATGAACGACTCATTACGCGACATCACCATGCGTACCCCGCAACTGCCGGAGATCCAGCGGGCTCTGATGGACAACAATTTCACCAGCCTGCAGCAAAGCGGCTACACCCTGGTGGCCGAGGGGATCACGTCATTTACCGAAGTCGACCGGGCGGTCGGTGGCTGAGGAGGAAACGTGGAATGTAGAATGCAGAATTAAAGATTTGGATCGATCGTACTCTTCATTCTGCACTCTGCACTCCGAATTCTGTATTTCCGTCGTCTTCCCTTATAAGTTTTCAAAATTTCCCCAACCCCTTTATTCCTGCGATATCCCAGTTACCATGTCCGTCCGCTGATGCGCGACTTGGGGTCGGCTTGGCGATACATCCCGTCTTTATGCCTGAAGGAGATTTCATGCGTTATCTTGGCAGAATTGCGTTGGCGCTCACTCTCGTTTTCGCGCTGGCGCAGCGGGCCAGTGCACAGGTACTGGAGCAAGTGCCTGAAGGCGCGCTCGTCGTCGTTAAAGTGAAGAACCTGGCCGACACCAACACCAAGTTGATCGCCTTCTTCAAAGAGCTCGGCGTCGATCAGGTCAATCCCGATCTGGGCGATCCGCTCGCGGCGCTGAAGAAGCATCTCAAAATTTCGGCCGGCCTGGATGAAAAGGGCGAGCTTGCGTTTGTCTTCGTTGATCCGCAGATCAGTGGCGCGGATGAAGATCATTCGATGCTGATTCTCGTTCCGGTCACCGATTACAAGACCTTCACCGGCAACTTCGCCGACGCCAAGACTGAAGGCGATTTTACGGAAGTCACGTTCGCGAGCGATCCTGATCCGTCGTACATCACCTCGTGGGGCAAGTTCGCCGCCATCAGCCCGAGCAAGGAACTGCTCGGCAAGAAGCCGACGGCGGGCATAAAGCTTACCGGGCTGACCGCCAAGGAACTGAACGACAAAGACGCCATCATCTACGCCAACATGGCCGCGGTGAAGAAAATGGCGCTCCCGGCGCTCAAGGCGCAGCGCGATGAGCTGGTCAACAAGGTGGTCGCGAATCTCCCGGCCGACAAGGCAAAATACGCCCCGGCTGCCAAGGCGTTTTACAATCAGATCCTGAACGTTGCTGAGGGGTATTTGAACGATGCCAACTCCGCCACGTACGGCGTCTCATTTACCAAGAACGGCATTGCCGGCACGTTGATGACAGAGTTTGAGCCGGGCACCTACTCCGGCGATCTCGTCAAGATGACGAAAAACACCGACGGCTCCATGCTCGCCGGCCTGCCGAACACCAAGTACCTCGCCTTCGGCGGTTTGAACGTGTCGCCTGAAGTCACCACGAAGATCGTCAATGATTTCTCCGCTCCGGTGATGAAGGAACTCACCGCCCTGGGCGCTGACGGCAAGCCGATCATCGATTACATCAACTCCGCAACGGACGTCACCAAGGCCATGAAAGGCGCCACCTTCGGCATGCTCATTCCGTCGGGCATGCTCGGGCAGGATTCGATCTTCCAGGTCGTCGAAACCATCAACGGCGATTCCAAGGCCATCGGCCAGGCCTACAAATCCATCGCCGCCAATCAGCAGGAAATGATGAACCTGCTCGCCCCCGAAGCCGAGGCCGGGCAGAAGACCACCTTCACCGTCGGCGCCAAGACCATCGACGGCGTCACCCTCGACCAGATGCAGACCGAGTTCACCGGCGACCCGGCCAACCCCGACGCCGCCCAAATGCAGCAGATGATGAAGATGATGTACGGCCCGGACGGCGTGAAGGTCTTCACCGGCGCGGTAGATGCAAACACTCGCATCATCTCCATGGGCGTAACCGACGAGACCATTCAAACGCTGATCACGTCGGCCAAGACGAAGGACGATGCCCTGGCCAAAACCGAAGGCGTCAAGCTTGTCTCCGACGAACTGCCCAAGAACAAGCAGATGGTGATGTACCTGGCCGTGGATAATGTGCTCACGACTGGCCTGAAGTACGCCAGCACGATGGGCATGAACCTGCCGATCAATATCGCGCCGAACCAGCCCCCGGTCGGCATGAGCATCGGCACCGAAGGCACGGCCGTCCGCGTGGATACGTTCATCCCCACGCAGCTCGTCAAAAGCATCACGGCGGCCGTGATCCAGTTCAAGATTCAAATGGAAGGCGGCGCCCAGGGCGGCGGGATGTAAGCCTTTTTCGCTCTTTTTGATTTCAGCACAGGGATGGTCCTTACGGGCCATCCCTGTTGCGTTGGTCATTGGTCATTCCCGAAAAAAGCTACAAATCCTTTAGACGTATAAGCGAGTAATCGATATACTCCAGCGGTTCGCAACCCGCATTCGCCAGATCCAATATGCGTGACTTCGTCCTCCTCTACATCAACGGCCGGCGTGAAGAAGTCCGCGGCGATCGTCTCTTTCAATCCCTTTCCGATTTTCTCCGCTACGACCGGCAACTCGTCGGCACGAAGGTGGTTTGCGCCGAGGGCGATTGCGGCTCCTGCTGCGTGCTGATCGGCCAAGCCGCGGCAGGGCAGATCGTGTACCGCAATGTCACGTCCTGCATCCAGTACATGTACCAGCTCGACGGCGTGCACGTGATCACCGTCGAAGGCCTGAAAAAAGATGGCCGGCTGAGCTGTGTGCAGGAGGCGATGGTCACCTGCCAAGGCAGCCAGTGCGGCTACTGCACTCCGGGGTTTGTCGTCTCGCTGCACGCGATGCTCGAGACGCGGCCCGCGCTGACCGAGGCGGAAATACGGCTCGGCCTGTCGGGAAATCTCTGCCGCTGCACCGGATATGAATCGATCATCAAGGCGGGCATGGAGTCGGACGTTGCGCAGCTCGAACGTGCGAACCAACTCTTCCCGCCCGCGCCGATGGCGGCGGATTTGGAAGCAGCGGCGGGGCAGTCGGTCCGAATCGAGCACGCCGGCAAGCTGTTTTTCAAGCCGGTCACTGTGGCCGAAGCAGTCGCGTTCAAGGCTGATCACGCCGGTTGCCTCGTCATCGCCGGCGGGACGGATCTCGGCGTGGTGATGAACAAGGGCAAGCTTTCGCCGACGGTCGTCATGAGCCTCACCCACTCGAAGGGTTTGCACTCCTCTCGCGTTGACAGCCAGTCCATCAGCTTCGGTGCTTTGGTGACGCTCGCTGAGATGGAAAGCTTTTGCAGCCGATTCCTGCCGGAAATGAGCCGGCTGCTGAATCGCCACGGCAGCCCACCGATCCGCAACGCCGGCACGCTGGCCGGCAACATCGCCAACGGCTCGCCCATTGGCGACACCATGCCCGGCCTGTACGTGCTGAATGCCGAGATAGAATTGACCGGAAAAACCGGCGCCCGCCGCGTGAACATCAACGAGTTTTATACCGGCTATCGCAAAACCGTGATGAAGCCCGACGAGCTGATCACCGCCGTACACATCCCGCTGCCGGCGGCGGACGATCATTACCGTCTGATCAAGATTTCAAAGCGGTACGACCTCGATATCTCCACCTTCTCGGCCGCGTTCTGGATGAAGATGAGCGGCGAAGTAATCGAGTCCATCCGCATCGCCTACGGCGGTGTGGGCCCGAACATTCTGCGACTGCGAAAGACCGAGGCGCTGCTGACCGGCAAGCCGATCACGGCCGATTTGATCGACGAAGCCGCCGAACTGGCGGCGAGCGAAACAGCACCCATCGGCGACGTTCGCGGCGGCAAAGACTACCGCCTGCTCCTCGGCGAATATGTCCTGCGAAAATTCTTCGCGGAAATCGCGGGCGAGTACGCTCTTGCTCCCTCGCCCGGTACGCCGGGAGAGGGTTGGGGTGAGGGTTCTGCTGAAATCACCAGCAAATCTGCAACTAGACAGAACCCTCACCCTACCCTCTCCCGGAATACCGGGCGAGGGACAAATCCGAGCGGCAACGGGAGCGATCATTAAATGAACGCAGTCGGCCAAAACATCCCGCACGATTCCGCCCGCGGCCATGTGGCTGGCGAATCGGTCTTCATCGACGACATGCCGCCGATGAAGAACGAGCTGCTCGTCGATTTCCTCCCCGCGCCCATCGCGGCGGGGAAGTTGATCGGAATCGATCTCGGCGAGGCCGCCAAGATCCCCGGCGTGGCGTTGCTGCTCACGAGCAATGACATCCCCGGCCACAAGCATTTCGGGCCGGTGTTTCAGGACGAGCACCTGCTGGTTGAAGACGCAATAGTCTACCTCGGCGACCCGTGCGTGCTGATCGCCGCTGAAACCCGCGCGGCCATCACGGCGGCGAAGAAAATGATCAAGCTGCAGATCGAGGCGGCCAAGCCGATCTTCAGCATCGAAGACGCCATCGCCGCCAAGAGTTTCATCGGCCCGCTGCGCACGATCCACCGCGGCGATCCGGATGCGGCACTCGCCCAATCCGAATGCACCCTCGCCGGCGAATTTCAGATCGGCGGGCAGGAGCATTTTTACCTCGAGAGCCAGGCCGCCATTGCCGTGCCCGGCGAGCACGGGCACATCACGATCCATTCCTCCACACAGCACCCGAGCGAAGTGCAGGCGATGACGGCTGAGATCCTCGGCATTCCGTTCAACCACGTGATCGTTCACTGCAAGCGCATGGGCGGCGGATTTGGCGGAAAAGAAACGCAGGCGGCCCAGCCGGCGATGATGGCGGCGCTCGTCGCCAGCAAAACCAGGCGGCCCGTTCGCGTTGTCTACAACAAAGACGACGACATGTGCTTCACCGGCAAGCGCCACCCATTCCTCAACCGCTATTCAGTCGGCTTCACGCGCGAGGGCGTGATCACCGCGCTCAAGGTCGATCACTACTCCAACGGCGGTTGCACGGCCGACCTTTCACTCGCGGTGATGGAGCGGGCGATGCTCCACACCGACAACGCGTACTTCATCTCTGACGCGCACATCACCGGCCAGGTCTGCAAAACGAATCTGCCGAGCAATACGGCTTTCCGCGGTTTCGGCGGGCCGCAGGGCGTGGCGGCGATCGAGAACATCATGGAGTCGATCGCGATTTCGCTCGGCATCGATTCGATGGAAATCCGGCGGCGGAATCTTTACCAGATCGAGCAGCGCAACATCACGCCGTACGGGCAGGTGTTCAAGAACAACGTGCTCGAGCAGATTTTCAGCGAGCTGTCGGCCGAGAGCGATTACGCGAAGCGCCGGCGTGACATCGACGCGTTCAACCGCGCCAGCCGATCGCAACTGCGCGGCATGGCCTGCACGCCAGTGAAGTTCGGCATCAGCTTCACGAAGGAACACCTCAACCAGGGCAACGCGCTGGTAAGCGTTTATACCGACGGCAGCGTCATGGTCAGCCACGGCGGCACGGAGATGGGCCAAGGCGTGAACACACGCGTGCGGCAACTGGTGGCCGACGAGTTCGGCATCGACTGGCAGAAGGTGCACGTCACCACGACGAGCACGGATAAGAATCACAACACCTCGCCCACGGCCGCGAGCACAGGGACTGATCTGAACGGCGCGGCGGCGGTGGTGGCGTGCGAGGCGATTCGCGGAAGGCTCACTGCGTTCGCCGCTCAATATTGGGCGGGATCGGTCGCGACGAATATTGTGTTTAATGACGGGCACGTGTTCGACACCGCTTCGTCGAAGAAGATTTCGTTCAAGGAATACGTCGCGGCGGCGTATCTCGCTCGCATCAACCTCGGCGAGCGCGGCTTCTACGCCACGCCGGGTGTGAATTACGATCGCGAGACCGGCACCGGCACGCCGTTCCTCTACTACACGAACGGCGCGGCCGTCAGCGAGGTCGAGATCGACCGCTACACCGGCGAGATGCGCGTGACGCGCGTCGATCTGCTCATGGACATCGGCCAGGCGATCAACCCCGGCATTGATCGCGGTCAGGTCGTCGGCGGATTCATCCAGGGCATGGGCTGGTGCACCACCGAAGAACTCAAGTACGGCCCCGGCGGTGAGTTGCTCAGCCACAGCCCGACGACGTACAAGATCCCCAACATCAGCGACGTGCCGGCCGTTTTCAATGTGCGGATGCTCGATAACCCGAACAGCACGATGAGCCTCAAGCGCAGCAAAGCCGTCGGCGAGCCGCCGCTGCTGCTGGGCCTGAGTGTGTGGGCGGCGGTGAAGAATGCGCTGTCGCAGCTTTCGCCGGGCACGATTCCTGATCTGAAACTCCCCGCGACCAACGAGCAGATTCTTATGTTGATGACACAGCTCAAGTCCTCCAGTAAAAGTAAGCCCGCGAAAACGCTGCCCGTTGGTTGAATATCTTCATCGGCGTGTTCCGCTTCAGCGAGACGCTCAAGTGAAGACGGTCACGTCCCGCTGAAGCGGGACACGCCGACGAAAAAGATGTAATCACCATGAAACCCACGACGTTTGACCTCACCGGAAAGTCCGCTCTCATCACGGGCGCCGCCCGCGGCATCGGCCTGGCGATCGCCCAAATCCTCGCCGCCAACGGCGCCGCCGTGGCGATCCAGGACATTGACCTCGCCGTCGCCGAATCCGAAGCCGCCGCGATCAACGCCGCCGGCGGGAAAGCCACCGCGCTCGGCGGCGATATGTCCGATCTCTCCATCCTGCCGGGTCTCGTCGAGCAGACGATCGCCGCCTACGGAGGCATTCAAATCCTCGTCAACAACGCCGGCATTCAGATTGAGGAGCGATGGACGACCATCGCCGCCGACTCCGTACTCCGCCAGTGGACCGCCAACATCCTCGCGCCGCTGCGGCTCAGCCAGTTGTGTTACGACCATTTCTTCCAGCAGAAGTTCGGACGGATCATCAACGTCTCCTCACTTCAGGCCCGCAAGGGCAATCCGCACATGCTCGCGTACTCGATGAGTAAAGCCGCCCTGAACAACCTCACCAGCGGCCTTGGCGGCGATCACGAGCTGGCGCGCAGCGGCATCACGGTGAACGGCATTGCCCCCGGTTGGTTCGATACGTATCGAAACGCCGAGAACCTTGCGACGCCGGAAAAAAAAGTTGAGAGCGGCAAGCGTGTTCCCGTCGGTCGGCTCGGGCAGCCGCAGGATTGCGCGGGCGTTGTCCTCATGCTCTGCAGCGACGCCGGTTCGTACATCTCCGGCGATACGATCAGCGTGGCCGGGGGGTGGTAGCGTGGGCCCATTCATTTTGCTGGACAAACCGAAAACGTACGTTGCCTGCGCGTGGGATTTATCCACCGACCGCGAGGCCGGTGAATATTGGGTGGCCTTTTTCAAACGCCACCTTGAAACGATCCTCTCGCTCGGCCACGCCGTTGCGATGTCTCGCGGGGAGGCGAGTGCCTCGATCGCACGCCGCGCTGAAGCCTGCCGCGGCGAGTTCAACGCGTTTTTCGACGACCTGCTCGTTCATCCGCAGAAGTACGGGCGGATCACGATTCTCACGATGGACGTGTGGCGCGACCAGATCATCCGCCGGCACGGATTTGTCGACGCGTTCGATCAGCTCAAGGATCGCGAGAACGAAAAGATGCTCTCGCTGCTGCCGGAAGTCTGCCGGCGGCTGGATTTGCTCAGCGGCACGAGCCAACTGCGGGCGCTGATCGAAGGCATTTTCGCCGGCAATATCTTCGACATGGGTGCCGAGGCCACCGCGAAAAAATTCGCAGCTGGCAGCCCGGATTTCTTTGCCACGATCGACCGCCTGCCCCCTCGGCCGTGGTTGATCGACGACTTTGATGCACTCGCGAGCCGCGTCTTCAGTCACACGCACAAGAAGGCGGTCTTCTTCATCGACAACGCCGGCAGCGATTTTCTGCTCGGTGCGTTGCCGCTGATGCGCTGGCTGGCCAAGCGCGGCACGAAGATCATTCTCGCCGCCAACGAGCGGCCGACGCTCAACGACATGACGATCCACGACGTGAACGTCTGGTGGCCAAGGATTCTCGCGATTGAGCCGAGCTTCGCCGGGTTGCCGATCGAGCGGATCAGCACCGGCACCGGCGAGCCTTTGATCGACCTGCTCGAAGTGAGCGACGAGCTGAACGCCGCGTCGGCCGATGCGGATCTGGTCATCCTAGAAGGCATGGGCCGCGGCGTGGAGAGCAATCTGAACGCCGCGTTCAAGTGCGACGCGCTGAATCTGGCGATGATCAAAGATACCATGGTCGCCAGCCGCATCGGCGGGAATTTGTACGACGTGGTTTGCAGTTTTCGAGAAGGAAGGAGCTCGCCGTGACGTTGGACGAAGCGATCGCAGAACTGCGCGAACTGAACGAGGAAGTCCCCAAGCCCATGCGCCTGCCGACCGAGGCCGAGGTGGCTAAGGCGGAATCAACGATCGGCCTGAAATTCCATCCTGACTATCGCAAGTTCCTGCTAGAAGCCAGCGACGTCGTCTACGGCACAACTGAGCCGGCGACGATCACGCTCCCCAAATCCCACACGCACCTGCCGACGATGTGCGAAGAAGCCTGGGAACTCGGCGTGCCGGACGATGCCGTGCCGATCTGCGAAGACAACGGTGATTATTTCTGCATGGATCCGAAGGGGAAAATCTTTTTCTTTTCGATGGACGGAGCGAGCGACGAGACTTGGCCGGATTTGGCGACTTGGATTGAGCAGGTTTGGATTGGGGAGTCGGAGTAATTCGTTCTCTTGTCGCTAATGTTGTAGGGCTGGATAGCAATTCCGCCTCATCGGGACCGAGCTAGGCGATCTGGACGGATGAATCAAATGCTGCAAAAATACGTTTTTGATATTCGTCCGCTCGTCGGTGTTGGGCCAATTTTATTTGGAATATCACGTGACGAGGTTCGAACCATCATGTCGCAAGTTGATGGTCATAAACCAATTCCCCGGACACCCAAATGCGACACATTTTTTAGTAGTTCATTTCAAGTTAATTATGATGTAAACGAGGCGGTCGAATTTATTGAGGCGTCGAGCCATACGCCATTTCCCGTTGGCTTTGAGGGTGCGATTCTGCTCGATCTCTTCGTAGAAGATGCAACTCAAGTCCTTTCTCGGGTAGCGTTAGGTCGTTGGGAAGAGAAAAAGCACAGTTTTGTTGTTCCGACATTGCAATTGTTACTTTGGAGATCGATTGCGCCGGATTCAGATCAAGAACCGAATGATGTCAGAGGTAGTAAATTTGATGCCATAGGTGTGGGTTGCGTTGGTTACTTTCTGGCGTGAGAACCTAGGATCAATCAGATGTTTGGATCGCACCTTTCGATTTCTGGCGGCATGCACAATGCTCTACTCGAAGCTGAAAAGCTCGGCATGACCACCGTGCAGGTCTTCACCAAAAATCAGCAACAATGGGTCGCCAAGCCGCTGGAGCAAGCGACCATCGACGAATGGGCGAGTCACTTAGAGCGGTTAAAATTCAAGCAGACCGTCAGTCACGACAGTTATCTCATCAACCTTTCCTCGCCGGATCCAGCGTTGCGGAAGAAGAGTACGGATTTGTTCGTCGAAGAGCTCCGGCGCTGTGCGGCCCTGGGCATTCCTTATCTCGTCACGCACCCGGGCGCGCACATGGGGCAGGGTGAAGACGTTGGATTGTCGCTCGTCGCGGCGTCGCTCGATGCGGCTTACGCGGCGCTGCCCGGCTGTGAAGTTGTCACTTGTCTGGAGATCACGGCGGGGCAGGGCACGTCGCTAGGGTACAAGCTGGAACATCTGGCGGAGATCATCGAGCAATCCAAAACCGCGACGAAGCTCGGTGTTTGCCTGGATACCGCTCACCTCTTCGCGGCGGGTTACGACTTTCGCGGTCGTAAATACACGGCCTTTCGCACGCAGTTGGAAAAGACTGTCGGCATCAAGCGGGTAAAGGTGCTGCATTTGAACGATTCGAAAAAGGAGCTTGGCAGCCGGGTCGATCGGCACGATCATATCGGCCGCGGGTTGATCGGCATTGAAGGCTTTCGCCCGTTCGTGCAGGACAAGGCGTTCGCCAAGCTGCCGAAGATTCTGGAGACGCCCAAGGGGCCGGATGACAACGGGCGGGAGTGGGATCTGATCAATCTTGAGACGCTGCGATCGTTGATGTGAGCGCGTCGCAAAAAGATGAATGAACACAGAGACACAGAGGCACAGAGAAGAAAAATTTTGATTGTTTTCTCTGTGCCTCTGTGTCTCTGTGTTCATCCATCAGCCTTCAGAAAAGGAAATGAACATGGCCGATGCCCCCAAGCGAATTGAAATCTGCAAATTTCCCGGCAACAAGCGGCTGGCGTTCACCACGAGCTGGGACGACGGCGTCGTCGACGATCGACCGGTGGTGAAGGTGCTGAACCAACTCGGCATCAAGGGCACGTTCAACCTCAACTCCGGCAAGCTCGGCCGAACGGGGAGAATTCGCGCACTAGAAGAAACCGGCTGGCTGGACGCTTCGGAAGTGGCCGAGCTGTACCGCGGACACGAGGTGGCGATTCACACCGTCAGCCATCCGCATTTGCCGATGCTCGATCCGTCGCAGATTGCGCTGGAAGTGCTGGACGATCGGCGGGCGCTGGAAGATTTGGTCGGCTACCCGGTGCGCGGGATGGCGTACCCGTTCGGCACGGTTTCGCCGAAGGTGATCGAGATATTGCGCGGGCTGGGGATCGTGTACTGCCGGGCGGTGGGGAACCTGGAAGTCTGCTTCCCGCCTGCCGAGCCGTTGCTGTGGCAATCGACGATGCACATCTTCCATGAAAATCCGCCGCTGCCCGAGCGGTTCAAGCTATGGCTCGACAACAAGCGGCGGAACGACGCGTTCTTCGTCTGGGGCCACAGCTACGAATTCGGCAAGCCGCGCGTGCGGTGGGACGACATCGAAAAGCTCTTCGCACCCTGCGCCGGCCATGCCGAGGTGTGGTACTGCACGAACATCGAGCTGTTCGACTACGAGGCCGCGAGGCAGCGCATGGTAATCGCCGCCAACAAACGCACGGCGTACAACCCCTCAGCGCTGACGGTCACGCTTTCAGTCGACGGCAAGCTTCAGGACGTTCCGGCCGGTAAAACGGTGGCAATAGAGGGCGGCGGATCAGTTTGAAGTTCTTACTCCTTCTCCCGGTATTCCGGGAGAAGGGGGGATGAGGGTTCTGCTTCGATTGGAAAATGTGTTTCAAGTTCGCAGCAGAACCCTCACCTTACCCTCTCCCGGAATACCGGGAGAGGAACGGAGCGGCAAAACGCGGAAGATTCCACGGCCCCGCGATCGACCCGCGTACCCCTTGCCAGACCGCCCGGTTTGCGGCTATTCTTTTCGATCCGGCGTAGTAGCCGGTGTCTGCCGCCTTAGCTCAGTTGGTAGAGCGGCGCATTCGTAATGCGCAGGTCATCAGTTCAAGTCTGATAGGCGGCTTTTTCCTTTATGAATTCGACTCGCAAGCAAGAGGGGACTGCTGATGAGCAAGGCAATCTTAGTGGCGGCAGTCTTGTTTTTCTGTGCACTGGCCCAAGCTGAGCCGAAAGCAGTGCAAGTTCCCGATCCTGCACCAGCACCGGCGGAACCTCGCAAGATTGTTTATATGTGCGATGCGTCTGGATCCATGCAGGATGTGTTCTCAAGTTTGCGCGAGGAAATGAAGCGATCGGTCAACGCACTCAAGCCTAGTCAACTCTTTAATGTTATCTTTTACAGTGCGGGCAAGGCGATTCCATTCAGCAAGGAAGGCCTTTTAATCTCGAAGCCCGACAATAAAAAGAAGCTAGCCGAATTTGTCGACGACGTTTCGCCTCGCGGCGATTCCAATCCGCTCGAAGCGATTAAGGCGGCGTTTGCGAACAAACCGGAATCGATTCTCTGGCTGACAGACGGTTTGGGCGACGTCAAAGCAGTCAATGCGTTGCATGACGAAATCGCAAAACTCAACAAGGACCAGAAGGTTCACGTCACGATTATCCTTCTCGTGACCGAAGAGATGAGGAAGGACAAAGAACTTTTCAAGGCGATCGAGGGAATTTCTCACGACAACGGCGGGCTGCTTAAAATGCTCGACAGAGATGAGTTTAAGCCGGCAAAGTAGCTGCGAATCAGTCACTTAAATTCGCCGTCGCGCGATCTGAATCATTCCGTCGCCATATCACCAATCCGTCGATGTTCGTCTGCTGCCGGTAGTTTTCCTCGACATAGTGCTGAATGTTTCTGATCGCCTCCGCAAACGCGGCCGAGCGGGCGGGGAATTTTACCATCTCGATCATGTGGTTTGCGTACAGGTCGATCACTTTCGCCTGATCCCGCTGCAGCACGATGTACCGCGGCTGGCGGGCGGTGAAATCTTCCAGCATTTGCCGGCTTAGTCTGGCGGGGGTTTGGTCGGAATTCGCGAAGAGGAAAATCAGCGGCACGCGCGTGCCGGGCTGAAGATCGCTCTCGACGAGCAGGCGGGCGTCGTCGTCCATCCACGCGGAATCGCCGGCGGCGGTGTGGGTTTTCAGATAGCCGATTACGTTCGATTGGCGCGTAGCCTGGCCGGGGGAAATCATCAGCGGCACGGCGAACGTCAGCGCCATCGCGACGGCCGGGCCGAACGCGAAGAGCATCGATCGCGCACTCGGCACGCGCGGCAGCAGGCCGACGAGCAATGCCGCCGGTGGGGCGAGGACGAGGAAGTGGTACGCGTACATCCGCCGTTGCGAGACGACGGCGAGCAGTTCCATCGCGAGCCAGGCGAGGATGAAGATGGCGATCGCGCCGGTCGATCGAGCGGCCTGCGTTTGTCCCTCGCCCGGTACGCCGGGAGAGTGTAGGGTGAGGGTTCTGCTGGAGATTTTGAATCGCTTGAGTTTCGGAACAGACCCCTCACCCCAACTCTCTCCGGCTCGACTGAGTTCGCCGAAGTCCGGTGTACCAGGCGAGGGAGCAAAACGATCCCGCCGGAAAACAATTCCGAGCATTAGCACTGGCAGCATCAGCAGGCCGAGTACGACCAGCGGCTTGGCGAGGTCGATCGCGTCAGCGGAGGAGTTGGCGGAGTAGTCGCGAAGCTGCGAGAGCGTGGCCGGCAGGGCGTCGGCCATGCCGGTGGCGAACAGCAGCACGCCGCAGATCGCGAGCGGGATCATCACTCCGACGGCGACGGCGGCGATCGCGTAAACTCTTCGTCGCCATTGCCAGTCGCGCACGAGAACGATCGCGAGCACGATCGCCGGCAGGATAGCGCCGGCCGTGGGCTTGGCCCACATCGCCGTGCCGATTGCGAGGCCCGCGAGCGGTCCGTCGCGCCAATCGCGACGCGTCAGAAGTTCCAACGTCGCCGCCGCGGCGATGGATGTGAAGAAGACGACGACCGTCTCCAATTGAAACTGTCCGAAGACGGCGGGCGTGAAATTCAGCCACACCGCCGCCGCGATCAGCACCGGCCAGCGCGCCGCGGGACCGATGCACCGACCCGCCGCCCGCGTCAGCAGCAGCATCGCGGCGATCGACATCGCCAGGCCCAACAAACCGTACGCCCACCAGTGCGGGCCGATCAGCCGGTATGGTGCGCTCATCAACAGGCCGACGCTCGGAAGTTTGTTGTCGACGAGATCAACGCCCATCCGCCCGCCTTGCGAGACGAGCTTGCCCATGTATACGAACATGGCCGAGTCGGAGTTGACCGGCTGCCCGATCAGCACGGCCCGGCAGGCGAGGCCGCAGGTGACGAGGGCGATCGTCACCCACAGCAGCGGCCGATCATGCGATATCCGCGTTGAGCGAAGTTTGAGCGGTTCATCGTTCGGCACTCACTCTCTATCGGACGTTTCCATGCAAATCTTGGACTTCCAATGGGCGCAATCGCGTGAACTGGTTGGGTTTTCGTCGCATGGGCTACCAGCCCATGTCTACGAGAGGAAAACCACGGGCTGGCAGCCCATGCGACGAAAACGGAAATCTCGGAATACGCCGGTGTCTGACTCCGCACAAAAGGCCTAAGATCGTTCACCCATGACCCCGAGAAAGCGCGTCGTCATCACCGGCATCGGAGCGATCAGCCCCAACGGCATCGGCCGCGCGGCGTTCGGCGAGGCATGCCTTGTCGGGACGAGTGGCGTGCGGCGGATCGAGGGGATTGATGTGACCGGCCTTCGATCGTCCGTTGCGGCGCAGGTGCGCGGGTTAGATCCGTTGAGCGTGATGTCCGCCGCAGACTTGAAGCGCGTACCGCGGATGGTGCCGCTGGCGCTGGCGGCGGCGCGGGAGGCGATGGAGCAGGCGGGCCTTTCGCCGCAGCCGGACGATCTGGAGACGCAGCGAAAAATCGCCGTCGCTCTCGGCACCGGCGGCGGGGGATTTGGGTTCATCGAGCAACAATACCGCGAGATGTTCACCGGCGGGCAGGCGTCGCTCTACTCGATCACCGGCGGCACGCATGGCAATCTTTCGAGCGAGCTTTCAATCGCGCTTCACCTGCGCGGGCCTAGCCATGTCATCTCCACCGGCTGCACCAGCAGCACCGACGCGATCGGCTACGCGGCGATGATGATCCGCAGCGGCGTGGTGCCGATCGTGCTGGCCGGCGGGGCGGATTCGCCGATCGAGCCGGGGATTTTCAGCGCGTTCGAAAAGATGCGCGTCGTCAGCACGCGGCGGTGGGATGCGGCGACCAAGGCATCGCGCCCGTTCACGATCGAGCGCGACGGATTCGTGCTCGGCGAAGGGGCGTGGATGTTCGTGCTGGAAGACGCGGACCACGCCGCCGCCCGGGGTGCGAGGCCGCTGGCGGAAATCGCCGGGTACGGCTCGACGTGTGACGCGTTCCATCGCGTGCAGATCGCGCCGGATGTAGTCGAGCCCGTGCGGGCGATGCAAATCGCGATGGCCGGCGCGGGTGTGTCGGCAGACGAAATCGACTACATCAATCTGCACGGCACGGGCACGGAATTGAACGATCGCATGGAAACGATGGCGGTGAAGAAGTGCTTTGGCGATCGAGCGAAAAATATCCCCGCCAGCAGCACCAAGTCGATGATCGGCCACCCACAAGGCGCCTGCGGCGCCGCCGGCGTGGCGGCGACAGTGCTCGCGATGGCGGCGGGTGCGGTGCATCCGACGATCAACCAGGATTCGCCGGACCCGCAGTGCGATTTGGATTATGTGCCGAACGTTTCGCGGCGAGTGCCGGTGAAGGCGGCGCTGTGTAACTGCATCGCGTTTGGGAGCAAGAACAGTGCGCTGGTGATTCGGAGGGCGGAATAACCACGGAGGCACGGAGGCACGGAGTCACTGAGGCGCGCTCGACGGTTCAAGCGTATTTTGCGAATCGGCTTTCTTTAAATGGACGTCGATTGCGGGGTCAATCGTATCTGCCAAACGCGCCTCCGTGACGCAGTGCCTCCGTGGTTCACTTCTTCAGCGTCTTCACGCCGTTCTCGTCGGCCACAAACGCGATTGTCGCCAAGCCGAGAAATAATCCCGCCTCGACCACGCCCGCGCGGTCTTTCAGTTTCTTCTGTAGACCAGCCGGGTCGGTAATCGCGGAAAATCGGCAGTCGAAAATGAAATTCCCGTTGTCTGTCACGTACGGATTACCGTCGGCATGGCGGCGTAGAACCGGATCGGCCCCCAGTGTTTTCAGGAACGTCGCGTGCGTTTCGTAGCAGAACGGTGCGACCTCCACCGGCAGCGGGCACTTGCTGCCGAGTGTCGGCACGGTTTTGCTGGAGTCGGCGATGATGATGAGCTTGGCCGATGCCTGAGCGACGATTTTTTCACGCAGCAGTGCGCCGCCGAGTCCTTTGATAAGGTTGAGATGCGGGTCGATCTCGTCGGCCCCGTCGACGGTCAGATCGGGGCGAGGGCACTCGGCCAGCGTGGTTAGCGGGATGCCGAGCTCGCGCGCACGGCGGTCGGATTGCACGCTGGTCGGCACGCCGCGGATATTTTTCAGCCGGCCTTGCGCGATCGCATCGCCGAGCGCCTTAAGGAAGTAGTCGGCCGTTGAGCCGGTGCCCAATCCAACGACCATGCCCGAAGAAAGGAGTGGTAGAGCGGCCTCGGCGGCAAGCTGCTTGGGGTTCATCGGCACGAGCGTAACGGGCTGAGGTGGGATGTCAAAGCGAGACTGCCCGACTCCCGCAATGGCTTTCACGCCGCTTCTGAACGTAACCGCGAAGGGGCGGATTCTTCGTGACGCGCCGGAAAGATCCGCCCCTTCGCGTGTACGCTCAGAAGCGGCGTGGAATACTTTTTGACCGATAAAATCGCAATTCAATCCGATCGATTAATTTCCCACGCCGGTTTGATCCGCCATGATCCTTGTGTCACAATGAAACTACCGGCGGAACGTGTCGTACGATCGAGATTTCATGCTATTGCAGACCAACAGTTACCTCGTGCCACGCGAAAAACGGGTGGAGCATTCGCGCCTGCTCGGCCGATTCCGCCAGACGCTCGCGCGCCTCGGGTGCACGCATTTTGAAGCGTACGAACAGGTCGGTAGCAACTGGAGCCCGACCGAATCCACCGGCCGATTCGTGCAGATCATGCGTTTCCGCGACCGCAAGCATCAACTTTCCGTGCAGGCGGCCGAGCGGAATGATCCTTCGGCGCAAGCCTTAATTCGCGAATTTTGCGACCTGATCAACTTCTCCTATCAGCAGCAGCAGGGTTTATTCGCCGTCGGTTTCTACTCCGGCGCGATCCCGATGACCGTCAAGGCCACGGAAGTCGGCGACAGTGCTCCGACGATCGAAGAGCCGACGAGTTTCGAAACCGGAGCATCGCCGTTGCCGCCCGATCCGATGGTCGGCGAGCCGAAGAATCTGACGAGTTTGACACAGCGGCAAACAGTCGGCCCCGGAAGAATTCCTCCGCGGCCGGGTCCGATGAAGCCGACTTCGATGTAAATCCCGCGTCGCTCTATTCCGTTTATACCGTTCCTGCGCTTCAACCAACCTGATAAAAGGAATACTCCGCGCTGCCGGATCAGGCCATCCCCCATTCTACGGATTTCCAATTACGAATTGATCATGCGGCGCATCGATCGGCCGATGCAGAGGTGGAGGCTCGCATGCTCAAACTTTTGAAGTTCGCGACGGCCATGGTGCTGCTTGCTGGTTGGGGGCTGGCGGCACTTTCGCTACACGTGGTTCGCAACGCGGGCAGCGTGCACCTGATTCCGAAGAATGAATTGTCGGTAGGCGACACGTATGTCGATGTCAGCCATTGGAAGAGCGACGACGAAGAGAAGCATCCAGCCTTGTACGCGCGGCTGAAGCAACTCGATCAAACCAATCTTCTTGATGAAGTGGCCGTGGATGATGCGCCCGAGCCTTCGGCCCCCGTGGCGACCAGTTCGTACGACCTCGGCATGAAAAAAGCATGGGACCGCGTAAACCGCTCGCGGCGGTAGGCGGTGCGACTCAACTAATCTTTGCGAAACTGCAGGCGGTTGTTAAACCGACTGTGCCCACTTGATCAGAATGTCCGCCACTTCCGGCCGGGAGAATTCCTGCGGCGGGCGCTCGCCGGCCTTGAGCATTTCTCGCACTTTCGTGCCGCTCGGGGCGACTTTGTCTTCCGGGCCGTGCGGGCAGGTCTTGGTGCTGACGATCGCTTCGCACTTCTTGCACCAAGCGGTGTGCTCGAACTTCAGAATCGTCACGCCGATGTCTTTGAGCATGTCGAACTGGTCGAAGATTTTTTGCGCGTCGTACGTGCCGTAGTAGTTGCCCACGCCGGCGTGGTCGCGGCCGACGATGAAGTGCGTCACACCGTAGTTCTTGCGGATGAGCGTGTGCAGCACCGCTTCGCGCGGGCCGGCGTACCGCATGGCGAGCGGCATGACGCTGAGCATCGTCTTATCTTTGTTGTAGTAGCCGTCGACGAGCACCTGGTAGCAGGCCATGCGCGTGTCAGCGGGGATGTCGTCGTTCTTGGTTTCGCCGACGAGCGGGTGGATCAGCAGGCCGTCGGTCATTTCCTGGGCGCACTTGGTGAGATACTCATGGCTGCGGTGGATCGGATTTCGCGTCTGGAACGCGGCCACCGTGCTCCAGCCCTTGGCGGCGAAAGCTTCGCGCGTCTTGGCGGGTGGCAGGCGGTAGGCTTCGAACTCGGGCTCGTACATTGTCTTCACGACGTCGATCGGCCCGGCGATACAGGTGTCGCCTTGCTTCTTGATCGCCGCGACGCCGGGGTGCTTTTCGTCTTCGGTTTTGTAAACCGCCGGGATTTCCGCGGCCTTATCGTGGGCGTATTTTTCGGTGACGCTGAGGATGCCGAGCAGGCGGCCCTTGTCGTCCTTGAGCGCGACTTTCTGTCCCTTGCTGACTTTCGCCGCGATCTCGTCGGTCGCGGTGAGCGTGACGGGGATCGGCCAAACCGTGCCGTTGGCGAGGCGCATCTCCTTAACGACGCGGTCAAAGTCGGCCTTGCCCATGAAGCCCGTGAGCGGCGAAAACGCGCCGATGGCGATCATCTCCAGATCAAACTGCTCGCGCGGCGAGAGCGTGATCGAAAAAAGCGATTCGGCTTCCTTCGTAGCGGCCGCGACTTTATCGGCGGGCAAAACTCGGTTGATCAGCGTTCCGCCGTGTGGGGCGACAAGGGACATGGGCAACTCTCCAGGAATTAAGGGTTCAAAATCGAGTGGGCGATGGTAGGGGAATTGCGCGGGGGGGACAAGAGGAGGATGGGAAATGCAGAATTCGGAATGCGGAATGCAGAATTCGGGAAAGTCGATCGGATGATCCTGCATTCATTCTGCATTCTGCATTCTGCACTCTGCATTCCCATTTCCCGCTCGCCCTTGCCAAACCCGCCCCTCCGGTGACAATCCCAACTCCCTATGATGAAGCACGTTAAGAAATGGTCGCTGTTCACGCTGCGGTGGGGGATCGCGGTCGTGGGCATTTGGATTGTGCTGCAGAACATCACCTGGCGCAACTCGGTGATGATCGCGAATCCCACAACAGGCCGGCCGACGGCGGTGCGGTTGGTGGGGGCGTGGGATGAATCGCAAGCGACGTTTCGGATTCTGGATCCCTTCATCAAGCCGGGCGAATTGGTCGAGACGGACGTGCCGCGCACCGATTTGCTCGTTCGGCCGGGGTTGGATGTTGATAAAGCCATCATCCATCTCGGCCCCGGGCAGAGCGAGACGATGGAAATCCTCGCGCTGCGTGTGAGCGCCGGCGAAGATCGCAAGCATTGGCCGGTGATCGTCGCGCCGCCGCGGACGATTTTCGACAAAGTGCTTGGCCTGGCGAATTCGAGCAAGGCAACAACGATCGAGTTCTCGCAGATCGAAGGATTTCACCCCGAGCCTGTGCCTTACCCGCTGGTGGATGAATCGATCGGCCGGATCATTGCAGGGGCGAACAGCCTTTACCTGCTGCTGGCGGTGGTGGTGTTTCCCGTGACGTTCATCTTAGTCAGTGCCCGCTGGGCGATGCTGCTGCGTGTGCTGGGCATTCAGATCAGCAACAGCCGCACGTTCGTGCTGACGATGGTGGGGCTGTTCTACAACAACTTTCTCCCCGGCAGCACCGGCGGCGACCTGGTGAAGGCCGCCTACGCCGCCAAGAACACGCCGAAGCGCACGCAGGTGGTGCTGTCGGTGCTGATCGACCGCGTCATCGGGTTGCTCGCGCTGGTGATCCTCGGCGGCACGATGGCGGCGCTGCACTGGGATATTCCGCAGTGTCATAAGATCGCCATCGGCTCGGCGGTCATCTTGAGCATGGTTGCCGCGGGGTTGATCGTCTTCTACGTGCCGGTGCTGCGTCGCGGCACGGGGTTGAACTTCATCCTCGGTCGCCTCCCGATGCAGCGGCAGGTTCGCAACGCCGTTGAGGCGATGGAACTCTACGGCACGCGCCCGGGCCTGATGCTGACGGCGCTCTTGATGTCGCTGCCGGTGCACATGACGTGCATCGTGAGCGCGATCTTCGCCGGCAAGGCGTTCGGCCTGCCGCTGGCGTGGCAATACTACTGGGTTGCGGTGCCGGTCATCGTGCTGAGCGGCGCGCTCCCCGGGCCGCCGCAGGGCGCGGGGGTGATGGAATTTTTTGCCATCCTGCTCACCAAGCGCCAAGGCTGCACGGTTACTCACGCCGTGCTGCTGACAATGTCCATCCGCCTCGTGCAGATGTTCTGGAATCTCACCGGCGGATTTTTCGTCTTCCGCGGCGGATATGCGGCACCGAAACATCCGGTGGGCGCGGTCGAAGGCGCCGTCGCGACCGACCCGACTTAATCCCATGCTTCACCGTGTCGATCGAATCCTCCTCCGCGTACCGAGCCTTCCGGCGGCGGCGAAGTACTACGCTGAGTCGCTCGGGCTTCGGCCGATCAAGCAGGAGAAAAACCTGGCGAGCTTTCAACTCGGCGAGAGCGAACTGGTGCTGCACACCGACCCCGACCTGCCGGCCGAGGGGATTTATTACCTCGTCGACAGCGTCCGCGACTGGTATGCCAAGCGACTTGAATTGCGAATGAATTTCATCTCCCCGCCGGTGCGATCGGCCCGCGGCTGGCGCGCGACGGTGAAAGATCCGTTCGGCCTGGTGCTGATGCTGATCGATCGCGACGACTCCGACGCACCGACGAGCGTGATCGAAGACGGTAAATCCCCCGGCACACTTTTCGCGGGCGTAGTGCCGAAGGTGACGGCCAAGCGCGAACTGCTGGCGAAGCTGTACACCGACATCGGCCGAACCGCCGACGATCTGCCTTACACGCCGCACTTCGAGCAGCTGTACAAGGATTACGCCGCCGGCCTGGCGGCAAGCAACGCCAGCGCCGTGACGATCACGCGTGAGGAAGTCTGGCGGCACCTTCTGAATTTCCGCAAAGGCGGCAAGCTGCCCAAGCTAGGCCCGGCCAAGTCCGTACCGCCGGAGATTACTGAAGCAGAGAAAATCGAACTGGCCGAACTCGTAGGCGACCAGATCGGCCGGCGCGACCGGTTGCCTTACACCGCGAAATTTGATGAGATCGTCGACGCGTTCAACAAAACGCAACCGAGGCCGCTCTCGCCGCACCTGGTGTGGCGGCTGGTGGCGACTTTGGCGAAATAAGGAAGAAGGACTTAGGACTTAGGACTAAGGACTTAGTGAAGAGAGATTTCTGCGTTTTAACTAAGTCCAAAGTCCTTGGTCCTAAGTCCTCTGAAAGGATTTCATGGCACTGAAAATCAGCGCAAACCAAAAGCTTCTCATGATCGGCGATTCCATCACCGACGCCGGGCGTACTCAACCCGTGGCGGAGGGGCTTTTCGATCCGCTCGGGCGCGGCTATGTCACGATGGTGGAGGCTTTGCTCGGAGCGACGTATCCCCAGCTCGGCATTCGCGTGGTCAATGTCGGCACGAGCGGGCACACGTCCCGCGATCTGAAAAATCGCTGGCAGAAGGATGTGATCGACCTCAAGCCCGATTGGCTGAGCATCATGATCGGCACGAACGACGTCTGGCGGCAGTTCGATCTCCCGCGAATGAAGGAGCTTCACGTCCTGCCGCCGGAGTATGAAGCCAACTGCCGGGCAAACATCGAGCAGGTTCGATCGAAGCTCAAAGGGCTGGTGCTGATGACGCCGTTCTACATCGAGACGAACCCAAAAGACGCGATGCTGATGCGCATGAACGAGTACGGCCAAATCGTGAAGAAACTCGCCGCTGAGTACAAGGCGGTCTTCGTCGATACGCAGGCCGCCTTCAACGAGGCGCTCAAGAGTTACTATCCCTCAACCCTGTCATGGGATCGCGTCCACCCGACCCAATCCGGCCACATGATCATCGCCAAGGCGTTTTTGAACGGAATTGGATTTAAATGGTAAAGGAATAGGGGCAAGTATTCAGGGGCAAGGGGCAAGCAAACGAAAAATTGCAATCCCACTTGCCCCTTTCCCCTGAATACTTGTCCCTTGATTTTCATGACTCACCTCTCCGTCAACGTCAACAAAGTCGCCACGCTGCGGAACACGCGGCACCTGGGCATTCCGAGCGTGCTGCGGGCCGCGAGGATCTGCCTCGATGCGGGCGCGAACGGCATTACGATTCACCCCCGGCCTGACGAGCGGCACATCCGCCCGAATGACGTGGATGAATTGGCGGGGCTGCTCAAGTCGTACCCCAAGGCGGAATTCAATATCGAAGGCAATCCGTTCGAAGGTGCGTTCATGGCCCACGTTCGGCGAGTCAGGCCGACGCAGTGCACGCTCGTGCCGGATGCGACGGAGGCGTTCACGAGCAACGAAGGTTGGGATTTGGCGGAAAACGGCGATCGCCTGCGGCCGATCATCGCGGAGCTGCATTCGCTCGGCGCACGCGTCAGCCTCTTCATGGATGCCGACGCCGTCATGATGGACGGGGCGAAAAACACGGGGGCCGATCGTGTTGAGCTCTACACCGAGCCGTACGCCACCGGCTTCGCGGCCGGGCGGGCGGATGAAGCCGTCGCCCCCTACGTCGCAGCGGCGGCGGCAGCGACGAGTCTCGGCCTGGGCGTGAACGCCGGGCACGATCTGAACATTCCTAATCTGCCGCCATTCCTGCACGCTGTGAAATCGGTCCTCGAAGTTTCCATCGGCCACGCGCTGATCGCCGACGCGCTGGAATTCGGGCTGGCGGAAACGGTTCGGAATTATCTGAAAGCGTGCGAAGCCTGATCGAAGGTGCGTTACCTGTTGGCGCGAATGATTTGGACTTCGTGTAGCCGGCGGGCTTTGTCGCCGTGGGGAATATACGGCGAGCAATCGAGCCGGCTACAGGGCAAATCGGGGTGAGTTGGTTGTC
>JBBQNK010000001.1:0-220927 GCA_038329865.1 Tepidisphaerales bacterium | reverse complement strand
TCCACTCACCAGAATGATCGATAATCCATCAAAATACCATCGTATTCCCGAAAACATGAGCTATATTGATCGTTATGCCCTCGCAACCTGCGTCAAAGACCTCGTCAGCGTCCTCGTCATCGACTCGCCCGCTCGCGTTCGACCTCGGCGTGAAGACCGACCCGATTCTCTACCGCTACAGCTTCGACTGGCTCTTCAAATTGATGGCCAGCGAGGGCGTAAAGCGCGCCCAGCTCGGCACGTTCTTTGAGCTCTACAGCCTGCCCGATGACTACTTCCGCGATCTCCGCCGGCGGGCGGACGATCACGGCATTGCGATCACCAGCATCTTCACCGCGCATCGCGAGCTCGGCGGGTTCTTCCGAACCGACGGGCCGGGCTGGGTTGAAGTTGCGCGTCAAAAATTCGAGCGGCTGATCGACATCGCCGGCCTGGTCGGGGCGAAAAACATCGGCTCGAACCCCGGCGCGGTGCTTCGCGACCAGATGCCGACCAAGGCCGCGGGCGTGGCGATGTATCTTAAGCATTTCAAAGAGCTGATGAAGCGGGCGAAGGATCGGAACGTCGAATGGCTGACGATCGAGCCGATGAGCTGCGTCGCCGAGCCGCCCACGCTGCCGGAAGAGATGCGGCAGTTCTCAGATGAACTGACGATGTACCACGCCGCCCACGCCGCTACGACGGCCCGGCCCGGCTACTGCGTCGACATCGCCCACGGCTACGCCAACGCGCAAAAGCAAATCATCGACGACCACTTCGCGCTCATGGAAGCGGCCATCCCGCTCACTTGCGAAGTGCATTTGAAAAATACCGACGCGTCGTACGACAGCACCTTCGGCTTCACGACCGCCGACCGCGCCCGCGGCGTGATCGACGTGGCGGCCGTTCGGAAGTTTTACGCGGATCGCGCGAGCAGCCTGCCGGTGCAGACGCTCGTGGGTTACCTGGAAATCGGCGGCCCGAAGCTGGGGCGCGATTATTCGGATCCGCGACTGGAAGGGATGCTTCGGGAATCGTTGCAGCATTTGAAGGCGACGTGGCTCGGGAGCGCTGACGCCACCGCGACGAAAGGCGAATCCTCCATCAAGATTGAATCCACGCCGCAACGTTCAACGACTTCCGCCGCCTCGTCCAACGGCCACGCGAAATCCCCCGTTCTGATCGCTCCGTCGATCATGTGCGCCGACCTGCTCAATCTCGAATCGCACCTCCAGAAACTCCAGGACGCCGGCGTGGCCGACCTGCTGCACCTGGACATGATGGACGGCCATTTCGCGCCGAACCTCGCACTGGGCCTCGCACTACTCGAACAGATGCGACCGCGCACGAAAGTGCCGTTCGACGTGCATCTGATGGTGACCGACAACGACCTCTTCGTCCGCGAGCTCATTAAGATCGGCGTCGAGCGCATCGCCGTGCATGCCGAGTCGGCCACGCACCTCGATCGCACGCTGAGCATGATCCGCGACGCGGGCATCAAGGCCGGCCTCGCGTTAAACCCCGCCACGCCGCTGGCGGCCATCGATTACGTGCACCACTCGGTCGATTTCGTTCTGCTGATGACGGTGAACCCCGGCTTCGCGGGCCAGAAGCTGGCCGGCGGGGCGCTGCGGAAAATCGCCGACTGCCGGGCGCATCTCGATCGCATCGAAGCCGAGACCGGCCGGCGCGTGGAGATCGAAGTCGACGGCAACGTCAGCTTCGAGAACATCCCGAAAATGGTGGCCGCCGGCGCGAACGAACTGGTGGCTGGCAGTAGCAGCGTCTTCAGCAAGAGCGGCACGGCGATGGAAAACGCGAAGCGCGTTCACGCGGCGATCGCGGAAGGTCTGGCGGCGCGGGTGACGAAACGAACGAAATGAACCACGAAGCGACGAAGCGGCGAAGAAAGAAAAGCGAGTTGAGTGTTCGGAGATAAAGTTAGTTCCTCTCGTGGCATGGGCGGATCGCCCATGGTCTTTATTGTAAATAGCGAAGACACGGGCGAGCCGCCCGTGCCACGGATTTCAAAATGCCCCGTATCGCGTTAGTCGCTTCGTGGCGACAATAGTGTGAGCCAACATGAGTCATACGACCAACACAATGCGCGTTCTGAGCCTCGCAGCAATCGGCGATCTGCGCCTGGAGCGCCGCCCGATCCCGACGCCGGAGGCCGGCAAGGTCCGCGTCCGCATCGGCTTCTGCGGCGTGTGCGGGTCGGACATCCCACGCGTCTTCACCAAGGGCACGTACCATTTCCCCACGGTCTGCGGCCACGAGTTCGCCGGCACGATTGATGCCGTCGGCGACGGCGTGACGAGCGTGAAGCCCGGCGATCGCGTTGCGGTGTTTCCGCTGCTCTGGTGCGGCAAGTGCGAGTCGTGCGAATCCGGCAAGTACGTGCAGTGCAGCGACTACGACTACCTCGGCTCGCGGCGCGACGGAGCGTTTTCGGAATACGTCGTCGCGCCGATCGAAAATCTAATCCGCGTGCCGGACAGCGTGAGTTTGGAAGTGGCCGCGATGACCGAGCCGGCATCGGTGGCGCTGCACGCGCTGCGCCGCATCGGCCGGCCGATCGTGGGGCAGGTGATCGCGATCTGGGGCGCCGGGCCGATCGGGTTGATGGTGGCTCAATGGGCCCGGGCGATGGGCGCCCGCGACGTGGTGATCTTCGACGTCGTCGACAGCAAGCTGGAATTGACGAAGAAACTCGGCTTCTCGCACGCGTACAACTCGCGGTCGGTCGACCCGCAGCAAAAACTCGCCGAACTCACCGGCGGGCGCGGGGCGAATGTCGCGATCGACGCCGCCGGCGTGCCGCAAGCGCTGGTCGCGGCGATGCGGGCCTGCGCCCGCGGCGGGAACGTCGTGCTGCTCGGTAATCCTTCGGGCGATGTCACCGTGCCGGCCGAGTTGCTCTCGCAGATGATGCGGAGCGAAGTCACGATCAACGGCACGTGGAACAGCGACTACGCCGTCCACGGCGACACCGACGACTGGCGCACCACGCTCGCCGCGATGGCGAGCGGGCAGCTCAATCTCAAGCCGCTGATCACGCACCGCGTGGTGCTGGAAGACGCCGCCGACGCGCTGCGGATGATGCGCGACAATAAAGTTTTCTTCGCCAAAGTGCTCGTTCACCCGTAAACCCTTTTTTGGAATTCCTCTAATGGCCACCATGACCGCCGCCGTGTTTGAGTCGCTGAATAACATGTCCGTCAAGCAAGTGCCGATGCCGGAAGTCGGCGACGACGACGCGCTCATGCGCGTCGAGGCCACCTGCATCTGCGGCTCCGATCTGCGCATTTTCCGCCACGGCAACCCGCGCGTGGTGACCCCCGCGATCATCGGCCATGAGACGGCCGGCGTGATCACGAAGGTCGGCAAGAACGTCACCCGCGTGAAAGTCGGCGACGCCGTCGCCATCGGCGCGGACGTCCCGTGCGGGCAGTGCCATTGGTGTCGCAACGGGCTGGGGAACAACTGCTCGATCAACTACGCGATGGGGTATCAGATCCCGGGCTCGTTCGCGCAGTACCTGAAGCTGCCGCGGCTGGTGCTGGAGGAAGGGCCGGTCACGCCGTTCGATCAATCGAAGCTGAGCTTCGAAGAGGCCGCGCTCTCCGAGCCGCTGGCGTGCGCGATCAACGGGTTCGAGCTCTGCAACCTCTCGCTGGGCAAGAGCGTGGTGATCATCGGCCTCGGCCCGATCGGCTGCATGATGATCGATCTGGCTCGCGTGATGGGCGCCACCAAAGTCATCGGCATCCAGCGCAGCAAGCTGCGCATGGAGATCGCCAAGCAGTACCGGGCCGACCACTACATCGCCAGTGAAGGCGAAGACGTCGTGAAGATCTGCCGCGAGCTCACCAACGGCGAAGGCCCGGACGTGGTCATCACCGCCGCCGGCAGCGTGGAGACGCACGAGCAGGCGATCGAGATGGTCGCCCACCGCGGGTACGTAAACCTCTTCGGCGGGCTGAAGAAGGGCGAGCGCCCGCTCAACGTGCTGAGCAACACGATCCACTACAAAGAATGCTTCGTCACGGGAAGTCATGGCTGCGTGCCGCGTCATCACGAGATGGCGGTGAAGCTGCTGGAGAACGGCACGGTCCGTACCAAGCCGCTGATCACGCACCGGTTCCCGATCGCGAAAATCAACGAGGCGTTCACGACGATGGAATCGCGGGCGGGGATGAAGATCGTGGTGCAACCGAACGCGTAAAGCGAAACTTTACGTTTTGGTCCGTCCCGCTTGAGCGGGACGAGCAACTTTTAAATCACGCTCCGCTAAAGCGGGACGGACCAATGAAGTCTCGTAAATCGTAAACATCTCCCATTTAAGTACTTGTGGATTTGATTTGACAATACTCATCCTCGCTCCAACAATGACCGGTCAGTCATATATGGCCCATCGGTCATGTATGGCTCATTGATGGAGCGATCGCATGCTTCGAGAAAAGTCCAAGCAACGCCGCCGTCGCGCGATATTGGATTCGGCCGCCACGCTGTTCGCGGCGCGGTCGTATCACGACGTCCTGCTTGAAGACGTCGCCGCCGCGGCGGAGGTGGCGAAGGGTACGGTCTATCTCTACTTCAAGAGTAAGGAGCACCTGTACCTCACGCTGGTGCGCGAGGCGCTGGGGCCGATGCTCGATGATCTGCACCGCCGGGCGATCGAGCAGGAAGATTTGCCCGCGTGGGAAACGCTCCAGCAGATCGTCCGCACGCTGATGATGTTCTCAGCTGAGCATCCGGCGCTGCAGGAAGTGCTGCGCGTGACCTCGCAAGTCTCCCGCGAAGCGGTCATGCGCGACCTTCACGAACAGCTCACCACGATGCTGGAAAAAACGCTCGAGCGCGGCATGGCGCGCGGCGAACTCGCCGAGGCCGACCCGCGCGTCATCGCGCAGATGGTGCTCGGCATGGTGAACAAGTGCGGCATGATCAACCCCAAAAACCGCACCCGCCAGACAGCGGAAAAACTCTCCGAACAGGTTCTGCAATTCATCGGCAACGGGCTGCTGCCCCGCAACACCGCCCCGCAATCTTCAAACGGGCAGAGGAATGAACATGAGCGAAACTGAATCGATCAATCCGCCGAAATCCGCGGCCGGCAGCAAAGGCACGAACGGATCGCACGCCAAAACTGCGCCGGAGTCCGACGCGCCCAAGCGATCTTTCGTACACAGCCCGGCGTTTCGTATTTTCGTGCTGGCGCTGATCGTGCTTGGTGTGGGCGGGGCGATTTACTGGTCGTACGCGAGGCATTTTGAAGAGACCGACGACGCCTACATCGAAGGGGCGGTCATCGCGATTTCGCCGCAGGTTTCAGCCAGGGTGGCGAAGGTGTACGTGAGCGACAACCAGCTCGTTCACGCCGGCGATCTGCTGGTGGAGCTTGATCCGACAGATTACCAAGTCGCGCTCGACCAGATGAAAGGCGCCGAAGCCGCCGCCGCCGGCATGGTGGAGCAGGCCAAGGCGGGAATCGTGACCGCGCAGAGCACGATCGCCCAGGCGCAGGCCGAGCTGGATTCGGCCCAGACCAACTACACCAACGCCGATCAGGATTTGAAGCGGTATAAGCAGCTCGACGAGCGCGCCAAGTCCAAGCAGGCCGAGGACAAAGCCGTCGCCGTTCAGAAAGCCGCCGCCGCCGCCGTCGCGCAGGCCAAGGCGAAAGTGGTATCTACGCAGTCGCAGGTGGTTTCCGCACAGGCGAGCGTTGCCGCCGCGCAGGGCGAACTCGAAAAAGCCCGCGCCAACACGCACGGCGCGGAAGTGAAGCTCTGCTATTGCAAAATCATCGCCGCGACCGACGGGCGGATCACCAACAAGAACGTAGACCCGGGCCGATACGTCACGCCGGCAATGCCGATGTTCGACATCGTGCCGCCGGAGGTGTGGGTGGTCGCGAATTTCAAAGAGACGCAGCTCGCCCACATGGTGCCCGGCCAGGCGGTGACGATCTCCATCGATGCCTACCCCGATCGCGATTACCACGGCAAGGTGCAGTCGATCCAGGCCGGCACGGGCTCGCGGTTCAGTGTGATTCCTGCTGAAAACGCGACGGGCAATTACGTGAAAGTCGTGCAGCGCCTGCCGGTGAAGATCGTGTTTGACGGCGACGCGAATGCGGACGCGAATCATTTGTTATCGCCGGGGATGTCGGTGACGCCGAAGGTGAGGATCAGCGAGTAAGTGTATTTGTCGCTTCTGCGGTGGCACAGACATTCCTGTCTGTGACGAAGCGAGGTACTCCTCGATTCGTACTGTTCGGCGAGAAGCGTTCGAACGGACGGATGAGTACATCCGCCCGTCACAGACAGGAATGTCTGTGCCACCGAAGAAAATCCATTGGTATCTGCAGTTTCTGAGATTTGTAAATCATGCCCGCCACCATCGACGACCATTCCCACAGCGCCGCCAAGCCGGGCGTGAATCCGTGGCTCGTGGCCGTCGTTGTATCGATGGCGACGTTCATGGAAGTGCTCGACACTTCCGTGGCCAACGTCTCGCTCGGGCACATCGCGGGGAACCTGGGCGCTGGGCGCGACGAAAGCACGTGGGTGCTGACGAGTTATCTCGTGGCCAACGCGATCATCATTCCGATCAGTGGTTGGTTGTCGTCGGTCATGGGCCGCAAGCGGTTTTACATGACATGCGTGGCGCTGTTCACGGTCAGCTCTTTTCTTTGTGGCATCGCGCCGTCGCTCGGACTGTTGCTCTTCTTCCGCGTGCTGCAGGGCGCGGGCGGCGGGGGACTGGCGCCGAGTGAGCAGTCGATTCTCGCCGACACCTTCCCGCCGGAGCATTTCGGGATGGCGTTCGCCATTTACGGAATCGCCGTCGTCGCAGCGCCGGCGATCGGGCCGGTGCTGGGCGGGTGGATCACCGATAACTTTTCCTGGCGATGGATTTTCCTGATCAACATTCCCGTCGGCCTGCTCTCGCTGTTTCTCACGTACCACCTGGTGCAGGACCCGCCGGCGGCCGTGGAGGCGACGAAGAAATCGCGGGCGGCGGGCATCAAGGTCGATTACGTCGGCTTTGCGTTCGTGGTGCTGGCGTTCGGCGCGCTGCAGGTGGTGCTCGACAAAGGCCAGGAAGACGACTGGTTCGGCAGCAATTTTATCGTGCTGTTCAGCATCCTCACCGTCATCGGCCTGGTCGGTTTGATCGTATGGGAGACGATGGTGGTGAAGAATCCGATCGTGGATCTGCCGCTGATGAAGAATCTGAATCTCACCACGTCGATGCTGCTGCAGTTCATCGTCGGTTTTATCCTCACGTCAACGACGGTGCTGATCCCCGAACTGGTGCAGCAGTTGCTCGGCTACAACGCCACCAGCGCCGGCATGGTGCTGATGCCCGGCGGGATTGCGCTGCTGATCATGATGCCGATCGCCGGCCGGGTGGTCGGCAAGGTGCAGCCGAAGTATTTGATGGCGATCGGCCTGTCGATCACGGCGGCTTCGATGTTCTATCTGACCGGCATTAGCACGCAGATTGATTTCCGCCACCTGGCGTGGATTCGCGCATTCCAGTGCATTGGATTGCCACTGTTTTTCGTGCCGCTGAACACGATCGCCTACAGCAATCTCCCGCGCGGCAAGAACAACAACGCCAGCGCTATGATGAACCTGATGCGAAATTTAGGCGGCGGGATCGGCATCTCGCTCGCGACGACGATGCTCTTCCGCCGCACGCAGTTCCACAGCAGCCGGCTGGGTGAGGGCGCGAACATGCACCACGCGAGTTTCGTCGCGTGGATGCAATCGCACGGATTCAGCACGCAGGCGCTGATCGGCTTTTACCGAACGATCCAGTCGCAGGCGCTGATGCTGTCGTTCATCGACGTGTTCAAAGTCTTCGGCTGGGGTTGCATCGTCGTGATCTCCATGGTGCTGATGCTGAAGAAAATCCGAATCGGCAAAGCGCCGGTGGGAATGCATTGATTCACCGGCGTGTCCCGCTTCAGCGGGACGTGAATGCATTTGGCGTCCCGCTGAAGTGTGACACGCCGATGAAGAGTTGACTTGGTCTTTCGTGCGATGGGAATTTTATGAATGTTCGAATCCAAACTTCGACGCAATTCCATCAGTTCAGTCGGATTGCAACAGTGCTCGCGATCGCTCTCCCACTCGCCGGGTGCATGGTCGGTCCCGATTACCACGCGCCAGAGCCTTCGCTGGAATCCAGCTTTTCCCAATCCACAACGCGCCCCGCAACCACGCAGCCCAGCCTCGTTACCGACGCGGCCGCCCCGATCGCGGAGTGGTGGACGACGCTGCGCGATCCCGAACTCGATCACCTGATGCAGCGGGCGGTGGCCGGCAATTTATCGCTGCAGGCGGCGGCGTCGCGCGTTCGCGAGTCGCGGGCCATGCTCCGCGCCGCCGGTGCGAATCTCACGCCGACCGTCACCGGCACAGGCGGGTACGCGTACGTCGATGGCGGGAAGGGATTCAAGCTCGGCGGCGGTTCGAGCGATCCGTTCCGAACGAATCTTTATACCGTGGGATTAGATGCCTCCTGGGAACTCGACGTTTTCGGCGGCGATCGTCGCCAGATCGAAGCCGCCGCGGCCGATTACGAAGCAACCATCGACGCTCGCCGCGGCGTGATGACTTCGCTGCTGGCGGAAGTCGCCCGCGATTACCTTTCGCTGCGCGGCCTGCAGAAGCGACTCGCAATTGCGCAGGAAAATCTCGCCCTGCAGCAGGACACACTCGAGTTCACGCAGTTGCTCCGCAAATCCGGCTTTAACACGCAGCTTGATGTGAGCCGTGCAACGACTGAAGTCGCGCAGACCAAGGCCCAGATCGTGCCGCTGACGACGGAGATCGTTCAGGTGCAGCACGCGCTGGCCGTGCTGCTCGGCGATCAGCCGGACGCGCTGTCGGCGGAGTTGAACAAGCCCGCGAACATCGCCGCCGTCCCTCCATCGGTGAGCATCGGTTTGCCGGCCGACTTGCTGCGTCGCCGGCCTGACCTGCGTCGCGCCGAGCGGCAACTCGCCGCCGCCAATGCCCGCATCGGGGCGGCCGTCTCCGATTACTATCCGAAGTTCAGCCTCACCGGCGCGTTTGGCACGGATTCGAACGAGTTCAAGCCGCTCTTTAACGCCAGCAGTCGCTACTTCGTGATCTACCCGAGCGTGTCGTGGAAGCTGCTCGATTTCGGCCGAACGAAAGCGAACGTCGATGCTGCCCGCGAGAGGTACGAGCAGGCATGGCTCGGCTATCAGGACGGCCTGCTCACTGCGCTGCACGAAGTGGAGGATTCGATCATCGCGTACAGCAATGAGCAGGATCACCACGCCGCGCTGGCCGAGGCGGTGGCGTCGGCAAAGGACTCAGTCGACATTTCACGCGATCAGTACAAGCAGGGCCTCGTCGATTTTCTACAGGTGATCGACACGCAGCGGCGGCTGCTCGTGGCACAGGATCAACTGGCGCAATCCGATCAGGCGATCTCGGTGAATTTAGTCGCGCTCTACAAATCGCTCGGCGGCGGATGGGAAGTTGATGCGGCGAGACAGCTCGCGGCGGATTCGGGAGCGGTGCCGAAAGCTCCGTAGGCGCTTCGACCTCATTTCCTCTCCCGGTACGCCGGACTTCGGCGAGCTCAGTCGAGCCGGTGAGGGTAGAGTGAGGGTTCCGCCGCGATGACCTTACGACCAACGATCGCCGAGACGCACTGTCGCGGAGTTTCTTAAATTCGTGTGTCGGCCCGGGTGGGAGACAGAACCCTCACCCTGCCCTCTCCCGGAAATACCGGGAGAGGGACATACCAAAATCGCTCCAATGAAATAAAATCGACATATGCCGAGAAGTTATTCCGTGCTCGCAGTGGACGAAGGCGCGCTCGATTCGCGCCGGTGGGATCATCCCCTCTGGGCGAGCGTGCCGGCGGCGCCGATCGATCAGTTTCACGCCAACAGCAGTTCCCACCATCCGCCGAGCACGGCCCGCCTGCTGCACACCCATCGTGCGATCTATGTGAAGTTTGAAGTTCAGGACCGCTACGTCGTCACGCACGCCACAAAGTACATGGACAAGGTGTACAAAGATTCCTGCGTGGAAATCTTCCTTCGACCGATCGCCGCAAA
This sequence comes from Tepidisphaerales bacterium, assembly GCA_038329865.1. GTDB lineage: Bacteria > Planctomycetota > Phycisphaerae > Tepidisphaerales > Tepidisphaeraceae > JANMES01. The sequence continues at coordinate 210,828 of JBBQNK010000001.1, read as the reverse complement.
AGGTTACTTCAATTTTGAATTCAACTGCGGCGGAACGATGTGGTCATCGTTCGTCGAAGACTGGCGGCGCAACGGCGACGGGTTAGGAAAATTCACGCCGCTGCCGTGGGAGCTGGCCAAGGGGATTGAGATCGAGCACTCGCTGCCCCGTACGGTGTTTCCCGAGCGTACCGAGCCCACGCCGTGGTGGCTTGGCGCGCGGATTCCGATCGCGTTGATGGAACCGTACCTCGGGCCTCTGGGAACGCTTGACGATCAGATCTGGACGGGGAATTTCTTCAAATGCGCCGAGCATTCGTCGCACCCGCATTGGGCGAGCTGGTCGCCGATCGGAGAGGAAATCAACTTTCACTTGCCTGACAAATTCGGGGAGATTCAGTTCTGCTCAAAACCGCCGATCGTCAAATGAAATGGGGCGGCGATCGATTTTCGCATTTAACAATCGTTGCTAGTGCCCGTTGTTGCCGCTGGACTCGCGGTATTGCGCCTTTTCCGTGTAGATGCGCGTCGGATCGCCGTACTCGTTGCCGGCGTGGTCTTTGCCGCGGGCGAGGTACACGTGGTGCGACGCACCGAATTTTTCGTGGAGGTGGCGCGTCCGCGTGCTCATGTAACGCATCGTGTAACCGCAGCGGCGGATGTTGCTGGTGTTGGGGTTGCTGCCGTGGATCAGCCGCCCGTCGTGCAGGCTGGCGTGATTCGGCTGCAGCTCGATCGGGACGGCCCGTGTCGGGTCCATCTGCGTTTTCTTGATCTCGGTCGAGAAGACATTCTTCGTCGCGTCTACGTCTTCATACTCGCTGTAGCCGTGCAGCGTGCGCGGGATGACGTTCATGCAGCCGTTGATTTGCGTGCTCGGGTCGATCGCCAGCCACACGGTCACCACTTCCATCGGCGAGAGCCGGCCTTGCCAGTAGAACGAATCCTCGTGCCACGGCACGCGCTTGCCGTTGCCGCGCGGCTTGCAGATGAAATGGCTGCTCCAGAGCGCGATGTCCGGCCCGATGATCGGCTCGACAAGATCCAGCACTTCCGGCGCGAACAGCCACTCGAATAATTTCGGATCGGTGAAGTGCGGCACGTCCATCGATTCCGGCCGAACGTCGGCGGGAAGGCGGGTGAGCTTTTGCTCGAAGTGATTCTTGAGCGCGTCAAACTTCGGCTGCGGAAAAATTGCTTCGGGGTAGATCAGGTAGCCTTCGGTGGTGTACTGGGCGACTTGCTGATCGCTCAGCCGCTTGGTCGATTGCGTTGCGATGGCCATGAATGGTTCCTTTGCAGTTACGCGATGCGGTCGAGCATGTCGCGCGTTACCGGCATGGTCATTGGCTTGCCGGCCAGGTGGGCGATGAGATCATCCACCGCCTGCTTCCCGAGCCGCAGATCAGCCCCGCCGGCCATGTGGCTGGTGTAGACGACATTCGGCAGCGTTCGCAGCGGGCTGTTGAGCGCAGCCGGTTCCGGGTCGCTCACGTCTAAGAACGCGAACAGCCGGCCGCGCTGTAATTCCATCACGAGCGCTTTTTCATCGACGATCGACCCGCGCGAGGTGTTGACGAACACGGTGCTCGGCCGCATCGCCTGGAAATGCTTGGCCTGCAGCATCTGGTACGTCGATGGCAGCAGCGGGGCGTGCACGGTCACTGCATCACTGGAGCGGCAGAGGTCGACCAGATCGTCCACAAGCGTCACACCCATGGCGGCGGCCTGGTCTTTATTGATGTACGGGTCGAAAAGCTGCACAGTCGATCCGAACTGGTTGAGCAGCTTGATCACCCGTTGCCCAACCTGCGACGCCGCGATCACCCCGACCGTGCAACTCGAAAGATTGCGGCTATTGGTCGGCTTAGGCGCCTTTTGCGTTCGGTTGGCGACAGCGTTTTCGAGCACGCGCTTCAGCCCCATCAGCAGGCTGGCGACGGTGGTCTCGGCCACTGCATCCGCGATGGCGGGGGCGCAGCAGGCGACGGTGAACGATCGCCCGTCCAGGTGCGGGCCGAAGATCGCCTTCGGGCTGCCGGCGACGTGGATCCACGTCTTAAGCTTCGGGCACGCCGCCATCACGGCTGCGTCGGGCTTGGGCGTTTTCCAACTTCCCAGGCCGATCTCGCAGTGCTTCAGCACCTCGATCGCGGCGGCGGAGTCGATCGGGTCGCGCGAGCTGGTCCATTGGATCTCGCCGATGGCAGCCAGGCGCAGCCGATCCGCCTGCGAGAACAGTTGTTCCGCCAGCGAGCCGTGAATCACCACTCCGATTTTTACGTTTGCCACGCCCGAGTACCTCGATGAGAGAATCTATTGTGCCTCAGAAGCGGCCGGCGTGCAAAAGAGATTTTGGCAATCTAATTTAAGTTCGCCGCCGCGTGCATTGACGGCAGTTCGCACGCCCGATTAGCCTGTTCCATCGGCAAGCTCCGTCCTGATATGCAGAATCGTGAATTCATCCTCTGGTGCATCTACCTGCTGATCGGGCCGATCGTCTGGTTCTGCTACATCGTGCTGACTTACTCCGGGCGGCGCAAGATGCTGCTGCTCAAGGCTGAACCTCTGCCGCTGCCGAATAAGATGGCGCCGCCGCTGGTGTCGATCATTGTTCCCGCGAAAGACGAAGGCGAGCGCATCCGCGGGTGTCTCGCGTCGTGTCTCGCGCAGGATTATTCCGCCATTGAAGTCATCGCCGTTGATGACCGCTCGATCGACGACACCGGCCGGGTGATGGACGAGATGGCGGCGGCGGATCCGAAGCTCAGAGTTGTTCACATTCAGGAAGGCACGCTCGCGCCCGGTTGGACGGGTAAAAACAACGCGCTCTTCACCGGCCAGAAGAATGCCGCGGGAACGTGGCTGTTGTTCGTGGACAGCGACGTGATTCTCCAGCCCAACGCGCTCACCGCCAGCATATCCGTCGCGTTGAACAAGGAGTTCGACCTCGTCAGCCTGCTCCCACGGCTGGAAAGCAATTCGATCTGGGAAAGCATGCTGATCCCACTTGCGGCCGCCGCGGCGTCGTCGATGTACGTGATCGCGCTGAACAACATGAACCACAAGAAGAACTCCGCCTTCGCCAACGGGCAGTTCATGCTGATGCCGCGGACCGTGTACGACGCCATCGGCGGGCACGAGACGGTGAAAGACCGCTACTGCGAAGACGTGGCGATCGCGCTGCGACTGAAGCAAGCCGGCTATCGGCCGAGGATCGCCTGGGGCAAGGAATGGGCTTCGGTGCGTATGTATTCATCGCTCCCGGCGATTTTCCGCGGCTGGAGCCGGATCTACTACGCCGCAAGAGTCGGCAGCCCGTGGCGGACGCTAGCGGCGGTGGCGTCCATGATCGTCTGCTGTTTTACAAGCTATGCCGCGATCGGGTGGACGATTTATCGCGCGATGCATCCAGTCTCGCCGCTGGCCGTTTGGGGCTGGGCGGTCGCGGCGATGGCGCACCTGTCGCTGATGACGTTTTATCTCATGATCGTCTACGCCTGGAGCGGCAACCCTCGCCGCAATGCGCTGCTCTTCCCCATCGCCGGGCCGATGCTGATGGCGATCATGCTCCGCGCGATCTGGATGTGCATGACGAAGAAAGTCACGTGGCGCGGCACAAGCTACGACCACGTAATGGCCGCCAAACTCGCCGCCGCCAAGCCGGCCGCGGGCGAGGTGAACGAAAAGGTGTAGCCGATTGCCGCTCGGCAATGCTACCATGACAGTCATGCAGAATGGGGTCGCGATCATCACCGGGGCGGGTCGAGGTATTGGCCGCGCGACGGCAGTGGCGCTTGCGAATCGAAAGTACCGGCTCGTGCTCGTCAGCCGAAACGAAAAAGAGCTCCGCGAGACGGCCGAACAATCCGATCCGCGCGCGCTGATCGCATCAGCCGACGTGACCGACGCGCAGCAGTTGCGCGGCGTGGTCGAGCAGGCCGTGCGCAAGTTCGGCACGATCAACGCCGTCATCAACAACGCCGGGTACGCCCCGGTGCGTACGGTCGAAGAAACCACCGCCGAAGAATGGAAAGCGGTGCTCGACACCAATCTCTCGGCGGCGTTTTTTCTGTCGCAGGCGGTGTGGCCTGTATTCCGGAAACAAAACAGCGGGGTGATCGTCAATATCTCATCCAGGGCGGCGCGCGATCCGTTCGCAGGGCTGGGCGTGTACGGGGCGGCCAAGGCGGCGCTCAACCTGCTGTCGCTGGCGATGGCGCGGGAAGGGGCGGCGATCGGCGTTCGCGTCCACACCATCGCCCCCGGCGCGGTGGAGACGGCGATGTTCCGCAAGCTGCTGACGCCCGAGCAATACCCGACCGAAAAAACGCTCTCCCCGGCGGACGTGGCGAGCGTGGTGGCGGATTGCGTCGCCGGATCGCTCGCCTACACCAGCGGCGAAGTGATCTGGCTGCAAAAAACCGTGTAAACTCTCCGGCGGCAGCAACCCGCAGCAACGACTTTTGAGGACGTACGATGCAACTTTCAATGCGGCCGATCGGCCTGGCGATTCTTTCAACCCTGTTCACCGCTGTCCTGCTCAGCGCCGCCCCGGCACACCCGAGCGAAACCGTCTCCCTGCCGCAAATGCAAAACGGAAACTCCGGCGAGCGCTGGATGCTCTGCCAGGGCGGCTTCCTGCAGGAGCAGGGCAACATGCCGCTCTATAGCCAGGGCGCGATGCTGATGATGAACAATCAGCAGGCGCAGCAGAACAACAACCAGGCCCGTCTCGACGGCGCCACCGGCGAAATCGTCATTGAAAATCTTGTCTGCGGGGACACCACCTTCACGCGCCACGTGAAGTTCGACAAGGCCACCGGCTTTTACCGCATGATCGATGTTTTCAAGAACACCACCGGCAAGCCGCTGGACGTGCAGTTCATGATCCAAAGCCAGTTCAATTACAACGTCAACTCCACGGCCGTCACCGACGCCAAGCACAAGAATCAAACGCTCGGCTGCGTCGGCAACAGCGGCAACCAGGGGTGGCGGAGCATCGTCGAAGTTTACAACGGCAAGCGATCGAAACTCACGGAAGTGAGCGAATTCGGCTCGAACAGCAACGTGGCCTTTGCCAAGTACCACCTGGTGATCCCGGCCGGTAAAGAGGCGGCCGTCATGCACCTGCATGGAACGGTCGCCACGCAGCAGGCGGGTGAAGAATTCATCAACGCGCTCGACGAGAAAAAGCTGATGAAAGACGTGCCGCGCGAGCTCCGCAAGATCATCATGAATTTCGGCGGGGCGGATATGTCTGTCGGCGAGTTGGAAATGCTCCGCGGGGATTTGTTCGATGTGGTGGAAATCGCCGGCGGCGATCAGTTCAAGGGAACGATCAAGATGCCGACGTACAAACTCGCGACCGCGTTCGGGCCGGTGGAACTACCGGAGAACAAAGTCATCGCGATGTTCAACATCGGGCAGTTCAAGTCGCGGCAGTTGATCGTCACCAGCGACGGCCAGGTGATCGGCGGGCTGCTCGAGCCGCAGACGATCGATGTCGAACTTTCCAGCGGGCAGACGACGAAAATCCCGCTCAGCCAGATCACGCGGCTGGGCTACCGCAAGCGCGCCGATGAGCCGGAGGAATGGGTTTTCAATCGCCCGTTCGTGACGCTCCGCACCGGCGAGCGGTTGTTCGTCGCCATGCCGACGGCGCCGATCCCGTTCGCCACGCGGTACGGCGTGCTGCAGGTCGATCCGAAGTCGATCGCGTCGATCGACTGGCAGTCCGATGCCACCAGCGTTCACGAAATGACGCTGACCGACGGCACGACGCTGGCGGGTCTTTACGCGGGCGATCAGGTCGAGCTTCTCCGCGACGGATCGACCACCCCGTTCAAGATCGAAGCGTCGAAAATCTTCCGCTGGCAGTTCAAGAGCACCGATGACTCGACCGACGAGGCCGGCGCATCGCTCGATACCGGCAGCGGCGATCATTTCGTCGGCTCGATCACCGGGCCGCTGCACGTGGAAACGTCGTTCGATTCCCTGCAGATCGCCGGGGAGCAGATCGGGCACCTCGAGCGCCTCAAGGACAGCCCCAGCGACGTGCAGATCAAGCTGTGGGACGGCGCGACGCTCAGTGGGCGACTGGTTGAAACGGATCTTCCGGTGAAAACGGTGAGCGGCCTGGAAATCAAAGTCCCGCTCGGGCTCGTGAAGGAATACGACCAGCCCGCCCCGAAGCCGCCGACCGCGGTGACCGAGCAGATCAAGCTGCTCGTCAAGCAGCTCAATGCCGACGACTGGAAAGCGCGCGATCGCGCACAGGATCAGCTGATCGCGCTGGGGCCCAACGCCGCGCCGATGCTCGTCGAGTTGCGCGCCGCGCAGCCGGCGGAATCGCAGCAGCGGATCGACACGATCCTCAAGCAGCTGGCCGGCAAGGAAAAATCCAACCCGGCGCCCAATCCGCAGCCGGGCGGGCAGGTGATGGAAGAGATGAACAAGAACTAGAGCGTTTCACCTTCACCTGTATCATAAGATATTCGTAGACGTCATCCTGAGGTACTGCGAAGGATCTAGCCGACTGCACGGAGAGGCCAGATCCTTCGGAGTACCTCAGGATGACGATATACCTGAAATTGAATCGCCATAACGGGGAGTTGCCGCCGGCGAAGATTGCACCACCGCCCGGCGCGAATCCGCAAATAATTTGATGGACGCCGATGCGACTGAACCGGATGATACGTCGTCGGACCGGATGTACGTTCGTGAGGTGTCAGATGACGGACCGTTCTCGCGCGCAGTGGATCAGCGCCGTCTTTCTCTTCCTGCTTGTCGCTTGTTTAACTACAGCGCTCGCCCAGCGCAAACCGCCGCAACTTTCCACGCCGGAAATGCCCTACGTCTTTCACGACGACCGCGACAGCGCGTGGGACATTCAGCAAGACGGCTCGATCGGTTCCGGCGGGAACAATCTCTTCGACGGCGGCGGGCACTTGGTCGTTGGCGATTCTGATTACAGCGCTGAAGATCTGCCTAAGCTGGATCGAACGACGAAGGAACTCTGTTTCCCGGGAATGGCGATCGGGAATTTAACCGTCAAGCGGCGCGTCTGGTGTAATCCAAAGCTTTCGTTCATCCGATACACCGAAATCCTCGAAAACTTTTCAGGCGCGGCGGTCAAGACCACGCTACACGTGTCGTACAACCTCGCCGGCGGCGTGCAGTACTCCAGCACGCTCGGCGAGGAAGGAAAAAACAAGCCCTCGCTCGGCCTGATCGTCGGCGACGACTCCAACTGCGTTGCCCTCGTCGGCGCTATCGATGGCGGGAAGATTTTCCCACGCTATGTCTCGCAGCGGGAAAGCCAGACCGTCGATGTCTACTGGGACGTCGAAGTGCCCGCTCGTAAAACGCTGGCGATCGTGCACCTGGTCGTCCGGCGATCGAACTCCGTCGAGGCGGCGAAGGTATTGACCGAGCTGGCGGGCAAAAATGTGCTGAAGGGTCTGCCGCCGGAAGTGACGCACCGGCTGGCGAATTTCCCGCGCAGTGAAAAATTCGCCAGTCAGGAGGAGCTTCTGCGCGGCGGCGCGTTTGACGTGATCGAACTTCGCGACGGCGACCAATACCGCGGCGCGCTGCTGCAGGAGCAGTACAAGCTTCACACGTTCTTCGGCCCGGTTGAACTGCCGCCGTCGCGCGTGATCGCCGAGCTCTCCTCCGGCGAAGTCCGCCCGCGGCAGCTGCTCGTGACGACCGACGGTGAAATCTTCGGCGGCACGCTGCAGAGCGATTCGATCCCGATCCAACTCGCCAGCGGCCAATCGACGCGCGTCCCGCTCGCACAGATCGTGCGCATGGGCTATCGCAAGCGCGCCGGCGAGCCGGAAGAATTGAAGATCGACAAGCCGTTCGTTTCGCTCCGCGGCGGCGAGCGGATGTTCGTGGCAGCGCCGACTTCGCCGATTCGCGTCGCCACGCGGTACGGAACGCTGTCGCTCGAGCCGGAAACGATCGCCGCGCTGGTGTTTGCCGGTGAAGACCAGTCCGTTCACCAGGTGCAGCTTACTGATGGCTCAAAATTCACGGGAATCATCGGCGGCGACGCGTTTGAGATGAAGCTCACCACCACCGGCCAAAGCGTTGCGTTCCCCAGCGGAATGCTGCGGCGAATCCAGCTTTCGACGCGCGACAACGACGCCGATGCCGATACCGCCGGCCTGCAGCTAACCAACGGCGACGAGCTCGTCGGCACGCTCGCGGGTGTGGTGAACGTGCAAACCGCGTTCGACCTGCTGAAGATCAACGGCAATGAAATCCGCACGATCGATCCCGGCAAAGGCGCGGGCGGCGCCGTGCAGATCACGCTGTGGGACAACGCGCCGCTCAACGGCCAGCTCGATAGCGATCGCCTCGCGATCACGCTTGCCAGCGGCGTGGCGATGAAGGTGCCGGTCTCGCTGATCGAGCATTACGCCAATCCACAGCCGCTCCCGCCGGTGCAGGTGGTCGAGCGGATCAAGGCGATCGTTACGGAATTAAATGCCGACGATTGGGCTTCGCGCGACCGCGCTCAAGCGCAGTTGATCGCGATCGGCCCCGGCGCAGTCGGGCTGCTGACTGAACTCCGCGCCGCCCAGCCGCCCGAGGCGCAGCAGCGGATCGACGTCGTCCTCAAAGCAGACGAACCCGCGCCGCCGCAACCGCCCGCGCCGCAGAACTTCCGGCGGATGATTGTCGATTGGTAAAAACGGATGGCGGGAAAACAGATCATGCGGCCCACGGCGTTGCTTGCCCGTCGACGCCGTGAGACCGCATGGTTATGAATGCAAAATCGTTTCAAACCCCAGCCGAGACCGACGCCTTAAGCCATCGCCGCCTGATCCGTCGCTGCCGCCAGTTGGCCGAGGCTCGTGCAGACTTCGCGGAATTCGTCGGTGTTGGAGAGAATATTGATCGCGCCTTCCAGGCTGTCCAGTTCGATCTGCGAAAGCATCACGCACCGGTTGCCGGCCTCATCGCGGAACTCGACGCGGCGTTTCCGCTGAGCGACGAGCTTGACGAGATCGTCCAAATTTTCACGAACCTCCTGTACGCTCATGATTTCCGTTGTTGCCGACATGGGGACACCTTTTCTTCTGCCGAGAGTTTTGTAACTCGATATGAGTCAAGTCCTACACCCTCTTCTATGGAATTGGAGGCTCGAAGGTTCGCCCACGCGAGGATAATTTTTCTTTGCGAATGGATATTCGATAAGTGTCTGTACGAAACATTCTTACATCAGGCATGATCAACTGTTGATCATTGATGAAGGAAAAATTTGCAGATTTGGTCGGGTTTCGTAAGGGTTAAGCTGCGATCTGTCGGCGGAATTGGACGGCGATTTCGTACTCGCCGCCGTCCATTCGGCGCGACCGAATCACCTTCGCTACAAATCGCATGAACGTGTGGTCGGCATTTTCAAGCACGATGTGGCACTCGTGGCCGAGCGACATGGCTTCGTTCGTTACGAATGAAATGCCGCTGAATGATGAGTCCTTTGTCAGCACATCGCGACAGGCTCCGCCCGGCGTGGTGAGCGTCACCTTCAGCTGCGTCGTGTTCCGAACCTCCCGCCGGCGATTCGGTTCCGCGGACGGCTCGGCCATTTTCATGGGTTGGGTGGTGTCGCTCATTCTAAAGGAGCTATCGTCGATCCTCGGCAGGGGGTTAATGCCGAATCCGGCGATTCCTATCGCCCGCCGGACGGGCCAGTCTGCAATAGGCCGAATAAACGGTATATTCCCGACATGTTCATTCATCATGTTTACTTCTGGCAGAAGAACCAAACCCCTGCCGCCGCGCGCGAGCAACTGCTGAACGATGCCCGCACGCTGCTGGGCGGCATTCCGGGAGTCCGCCACATCTGGGCCGGCAAACCGGCGATGACGCCGCGCGACGTCGTCGATAATTCCTACGACGTCGGCCTGTGCGTGATCCTCGACGACTCCGCCGCGCACGATGTTTATCAGTCGCACTCGCTCCACCTGGATTTCATCGCCCGCAACAAGGCCCACTGGGATCGCGTGAAAGTCTACGACTTTGCCGACTGACGAAATCGGCACGGCAGGACCGTTCGTCGTGACAAAAACAGCTTAACTTCAGCGGTAGAGTGATCCCGCGGTGCTCCGAAGGATTTGGCATTTCGTGTAGCCGGCGAGCTTGCTCGCCGTAGAAGCGCCGAACGCCGAGCAAGCTCGCCGGCTACACGGAGGATTCGATCTCAGGTTGATGTTACTCTTGAAGTTGGTCTGCTCTAAAGCCCGATAATTCACGGGAAAACTCCGCCGAATCGCGGGTGCGAGGCCGCCCGCTTGCGCCTTCGCGGCGTGCGCTCGCATTTCCTCCGCGCGACCCAGTAACGCAATTAACCTGTGAACCCGCCATGGTTTCCGGACGATATTCAGGTCAGGAGACCGTTGCGCATGCCAGCCGAGCCAGTGGCCGATTCCACCTCCACGGGGACCGATACCGAATCCCTCGCAGCCATCGACGCACCCTGTGTGGCGCCGACGGATCGGCCGTTTGCGCTCCGCTCGGTGCTGATCCAATCCATCGCAATCCTGTTCGGCGCCGCCGGCTTCGCGTGGTTCCTGCGGCAGATCCTCGGCGACGATCTTCGGCAAACGCACTGGATGCTGATGGTGCTGCTGGCCGCTGTGTCGCTCGCGGCGGGGTGCTGGGGCGCGGTCAGCCGCTGGCGCGATTACACTGTGCCGATGCGGAATCTACAGGCGCTTTTGCCCCGCGTGCGAATTGGCGAATGCCCGATCGATGAACTCAATACGATTGACCGCGGCCTTGCGCCGCTCGTGCCGTTGATCCAGGAACTGATTCGCGATCTGCGCCTCGAGCGCACCCGAAACGCCGAACTGCAGGAAGAAATCCGCCAGCGCGTCCTCACCAGGACCGATGCGCTGGAACGCAAGATCGGATCGCTGCAACAGCAAGCCACGCGCGACGCCCTGACAGGCCTGAACAATCGCCGCCAGCTCGATCAGCAATTGCCGGTATTGATGGATCAGTGCAAAGACCGGTACGCCGATCTCACGGTGCTGATGATCGACGTCGACTACTTCAAGACGCTCAACGATACGCTCGGCCACGCCGCCGGCGACCAACTGCTGCGGCAGATCGCGCAGCTGATCCGCTCGAGCATCCGCGCCAGCGACAGCGCCTACCGCTGCGGCGGCGATGAGTTCGTCGTCGTTCTGCCCGGCGCGTCGACCGACATCGGCAAGCGTTTAGCCGACCGGCTGCGGTCGCTGGTCGACAGCCTCGGCAAGACGCTGAAAGTCCCGCGGGCCCCGCGTTTGTCGATCGGGCTCGCGAGCATCTTCGAATCCAACCCGTCGGATGCAGCAGCGCTACTGGCGCTGGCGGATAAGGCCCTCTACGACATCAAGGCCGCCCGAGGCGGGTCGAGCCGGGTGGCGTGAAAAGCCTCAATTTCAGGAAAAATTCGTTGTTGAACTGATTGAAGTGGCATGGGCGGCTCGCCCATGGTCTTTGTCTTGAACTGAAGAGACGGGCGGGCCGCCCGTGCCACGAAAACCCGACTGCTCGACATCAAAAACGTCGCCCCTTGCATCTTTCCCGCGTCTCGCTACACTTCCCGGCTCGACTTATTTTGGAGCAGATACCGATGGCCAAGCCAGAATCCGCCCGCGAACGCCGGGAAAAAAAAGAAGCCTTTCAGAACTTCAACCGTCCGAAGTTGAAGATCGCCCGCACGACCGCGTCGGGCACTACCTACATTGATTACAAGGACACCGAGTCGCTCCGCAAGATGATGAGCGGCAACGGCAAGATCCAGTCGCGCAAGCGCACCGGCGCCAACGCCATGGAACAACGCATGATCGCCAAGGCCGTCAAGCGGGCCCGGTACATGGCGCTCCTGCCGTACGTCAGCGCCGCGAGCTAAGCTCGGCCGACAACATTTGAACTCAAACGCTCGACCTGCGGAGGTTCGGGCGTTTTTTATTGCGCGGCTAAAGCGTACTTTAGAAGGTGTCTAGAAAGTCCAAACGATGTCATCCCGAGGTACTCCGAGGGATCTCGAAGCCACGAAAATCGCTCGAACTTCCGAGATCCCTCGGAGTATCTCGGGATGACATCGCTACTAAGTCGCGTTGACAGGACTTTTTTCACACCCTCTCAGGACGACGATGTCGGTCAAAAATGCTGTGGTAACGGCGCAACGCTCAAAGGTGAGCTCCCGGATTACGATTCGCCGGCTCTACTCCTGATCCTTCAACGCCGCGCAGTTCTCGCACTCCGTCGCGGTGCACGGCTCGATGTGGGCGGTCGCGTTTCCTTCGCCGAGAAGTTGCTCGATCTCATACTCGATCGAGCTCGCCACCGCGTGGCCGCGGCTGATGTCCCAGTGCGACGGCACCATGATGTGGAAATCCACCCAGTGATACCGCCCGCTGTGGCGGTGGCGGAGCTTGTGGTAGGAGCAGATCCGCGGCGGCTTGCCGGCGGGGCCGACGTGGGCTTGGAGCAGATCGGTCAGGCGCTTTTCGTCCTCAATATCCTGCTTGTCCATCAGCCCTTCGATCGCCTTCCGCAGCAGGCCGAACGCGACAAAGCCGATGTACAGCGTCACGACGATCGCGGCGATCGGGTCGATCCACTTGATGCCAGTCAGCCGAACCAGCGTCAACGCCACCAGCACGCCCGCGCTGGTGACTGCGTCGGCCAGCAGGTGCTTGCCGTCGGCTTCGAGCGTGATCGCGCCGCGGGCCCGGCCGAAATGGACCAGGTACCAACCCAGCCCGCCGTTAACGACCATCGCAATCCCCATCAGCACCAGGCCGACGGCGACGTTCTCGACGTGCGGGCCCTGGAGGATTTCCTCGACGACTCGCGCCGCCATCACCAGCGCCGCGATGAGGATCATCCCGCCTTCAAAGCCGGCCGACATGAATTCGATCTTGCCGTGCCCGTACGGGTGCTCCGCGTCGGCCGGACGATTCGCCAGCGCCACCGCGTAGAGCGCGAACGCCGACGCCAGCACATTGACGATCCCCTCCAGCGCGTCAGAGAAAATCGCCGCCGAGCCGGTCGCGTAATACGCGGCGAATTTGATCGCGAGCAGCAGCAGGCCGACCACCAGCGACAGCGTTACCGCCCGCTTTTCCTCAGCCGCCGCGTTACTCGCCGCGAACTTCATACCGAAGTTGTAACCGGCCGTAAGGCCGTCTCACAACTCGCGGCGGCGAGTGAAATCCGCCAACGCAAAAGACGCCGGCGACACGGTGGGTCGCAGGCGTCTTCGCATGGTGCTATTGGCCGAGCGCGAAAAGCGCTGGGCGATTTACGGAATGACTTTCTTGATCGAGTAGAGCTTGCCGTCCTTTTTGATCTCGACGGTTTCGACAGGGTACTTGTCGTTGTCGGTCGGGAAGGAAAGGCCCTTGTCGTTGTACATCATTTGAAAGTTGAGCGTACGCGTGCCGGGCTTGTCGGTCTTGGCTTCAATTTTCGGCACGTGCACCACGTAGCCGTGGTTGATCCAGACTTCGATGTCGATCCAGTCTTCTGACGAGAAGTTGGCGATTTGAACGGTGTCGGCCATCACATCGATTGCGGCGCGACCGTCGAGTTCGCCCACGACCGGCCCGTCCGGCGCGGGGAATCGCTTGACGGCATCGGCGGCGAACTCGGTGCTGTACTTACGAAGGGCCGGATCCGAATTGGGAATCATCGACGGCCGACCGGCGCATCCGAAACCGGCGGCGGAAACAGCGAGAGCAAGAAAGGCGACGCGAACGAACTTTTTGGCGAACATGTGATTTTCTCCGAATCAAAAATATTGGCCGACCGTGCGGGCGGCCGGGTTGACCGTACAATCAGGTTATCGGACGAACCGCCACCGGGAGTTGAATAAATGATCGACATGAAACTGCTCTCGCCGCCCGTTCAAAGTGTGATGCAACTGAACTCCGCCGCCGCTTACCGCGAGTTGGTCGTCACTGGCGACGGTTTTTCACCCGCGCGCGAGGCGATTCGCTCGCCCAAGCCGGCCGAGTTGTTCGCCAAGCCGGTGGTACGGTCCGACGAGGCCCAGGCCGCGCTGGCCGGCCTGTGGCTGTGGCACGATTGGCTCGATGAATCGCACACGATCAGCCAGGGCATCCACAGCAAGACCGGCAGCCTGTGGCACGCGATTTTGCACCGCCGCGAGGGGGATTTTTCCAACAGCAAATACTGGTTCGCCAAAGCCGCCGGCCACCCGGCGATCGCCGCGGTGGCGACGCGGGCGGCGGAGATCGTCCGCGAGTCGAAGCACGCTCAGCGCGTCAGCTCGGTTTTATCCGGCGGCTAGGATCCGAACGCGATGGTCGATCTTGTAGAAGAAGTCACCTCCGCCGGCCACGACCCGCGGCTGGAAACGGTCATCGCGCTGCAACGGGCGGAGTGGGAGACGGTGTTTGAGTTCACCGTGCAAGCGGCGTTGAAGCAACCTTCGTAACATCACCATCTCCTTTCTCATTTCGGATCGGTCGGTTGCGTGGTTGTGGCGATCGAGTCGAGGATTCGCTGCGTGTCATTTCCATTGAAAAATTCCACGTGTGAATCGGGAAAGAGAACGTTGATCAGGGTGCCGTGGTTCACAATCGGCTCGTAGACCAGGACCGATTTCGGGGACATCGACTTGAGTTGTTTTCCCTTCCCAAGATATATGTACGACACATGCCCGGGCAAAAGTAACTTATCGGTAATCGCCGTGGTCGTCGGCCCCGTTGCTGGTGAGTCGTTCGATAACAAGCACACCAATGCGTAGGGTGGAAGATCTTCGGCGGTGACCAGATCGATCAAACTATCGGGGAGCCGATCGCCATTTTCGGCCGCGTACATCGTGAGGGCATTTCCGATCATTCTTAGGTTTCGCTGGCATACGAGGATGTTATCCACGGGGCGAGAACCACTTCCATGTGGATGGTTGATGAACCATACAAGGTAACTGCCCAATGAAATTGCGAAAGTGACCAGAATGATCGCGATTCGCTTGCGCGATGAACGAGCGCCGTCTTTACTGTAATTGAGCGGCAGCATTGTTCTCCCTGACGAGGCTACTTTCCCGCTCCGCGCAATTCTCCAAGCGACCGCTTCTGCCTTCCGTCCGAATCGAAATTCTCCGGCGCGAGCCACGCCAGATACGCCTGCCGCAGCGTCGCCCATTCGGTATCGATGATCGAGAACCACGCCGTATCGCGATTGCGCGAGCGGTAGACGTTCGAGTGCCGGAAGACGCCTTCGAACGTGAAGCCGAGCCGCTTCGCCGCCCGTTGTGAGGCGGCGTTGAGGGCATCGCACTTCCACTCGTACCGGCGATAGCCGAGGGAGAAGGCGTGGTCCATCATGAGAAACATCGCGGCCGTGGCGGCGGGGTGGCGCTTGAGGGCCTCGGAGAAATGCACGTGGCCGACTTCGATGCTGCCGGCCGCGGGCGTAATGCGAAGGTACGACGCGACGCCGACGGCCCGATTCGTGTGCGGGTCGATGATTGTAAAGAAAAGCGGATCGTCGCCGAGGCAGGTTTGTTTCGCCCACTCGGAGAATGCCGCTTCAGTCGCGAACGGGCCGTAGGGCAGGTACGTCCACGTCGCGCCGGTTTGATCGGCGGCGTAGGCGGTGAACAGATCGGCGGCGTGGCGATTCAGATCGAGCGGTTCCAGTCGCGCTAGTCGATGATCCATGACCGTTCGCCGCGGCGCGGCCGGCGGTTTCCAACGTGGCAGCGGCAGGCCGACGGGCTGGCCGAGATCGTTGAGCACGGATTGAAGTTTAGATTCCATAATGCACCTGTTTCGAGCGTTGCAACTTCGCCGTGATCGATCGTCACCAGCCGTCGTCATCCTGAGGTACTCCGAAGGATCTAGCCGACTAGCCGCGGACGCTAGATCCTTCGGAGTACCTCAGGATGACAAGACACGCGAGGACGCTTCGATTTAGAACCCCAGCGAACGGATGGCCGCCTTGATCGTCTCGGCGCTGCTGCGCAGTCCCGCGATTTCGTTCTCGTTCATCGGCACCGGCAGCGGCTGTTCGATGCCCTTGCGGTTCACGATGCACGGCACGCTCAGGCACACGTCAGTCATTTCGTGATAGCCGCTGAGCAGTGAACTCACCGGCAGGATTCGGGGCGTTTCGGAGAGCAGCGCCTCGAGGATTTCCGCCGTCGCCAGGCCGATGGCGTAGTTCGTGGCGCCTTTGCCTTCGATGATCTGCGCCGCGGCCGTCTTCACGTTCTGGAAAATTTCGACGCGATCGCGCACCGTCATTTTGCCGTGGCCGGGGACGGCCCAGTCGTGCAGCGGGATCGTACCGACGGCGGCGCTGCTCCAGAGGGGGATTTCGCTGTCGCCGTGCTCGCCAACGATGTACGCGTGCACGTTACGAACGGCGACGCGAAGCCGCTGGGCGATGAGGAATCGGAACCGGCTCGAATCCAAAACCGTGCCGCTGCCGAACACGCGATTCGTCGGCAGGGCGGTGAGCTTCTGCGCGACGTACGTGATCACGTCGACCGGATTGGTCACCAGCAGGTAGATCGCATCGGGCGCGACTTTCAACATCGCCGGCAGCAGCGAACGGCAGATGGAAGCGTTCGCCGCCGCCAGATCCATCCGGCTTTGGCCGGGCTTCTGCTTCGCGCCGGCGGTGATGACGATGACATCGGCGCCGCTGCAGAGGGCCGGGTCGTCGCCGCCTTCCACCGTGTGCGAGCCGGTGAACTGAATGCCGTGATTGAGATCAAGCACCTCGGCCGTCACCTTGGCGACGTTGGTGTCGTACAGCACGATCTGCCGGCCCACGCCGCGCACGAGGCACGCGTAGGCAATGGTCGCCCCGACGCTGCCGGCTCCGATGATGGCGATTTTGCTCATGGGAAAAAGTTTACCACGGAGGCACGGAGACACAGAGGCGCGCCTGTCGTGGAATGCCGCTCGCCCGATTGAACCGCTATCAAAAAGTTAAGCCGATCTGAGTGCATCGTTCGTCCATAGTGCCTCAGTGCCTCCGTGGTTATCTTTCCTATCCAAGATTCACGATCATCCCCCGAGGTTCGGTCATGTCCTCCATCGCGTACTTCACGCCTTCACGGCCGAAGCTGCTGTCTTTCACGCCGCCGTAGGGCATGGTTTCTACGCGGAAAGTCGGCACCTGGTTGATGAGGACCGCGCCGACTTCGAGGCGGGCGAACGCTTCGTGGGCTCGCTTGATGTTCTGCGTGAAGACGCCCGCTTGCAGGCCGAACGAGCTGTTGTTCACCTCGTTCAGCACGGCATCGAAGTCGTCGTACGGGTGGAGCGTCATCACCGGGCCGAACGCTTCTTTGCAGAAGAGGTCGGACGTATCGTCCGGGCCCTGCACGATCGTCGGCGCAAGGCACGGCCCCACCGACGTGCCGCCGCTGAGCAAGTTTCCGCCGGAAGCGTAAACCCATTGCTTCACGCGATCGACAGCGGCGGCGTCGATCATCGGGCCGTTCAGGACGGCGCGGTCGCGCGGGTCGCCCGTTTTGATTTTGTCCTTCACGTGCGCGAGCAAAGCTTCACGGAGTTTGGACGCCTTTAGATGCACGTACACCCGCTGCACGCTGATGCACGATTGCCCGGCGTACGCGAATGCGCCGTTCGCGATCATCGGCACGGCCGCCGCAATGTCGGCGTCTTCGCAAACGATCACCGCGGCGTTGCCGCCGAGTTCGAGCGTCACTTTCTGCTTCACGGCCTGCTGCTTGATCGCCCAGCCGACCGCCGGCGAGCCGGTGAAGCTGATCATCTTTATCCGCGCATCGGCGATCGGTCGCCCGGCGAGTTCGTTCGGGCAGGCGACGACGTTCACCTGCCCCGGCGTCATGCCAGCTTCAAGCAGCACGCTCGCCAGCAGCAGTGAGCTCAATGGCGTGCGCGGCGCGGGCTTGAGCAGCATCGTGTTGCCCGTCGCGATGCATGGCCCGACCTTGTGGGCCACCAAGTTCAGCGGAAAGTTGAACGGCGTGATGCCGTAGATCACGCCGAGCGGGAACCGCCGGCTGAAACCGAAGTGCCCTTTGCCGCTGGCGAACGCGTCCATGTCCAGCAGCTCGCCGGCCGTGTGCCGGGCTTCTTCGGCCGACGCGGTGAAGGTGGCGATCGCGCGGGCGACTTCACCTTCCGCGAGCGTGATCGGCTTGCCCGCCTCGGCGACGATCAGCTCCGCAAATTCCGCCTTGCGTTTTTCGATCGCCGCCGCCGCGCGGAGGAGGATGGCGGCCCGTTCAAACGCGGGTTGCTTTCGCGTGATCTCGAACGCCGCGAGCGCCACACCGATCGCGCGATCGAGCATCGCCGAATCCGCCTGCGGCATTTGGGCGATCGTGGCGCCGGTGTACGGGTCGACGATCGGCCGCTTCTCGGCGGCATCGAGCCAGTCGGAGCCGATCAGAAGCTTGGGGGATTGGATGGAAAAGTTGCCCATTGAAAGCGATTTTAGACGGCCGACGGGCAGAATCGTAGTGATTGCGCTGGGAATAATCGCCGGCGGCGGTACGTTGTTAGAGCGTGTCGGAGAAATTCAACCGATTCGAACCTGCGCAAATCGTCATTCTGAGGTACTCCGAAGAATCCAGCCTACCTGGCATGGACGCTAGATCCTTCGGAGTACCTCAGGATGACGACTTATTAAGCGTGCTGTTATAGGCCCGCGTTTAAAGTTGTCGCACTTCTTAAACGCGGCCTTGCTCGAGCAACTCACATGGCTTCGCAGAAACCAAAACCCGTTCCCAACCACGAGATCACGGGCGAGTCCGCGTACTTCAACCGCCGCACGTTCATGCGGGCGGGGATCGTGGCGGCGGCGGCGCTGGCGACGGGCGTGGCATATCGTGAGCTCAACCCCTCGCGGCACGGTGTGCCGCCGCATCGCGGGCCGTTGGCGACATCCATGCCGACGACTTTTCCGTCGACCACGCAAAGCTCGATCGCGGCAATGCACAAACTCGATGAGCCGCTCACCAGTTTTGACGACATTACCAACTACAACAACTTTTACGAATTCTCGACCGACAAGCACGAGGTGGCCGAGCTCGCGGCGAATTTCGTCGCCAGGCCGTGGTCGATCGCGATCGGCGGGCTTTGCAGCAAGCCGGCGACGTTCGATCTCGACGACATTCTCAAGTCCGCGCCGATCGAAGAGCGCGTCTACCGCATGCGATGCGTTGAAGCGTGGTCGATGGTTATCCCGTGGAATGGATTTTCGCTCAGCAAACTCCTCGATCGCGTGCAGCCGCTCAGCAGCGCCAAGTATGTCGGGTTCACCACGCTGAATGATCCCGAAAAGTTCCCCGGCCAGCGTCGCGGCTCACTGGATTGGCCTTACGTCGAAGGGCTACGCATGGACGAAGCGATGCACCCGCTGACGATGCTCGCCAGCGGGATCTACGGCAAGTGGATGCCGCCACAGGACGGCGCGCCGCTGCGGCTGGTGGTGCCGTGGAAGTACGGGTTTAAGGGGATCAAATCGATCGTGAAGATAGACTTGGTGGCGAGCGAACCGCCGACGACGTGGAACCTGGCTGCGTCGAACGAGTACGGGTTTTACGCCAACGTGAACCCGAACGTGCCGCACCCGAGATGGAGCCAGGCCACCGAGCGCCGCATCGGCGGATCGAGTTCCAAGCCCACGCTGCTGTTCAACGGCTATGCCGATCAGGTGGGGAGCCTTTATTCGGGGATGGATTTGACGGCGAATTTCTGATTGAGGCAGGCGAGGATTGCTCGTGACTCGGTCTTCGTCGGCATGTCCCGCTTCAGCGGGATACTGAAGCATGCGTCCCGCTGAAGCGGGACACGTCGATGAAGACTCGCCTGGTTTGAGTAAGGTCCGCGGGTGAACTTTTGAAAGACAACGACTTCGCCAAACTCGTCCTTTTCGTTAGCGCCAGCGTGCCGGCGGCGCTGCTGGCGTGGGATGCGGCACGTGGCGATCTTGGCGCCAACCCGGCCGAGTACGCGCTGCACACCACCGGCAATCTTGCGGTGATTTTCCTGCTGCTCTCGCTGTCGACCACGCCGATGCGGAAGCTCACCGGCAAAAATTGGTGGAGTTTGTTTCGCAAATCGCTCGGGCTGTTCGCGTTCTTCTACGCGTTTGTGCATTTGTCGATCTATTTCGTACTGTACCAATCGCTCGATCTGCGAAAACTGTTCGCCGCCATGGTGAGCAACAAGTTCATCATCCTGGGAGCGTCGGCGTTCCTGCTGCTCGTGCCGCTGGCGGTCACATCGACCAACGGCATGATCAAACGCCTCGGCGCCGCGAAGTGGAAGCTGCTGCACAAGCTGGTCTACCCCGCGGCGATCCTCGCGGTGATGCATTTCTGGATGTCGAAAAAGCGCGACGTAACCGTCCCGGAAGTAGCGGCGGTGGTGCTCGCGGTGCTGCTGGGGATCCGGCTGATCGTATGGCTGCGAACGCCGGGCAAAACGCCGGGCAAGAAGGAAACGAGGGGATTTCCGGTCGTCACCCGGTAGGGCTGTGAAAATCGGCAATAGAGAATTGTACGCGCGACGGGAGCGCGTAAGATCGGGATCTGGTGATTGATGAGTGGTGAGTGACGAAAGGCCGTGCGCCCGCTCCGTCAATCACCACTCATCAATGACCAGCGTAACCGCATCATGGATTCGTCCGGCATTCTGAAAGGTTCCCCGTGCCCAAAGTGAAACACCCTGTCGTTCTCATCATCCGCGACGGGTGGGGGAAAAATCCCGAGCCGAAATGGAATCACGCCAACGCCGTCTTCCTGGCGAAGCATCCGGTGGCGGATTTTCTGATGGCCAACTATCCCAACGTGCTCATTCACACCAGCGGGTTTGATGTGGGATTGCCGGAAGGGACGATGGGGAACAGCGAGGTCGGCCATCAGAATATCGGCGCGGGGCGCGTGGTCGATCAGGAATCCGTGCACATCACGAAGGAAGTCCGGAGCGGCAAATTCAACGACAACGTCGAAATGAACGCGGCCATGGTGCATGCGCTCAAGAACAACAAGAGCCTGCACCTGTTCGGCATCGTGAGCGACGCCGGCGTGCACGGGCAGCTTGAACATTTGTACGGCGTGTTGAAGCTCGCGAAATTACGCGGGCTTGAGCGGGTTTATCTGCACGCGTTCACTGATGGCCGCGATACCTCGCCCACGTACGGGGCAAAATACCTTCGCGAAGTGGAAGCGCAGATGAAGGAGATCGGCGTAGGCGCGATCGCCACGGTCAGCGGCCGGTACTGGGCGATGGATCGCGATAATCGATGGGCGCGCGTCGAAAAAGCCTATCGCGCGATCGCGTTTGGTGAAGGCCCGCGGTTCGACTCCTCCGCGGCGGCCATCGAGCATTATTACGCGAACCCGACCGAGCCGAACATGACCGGCGATGAGTTCGTCACGCCGTCGATCATTCTGAGCAAATCGCAACAGCCGACGGCGACCGTGGAGGCGGGCGATTCGGTCATCTTCTACAACTACCGCGGCGATCGGCCACGCGAGATTTTGAAGGCGTTCGTGCTGCCGGAATTCAAGGAATTCCCCCGCAAGCCGGGGCTGGCCGGGAGTTTGTACTTCGTCACGATGACCGCCTACGAGCAGGGCCTGCCCGTGCATGTGGCGTACCCGAAAGCGCCGAAAATGGTCGGCATCCTCGGCGATCTGCTCAGCGGCCTGGGGCTTAAGCAGTTCCGCTGCGCCGAGACAGAGAAATTCCCGCACGTGACGTTCTTCTTCAACGATTATCGCGAGCCGCCATTCCCCGGTGAGGACCGCGCGATCGTGCCGAGCCCCAAGCTGCTGCCCGACGGCTCGCCGCTGAGCACGTACGATCAGATGCCGCAGATGAGCGCCTACGGAATCTGCGATGAAATGGTCAAGCGCATTGAAAGCAACCAGTACGACGTGCTGGTGGTGAATTTCGCCAACGGCGACATGGTCGGCCACACCGGCGTGCTGGCGGCGGCGACGCGGGCGGTGGAGATCGTCGACGAATGCGTCGGCGGGATCATGGCGGCGCTGAAGAAAGTCGGCGGCGTGGCGATCATCACCGCCGACCACGGCAACTGCGAGCAGATGATCGATCCCGTCACCGGCGGGCCGCATACGGCGCACACGACGAACCCGGTCGAGATCATCATCGCCGACGACCGCTTCAAGGGCCGCAAGCTGCGCGAAGGCGGAAGATTGGCGGACATCGCGCCGACGATCTGCCAGATGATCGACATCGCGCCGCCGAAGGAAATGACGGGGAAATCGCTGATCTTGGCTGCTGGGACTGTTTAAACGATTGTCTGTAACACGGGCGTCTCGGCCGTGTTCGAGCACCTTGGCATGGGCGAGACGCCCGTGCTACGTGAATAAGAGTTTGAACTTACGCACTACCTGATTGTGTAATCCGCCAACGGGCGAGCGCCGATGCCGATCAAGATTTCACTTACCACTCCCGAACCGGCCCTGCCGCGCACGGTCTATTACAATCGCCTGCTCGACGCGCTGCGGAAAAATGCCCGATTCACTGAGAATCCCGCCGAGGCCGATCTGCTGTTCCCGGCTGAAGATACCGCGTTTGAAACCAACTGGCCCAACTACGGGAAGCAGGCCAGCGCGTTCGTTCGCGGCACGTTTGATCTCAGCGGGCACGAAGGGTATTTGAACCGACTGGCCGGGCTTAACGCGCGGTTGTGCGTGGTCAACATGAATCCGGGGCTGCGCCTGCCGCAGGCGTTTAAGGGTTGCATGAACGTCGTCGTCGCTGACATCAGCATGTCGCAGTGGGAGCGTTCGTTGAACCCGCGCACCATCGCCATGCCCGCCATGCCGATCGTCACGCCCAACTCGGCCGTTCCGGAAAAGACCGTGACGGCCTGCTTCCGCGGCGTGCTGACGCATGCCTGCCGCGCGGAAATCGTAAAGCTACACGACGGCACGCGATTCATCTGCGAGCCCGTGGCGAGCGTCAATCCTGCGGTGGAGAGTAAGGTGACCGTGCCGCGAGACCAGGAGGCGTACGCCGATGTGATGGCGCGATCGGTCTTTGCGTTCGTCCCGCGCGGCGATGCGCTGTTTTCCTACCGCCTGCTTGAGGCGATGGCCTTCGGGTGTATTCCGGTGGTCATTTCCGACAGTTGGGTATTGCCGTTCGATCGCGCGGTGCAATGGTCGAACGCGGCGGTGTGTGTTCCGGAGTCGCTGGTTCAGTTCCTGCCGGAGATACTCTCTGGGTTTGATGCGCGACGGATCGAGCAGATGCGCTCCCACGGCGCGGCCGAGTATGCGATGCGGTTCAAAGACTTCGATGCCGTCGTGGAAACGTTGCTGCTGGAAGTGGAATCGATGTTTTAACTCGGCCGATTAGTCGCCGGTGGAGTCGTTCGCCTCGCGCTGCTCTTCTTCCCAGCGCTGCAGGTCTTCCAGCGGGATCTCGAGAATATCGGCGACCTCTTCCGAGCCCTGGTCGTACCCCTCGGCGTCGTCGTCGCCGGTGGCGGCGATGACATCGTAGCGGCCGGTGGTGGTGTTGAATGCGTAGCCGGCGTCTTCGAGCAAGCTTTCGATTTCTACGTCCTGCATGTTGGTTTCTCCCTCGAGAAGTGAAGGTAGTAAGGATATCGGAAGATCGAGCGAATACACCATAGAAAATGAGGGTTCAGAGAGATCACGCCGGTTGCTATGCGGCCGGATTCCGGAATCCGGTCGCACAGCGACCGGCGTGGGGATGAATTGGGAAGCAATCATCTTTCCTATTTTGCCCACTATCGGACCGTACAAAATGCCGATTCCAGTGTTGCCCCGGCGGACGAAAAGCCTCTATAATCGCCTTCAGCTAATTGAGGAGCTTTAGTCTATGGCCCACGTGATCGCCCAGCCGTGCATCGGCACGAAAGACACCGCATGCGTCGCCGTCTGCCCTGTCGACTGCATCCACCCGACCAAGGACGCCGCCGGCTTTGAAGCGGCCGACCAGTTGTACATCGACCCGGACACTTGCATCGACTGCGGCCTGTGCGTGGACGAGTGCCCGGTGACCGCCATTTTCCCGCTGGAAGACCTGCCGGCCGAGTGGGCGAGTTTCATCGAGAAAAACGCCGAATATTTCAAGAAATGAGCCGAGCATGACGCGAATGATCCTGTCGATCGCCTGTGCCGCCGCGCTTTTAAGCGGGGCCGCTTACGCCCACGAGCACGACATGAAATCGCCCACCACCGGCCCGACCACCAAGGCCTCCGGGCCCACCACCAAGCCGGTCAACGACATGTGCATTGTCGAAACCAAGAACCCCGTCGATGACCGCGAGTTGATCTTTTACAACGGCCAATGGATCGGATTCTGCTGCGCAGACTGCAAGGCCGATTTCAAAAAGAACCCCGAAAAGTACATTGGCAACCTGCCGTAGAGTTGCCCGTTTCCACACCGTCGAACCCCGAAAACGCCCCCAGTTACAAAAAATGCCCCGTTTAGCCGTCGCGGCCACGCGATGGCGGTCGCCGATCCCTCGTCGCGTGGCCGCGACGGCTAAACGGCGGACTCCATTTCCGCTTCACGGTTGACTCCATACCCCCTGGGGGTATAATTGGGGCGTTATGACCGACGCGCGACTCAAAGTGAAAAACCGCCTCAAGCGCATCGCCGGGCAAGTCGCCGGGCTGCAGAAGATGGTCGACGACGACCGCTACTGCGTCGACGTGCTTACGCAGCTCGCGGCCGTCCGGTCGGCGCTGGACGCACTCGGCGTGCAGCTGCTGACCGACCACATGGAACACTGCGTCGCCGACCACAACGGCCCGCACAGCCATGCCGAAACTAAATTCAAAACCCAGCAGCAGCTCGTCGACGAAATGCGCCTGACGCTGTCGCGGTTTTTGAAGTGACGGGCGCGCGAAAGCGCGGAAGTCTTACACGCAGGTCGCTGTGCGGCTGGATTCCGGAATCCGGTCGCACAGCGACCGGCGTGAATGGAAAAAAATCCTTTGAAGGAGAGCAACATGAGCGCAGCATCAGATCTGACCGAAGCGGGCCTGCTGATTACGGGAATGCACTGCAACAACTGCGTAGGCAGGGTGGACAAGGCCATCCGGGCCGTGCCGGGCGTTGAGTCGACGCAGGTCGATCTCAAGACCGGGCAGGCCGTGGTAAAGTTCGATCCGAAATCGACCAACCCACAGGAGTTGGCCGATGCCGTGAGCAAGGCGGGATACCCGGCGAAACCCGCGACGAAATCGTAGTGAATGCGCTCGTCTTGTTTAGCCGCCCCGCGTGCGGGGCGCGCTTCTCGCGACGCCGACGCGCCCCGCACGCGGGGCGGCTAAACGAAGAAGTCCGACTGAGAAAGCTGAACCCATGACCGACACCGACACCGACACCGCCACCATCACCGACACCGCGCTCAACGTCACCGGCATGGACTGCGCCAGCTGCGTTGCCCACGTCGAGAAGGCGCTGAAGTCGGTCGACGGCGTGGTCGCTGCTGAAGTGAACTTGGCGCGCGGGCGGGCCACTGTGAAATTCGATCCCGGCGCGACCAACCCGCAATCTCTCGCCGAGGCTGTCAGTCAATCGGGGTATCCCACCCAGCCCGAGCTCAGCAACGCCGGCCCCGCCGCCGAGCAGGAGCGGCTGAAGCGGCAAACCCGCGAGGCTACCGCCTGGTTCCGCCGGGCGACGGTCGGCGTGATCCTCTGGCTGCCACTCGAAGCCGCCCACTGGCTGCGCGAGATTTTCGGCGACGCACACCACGCGATGATGCCCGCCCAGCAGGATTCGATGACGCTGATCGCGCTGATCACGTCCACGCTCGCGATCGTCTACGTTGGCGGGAAGTTTTACCGCAGCGCTTTCTCCGCCCTTCGCCGAAGTACGACGAACATGGACGTGTTGATCGCGATGGGCGCCAGTGTTGCGTATTTCTACAGCCTCGCGCTGCTGGTCGGTGGATACGTTGGACTCTGGACGCCCCCGAATGGGGGCCGGCTGTTTTTCATGGAAGCCACCGGGCTGCTCGCGTTGATCAGCCTCGGCCACTGGCTCGAGGCCCGCGCCCGCCAATCCGCCGGCAGCGCGATCCGCGATCTGCTCGATCTCACACCCGCGACGGCGAGGCGAATTGAGTTCAAACCCGCGGCGCCGAGCCAATTCGTTGCGGTGGGCGTCGTGAACGGACCGACAGGCCGCGCGCCGGTCGACACCAATTCCGAAAAAGAACTGCATCTCGTCGAAGTCCCCGTGGCCGATCTCGTCAAGCTCGATGAAGTCATCGTCCGACCCGGCGAGCGCATTCCGACCGACGGCGTGATCGTGCACGGCGCCAGCGCGATCGATGAATCGATGATCACCGGCGAGCCGCTGCCCGTGACGCGAACCCATGGCGAGAAAGTCATCGGCGGCACGCTTAATCGGGAAGGCGCGCTGAGAATTCGCGTGACGCAGATCGGATCGGAAACGGCGCTGGCGCAGATCGTGAAACTCGTGGAGACTGCGCAGAGCAGCAAGCCGCCGGTGCAGAAGCTCGCAGATAAAATCTCCGCGGTGTTCGTGCCGACGGTGCTGGTCATCGCGCTCGTAACCGGCATCGCCTGGTACGCGTACGGCGTTTCCACGGGCATGGCGCGCGAGGCGATGTGGACCGAGCTCGCCAACGCCGTCTGCAGCGTGCTGATCATCGCCTGCCCGTGCGCCCTCGGCCTGGCGATCCCGGCGGCGCTGATGGTCGGCACCGGGCGCGGGGCTAAGCGCGGTATTCTGCTCCGCGACATCGACGCTCTGCAAAAGGCCGAGCACATCGATACCATCGTGCTCGACAAGACCGGCACCGTCACGCTCGGCCGGCCGCAGGTGAATCGCGTGCAGCCGAACGACGGCATGGCTGAGGACGAATTGCTGCGATTGGCCGGCGGTGTTGAGAAATTCAGCGAGCACCCGCTGGCCAAGGCGATCGTCGAATTCGCCGGCACGCGCGGGATTTCGCTGCCGAATCCGGAGCGATTCAACTCCGATCCGGGCTTCGGCGCGATCGCCAATGTCGACGGCCGAACCCTGCTCGTCGGTAACGCGCGATTGATTGAGAAACACCGCGGCATCGGTCGGCGCGCGGTGCTGGGCGCGATCGACGAGGAACAGTCAACGAAGCAGACGCTCGTTCATATCGCCGAACTGCAGAACGATATGATCGTTCCCCTCGGCGTGATCAGCCTGACCGACACGATCAAGCCCGATTCCGTTGCGGCGGTGAAATCGCTGCAGCAGCGTGGGCTGCGCACCGTGCTGCTCACCGGCGATCACGCGGCGGCGGCGGAGGCGGTCGGGAAGGAAGTCGGCATTGACCAGATCCACGCCGGCGTTTTGCCGACGGGGAAAGCGGACGTCATCCGCCAACTGCAGGCGAGCGGTCGCAGCGTCGCGATGGTCGGCGACGGAATCAACGACGCCCCGGCGCTGGCGCAGGCCAATCTCGGCATCGCGATCGGCTCGGGGTCGGATATCGCCAAAGAGACCGGCGACATCGTGATCGTCAGCGGCAGCCTGCACGGCATCGCGACGGCCATCGGGCTTTCGCGCGCGACGATGCGCGTCATCCGGCAGAATCTTTTCTTCGCGGTTATCTATAATGTGGTCGCGATTCCGCTCGCGGCGACGGGCCATCTCACCCCATTGATTGCGGCGGCGGCGATGGCGCTGTCGGACGTGACCGTGCTCGGCAATGCACTGCGATTGCGAAAAATGAAAATCGATTGATGATTAGAGCGGCGACTTTTTATTTCTGATCGACCGCTTCGCACGCTGCCGCGCTCGCGGCATGCAAATCAAACTGACCAATACCGGTTTTTTCCCCTTGACGCGTGCGGTGGGTATCGCTTCAATACCGCGACTTCGCCTCGATCCGGCGCCAAGCGAAGTGGGTGCAAGGGCTGGATCGAGCAGTAAACTTCTGGGAAGGAAACCATGACGGCTACACCTGAATTGGAAATCAAATGCGATCTCGACCCGTCGCTCCTAGCGATCACGGACGGCCCGCTCATCGGGAACGATCGCGGTAGTGCTCGCGGCAATGATCTCGCCGGCGCCGCGGCGCGGTACGGCCTGCTCGACCCTTCGGCGGCGAAAAAGCCCGTCAAGAAGAGTGACGACGACGACGAAGACGATGAGGACGACGAGGCCGAAGACGATACGGAAGAGGCCGAAGAGGAAGACGCCGAGATCGACGAGGAAGAAGACGAACTCGACGAGGACGAAGACGAAGAAGACGACGATGACGACGAAGACGATGACGACGATGAAGACGAATTCGAAGAAGCCGACGACGACTTCGACGACGATGACGACGACGAAGAATTTGAAGACGATGACGAGTAAGTAGGACTTGGGCGAAAGGACTTAGGACGTAGTAAATCACTTAGTCCTAAGTCCTTGACCCTTAGTCCTGATCTTGCGACCGCCGCTTTGACTTGATGTCACTGCGGCGGTTTTTTTGTTCCAGGCGGCGCTGCTTGCTGCCGTACGATGGCTTGGTCTTGCGGCGGGTCTTGGGCTCGATTCTGGCGGTCTGGATCATCACCCGCAGGCGGTCGAAGAGTTCCTGGCGGTTGGTTTCCTGCGAGCGGTGCTCGCCGCAGGTGAGGTGGAGCAGGCCGTCCTGCGTTAGGCGTTTGCCGGACATTTTGGCGAGTCGCGCGATGGCGGTTTCGCGCAGGCCTATGATTTTTGCCAGGTCCAGCCACAGTTCCATGCGGGTGTTGACCTTGTTGACGTTCTGCCCGCCGGGGCCTTGCGCGCGGGCGGATTGCAGGCGGATCGCTTCCGGCGGCGCGAATACGCCGGGCGCCAGTTCGGTTCCGCTCGGGAGTGCCGCGTTCATGGGTTGATGTAAGGGACCGGCGAGGTAGGAGGGTGCAACCCTTCGCGGAGCATTTTTTCGCGGGTGTACAGCCGTACGTGCCGGCTGGCGCTGGCGATGAACATCACCGCCATCAGGATCATGAGGTTGAACTTCATCCACTGACGTGATTTTTCAGGCACCGAGCGCCCGATCACCAGGGCCACCGACAGGATCACCGCGACCATCCCGATCGCCATGTGGGCGATCGCCCACGGAAACGCCGGCGACCATTTCCCGTCAGCCGACACGTACGCCGGCCATTGCCGAATGAGCGAAAACGCGCCGGTGATCGGCAGGACGATCACACACGTCCACACGATCCGCCGAAACACCCAGCGCAGCCGCGCCGTAATGCCGAGCTGGCTTTCCATCTTCAGATCGTCGATCGCTCGCGGCACGACGAATTCAAAAAAGAGCGTGCCGCCAATGAGCAGCGTCGAACCCATCAGATGCGCCCATCGCATCACGATGAAGAGAATGTGGACTGACCATTCGGGCATTGCTTCATTCCAGTTGCAATTTTCGATTTGCAATTTGTAATCGAAAACGCGTGTTTTCAATTGCAAATCGCTAATTGCAAATCTTCTTAAGCGATCTGTTCCAGCCGGTGCGCCTTGCTCGCACGCTCGATGCCAGGCAGCACGTAATCGCGGGCGACGACTTCCCAGCTCATGTTATTCGCCAGGGCCTGGCCACGCTTGAGGAACGCGGCGAATTCCTGCGGGCTGCGCGGCAGGCGATCGATCAGCGCGTGTGCGACTTTCTCGGCCACCACGTGCTCGATCGCGTCGCGCTCTTTCTTGCCGATCGCGAGAATCTGCTCCGGGCGGATCGACTGGTCGGGCAATTCAGTATAGTCGGCGACGATCGCGTTAGGCGTCGGCTGGCCGCCGGCGGCTTTTTCTACGAAGCCGGCGCAACCGCACACGTTGGTGAAGATGCAAATCCCGCCGAAGCTGATCGGCTCGATCTGGGCGATGCCGAACGGCTCGTAAATGCTCTGGCCGAACTCCACGTCGGAGCCTTTGCGGATGTCCATGAATTCCATGTCGGCCGGCATGCGGTTGCCGCAGGTTTTGGGGTCGAATCCGAACTGGTTGATGAAGACGACCTTGACGTTGCGGCACTGCGCGTTGAATTCCTGCACGCCGGCGTAATACGCCGCCTCGCCGCCGGAGAGATCGGGGTGC
Organism: Tepidisphaerales bacterium; assembly: GCA_038329865.1. Classification (GTDB taxonomy): domain Bacteria; phylum Planctomycetota; class Phycisphaerae; order Tepidisphaerales; family Tepidisphaeraceae; genus JANMES01. The sequence continues at coordinate 180,757 of JBBQNK010000001.1, read as the reverse complement.
CCTTCACGGTGCACGACGGGCCAGTGGTACTCGGCTTCCATGCGCCGCACGTCCTCGATCCGCCGGCCGGGGCCTTCGGTGCTGAGCATGAAGAGGACGGCCGTCTCGTTGTGTTCGCGGAGCAGCGGGTCGAGATGCTCGAGCACGCGCAGGTCGCGCCACAATCCTTTGCTCGGGACGAGGCGCGTTACGTGCGTGAAGACGTAATCGGGCTCGAATTTCAGCAGATTCTTCGCGTAAGTGCGCAGCTTGTTGCGGCTGGCCATCTTTCCTTCGACCGTCAGCGGCCAGTGCGGCACGCCGTTGTACGCGAGGCTCGCATCGACCGTTAAAAAGTCACGGCCCATGAAGCGCATTTCCTTCAGCACGTAATCACCGACGCCGAAAATCTCGTCGCAGAAGCGCGTCTGCTTCACCAGCGCGTGCTTGTAGAAATCGTGCTGATCGCCGAACACGTCCTCCACGAAATGTCCCGCGGCGATCGCGTGGCGCATCGCGTTGTAGAACATCGTGTCGTGGCCGGGGTTGTGCTCGACGATGCGGCGCATCGTGGCGACTTCGTGGGCGTAAAAGATGGTGCGGAAGTTGGTGTGGTCGCCTTCCATGATGGCCGCCAGCACCGTGGGCATGCCCATGTACTCGTGGCTCATGATCACGCACGGCTCGCTGATGCTGCTGGCCGCGCCCAGCGCGTGCAGCGCGGCGATCGTCGGCTTGGCGAGGCGAACGTACTGCTCATAGTCCCAGATGTGCTGGTAACGGCTGCTGTCGATGCCGAAGCGTTTCCACAGCTCGAATTTAAACTCGCCGACTTTTGTCTCGTTGAATCGGCTGACGTCAAAGAGCAACACTTCAGGAACGGAGACCACGCCGGTCTCTTTATCGGTGAAGCGGCGGCGGCCGTAGATGATGCCGCAGCCGAACTCGTCTTCGAGTTCGCGGAACCGCTGCGCCAGCGGCGTGCGGTAGATGTTGTCGATCGAGCTGTAGAGCACTTCGCCGGTGGCGCCGAGGCGCAGATCGCCCGTCGCCTCGCCCGGCCAGAACGGGCCGACCAGGATGTTGCGGTGGATCTTGTCCAGGTACGCCTTGCTGGTGAGCAGGCCCTGCAGCACCGCGCCGATGCCGCCGATTTTCTGGATCGCTTCGTGAGTAACGTGAACTACGGTTTGCATGACTCTACCTCGTTCCTGAATGATGTATTATCGTGCATCCGGCGTGCGCGCGAGCAGCCAAAATGTCGCGGTGCGTTAATCGCTTCCGTGGATTATCGGACATACTTTCCTGCCGTGTGCCTGGGTGCGAGTGATCGGACGCGAGCGCCAAGACGTGATGCACTCGTCCCCGCCTGTCCGGTCGGATCGCCGACTGCGTCCCCTGAAGGACGCGCTAATAGACTCTCGCAGCGTCGATCCGTCGGCAAGCCCGGCGCGCATTGCGCGGACTAAAATATCGTTTTTTGATCAAAAAGTGGGGAAGTATTTTTATTTTCAGGAATCGGCAGGGGATTCCGCGCGATCGGTGTGTCGCAGCATTCGATGCACAGACGTAGTTCGAGCGACCGGTTTTAGATTGGACGGGAGATCATTTTTCGGCGCCGCGGGCGATGGGTCAGCGTAAGGCCGATCACGGCGACGGTGGTGAGCGAGGACGGTTCGGGTGTGATGCGAGGCGGAACACCGCCGCCTTCGCCGTCCCCGGGAAGTCCGCCGCCAAGTCCGCCTCCGAGCCCGCCGGTGCCTCCATCGATTCCGCCGCTTCCGCCGATCGTGCCGAGTGACTGCGAGGAACCGCCTGTCGATCGGAATGAGCCCGTGAAATTCGAAAAACCCGCGGTGAAGTAGGCGAAGTGGAGGCGGCCCGCGCCTTCGAGCACGCCAGCGCCCAGGACTGCCGGAGTTTCTTCGTCGATGGTATCGCGGCGATCGCCGGGCATTTCGGATTCGCCGCTGAGCGGCTTACCGCTCAACGTGACGCGGGACGAATCGCTCGCAGCCCCAGTCAGCACAGCGCCGGTGAGGTGCGTGCTCAGGTCGAGCATTTCGCGATGGATGGACGAAGTCACCCGCTCTAAATCCGCAGTCGACATGGGCATGACCGATCGCTCAGAATCGGAGTCCACGGTCGAGAACGAATGCAGTCCGCCGGACATCCACTCCGAAGCCAACGCCGGCCCCGTGTTACGCCACGGCATGGCAGAGTCGGCATGGGTCGGCGGGGCGGCCGCGACAGCGGACAGAACTTGAATCAGGAACAATGCAAAGACCACGCGTCAATTCCGATCAAAAAAACGGGGATTTTCCCCGTTCTTTCATCGGCGTGTTTAGGGAGCGGATTCAGCGGGTTATGCGGATTGTGCGGGCCGCTTATCGGACGGAATGGGGAAATTTATTTCAAATCGGCAGGCCTGCAGAGGAATCGTCGTGGTGGGCTCGGCTGCTCCGGTTCACTTATTCAGATTCGACCGGCTTGCCGCCGCTGTTCTGCCATTGCTTGTAGGTCATTCGCGGAAGGTCAAAGCGGTCGGCAGTTCGGCAGTACATGCTCGGCGAGCCTAGCCGACCGATCGGCTCGAAGCCGTTGATGTGCAGGCGCTGCCCGACGTACTTGTCATCGACGTAGATCGAGACCACCTGTCCGAGGATGAGATTGTTCCTTCCGATCCGTTGCACGGAGTGGAGCGTGCACTCCAGCGCCGCCGATGCCTCGGCGATGCGCGGCGTCGGAACGCGCGACGACTCGGCCGTGTGCAGACCGGCCGCGAGCAATTCGCTTTCGCCGTCGGGGAAATCGGCGGCGGAGAGGTTCATCGCATCGATGAGGTTTTCGGTCACCAGGTTGACGACGAACTCGCCGTTGCGGGCGATGTTCTCTGCCGTGTGCTTCGGCCGGCCGACTTCGTTCATGCCGACACCGATGATCACCATGAGCGGATCGCTGCCGACGGCGTTGAAGAAGCTGAACGGAGCGAGATTGATCTGCCCGTTTTCATCGCGCGAGCAAACCCACGCGATGGGACGGGGAACGACAAGATTGGTCAGCAGCTTGTATCCGTCGGCCGGTTCGATGGTCAGGGGATCGATTCGCATGCGACGATATTAGCCGTACGGCGCGGCGGATTTCCATCTCGCCGCGCCGCCGGCAGGGAAAAGACGGGGCAGGCAGAACTGGGTTTTCCTCCGTGGCAGGGGCGGCTCGCCCAGGATTTCAGTGTGTGAAATCGAGACTACGGCGAGCCGCTCGCGCCACGGAATGGGGAGCGAAAAATCTTTAGAGCTTGGTCCTCACCCGGCGATCCGGGAGAGTGCAAAACGTCGATCGACGCGCGATCAGTTCATGCCCGTCAACGCCGCTGCGCCGCTGTTGGTCACGTTGCTGAGCCAAACTACGCCGCTGCCAATCGAGCCGAAGCCGTACTGCGTTGAACCGGAGTAGAACACGTTGCTGGTGATCTTGATCGTCGGATTTCCGCCGGCGGTGTCGCTGTACGCGTGGATGCTGAAGTTTCCGCCGAGCACCCAGTTGCTGTCGAACACCACGTTGGTCGCGGTGAGCTGGAGGAACAGCGCGGAGTTCGACTTGGTGTTGGACACGCCGTTGGGCATGTCGAAGTAATTGCCGACGATGCGGATGTTGGTCCCGCCGCGGATCTGCACGCCGTCGGCGTGGGCGTTGGGGGTGTACCAACCGAGATCAGTGACGTAATTTCCCGCGATGACGACATTGTCGCCGGCCTTGAATCCGTCGCCGCCGCTCTGGTGGACGAAGTTGTCGATGGCGGTAAATCCGTCGCCGTAAATACCGGCGCTGCCGGCGTTGACGAGTTCGCAGCTTTGAATGGTGACGTTGCTCGCGCCGTCGCAGCGCACGTCGTACGCCTTGCCGCCGGCATCGATGATGCAGTTGATGAACGTGACGTTGGTCATGTCGGTCAGCGTCACCTGGCCGTTGATGTGGAGATTGGTGTACGTGTGGTTGCTGGCGGCCGTAAAGTTGCTAACCGTGGTGAGCTTTACGTCAGGGTCGACGCCGGTGCTGGTTTCGCTCGGGCGACCAGTGACGTAGTAGTCGCCACCTGAGATGACCGGGACATCGGCGTTGGTGGTGTCGCTTGCGGTTGCGCTGGGGGCGGCCGTGCCGGTGTCGTTGTAGGCGGTCACGCGGTACGTGTAGGTGGTGTTTGAATCCAGACCGGTATCGGTGTAGGTGGTGGTCGTGAGATCAGCCACGGTGGTGAAGGTGATTCCGTCGATCGATTGCTCGACGGTGTATCCGGTGGCCGAAGCGCTCGCGGACCAGGTGAGGGCGATCTGGCTGTTATCGACCGCCGACGCCGCCAGGCTCGTAACGGCCGACGGCGCCGTGGCGACGGGAGTTGTCACCGGCCCGGTCGATCCGCCGGTCGTGCCCGTGCCGTCGCCGGACGATTGCGGCGAATGGCGCCAGCCGTAGTGAAAGTTGGATCGCAGGTTATTGAAGAAATCGGCGAATGGATTGGTGTTGGTCGAGGTCGGGGCGACGGACATCATCACGCGTCGCTCCATCGATTCGATGATCGGGACGACAGCGGCGCGCTGGAGAATAACGTTTGCTCGACGGTTACGGCGGTGGCGGGAAAGGCTTGAAAATCGCATGCGGTTCACTCTCCACAAAAAAAGGGGGATCACGCAGATGAGGCCGGTGGCGTTCGTAAATCCGAAGCGACCGCGCATTACTCTGCGGAAAGCAATCACTGGTTTTGAATGGATCACTGGGACAATTGGATCGAGCGAGAAGACTGCCGTCTGCCGGTTCGATTTGCCTTATCGATACAACTACCCCGCCGGCTTGCTCGTCCTTGATTGTCGATTCGTGGAACCCGCTATGGTCTGGAAATGACTCCGCCGGAAGCGAATGTCAGACTAAGCGAGACCGGTTTGCCCGGTCGGATATTCCATAATTCGTCACTACGTTACCAAACAATTTATACCGTGCCATAAAAATCTGGCATTTTCCACAGTTTTCCATCGATTGCACGACTATCGGACTTTCGTATCGATTAGGTCGGCTTCGCCGACGTCAAAAGTTCAATCGGCTTATGCTGATTTTCCGCCGGCTGCATCAGCAGGCTGACGACGTCGGTCGGGCAGACCTCCACGCACTCGCCGTCCATGTCGCATTGGTTGAGGTTGCGCAGGTCGATCAGCGCCTTACCGTCGACCATCTTCAAAACGCCGCGATGGCAATGGGCGACGCAGACTTCGCAGCCGATGCAGTCGCGGATGTCGATCGCCAACGCGGCCTTGAAGGTTTGGCCGGACCGCGGGTCTTTCTTCTCAAACGTTCCCTTGGCGGCAAAGGTTTCGCGGCTGTCGGAAACGTCGAACTCGGCTTCGAAGCGGTCGAACGTGGCCTGCGACTTCACTTCCACCGGCCCGGGTCGACGCATGCGGAAGATCGGCTGATTGCACGTGGTGCACTGCTGCAGGCTCTCGAGTTTTTCGAGGTATTTGATCGAAGTCGAAACGACCGTCGCGTGGCTCCACGTGAGCGGGCTGACGGAGATCGGCTCGTTGGTGTACGGGTTGACCTGCTCGGCCAGCACGCCGCTCGCCAGTGCGTGGCCGGCCGTCCATTCGAAAATCGGCAACGCGAGCTTGAGTTCCGCGGCGGTCTTGGCGCGGGTGATGAAATAATCCGCCAGCCACAGCGTGCAGATGAACCACGGATTGCCCGGCACGGCGGCGATGTCGTTGCTGATGCGGTGGTAGTAGTCGTTCTCGTAGCGGGCCAGGCCGCCCACGCGCGTCTTCACCCACAGCTTCTCTTCGACTTGCTTCATCGTGCTGACGACGCGCGGGTCGTCGGCCTCGAACAGGTGGAACTTGAACACGCTGTACAACGAAGCGTCGATCACTTCGTCGACTTCGTAAATGTCTTCGATCTCTTCATCCGCGACGAGATTTTCGCGCTCGCGGTACTCGTGATCGTCCGGCGGAGTCGGGCTGTCCTTCGGCACGAGTCGGCGGACGAAACGGTCGAGCTTATCGCTGAACAGATACTTGGCGGCGCCGGCTTTGATCTCCTCCGCGGCCTGGTTGTATTTCTCGGCTTTTTCGCGGTCGCCGAAGCAGACGGCGAAGTTGCGGGCGGCCTTCAATCCGCCGTAAACGGTGGCGACGGTGAAGGCGTGAACGCCCCAGCGTTCTTCCCACAAATCGTAAGACGGCAGCGGCAGGCCGGTGCGAGTATCGCGGTAGCGGCACATGAACTCGGCCGCGGGCTGAACGACGTCCACCCATTGCGGGCGGATGAATTCGATATCGCGGTAGCGGTAGTAGTGTCGCCACATCGCCCAGACGACCAGCGCGGTCTCGTCTTCCTGGATCGGCATCGCGCGTTCGTTCTTGATCACCCACGGATGCCACGACGAAGCCGGCGAGCCATCCGGGTTGTATTTGTGATAGAAGAAGCCGTCTTTCGTGATGACGCGCTGGCAGAACGTGTAGAAGTTTCGCGCCACATCCGGGAAGCCGGCCAAGTCCAGCGAATCCGCCACGAGCGCGCCGTCGCGCGGCCACATGTACGAGTACGTGTCGCGGCTGAACTGCATGATGTCGGAGTCGTTGGCGGCGATGATCGCGCCGCCGTTGTCGATTTGCGTGCGCAGGATCAGCAGCGATCGCTTGAACAGCTCGACGACCTTCGGCGGCAAGTTACCGAAGTTGATGTTCGTCCCGCCGACCCATAGGCGCCAGTACGCGCCGGTGCGGTCGATCACGCCCTGCGGCTGCATCTTCGTGAGCCACTTCTGCAGGTCGAGCAGTTCCTCGCGGCTCTGCCCGGCGATGATGGCCATGTAGATCGTCTTTTCCTCACCCGCGCCGACGTTCACGTGGTGGCTGATCGTGCTGTCGACCGCGCCCTGGGCGATGGCGTTGCCCTGCAGATGCCCGTCCTCGGCGTCGCGCCAGGTGCCTTCAGCGCCGTGGAAGCCGCTGGTGCCGGTGGCGTATTCGTCGATCCGCTGCTCGCCGGACTGGAAGAACGTGACCATCACGTACCGCTTGGCGCGGTAATGGACGATGCCGCGGAGTTCCGGGTCGTAATAGGCTGTGTCGCCGATCTTCGTCCCGAACATGTTGAAATCCTGGTGATGGAAGACCTTCACCACGCGGTCGTGCTCGGCCATGTTCTTGATCTTGATCTTGCGGATCATGATCGGGCGATGGAAGTCGACGCAGTCGTTGCAGTACATCGCGAGCTTCAGGTCCTTGTGATCAAGGCTGACGCTGGTGGTGAGGGTGTCGCGGAGGTATCGCTGGTGGATGGTCCACTCTTTATCCTGCGACCAGGAGAGAAGGGTACGGCCGCCTTTGCCGGGCAAATCACTGTGCACGCCAAAGCGGCACGGGCCCGCACCGGCGTGGTTTTCCTGGCCGACGTGGGGGAAATAAAGATCGCGGATCTGGTATTGATGGTCGAATGTGATCAGAAGCTTGCCATTGCCGACGGGGATATCACGGGGCATTGCGTGCGCCTTCGCGAGAGAGTTACAGCAAACCGGAGCAAGGCTCGAGACTTGTCCGGCGGCGCGGTTGGGGGCCAAGATTGATCCAAGCGCCGCCAGTCTATATCGACCGGCGAGGGCGGCATCTTAAACCCGATAAGCGTTATAAACGGACGTTGGCGGAGGGGCAAGGAAAAGCGGGGAGATGAGGGGACAATCGCGGGGGAAGTGTTGTCCGTCTTGTTTAGCCGCCCCGCGTGCAGGGCGCGTCTGGAAAACTCGCCCCGCACGCGGGGTGGCTAAACGGGAATCACACCTTGAGCTCAACCGCCTGCCCCAGCCGATCGCGGTAGCGGTGGCGGATCGGCGCGACGACGTCGCGCAGGAAATCGTCCACCTGTTCTGGCGCTCGGCCGACGAACGCGGCGGGGTCGATCAGGGAGTTGAGGTCGATCTTCGCGTACGCCACGTCGTTTCTCAGGCGGCTGATCAAATCGTTCGGGCGGGCGTGCATCTTCACGCCCTCGGCGGCGGCCTGGCTGTGGAGGCGGATGGATTCGTGCAGTTCCTGCCGGTCGCCGCCATTCTGGACGGCGGCCATGAGGATTTCTTCGGTCGCCATGAACGGCAGTTCCGCCATGACGGCGGCCTCGATCGTTTTGGGATAGACGACGAGCCCGCGGGCGACGTTCACCACGATCTGCAGACAGCCGTCGATCGCGAGGAACGGCTCGGGCACGGCCAATCGCTTGTTCGAGGAATCGTCGAGCGTGCGCTCGAGCCACTGCTCGGCGGCGGTTTGTAAGGGCGAAGTGACGAGGCTGATGACGAACCGCGCCAGGCCCGTCGCGCGCTCGCAGCGCATCGGGTTGCGCTTGTACGCCATCGCGCTGCTGCCAACCTGCTCGGCTTCGAACGGCTCTTCGATCTGCTTCATGCCGGCCAGCAATCGAATGTCATTGCAGAACCGGTGCACGCTCGCGGCGATGCCGGCGAGGCTGCTGACGATCATTGCGTCGATTTTCCGCGGATACGTTTGGCCGGTCACGTTGAACGCCTGGGTGAAGCCGAATCGCTCGGTGACCATGATGTCGAGCGCTTTGCACTTGCTGTGATCGCCGCCGAAGAGTGAGAGGAAGGATGCCTGCGTGCCGGTGGTACCTTTGGCGCCGCGGAAGCGGAGGGTTTCGATGCGGTACTCGAGCTCTTCGAGATCGATCGACATGTCCTGCGCCCACAAAGTCGCGCGCTTGCCGACGGTAGTGAGCTGGGCTGGCTGGAAGTGCGTATAGCCGAGCGTGGGGAGCGACTTCCATTTGTCGGCGAAGTCGGCGAAGGCGTCGATCGCGTTGGCGAGCCGGCCGGCTAGGAGCTTCATGCCGTCGCGCATGATCATGAGGTCGGCGTTGTCGACGACGTACTGGCTAGTCGCGCCCAGGTGGATGATTCCCTTGGCGGCCGGTGCGGCTTCTTCGAACGTGTGCACGTGGGCCATCACGTCGTGGCGGAGGCGCTTCTCCCAGTCGGCGGCGCGGGCGAAGTCGATGTTATCGACGTTGGCCTCCATCTGGCGGATGGCTTCTTCGGAAATGCGCGTGATGCCGAGCTCGCGCTGGCAGCGGGCGAGTTCCACCCAAAGCTTCCGCCAGAGCGAGAATTTGTACTGCGATGAAAACAGCCGAAGCATCTCCGGGCTTGCGTTGCGGCTGGCGAGGGGCGATTCGTAGCTGTCGTAGGCCATGCCGAACAGTTTATGGCGGTGGCGCGGAAATAAAAGCGGGCGAGACGGATGGCAGGGACGATGGGGATTTGACTGAGGTCGCATCGGGTCCGCGAAGGCGCAAGCGAATGCCGGCCGTAGGTGACGGCCGCCATTCGCTTGTGCCTTCGCGGATTGAACAATAAAACCGCCCCCGTCCATGAATGGTTCATGAACGGCGACGGTGTGTTTGAACTCGCAGTGAACGTAGTTACGGCACGGAGTAGGTTGCGGTGGAGATGAACTTGGCTTTGTAGTCGGACCAGATGGTCTTCACGCCGCCGACTTGGTTGCTTGATCCGCCGGTGGTGTTGGAGAAGAACGTTCCGCTGGGGAGCCAGAGGTCGGGGTTGGAAGAGGCCATGTCGTCGAGGGTTTCGCCGTGGCCGTCGTAGAAGACTGCGTTCATGCGGTAGGCGCCGGCAGGGCCCATCGGCTTGAGCGAACCGTGGCGGTACGCGGCGAGTCGGCCGTCAACGCCTTGGAAATTCACGCCGGCCGTGCTGTTACCGGGAACGACTTCGCGGTGGTACGACTGTGAATCGCCGTTGTAAGCGCCGATGTCGGAGAAGGCGTTGTAGGTGTTGTAGGTGTCCTGCGGCGCGGTGGCGAGCACGTACGCCTGCGGCTTCCAGGTCGCGGTGGTGCCGGCCTTGGTGAAGTAGCAGCGCTTGGCACCGTCAGCCATGAAGATCTTGTTCGAACCTCGCCCGATCTTCGACAGTTTCGGCACGTATCCCGGTGGGAGCGTAGCATAGACCGACCCGGAGCCGGATTCTTTCTGGTAGCAGATGTTGCCGATGAACCCGTCGGCTGCGAGCGAGCCGGCATAGAGGTTATAGGGCACGGAAAGAAACGCGCTGGCGGTGACATAGCTCAATCCCTGCTGCGTGCCGAGGGTGAGCACGCCGCTCCCGCCGCCCGAGCCCGGCGTCATGACCGCGCCTTCATTGGAGGGGCATCGGAAGACCTTGAGGTTGATATAATACTGATAGCGGGTAACCGGATCGAAGTCGTTCAGCAGGCGGGCATCGTTGTAGCCCATCACGCGGGCGAGCGGGCCGGCGTAGTCCATGCACTCATTGACCATCGGGGCGTAGGTGTTGACGTTGATCGGCGGCACGGTGGTTTCGATCACGGCCTTACCGCCGACGCTCTTCCACAAGTGCCGCCCGGAGGTATTGCCCGAACCGGGGATGAATCCCTTGTACTGTGAAGCGTACATCTGCATCGCCTGCCCGCAGGAGCGAAGGTTCGCCAGGCATGCCACGGTTTGGGCCGCCTGGCGGGCTTTATTCAGCGCCGGCAGCAGCAGCGAGACGAGCAAGGCAATGATGCCGATGACGACGAGTAGTTCCACCAGGGTGAAGCCCCGTTTACGCGATTTGACCATTTCGTAACTCCTCAATGTTTGATTCTTGCACTCACCGCGCGCCGTACTCCGCCTTGGTGGGCGGCGGTTTCACGCCCTCGGCTGCGGGGGGATTGTTTTCAACAACCAGTCGGCCGCACTCGGGGCAGAATGTGGGGCCGGGCTTGCGAAGCGTTTTGTTCATGAGCACATAAGTCGCGTGGTCGCTGACGTGTCCGTCCTTGGTCCAGGAGCAGGTTTCGTCGAACTCATACCCGTCTTGGCCGCTCGGAGCTTTAACGGGAATGGTCATTCCTTCTTTGACTTCGACCTGGAACGGCAGGTTCGTGCCCGTATCCACAAAAGTCCTTGTTCGGCTGCTCTGAATGCCCTCGCTGTACGAAAGTGAAGACCGCATGAAAAAGAAGGACGCAATTATGACCGCCACGACCAGTGCGCTCGCCACGGTCTTTCCCATGGTCGATTGCAGAAATTCGCGAATACCGTTCATCACGATTGGACCGATCGTCTCAAGTTCTCAACGCTTCCAGACCGGTGTATCAACGTCGGCAGTACGCGAAGGGCAACAGACCTAACTTTCGAGATATTGCGGAAAGAACCAATTAGCTCGCCGTGAAGGTTGTGCTAAAGGGTCGTTTTCAACTCACTCGCCAACAAAAACTATAGTGCAAACAGAGTGCCGAAGGCTTAAATATGACTTTCTCTCGAAAGGACTGCCTAATGTAACAGCACCCGGCAAGAATTGCATCAATAATAATCGAAGAGATTTTTTGCAAATCATTACAGGACAAGGAGATAGGGGTTTTCCCTTAGTCTTTGTGGTCGCGGTTGCGGCGGCTCAGATTTTACGCGTCTTAACGCGCCACTGGCGCGGATGACCGCACTTCGTGAGCAAAATTCGCAACGGCCGTCGTCACATTTTTTGATGACGCGCTGAAGCGCATTTTCAGATCGGATAGCGCCTGCCCCAGACGTCGCGAATTCATCTCGCGCGTTCGAGGCCACGCCAACTTAGATTACTGTTGTACGATCTCCAATATTTGTTAAATTACCCAACCCGCGACTTGAACCCTCGCGGCCGACCGTGGGAACTGGCAATCGCGCTCACCGATAGTCGATCGAAAGTAGATCGAACCGATCGACGCTGACTAGACTTGGACGAACTGCGTCCGCGTTTTCTCCCCCAGAGGATTAGAACGATGCACGGCTTACCGCCCGCTCAAGGGCTTTATCATCCCGATCAGGAACACGACGCTTGCGGTGTAGGGTTCATCTGCCACATCAAGGGTCAGCCTTCGCACCAGATCGTCACCGACGCGCTGCAGATGCTCCACAACATGGATCACCGCGGCGGCTGCGGCTGCGAGGCCAATTCCGGCGACGGCGCGGGCATTATGGTCGGCACGCCCGATGCCTTCTTCCGGAAAGTCTGCAAGAAGCGCAAGATCAACCTCCCGCCGCTGGGGCAGTACGGCGTGGGCATGGTCTTCCTTTCCAAGGACGCCATCTACCGCGCCAAGTGCGAAAAAATCATCGAAGACACCTGCGAAGCCAACGGCATGGACGTGCTCGGCTGGCGCGACGTGCCCGTCAACTCCGAATTCGTCGGCCCGACGCCGAAAAAATCCGAGCCGAAGATCCGCCAGATCTTCGTCAGCGCCGGCAAGACGTTCTTCAACAAGAAGGAATTCGACCGCCGGCTGTACCTCGTGCGCCAGCGCGCCGAGAACGAGATCGAGTTCAACCCCGACCTGCCCGCCGACGTGCGCGAGCAGTTTTACATCTGCATCCTCAGCGCCAACCGCATGATCTATAAGGGCATGCTGACGGCCACGCAGCTACGCGATTACTACCTCGATCTGCAGGATCCGCTCTTCGCCAGCCCGATGGCGATGGTGCATAGCCGGTTCAGCACCAACACCTTCCCGAGTTGGCAGCTCGCGCAGCCGTTCCGATACATCGCCCACAACGGCGAGATCAACACCTTGCGCGGCAACCGCAACTGGATGAAAGCCCGTTACGGCTTGCTCCAGTCCGAAATCTTCGGCGACGAGCTGGCCAAGATGATGCCCATCATCACCGAGTCCGGTTCTGACTCGGCCACCTTCGACAACGCGCTGCAGTTCCTCGCCATCAACGGGCGATCCCTGCCGCACGCGATTCTCATGCTCATCCCCGAGGCGTGGCAGAACCACGCCACGATGGACCCGAAGCTCAAGGCGTTCTACGAATACCACGCCTGCCTGATGGAGCCGTGGGACGGCCCGGCCAGCGTCGCGTTCACCAACGGCTCGATCATCGGCGCAGTCCTCGATCGCAATGGATTGCGCCCCAGCCGCTACTACGTCACTAAGGACGATCTCGTCATCATGGCCAGTGAAGTCGGCGTGCTGCCGGTCGCGCCGGAGCGCGTGGCCCGCAAGGGCCGGCTCCAGCCGGGCAAGATTTTCCTGGTCGATATGAAAGCCGGGCGGATCGTCGATGATGCCGAGATCAAGCGCGACCTCGTCAACAGCCGCCCGTGGGCGGACTGGATCGAAGACAATCTGATTCCGCTCGACGATCTCCCTTCTCCCGCGAACGTGCCGCAGCCGGATCACACCACGCTGCTCGTGCGCCAACAGGCGTTCGGCTACACCGTGGAGGATCTGAAAATGATCCTCACGCCGATGGCCGTGAGCGGCCAGGAAGGGCTCGGCAGCATGGGCACCGATACGCCGCTGGCGTGTCTCTCTGAAAAGCCGCAGTTGCTCTACAACTATTTCAAGCAGCTCTTCGCGCAGGTGACGAACCCGCCGCTCGATGCGAACTTTGAAGCGCTCGTTACGAGCCTCTACACGTACCTCGGCCGCGAGGGAAATCTGCTCGACGAGACGCCCAAGCACTGCCACCTGATCAAGCTGAAGCAGCCGATCCTGAGCAACAGCGATTTGGCCAAGCTGCGCGAAGTGAGTAAGGACGACCTGAAGTCTGTGACGCTGCCGATGCTCTTCAACGTCGCCGACGGCGAAGTGGCACTCGGCAAGGCGATCGACGAGCTGTGCGCCGCCGCCTCACAGGCGGTGAAAGATGGCGCGTCGATCTTGATCCTGTCCGACCGCGGCGTGGACGCCGACCGGGCACCGATCCCCTCGCTGCTGGCCACCGCGGCAGTGCATCATCACCTCATCCGCGAAGGCACGCGCACGCAGGCGGGCCTGGTGATCGAAACCGGTGAGGCCCGAGAAGCCCACCACTTCTGCACGCTCATCGGCTACGGGGCCGGCGCGATTAATCCGTACCTGGCGTTTGAAACGCTCGCCGACATGCACCGCGACAATCTTTTCCCGCCGGCGCTGTCGCTGGAAGAGGCGAAGAAGAATTACATCAAGTCGGCCAACAAGAGCATCATCAAGGTCGCGAGCAAGATGGGCATTTCCACGGTGCAGAGCTACCGCGGGGCGCAGATTTTCGAGGCCGTCGGCATTGCGAAGGATGTCGTCGCCAAATACTTCACCGGCACCGCGAGCCGGCTGAACGGCGTGGGGCTGGACGTGATCGCGATCGAATCGCTCGCGCGTCACCGCGCGGGCTACCCGCCGATCGACGTCACCGGCCACACGCTCGCCAACGGCGGGCAGTACCAGTGGCGGCGCGACGGCGAGTTCCACATGTGGAACCCGGAAACCGTCGCCAAGCTCCAGCAGGCCGTGCGCATCACCGGGCTGCCGACGTTCAAGGAATATTCCAAGCTCGTGAATGATGAAGCCAAGCACCGCTGCACGATCCGCGGGCTGCTGAACTACATCAAGGCCGAGACGCCGATCAGCATCGACGAAGTCGAGCCGGCCAAGGAGATCGTCAAGCGCTTCGTCACCGGCGCGATGAGCCTCGGCTCGATCTCGCGGGAAGCGCACGAGAACATGGCCATCGCCATGAACCAGATCGGCGGCAAGAGCAACACCGGCGAAGGGGGCGAAGACCCCGTCCGCTTCACCGACAACCGCCGCAGCTCGATCAAGCAGGTCGCCAGCGGGCGGTTCGGCGTGACCAACGAGTACCTGATCAATGCGGATGAACTGCAGATCAAGATGGCGCAAGGCGCCAAGCCCGGCGAAGGCGGGCAACTGCCCGGACACAAGGTCGACGAATACATCGGCCGCATCCGCCACAGCACGCCGATGGTCGGCCTGATTTCGCCGCCGCCGCACCATGATATTTACTCGATCGAGGATCTGGCTCAGCTGATCCACGATCTGAAGAACAGCAACCCGGCCGCCCGCGTGAGCGTGAAGCTGGTGAGCGAAGTCGGCGTCGGCACGATCGCCGCCGGTGTCGCCAAGGCCAAGGCCGATCACATCCTCATCTCCGGCGACGGTGGCGGCACGGGCGCGAGCCCGCTGACGAGCATCAAGTACGCCGGTCTGCCATGGGAACTCGGCCTGGCTGAGACGCAGCAGACTTTGGTGATGAATGGCCTGCGCGGTCGCGTCGTCGTTCAAACCGACGGCCAGATCAAGACCGGCCGGGACGTCGTCATCGGCGCGCTGCTCGGGGCCGAAGAATTCGGCTTCAGCACCGGCCCACTGATCGCGTCCGGTTGCATCATGATGCGCGTGTGCCATCTCAACACCTGCCCGGTCGGCATTGCGACGCAGGACCCGGTGCTGCGTGCCAAGTTCGCCGGCAAGCCGGAGCACGTGATCAACTTCATGTTCTTCATCGCCGAAGAAGTCCGCGAGATCATGGCGGAGATGGGGATCAAGAAATTCGACGACCTCGTCGGCCAGGTCGACAGGCTCGAGATCGCCGACCTGTCCGAGCATTGGAAGGCCAAGTCGCTCGATCTCTCCGCGATCCTCTATCGCCCGGCGGAAGTGGCGAAGTTCGCCGTCCGCAATATGGAGAAGCAGGACCATGGGCTGGAGCTTTCGCTCGACTTCAAGGAGCTGATCCCTCGATCCAAGGCCGCGCTCGAAACTGGCGCGAAGGTGTCGGCTGAGCTGCCGATCATCAACACCAACCGGACGGTCGGCACCACACTCAGCGGGTTGCTCGCCAAGAAGTACGGCTTCGCGGGATTGCCGGACGACACGATCAACTTCAAGTTCACCGGGTCGGCCGGGCAGAGCTTCGGCGCGTTTCTCGCCAAGGGCATCACGATGACGCTCGAAGGCGACGCGAACGACTACGTCGGCAAGGGACTCTCCGGCGGTCGCATCGCGATCTACCCGCCCAAGGCCGCCACGTTCAAGGCGAATGAAAACATCATCGCCGGCAACACGATTCTGTACGGAGCGATCAGCGGCGAGCTGTACCTCCGCGGCATGGCCGGCGAACGATTCGCCGTCCGCAACAGCGGCGCGAGCGCGGTGGTGGAAGGCGTCGGCGATCACGGCTGCGAGTACATGACCGGCGGCCGAGTCGTCGTCATCGGCAGCACCGGCCGAAACTTCGCCGCGGGCATGAGCGGCGGAATCGCCTACGTCTACGACGACAACGGCATGTTCCCGAGCCTGTGCAACAAGGAACTGGTCAGCTTCGAAAAGGTGGAAACCGACGAAGACCAGGAAACCGTGCGCCGCCTGCTGAAAAACCACGTGAAGTTCACCGACTCGCCCGTGGCCGCCGCGATCCTGAAGGACTGGGAGAACGAGCTGCGGTGGTTCGTGAAGGTCATGCCGAACGACTACAAGCGCGTGCTGACCGAAAAAGCAAAACTCGCGGCGAGCGCGAAATAGGCAGATAATGCGACACAGAGGCACAAAGGCACAGAGAAGAATTTGAGTCGGCTTTTTTCTTTCTCTGTGACTCTGTGCCTCAGTGTCGCATGCGATTTTCATTGAAAGCATGCAGCGAAACGCATCGAAGATTGGGATAGCACTATGGGCAAGCCAACCGGTTTCAAAGAACTCCCCCGCGAGCTGCCGAAGCGGCGCGACGTCAAGTTGCGCCTGCTCGATTGGAACGAAGTCTACGTTCCCTTCGGCGACATGAAGCAGCACGAGGCCAAGCTGCGCGATCAGGGCGCGCGCTGCATGGATTGCGGCATTCCCTTCTGCAACAACGGCTGCCCGCTGGGCAATATCATTCCGGAATGGAACGATCTGGTTTATAAAAATCGCTGGCAGGACGCGCTGTCGATGTTGTTAAAGACGAACAATTTCCCGGAATTTACCGGCCGAATCTGCCCGGCGCCGTGCGAAGAAGCGTGCGTGCTCGGCATCAATGAAAAGCCGGTGACGATCAAGCTGGTGGAGCAGAACATCATCGACCGCGCGTTCGATGAAGGCTGGGTGACGGCGCAGATTCCCGACAAGCGGACGGGCAAGAAGGTGGCCGTCATCGGCTCCGGCCCAGCAGGGCTTGGTTGTGCGGCGCAGCTGAATAAAGCAGGGCATCTGGTCACCGTGTTCGAGCGCGCCGATCGCATCGGCGGGCTGCTCATGTATGGGATTCCGAATTTCAAGTTGGAAAAAACAATCGTCGATCGCCGCATCAACCTGATGAAGGAAGAGGGCGTCAAGTTCGTCACCAACGCCAACGTCGGCAAGAACATCAAGGTGGAAGACCTCCGAAAAGAGTTCGACGCGATCGTGCTCTGCGGCGGATCGACGCTCTCGCGCGACATCAAAGTCCCCGGCCGCGAGCTTGAGGGAATTTATCCCGCGATGACCTACCTCCCGCAGGCCACGCAGAAAACGCTCGGCGATAACGTGCAGTCGCAAATCTCCGCGAAGGGCAAGCACGTCATCATCCTCGGCGGCGGCGATACCGGGGCGGATTGCCTCGGCACGTCGCTCCGGCAAGGCTGCGCGAGCGTGAAGCAGTTCGAGCTGCTCCCGCGCCCGCCGGAAACGCGCGACGTGAGCAAGGGCGTCGCGCCGTGGCCGTACTGGCCGATGATCTTCCGCACCAGCAGCGCCCACGAAGAAGCCACCGCGATGGCCGGCGAAGACGTGCGCGACTTCGCGATCAACACCAAGCGATTCAGCGGCGAAAACGGCAAGGTGACCAAGCTCCACGCTGTTCGCCTTGAGTGGACCAAAGGCGCTGATGGCCACCCTACGTTCAAGGAAATCCCCGGCAGCGAATTCGAGCTCGACTGCGATCTCTGCCTCCTCGCCCTGGGCTTCCTGGGACCAGAAACCGACGGCCCCATCGGCCAACTCGAGCTCAAGCTCGACCCGCGCGGCAACGTCATCGTCGATGCCGACTACATGACGACCACTCCCGGCGTGTTTGCCGCAGGTGACATGCGCCGCGGGCAGTCGCTCGTCGTCTGGGCGATCTCCGAAGGTCGCTGCGCCGCGTACGGAGTCGATAAGTTCCTCATGGGTGAGAGCGATTTACCGTATTTGAAATTGTTCTGATTCGAACTTAGTTCCTTTCAGTATTAAGCGGTGAACGAAGTGAACGTCATGAATGTTCACTTCGTTCACCGCTGATTGTTTGACCCATCGCGAATCCGCGCGAGCAATATCGATTCTTTCAGGTTAAGTTGTTCACTCAACCCGAAAGAAATCACATGAGCGACCTCCACTACTTCAAGCCCGATTGGATTTTAAAATCCACCGAGCGCCTCACCGTCGATCTCTGCATCTACGGCGCGTCGTCTGCAGGAATCACCGCCGCGTGCGAGGCGATGAAACGCGGGAAATCCTGCGTCCTGCTCCAACCGGGAAAATTCATCGGCGGTCTCACCACCGGCGGGCTCGGATGGACGGATCACGGCCGAAAGAACGTCATCGGCGGAATGTCGCGCGATTTCTATCGCCGAGTCGGCAAAATCTACGGCAAGGACGAAGAATTCCACTTCGAGCCCCACGCCGCAACGGCCGTGTATGAAGAAATGCTGAAGGAGCAGAACGTCGATCTCCGCCTCTGCCAGTACTTCGAGAAGGCGACCGTCGCCGCGGGGAAGATCACGGAAATTGCGCTCATGGGCGGCCTGCGCGTCGCGGCGAAAATGTTTATCGACGCGACCTACGAAGGCGATCTCATGGCCGGCGCCGGTGTGAGCTACTTCGTCGGCCGCGAGCCGAATTCCAAGTACAACGAAACCCTCAGCGGCATCCAGGTGCTGGAGAAGCACCAGTTCGGCAACCCGGTCGATCCATATGTGACCGAAGGCGACCCCAAGTCCGGCCTGCTCCCCGGCATCATCGCCGAAGACCTCTCCACCAAAATCGGCCAGGGCGATCTCCGCGTGCAGGCGTACAACTTCCGCATCTGCATGACCGACGACCCAGCCCTCAAGATCGACTGGGAAAAGCCGAAAGATTTCGACCCCATGCAGTACGTCCTCGCCGGCCGGTGGTTCCGCGGGCCCAAGGACGCGTACAATGAGCAGCTCCGCAATCCCGATCCGATGGTCATCAGCAAGTTCGATGTCTTCTCGAACAAAACCAAGGGCGGCTTCAGCAAGACCGACACCAACAATCACGGCCCGGTCAGCAGCGATTTCATCGGCGCAAACTACGAATGGCCCGAAGCCTGCTGCGAAACCCGCGAGAAAATCTTCCAGGCCCATGTCACCTACCAGCGCGGCTTCTACTGGTACATGGCCAACTCGCCCGACGTGCCCGAGCGCTACCGCAAGGCCTACGCCCGCTGGGGCCTGCCGAAGGATGAATTCACCGCGACCGAAAACTGGCCGCACCAGCTTTACGTGCGCGAGGCACGCCGGCTCGTTTCCGATCACGTCATCACCGAAGCCGACTGCCGCGGCACGGCGGTTTCGCAAGACTCCGTCGCCATGGGCAGCTACGCGATGGACAGCCACAACTGCAGCCGCTTCGTAAAGATCGAAAACGGAAAAGCCAGAGTGCTGAACGACGGCGACGTGCAAATCCCCGCCGCCGCGTATCCGATTTCATACCGCTCGATCGTCCCTAAGCGCACGGAAGTGAAAAATCTTTTCGTCGCCGTCTGCCTCAGCTCCAGCCACATCGCCTACGGCAGCGCGCGAATGGAACCGGTCTTCATGGCGCTAGGCCAAAGCGCCGCGATCGCCGCGAGCCTGGCGATCGATGCGAACGTCGCCGTGCAGGACGTGAAGTACGCGGACTTGCAGAAGGAACTGCTCGCGATCGGACAAGTGCTGACGCTCGCGAAATCGGAAGGATGATTTCTTCATTGGCGTGTCCCGCTTCAGCGGGACATGGCATCCAGGATTGAGCGTCCCGCTGAAGCGGGACACGCCGGTGAAGAAAATCCAGATCAGATAATTCGCGACCGGGTACAATGTCTTCCGTCGCGAATGAAATTTCGCCCGGATGAATTCACTTATGCGCCTGCGACTCATCCTGCTTCTCACGCTCTTCTTCGCCTCGCACGCTTCCGCGTGCATGTGGGATTACGACACGCTCCGCGATGAGCAGCGCGGCCTGCCGGGCGTCCTCGAGATCATCAACGGCCATTACGAACAGCGGTCGGACTTTTTCTACCGCGATCGCATCGCCAAAATGCAAACGCTTCTCGCGGCCGATCCGAACAATCAGCCCGCGATCGACAACCTCGCTGTCGCGCTGTTCCGCGTCGGCCAGCGCGAGCAGGCGATCGCCACACTCGTCGATAAGGAAAGGCGTTTTCCGAATCAGTACACCACCGCCTCCAACCTCGCGACGTTCTACATGCTCAGCGGCGACAGCGCGTCGGCCGTGCCGCTGCTGGAGAAGGCGCTGCAAATCAATCTCAACGCACACTTCGGCCGCGAGAAGTATCAGCTGCAACTGGCGAAATTCCTGATCGAGGCCGCGGCGGCGCACGAGTATCCGACGAAGGA
This sequence comes from Tepidisphaerales bacterium, assembly GCA_038329865.1. Lineage (GTDB taxonomy): Bacteria > Planctomycetota > Phycisphaerae > Tepidisphaerales > Tepidisphaeraceae > JANMES01. Next base: position 160,371 of record JBBQNK010000001.1, on the reverse strand, counting down.
TTTTCTTGGCGTCGACCCGTTTGCCAGCCGTTATCCGCCGACGACGCAGCCGGATGACGAGCCGCCGTTCGCGGATCCTGCTTTCGTTCATTCCCACTGGAACCAGGCCGTCCCGCTCACGCCGGAGCAGGACGCGGCGATGAAGGGCATTCTCGGCATGATCCGTTTTGGCACGAATCGCTCGCCGGATTTGTTTTACGCGCTGGGGAATCTGCTCACCGCCAAGGGCGACCGCAACCTCGCCACGCGTGCATACGCACGGGCCGTTGCGCTGAAGCACCCGCGTGCGAAAGAGATTGAAGAGTTGAGCAAACAAATCCGCGGCTCCATCGCCAAAGACGGCCCGACCGATGAATCGATCCAACAGGAATGGCAAGCCGGCCAGGCGTGGGCGGATTCGTACATGGCCTACTCCGACGCCCTGATCCGCGCCGGCAAAGACTCGGAAGACGAATCGAATTTCGCCACGTTCTACCGCTCGGCCGGTTCGCAAACCGCGCCGCTCGGCTTCGCCTGGCGTGACTGGCTGCCGAAGCGGACAAGCGGCTATGAAATCCTGGTGTATGGACTGCTCCTGTTGATCCCCGTGCTGATTCTCCGTTTCACCTGGCAATCCATCCGCCGCCGCCGAAAGCGTGTGGCGGCGTGAGGGCAACGTTAGGCAGACGCCAGCCTGCCGCGATAAACTATCCTTTAGGAGAATTCGGGTGCAATACTACGTAGAGCTCGACCCCAAAATCTCGGAAATCTACTTCGAGAGTAGAGCATTTTCCGAGGCAAGTGAGCAACTAGAAGCGATTGCCGAACGATTGAGCCTTCCAAGCCATTTTAATCTTTTCAGTTATGCTGCCCAGAATGATATGTGCCTGCCTGAGCATCAAGAGACGGAGATTCCCTGGTATGATGCTCAGGTAGGGATTGATTGGCTCGACGCCGTTTCCAGGCATATTCGCTCTGATCCGGCATCCGTTCCAAATGCAGAGCATTTGTTGAGTGACTTTTCAGAATGCATCACTGTCCTGAGGCGTGCAAAAATGGAGGGTTCTCGTTGGCACTTCGCTATGGATATATAGCCACGAGAATAGCAATCGGGCCGGGATACGATTTGTCGGCGTACATACTCAACGATGCGTCTTCTCCACTACATTGTCCTCCTTTTCCTCCCGCTGATCGGCGCGTCGTGCATTTCCGACGAAGCGTGGAATCAGATCAGCAGAGATTTGGTGCTGACGATGAACACTTGGCTGGAGTTTTCTGCGCGGGCGGTTGAGTATCGCGAGACCAATACTCGATGGCCGAGCGATCCGCACGATGTGCTCACGGCCGCCGATCCCGGTACGGCGGATATGCAAAAATTCTGCGACGGCGTGCGGCTTCACTCGACAGAACGTGGGTTGGAGGTGAACTCGACGATGACGGGGGAACTGCTCTTCCTGATCGACACGAAAAGCACGGCGGATCACGTGGAAATCACCAACAACAAAGGCATGCACGCCACCGCCAACCATCGGCCGACGACGGTATCGTCGCATTAAGTTTGTTCGTGATATACTGGCGGACCATCTAAAGGAGCCATCGCATGTCCACTCTCCAAAAAATGAAACCCGCATGGATTTTCGCTGCCGCAATGTTTGTCAGCGCAGTCTGCATCGCCGCTGATGAAAAGCCCAAGACTTATACGCTGCCAAAAGACGCGGCCACGCCGGTCATTGTGATGGATCACAAGGGCGGCATGATCATGCGGAAAAGCGACGAGCCGTTCCTGCAGGTAATGCCCGACGGCGCGGTGATCGTCGGCGATCCGTGGGGGGCTGGCCGAAAGGTGGAAGGGAAAATCACCGGCGATGAGCTTCAGTCGCTGCTGCGGTACGTGATGGAGGAGCAGAAGTTCGGCGAGATTCAGGCGGCCGACCTGCGGATGAAAGGGCGGATGGTCGTGATGGACGCGGCGACCACCACGATCAGCGTGCAAGTCGACGGCGCCAAGCAGGAACTGGCCGGCCGAGCGGTGGAGATGGTCGCCCAGCAGAACGGCGAAAATTCGCCGGCGGCGCATTTCGTGGCCGTCAATATGAAGCTCAACGACCTGGCGAACGTCATCAAGCTCGGCGGGACGAAGGAACTCGCGAAATTCCTCGACGCCGCTAATGCCAAGCTGAAAAAAGATCTCCCTGACGACGGCCAATTCGAGGCGAAGGACCTGAAGCGCGCCGACGCCCCCGCCGCCGGCGGCGCGATGGCGGTGTTCGGGAAAAAGGTGACGATGCCCGACGGTAAGTGGCACTTGATCGACGTGACCGTTACGCAGTCGGCCGCGGGGAAGACGACGGTGAAGGTGCAGAAGGGTAGAGACGTTCAGCCGGGAGAGGGCGGGTTGCTGAAGCGGTAGACGCGCCTCGCGGGCGGTATTTTTCCGCATCGCTCAATAAACCCGAGGGCTCATGACATTGAGCGACGGATTACTGGCTGTCTGACTTGCGGCAATGGTCTGCTGCACTTCTTGCTCTGAGCGCAGACCGACGACATCGCTCGTCGCGGCGAATGCCACCACGCCGCCGCGATCGATCATTCAGATCGGCGATGACTACGACGCCGCGTTGGAAATTCTCGCCAGAAACGACGCGAAGGACATTTCCAACAATATCGGGATGCTGCGCGGATCCTCCTACTACAAAACGAAGTGGAAATGGTACGTGCTGAAAGACAATACCTGCATCAATGTGTACTTCGTGGGCGAGTTAGGCGGCCCGATGAAGATTCAGGAAATCCAAGTCGGCGAAAGGTCCAAGGGGTACGGTTCAAAGTTGTTTTGGCTCGACGGAAAGCGGCTGGATGTCGAGCGACTTGATCTGAACCGGCAGTAAACCATTCAAAACAATGACATCTGCCCGTTGGTGCTCGGCCGTTTGAAGTTCGCGCCGGAGAGGGGGCGGATGTCGCGGTTTAATCCGTATTTTCTCGTGAAAACGTCGAAATTCTGAGCGATCTGCTCGACGAGCGGGCCGCGGCCTTTTCGGCGCTGGCCGTTCATTTGTCGCGCCTCGTACAGCTTGCCGCCGCGTGCTTGGCGCAATAGCGATTCTACTTTTCGTGCGCGATCGGGATGGACGCTTCGCTGTAGCCAATCGAGGAATAAATCCTTCAGTTGGTAAGGCAGTCGCAGCAGCACCCATGCCGCCCGCCGAGCGCCGGCGGCGGCGACGGCTTCGAGAATCGCGGGCAGCTCCACGTCTGTCAGGCCCGGGATGATCGGCGCGACGTTCACCGTCACCGGCACGCCGGCGGCGGTGAGCTCGCGGATCGTGCGGAGCCGGCCCGAAGGAGAGCTGGCGCGCGGCTCGAGCTTTTGCGCGAGTTCGTGATCGAGCGTCACCAGCGTGATCGTCACCCGGCCGGCATTTTTCTCCGCGAGCTTCAGCCATAAATCCGTGTCGCGCAACACGAGCGCGCTCTTGGTCATCGTCGAAACGGGCTGGCCGCAGTCGGCCATCACCTGCAGGCATTGGCGGGCGATTTGCATCTTGTGCTCGATCGGCTGGTAGATGTCGGTGATGGCGGACATCACGATCGGCTCGGGCTTCCAGCGCGGGTGCGATAATTCCTTCAGCAGAAGTTTCGCAGCATCGGGCTTGGCCATAAGCTTGGTTTCGAAATCGAGCCCCGCGCTGAAGCCGAGGTATTCGTGAAACGGCCGGGCGAAGCAATAAATGCATCCGTGCTCGCAGCCGCGGTAGGGGTTGACGGTCCAGTCGAACGGCACGTCGGACGTGGCAGCGACCTGGTTGATGATCGTCTGCGTGCGATCGTTAAACACCTGCCGCTCGACGCGCGTAGGCCCGCCGTCACCGTCGGCCTCGCGCTCGATCCACTGCCGATCGAGCTCTTCGCCGAGCACGTGCAGGCGAACGGTTTCGAACCGATTCCCCGGATTCAGCCCCGCCCCGCGGCGATGGGCGATGCCGGTGGGGAGCGCGTCGCGGTAAGCAAAGTCGTCTTCGACCATTCCGAACATCATGCGAACATTGTCGGCGATCCGCAACCTGACTCTGCAAAGAATTGTTAGTTGAAAAACCGCTAAACAGGTATGAAGGTTGTTGGATTTTCTAAATGCGTCTAGAAGTTGAAACAACGATGATCCCTCGACAGGAGATTTCATGCGTTACCAGTTGCGGCAGAAGATATTTTCGTTCGGCGATGACTTTGCGATCCTCGATGAAGCAGGAAACGAGGCATTTTATGTCGACGGCAAGGTCTTCACGATCGCCGACAAGCTTTCGATGCTCGATCGCAGCGGCGGCGAAGTCGCTTTTATCCGGCAGAAGCTTTTCTCGTGGGGGCCGACGTATGAGATCTATAGCGGCGGGCAACTGCGGGCGGTGGTGAAGAAGGAGTTGTTCACGTTTCTGCACTGCCGGTTCATGGTCGACGTGCCGGGCCCTGACGATCTGGAGGCGGAGGGGAATTTCACAGACATGGAGTACACGTTCACGCGCGGGGGATTATCTGTTGCGACGGTGTCGAAGCGGTGGCTCGCGCTGAGCGATACGTACGGGATCGATATCGCGGACGGGGAGGATGACGTGCTGGTGCTCGCGAGCGCGGTGGTGATTGACATGGTGTGTCATCCGGACAGGAAGCGGAGATGAATGAATGTGTCATCAATTCGCACTAAGCGGTGAACGAAGTGAACGTCGAGCGACGTGAATGTTCACTTCGTTCACCACTTAATGAGTGAGTCTCTGGAACCTTGTGAGGTTAGCGCACCCGTCACGTCTGCAGCGCGTGCAATTTCGAAAACGCAGACTCTTCCCGCGACAGCAACTCGTCGTGCGTTCCCGATTCCACCATTTTCCCGTCCTTCATCACGATCACGCGATTCGCGTGGCGGATCGTCGATAAGCGGTGAGCGACGATGAACGTCGTGCGCCCGGCGATTAGTCTGTTGATCGCTTCCTGCACTAAAAATTCCGATTGCACATCGAGCGCGCTGGTAGCCTCGTCGAGAATGATGATGCGCGGGTCGCGTAAAAGTGCCCGGGCGATCGCGATGCGTTGGCGTTGCCCGCCCGAGAGTTTGCCGCCGTGGCTGCCGATGGGGGTGTCTAGTTTTTTCGGCAGGCGGTTGACGAATTCGGCGCAGTTGGACATTTCGAGGGCTTGTTGGAGCGACGCGTCGGTCACGTGCTGCAGGGCGTAGGTGATGTTGTCGCGGATACTGCCGCTGAAGAGGACGGTCTGTTGCGGGACGACGGCGAGAAATCGGCGGAAGGTGCGGAAGTTAATGGTCGCCATGTCCACGCCGTCGAGCAGGATCCGCCCGCTGGTCGGTCGGCGGAAACCGATGATCAGGTTCATCAGTGTGCTCTTGCCGCTGCCCGATTCGCCCACCACCGCGATGCACTCCCCGGTGGCGACGGTGAGATTGAAGTCTTCAATCGACGGCCGATCGGTACTGGTGTATCGAAAGCCGGCGTGATCGAACGTGAGTTGCCCTTTCACGGAAGCGACCGTGAGCTTGCCGTCGTTCTGCTCCACGTCGGGCGATTCCAGCACTTCGCCGATCGATCGCATCGATTCCACGCCCGAAGTCAGCGGCGGCACGATGCCCAGAAATCCCTGCACCGCACCCATTACCATGCCGAAGAACGCCTGGTACATGATCACATCGCCGACGCTGATCCGGGCGTGGTAGCACTGCCAGATGTTGAACAGGAAGCAGATCAGCTGAAACGTCTGAAACGTCACCCACGCGAACGCGCCGAACAGGTTGTTCACCGTGTCGAGTTTCTGCCCCGAGTGGCGGATGCGCAGCAACTGTCGGTGCAGGCGGTCGACTTCCGTCCCCTCCACGGCATGCGCGCGCGTAATCGGGATCATCTCGATCATCTCCGACACCTTGTACGACATATCCTCCACCTCGCGGCGGAACTCTTCGTTCTGAATCCGCAGGCGGTGGCGGAACACGCCGGTGAGCAGCAGCGCAAGCGGAACGGTGATGAGAAAGAACAGCGCCACCACGGGCGCCCGGCTAAGCGTGACCGACAGCGCCACGCCCAGCGCCACCGCGCCGGCCAGTACGTTTTCGATCAGCAGCCGCGCGAGATTCTCCACCGCCTCCACGTCGCGCAGCACCTTGCTCTGCAGCTTGCCGCTGTGCGTGCTGTCGTGGAATTTCATCGAAAGCTGCTGCAGGCGAACCACCAGCGCTGATCGCAAAATCAGCTGCACCTGCCGGACCGCCGAGGAGAGAATCCACGCGTACAGCGTGTGCGTGGGAATGTTCTGCGCGATCAGCAGAAACATGACGATGGAGTTGATGACGATCGACCGGACGGCCGCCGGATCGAACGTGGCATTGCCGGCCTGGTGGGCGGAGTAAACTTCCGTGATCTTCGTGATGATGTTGCCGGTCACGATCGGCAGCACCCACACCGGCGAAGCCTTGATGATGAACAGCACCATCACCAGCAGCAACTGCTTGCGGCGGCCCTTGAACAGGCCCCACAGGGTGACCAGCGGACTTTTGTTTCGGTAAGTCGAGTCGAGCGTGCTTTGGAGCTGCTGCTCGGTCGAGGTAAGCGTCGGATTGTGCACTAGCTACTCCGTCAGCATTCGGGCGCGGTTCCCGCGGAATGGTAACGGTTCTGAGGACGTTGGAAACCCGGGCACAAGAAAAAAGTCACGGCAGACCCTAATCGAGTGGGCCTGCCATGACTTGATGAAAATCGATCTCTTTGGTGCGAAGCCGCAAAGCGGTGACGAGCAGCACCTCGTCCGCTTTCGCCTTCGCGGCGCGATTACAGCGGGCTGATCGCGGGCCGCGGGTCAGTCGGTTCGTGGTGAACGCTCGTCGCACCGTGTCGGCGGAGAATGCTCGCCGCTTCGAGTTCGCGTCGGCCGGCATGGACCGTGAGGATCGCCCGGCCGGCGTAAAATTCAGTTTCGTACACCTTGGCCTCTTCTTCCGAAACGCCCAGGCCCATCATCGCGCCCAGGATTCCGCCCGTCGCCATGCCTGCCGCGCCGAAGCCGAGCGCGGTTGTGAGTACGCCCGCCGCCAGCACGGGGCCGGCGCCGGGGATCGTCAAAGCCGCCAGCGCGCCGATGATTCCGCCCGCCAAGCCGCCGGTGATGATCCCTTTTTCTGCGCCGCTGGAATCCTTCGTCAAGGCCGAGTCGGTCAGCATTCCGCCTGGCTCGGTGCCGCGAATGGCGAAGCCGATGTCGTCTTTTTCAAAGCCGGCCTGTTTTAAGTCGTCGATGGCTCGCTCGGCTTCAGTGCGGCTCGGGAAAATTCCCACGACGACGGGTTCATTCTTGTTTGCCATTGGTTCTCCTGGTCAGAATCATTTATCCTTAGAATGGTAGGACTCGTTTGAATCATCTATCCTCTTGAAGCCAAAATTCTTTTAGCGGTTGAGGCCGGTATATGACCACCGAGGAAATGCAGGCGCACATCGCCGATCCCCTGCCTATCGCCGAGCCGACGCGCGGCGCGATCACGTGGCGGAGCGTGGCGATCGGCACGCTGATGGTCGCGCTGGTCTGCGGCATTTCTCCTTATAACGATTACGTCGTCGGTAATACGATGATGATCGGCCTGTACCTCCCGGTGCTGCTGGTCATCCTCATGTTCGGGCTGGTGATTTTCATCAACGGCCCGCTCCACCGCTTTGCGCCGCGCCACGCACTCAACACCGGTGAACTCGGCGTGATCATGGCGATGACGCTCGTTTCCTGCGGCCTGCCGGGGCAGGGGATGATGCGCACGCTCATCCCCACGCTGATCTCGCCATTCCATCACGGTCTGGCGGACCAGCCGTTCTGGAAAAATTTTCTTTCAATGAACCTGCCGGAATGGTTGTTCCCGGTGGGCAAGCTCGCCGACGGTCGGCAGAGCGATGTGATGCGGTGGTTCTACAGTCCGCCGGCGAACTGGAGCCTGCTGCCGGCAGGATCGTCGCCGCCGTACATGGCTTGGGTGGTGCCGCTGCTGGGGTGGGGCGTTTTCATCTTCGCGATGATCGCCACGATGCTCGCGTTAGCGACGATCATCACCCCGCAGTGGGCGGTGAACGAGCGATTGGCGTTCCCGATCGCACAGATCGAACAGGCCCTCATCGAGCCGCCGGAAAAAGGCCGCGCCCTCAACGAATTGTTCCGCAACCGCCTGTTCTGGGTGGCGACGATCAGCGTGATCATCATTCAGTCACTGGTCACCATGCGGCTGTACTACCCGAAGTACATTCCGAAAATCCCGTTGAGTTACGACCTGCGCGCGATTTTCACCGAAGAACCGTGGACTTACTTCAACGACGCCGTAAAGGCCGCCCGCGTGTACTTCATGTTCATCGGGATCACGTACTTCATTTCGTCGCGCGTGAGCTTCAGCATCTGGTCGTCTTTTCTGATTACTGAGCTGGTCACGGTGCAGCAGCGCATGATGCAGAGCGATATGCCGGCCGCCGCGTGGAGTGATCAGCACCTGGGCGCTTCGGTGGCGGTACTCATCGGCGTGATCTGGATCGGAAGGCAGCACTGGTTCAAGGTGATTCGACAGGCGACGAGCGTCCGGCCCGATCCGAATTTGCCGAAATATCGCATCGCGTTCTTCACGAGCATTCTCGGTCCGATCGTGATGACGGGCTGGCTGATGGCGGTGGGGGTGCAGTTGTGGATGGCGATCTTGCTCGTGGCATTCGTGATGCTCGGGCACATCGTGGTGGCGAGAATCGTCGCCGAGACCGGGCTGGCGTTCATCCGGGTCATGATTTCGCCGTTCCAAGTGGTGACGAACCTGCCCACCAGCATTTTGCGCGCTAACGACGTCTTTTTTTCCGGCGTCTTCACGATGAACGGCGCGCTCGACACCCGCGAGAGCATCTTCGCGTTCATGGTGCACGGCCTGCGCGTGAACGAGGACGCCGCGAAGCCGAAAAAATCGAACAGGGGACTCATCGCGCTGATGATGTGGGCGGCAGTCTTTGGATTTGCGGTGGCGGCAGCGTCTTCGCTTTATTGTTACTACCACTACTCGCTGCAATTGGGCGAGAGCGATCTGCCGATGATCAACCAGTGGGCGATGCAGAACTGGCCGAAAGCCATACTCGCCGAGCCGGTCAACCAGTGGGCGGACGGGCACTTCCCGCCCAAGGCGTACAACCCGTGGATGCACATGAGCATCGGCGTTGGCCTGACCGGCGTGCTGCAGGCGGCGACGCTCCGATGGGCGTGGTGGCCGTTCCTGCCCGTCGGGTATCTCGTGAGTACGACCTGGTACGTTCAACTCAGCTGGCTGAGCATCTTCATCGGGTGGCTGGCCAAGCTGCTGATCGTGAAGTTCGGCGGCGCGCGCCTGTATCAGAAGGCCAAGCCGATTTTCTTCGGCCTGGTCTTCGGCGATGCGCTGGCGGCGGGATTGTGGGCGCTGATCAACCTGGGATTGGCGATGTCGGGCTCAAATTTCAAAGTCGTTTTGCTGCTTCCAAACTGAATTCCCGGCGATCAGTCAGATAACTAGTTCGCCAGCAGCGGCAGGTACGCTCGAAACGTCTGCTCTGGGATCGATAACACTTCCATTGACTGCGCGGCGTTGGCTCCCGAAGGCGCCATCAGCAAGCACCACCGCCGGCCGTTATGAGTAGGAGCGGCGTCGTGCAGGATGATGATTTTCGACCCGCCCGGCGCTGCCAACCCGCTGGGCACGTAAACGTACGGCAGGTTTGACGTGGGACAACGGAAAACCAATGCCGCGTCGTCCTTGAACATGTTCAGATCTTCCAGCTTCGCGGGCAGTTGCCGGTCGATGGCGTAGTACTGCAGCATCGCGCCGGCGATCTCGTGCACGCGCGTGGCGCACGGGTCCGACGCGACCGCGTCTTCCACCGAGCCCCTGCCGACGACGGGCGCAACCGGCTTGGCACGCGGCGTGGTGCTCGTCACGCAGCCGGTCAGCGATAAACCCATCGCGATGGCGAGAATCGAGCGAATCATCATTTCCCCAGAATACCCGACGGCTGCTCCGGCGTCCCCGGTGCGGGCGGCTCGGTCAGACGCGAGTTCTTCGACGGCACCTCGATCACGCCCGGCGTGGAAGGCTGCGTGCTCGGCTCGGCGGCGCCGCGCTGCAGGCCGCGAATGTGCTCATCGTACATGCCGGGTTGAACGGCATCGGGCGTGAGCTTTAGGCCCTTGCGCTCGTCGTCGCTCATCGCCTTGAGATTATCCGGCGCCTTGGCCACGTGCGGCGTGAGGAAAAAGAGCAGCTCGGTCTTGGTTTTGACCACGTTGTGTCGCGAAAACATCAGGCCGATCAGCGGGATATCGCCCAGCAGCGGAACCTTCGAGACCGACTCGGTCTTCTGATCCTGCATCATGCCGCCGATGACGATCGTCTCGCCGTCCTTGATGCCCACGCGGCTGTCGGCCGAGCGCAGGTTGAAGACCGTGCCGTTGACGGTGCTGGAAAGCGCGACGGTTTGATCAGAGATCGAAGACACCTGCGGCGCGACGTCCATGATCACCATGCCATCAGGATTGATGTGCGGCGTGACATCCAAAATGATGCCGATGTCCTTGTAAGTAATCGTGTTGACCGGGTTGTTGTTCGTATCCAGCCGGCTGTCGGTGATGATCGGCACGGTTTGGCCGACGGTGATCGTCGCCTCCTGGTTGTCGCTGGCGAGAATGTACGGCCGCGAGAGCACGTCGAGCTTGCCGGCGGTGGCGAGCGCGTGGAGCGTGGCGGTGACGTTGGTTTCAAGCACGCTGACGACCAAGCCGGTCGCCGGTGCGCCGAACGTCGTGCCGATTGATTGCCCGTTTCCGCTGGCGCGGGTGTTGAGGACGGAGAAATCCACGCCGAAATCGGCGGCGTTGTCGTGCGTGACTTCAGCGATGAGGACCTTGATCAGCACCTGCGGGACCGGGCGGTCGAGCTGTTCGATGATCTGCTTGACCTGGTCGCGGTACTTGGACGCGGTGGAGACGAGCAGCGAGTTGGTGTCGGTGTCGGCGACGACCGACACCTGCCCCGTCAGCTGCGACGCCGCGTTGGCGACGGCCGAGCTCACGCCGGTGGTGCCGCCGTTAAAGCCGCGATTGATCGCCGCGGCGCCGAAGGTGTTATTCGAGCTGCTGCTGTTGCTGCTGGTTCCGCCGCGCGAACTCGTGCCCGATCGCGAGCTGCTTCCGCCGCCGAGCGACGAGTTTCCCCGGCCGCCGGTCGAGCCGTTGCTGCGGTTGTTGGTCGTACCATTGGTGTTGTTGCGGTTTGTGTTATTCGAGGAGCTGCTTCCATTGAACAGGCTGTTGAGCACCGAAGCCATGTTCGCCGATTGGCCGTTCTTCAGTGGGTACAGGAAGAACGCCTGCTCGGCGGCGGGGTTGGCGTCAAGTTGCTTGAGCATGTCTTCGACGACCTTGAGGATTTCAGCCGGGCCGGTGACGACGACGGTGTTGGTGCGCGCGTCGGCCGACGCGACGATCTTGCCGGTGCGGCCCTTGTCGTTATCGTCCGCCGGCGCGGCGCCGCCTCCCGGGCCGCCGCGCCCGCCGCCACCGAATTGCCGGAAGAATGCGCCCGGCCCCTGGGCGTTGTTGCTGGCGTTGGATTCATCGGTTTTGAAGATGTCGGTGACCAGTTTCGCCGCCGCCGTCGCGTCGGCGTACTGGAGCTGCTTCACGAGGATGGTGTTTTCCGTCGCGTCGCGCTTATCCAGTGCCGAAACGATGTTCACGATGCGGAAGACGTTGATGGACGTGTCAGTGATGATCAGCGTATTGCTGGCCGCGTTGCTGGTGACATCGGCGTCGGTGCCGATCAGCGGCTCGAGATCTTTCTTGAGCTTCACCGCGTCCACGCTCTTGAGCGGGATGACCTGCGTGATGAGCGTGTCGGTCAGCGCGATCTGCTTGGGATCATCGCCGAAGAAAACGGGCACATTAGCTTTCTTGGCTTTGTCGCGCGTGGTGATGGTAAGGATCCGCCCGGCCTGGATGGCGGTGTAGCCGTTGGTCTTCAGCACCGCGTTGAGCAGCGAGACGGCTTCTTCCGGCGAGACCGGCTGCTTGCTCAGCACCGTCACGCGGCCGGTGAGCGGCGTGTCCTTCACCACCACGAACCCCGCCATACTGGAGAGCTGATCGAGCACCGCGTCGATCGGTGCGTCTTTGAAATTCAGGCTGATCTGCGTGGTCGGCGCGCGCGCGGGCTTGGGCGCTGCGAACGGATCGACAGTGGCGGCCGGCTGAGTCGCGGGTTCGGCGACCTGCGCGAGCAACTGCAACGGCCCGGCGGCGAAAATCACCGCGGGGGCGAGAAGAAGGGCGCAGCGGACGAGATTTTGTTTCATAGAGGATCGCCTGAAAGGTGCCGACTGAGTTTGTCCCTCTCCCGGTAAGCCGGGAGAGGGCAGGGTGAGGGTTCTGCTGGGATTTCCAGACCGCTCGATGAAGGAGACAAAACCCTCATCCCCGCCTTCTCCCGGAATACCGGGAGAAGGAGTAAGAAATTTGGAAGTTCTCGGGGTTAAATTCTTTTTCATTGGCCTAATTCCTTCCGCCGCTTGGCTCGGAGTTTTTCGAGCAGGTCGTCGACCGTGCCCACCGACGGCCCAGTGGTCGGCGAGCCGGAGCTAATGGACGCCCGCGACGTCAGCAGCGGCGCTTCGCCTGCATCGAGCGTCTGGCCGACGGCGACGCGGGTCGAGTGGCCGTTACTTTCGTAGGTGACGGCATCGAGGGTGATCTGCGTGATCTTCCCGCCGGCAATGGCATCGCCCGTCTTGAGCTGCATGATTTTTCCGACGGAGGTGTCTTCGAACATGGCGTAGGCTTCGCCGTCAGCGTCGGTCACGCCGTCGAAGACGATGTTGCGTTCCTGCCGGGTTGTTGAAGGCAAGGTCGTCGGGGTAGACGGCGTAGTGTTGGCTGTTGGCCGGCCCTTCTGAAAGATGCTGCGGCCGGGCATCGCGCGGGTGCGCGGCGTGTCGGGCAGACCGGCGACATGTCCGCCGTCAGCTGGCGACGTAGGGGCGGTCGTCGGATGCGTTGTCGGCGAATTCATCGTGATCGGTTGAGTCGTGGGCTGGGTCGCCGGCTCGGTGGTCGGCGGAAGCTCGAGCGCGACCATTCCCATGGACGGCGACGTCGTCGGAAGGAGCGTCACAGTTCCCGGGCCGGTCGAGCCGGCAGCGGCGGGCGAGGTCGTCGGCGCTGCTGAGGGCGAAAGCGTGAAGCCCGGGGGCGAGGGGAGCGTTATGCCACCGGCGGTGCCGGCGTTTTCCGCGACGGCAGCGGGCGAGGTGGTGGGCGGTGCGTCAGGCGATTGCGCCATCGCCAATGGCGCGACGGCCAGCGTCAGGATCGAAAATAGTCTCGGGTAGCGCCTCATCGTTGCGACCTCCATGCGTCGGCCATGCTGACGGCCGGCTTATTCGTCGAATCGGGCGGCAGGCAGAGCGTCGAGACGCTGATCTGCAGCGTGAGATCGTCGGTCCCTTCCTTGCGCGGCGTGATCTGCAGGTCATTTACGCGCACGGGGATCGTCGCGGTCTCCAGCGACCAGAGGAGCGTGGAGATCGACTGCATCGAGCCATACCCGGTCACGTGAAAGCTGATCACCTGGAACTGGTTCTGCGTCACGTCGCGCTCGGGCTTGAGCGACGCGACATTCACGCCGGCGGATTTGGCCCATTCCAGCACCGCCTGTTGCGCCTGGCTCTCGGCTTGGCCGCGGCTGGACTTCAGGCCGCCGCTCTTAATCTCCATCCACACTTTTTTCAGACCTTCCTGGCGCTTGAAGAGCCGCTCGGCGTCGGCGAGCTGCTCGCTCACGTGGGCGCGGTTGTCGGCGACGGTCTGCCGCTCCTTCAGGTACGGCACGAGCAGGAACTGATAGACGATCACCGCCGCCACCACCACGATCACGGCGATGGCGATGGAGCGTTCACGCTTGGAAAGTGAGTTAAATGCGTTCATCCTTTGGCCGGCCTGTAGGTAAAGGTGATGGAAAATGACACTTCGCGTCCGCGGCCCGCGTCCTGCGTTCCGCCGAGCTTCACGTCGGTGAAGGACGGCAATCCCTTGATTCCGTCGAGCACGGTCTGCACGCGCTGCTGGTCGGCGGTCTTTCCGTAGAGCGTGCCGAAGAGGTTGCCCGTCTGTACCGATTTGCCCTTGACCAGTTGAGTAATTTCATGCACCTGCACGTTGGTGGCGTAGGTGACCATGTCATCGGGCAGCGCCTTGGTGAGATCGCGCACGCAAGCGAGGTAACGAGCAGCGCCGGTGTGCCACGCCTGCGCGAACGTGACCTTGCTGACGAACGCATCGGCGGCGGCGATTTCGCCTTTCATCTTTTCGATCTTGGCCTTGTCAGAGGCGAACTGCTGCTGCTGGCTTTCGAGATTGCTGTACGCCAGCACGACGCAGACGATCAGCGCCACGACGGCGGCGCCGGTGTAGACCGCCCAGCGCGGGAGGAGCGGTTTTTTCGGGGCGGCCAGGCGCGAGTGCAGGAAATCGATCGTCGCCGTGCGATCGCCGAGCGATTCGATCGCGACGGCGACGGCGGCGGCGAATTTGCGGTGCCCGACGTAGACCGAAGCGCCCTGGCCGGGGGAGCCGGTTGCGATCGAGCCGTTGCTGACGCCGGCGGTCATCGCGCCGTTGGCGGCGGCGAGGCTTGCGTCAACGCCGAGCGCGGCGAGATCCGCGGCGCGGATGGTGACGCCCAGGCCGCGGCCCAGCCATTCGGAGTCGACGCCTACGCCGTCCCAGAGGACGAGCTCGCGCTGAGATCCCACATCCGATGAAGCCGATCCGATCACAGCCATGCCGGCTGAAGCCGGCACGCCGGAGACGGCGCGGCGGACTTCGCCGGTCGTCGCGGATCGCAGCGTTCGTACCGCGATCGTGGATTCGCCATCCTGTGCGGCGAATTCCGTGCCATCGGACGCGACGGCGAGCACCATCGCATCTTTCCCGATCGCCCGGCTCGTCGCCGACGACAACGCCACCACCGACGGCGTGACCGCGACGGCCGACAGCTTCGCGGCGACGCAGAATTCGACGGCGGCGTCGACGTACTTCTTCGGCGTGGCGATCAGCATGACCGACGAGGATTCGCCGCTCGTGGTGAGGCCGGCGTAGTCGTACACGAGCGCCTTGAGCTCGGCGGAGAAATCGCCTTCGGCCTGCAGGCGGAGAATCGTCGCCAGCGTGCTCGCGTCAGCGGGGGGAACGTCTTTGGACTTCACGGCCAGCCACTTGGCGGGAATGCCGACGACCGCAGACTTGGCGGTGAATTGCTTGCTTCGCAGGAATTCCGCAAACGCCGCCCCTAGCGCCGCCGGCTGCGCGAATGAGACACCGGCGGGATAGACGAACTCCGCCAGGCGCTTCACTTCAAGCTTCTCGCCCTGCGTGACTTCGGCCGCCAGCAGCGACTGCTCGCCGAGCGAAATCCCCAGAATCTTATGATGTCGCGGCGGTTTCAATTGTCTCCCTGGTTAATCGCGCCGGCGACGGGCGTTTGCCCGGCCCGCAATTGCTTTTGAATCGCAGGATTGAGTGGCCAGCCTAGGGCGGTGAGGTCTTTGCGGTAGATGATTTTTGACGGAACGGTGCGCGCGTCGATCACGATCCGCACGCGCTTGAATGCCCGCCCGCCGGGGCTGACAGCGACGATGTCGGCTGAATACTGGTACGACCGTGCCGTGAGCGATCCGGCAATGCTCTCGGCCTGTGCGGGCGCCAGCGCGGAGAGCGCCCACGCGAAATCGGTGTGCGTCGCGCTGCCGCGGGCGTTGATGAGCGTGTCGGCATCGGTCTCGGTGAGCCCCGGCAGCGTCGCCAGCACGGCGGCCGAAGCGGTGTTGACGTTCACCATGCCCAGCAGGGTCGAACTCCGCGAGGAGGTGAGCTTGTCGGCGACGAGCACGAGATCGTTGCTGTTCATGTGGGCCGCGGTATAGAACGAGCCAAGCGTCTGAAACGCCGGGCTTCCCGACGGCTTGCCCGCCAGCGCCGCGAGCAGGCGGTTCATGATCTGCGTGATGTCGCTCGCGGGCACTTTGGCTTGCGTGAGCAGGTTGTTGATCCCGCCGTAAAACTGCGGGATCGCCGTGCCGACATAAAACCGCTGGCTGCCGTCGCTAGCGGTGTTCGGCTCGACGGTGAAGACCGTGATGCACGGGAAAATCCCGCACGAGGCATCGCCCGACCCGATCACCGAGCTTGTGCCGGAGTTGGTGGCGCTTTCGCCGTTGTCGATCACACCGTTGTGATTGCGGTCGTAGCCGTAGAGGAGATTTTCGTCCACGCCCTGGATGAGGAGCAGTTCTTCGGGCGATTCCAGCGCCGCGTTTTTGGCCGAGTAGGCTTCGGGCAGCGTGTTGTAGTAAGAACTTTCCGCGCCGGCGGGGTTGGGCGTTTCGTTAGTGTCGACCCAGTCGCCGATGGAGTCGGTCGCCTGCTCGGTCATGCCCGGCAGGTTGATCGTTCGCGTGAGGCGGGCCACGCCGATATTGAGCTTGCTCGACTCATCGGTAATGCCGAATTCCTGCGTGGTGGTGTTGTCAGGGTTGGCGCGCATCACCCAGAAGTATCCGCCGCCGACCGGAATGGTGTCGGCGCTGATCTGCGTGATCGTAGTGGCGTTGGGCGAATTGGCATCGACCTGCGCGCTCGCCCACTGCTCGGCCCCGTGCTCGATGGTCTCCGCCTGGATCGCCGCGAGCTGGTTAGCCGACGCCAGGGCTTCGGTCCGCATGGATTGCGCGAACACCAGCAGCAGGCTGACGAGCACGATGATGATCCCGAGCGAGGTGATGAAGATCATCCCGCGGCGATTGTTCCCTCTCCCGGTACGCCGGGAGAGGGTAGGGTGAGGGTTCTTTGCAATCGGACATGCCGCGTGACGTTGCGACAGAACCCTCACCCCGCCCTCTCCCGGAATACCGGGAGAGGAAAAGAGTTCGTTGCGCGTTTTTGATTTCGTCCGTTGCTTCACGGTGCACCCACTCCCTGGACCGCGTCCGGCGTATCGCTGGCGTCGGCGGCGCATGCCAGTTGAAACACGCGGGCGTATCGCAGTGTTCGCATTTGGCCGTCGGCGGTGGGCCGCTCGAGTTCGATCGTCACTTCCACGGCGGCGGGCAGGACATTCAGCGTGCCGGTATCCCACGCGTCCTGCCAATCAGTTCCGTCGAAATAGCGGAGATTAAATCCGGAAATTCCGCGGCAGAGGATTTCTTCGTCCGGCGTGGGCGTGACATTCGTCAGCAGGTTGCGCGTCACCCGCCGCGCGAGCACGGTGACGTTGGAGTTTTCCGGAACGTACGTCAGCAGCTCGATTTTCTTGATCTCGCCATTGGCGGAGGGGTGATCGGTCGCGTTGGCGGTGGTGAAGAAGACCAGATCGTCCCCCGGGTGGCCGCGGCCGTCGGTTTGGTCGGTGCCGACGAAATTTCCGACGAGCTTCCCGGTGGCCAGCGTCGTTCCGCCCGTGGTGTCGGCGGGGGGCATGGCGTTTTCGATATCCTGCCGAAGAAATTCCATCGCCAGTTCCGCGGTGCGTGAAGGCTCGATGGAGGTTTCGGCCGTGCTCTGGGCGCGGAACGCCACTTTCAGGCTCGCGAACAGCGAGACTGAAATCACCGCGACGATGCTGAGCGCGATGATCAACTCGATCAGCGTGAAGCCGCGCCGCGCGGGTGAGGCGGAAAATTGTTTTCGTGCGCTACTCACTGGTCGTGCTGCTCCCACGGGCGAAGACTAATGTGCTCACCTCAACCGACTGCTGCTGGCTACGAGTCGTCCACAATACCTGCAGATCGATCTCCTGCAGATTTTGGCCGCTGGTGTCGCCTTCATAGCTGGCGACGGTGGCCTGCCAGTGGTAGTTGGGCCAGTCGGGTGCAAAATCGCCGCTGAGATTTCCGTTCTGCCACGCGCCGGTCGTGACCAGCTCAGTCAATTTTGATTCCGCCAGCCCCGAGGCTTCCGTGCGATGCTGCGCTGTGCTGGAAGCCAGCACCGCGATCGAAATGCCTTTCATCACCACCGGCAGAACGATGGCGATCAGCAACAGCGCGGCCAGCACTTCCACGAGCGTAAAACCGCGACGATTCGGAGTGACGGATTTCATTTCGTCAACTCCGACTGAGGCAGAATGCGGAATTGCTCCGTCGCCGACGAGCATGCCAGCTCGTACATCGAGCCGTAGCGGTCTGTTAGCGTGATCGTCGCCGGATCGGTCCGGCCGGTGGGGCGGAACTCGATGAACTGCTTGCCGTCGGTGTTCACGGCAATACTGGTGTCGATCTTGATCGAGCTGTCGATATTCAACGGCGTGCCGAAGTCATTGCCCGGCGCGACAAACTCGCCGCCGGACTCGTACGTCAGGAAAAGCGAGTTGGCCTTGTCGTCGAAATTCAGGCGATAGGTGCACCCTTCGGTCACGGCCTGCGTGCGGGCGTAATGCGTCAGCGCCAGGATATTCGTCGCGGTGTTGCGCGTGGTCCGGCCGATGGTGAAACCCGTCAACTGCGGCCCGAGCAGCGCCACCACGACGGCGATAATCACCAGCACCATGATCAACTCGATCAGGGTGAAGGCCTTCTTCAATTTGCGATTTTCAATTTGCAATTTGCAATCGAGAACGCGCGCACGATCACCCCCAGCGCCGTTCGCGCCTCTCTTCAATTGCAAATTGAAAATTGACGATTGCAAATTAATCCCGCTCAGTTGGTGATGTCGTCGTTGCCGCCTTCGTGCCCGTCGGGGCCGAAGGAGATGATGTCATAGCTCTTGCCGTTTTCGCCGGGGGAGCGGTACGTGAAGGGATTGCCCCAGCCGTCGTTGGGGACTGAATCCATATACGCGTGCCAGTTGGAAAGATCGCCGGGCTTTTCGCTGAGTGCTTTGAGCCCTTCCTCGCTGGTGGGGAAGCGATCGCTATCGTGCTCGAATAAATCGAGTGAAGTTTTGATCAGCGCGATCTGCGCCTTGGTCGCCGAGACCTTGGCCTCTTCGCCGCGACCCACGAACTTCGGCACGACAACCGCGGCCAGCACGGCCAGGATCACCATTACCAGCAGCAGTTCGATCAGGGTAAAGCCGCCACGATTTGTTCTTCGTTCGATTCCACGACGCATAACGCTCCTTAGTGAAACAATTCCTGCAGGTTGAAAACGGGCAACAACATCCCCACGACGACCGTCCCGATAATGCCGGCCATCAGAAACAGCATGAGCGGCTCGGCCACGGCGACCAGCAGGCGAAGCTGCCGGTCCAGATCGGCTTCGTACGCAGTCGCGAGGCGAAGCAGTTCTTTATCGAGCCGGCCGGTCTCTTCGGCTACGGCGATCATTTCAATGACCGAGCCGGGGAACAACTTGGGGCTGTTGGAAAGACTTTTCGACAGCGCGGTCCCGCGCTGCACTTGTTCGATCGCATGAGTCACCGTATCGGCCAGCACCTGGTTGCCGATTGCTTCGCGGGCAACGCGGAGCGACGCGATCAGCGGCACGCCCGCGCCGACCAGCGTGCCGAGCATGCGGGCGAACCGCACCAACGCGAAGTGCGCGATGATCTGCCCGAGCATCGGAACCGTAAGCAGAGTCACTTCAATCCGCCGACGGCCGCCTTCGGTTTTGGCGGCGGCGCGGATCAGCAGGATCGCCAGCCCGATCGCCACCACCGTCGCAAAGCCCGGCCAACCACCGACGAGATGGCTGACGAAAATGATGAACCGCGTCAGCGCCGGCAGGTTCGCGCCGAACTGCGCAAAGATGCCGCTGAATCGTGGGATGAAAAACGTCAGCAAAAATACCAGCACCGAGACGGCCAGCACTGCCAGGATGATCGGGTAGACCATCGCCATCTTCACTTTGCCCTTGAGATCGGCCTCGCGGGTGCGGAAGTCGGCGATCTGGGCGAGGACGACGTCGAGGAATCCGCCGGCCTCACCGGCGCGGATCATGGCGATGTAGACGGTCGAGAAATTGCGCGAGTATTTCGCCAGCGCGTCCGCTAGCGACGTTCCGCCGACGACGTCGTCGTGGATCGCGCTCCACAACTGCTTGGCTGATGCGTTCGATGACTCTCGACGGAGCAGCGACAGCGCCCGGCTCAGCGGCACGCCGCCCGCCAGCAGGTTCGCAAGCTCGCGCGTGAAGGTTTCGATTGATTTGGCGGGCACTCGGCCGATCGGCGAGGCGCCTTGCTTATTCCTGACGACCGCCTTGGCGGCGGCGACGTCCTTGGCTTCGTTGATCTGCACCGGGTGCAGCCCCTGCCGGCTCATCTGCGAAATCGCCGCCGCGCGCGAGTCCGCCGCCAGCGTACCGCTGGTGCGGCGGCCGTCTTTACTGAGCGCGGTGTAAGCGAAAACAGACATTCTTCTCTTTCTTTTTCTTCACGTAGCATGGGCTACCAGCCCATGGTCGCGGTACTCCGTGACGATCGGTCGTACACGACCGATACAGCAAGAGCGAAGCGATCTTTACTCTGCAAGAGATCCGAGTCGCTCCGCGATTGCCTCATGTGTCGATTACGACTCCTCATGCGTGTGTACGCGCATGCATGTGCAAGTTGCCCATGCTACGTCGCACTCAACTCCGCCGCTCCAACGGCGACGTCTTCGTCCTTGGTCATTCGCAACACTTCTTCCGGCGTTGTTTTGCCTTCACGGATCAAACGCCAGCCGTCTTCTCGCAGGCTGCTCATGCCTTGCTGGACGGCCACCCTGCGGATGATCCGGCTGCTCGTGCGCTCGATGATGAGGGCGCGAATGTCGTCGGTGATCGGCATGAGCTCGAACAATCCCTGCCGGCCGCGGTAGCCCGTGCCCTGGCAGTTGCGGCAGCCTTTGCCGCGGTAGATTTCGTCGGGGACTTCCTCGCCGAATTCCAGCCGCAACTTGGCGACTTCTTCAGGTGGGGTTTGCTCTTTGCACTTGGGGCAGATCAATCGCACGAGCCGCTGCGCGGCGACGAGTTCGAGCGATGACGAAACCAGGTACGGCTCGATCCCCATGTCGATCAATCGCGTGGCCGCTCCCGGCGCGTCGTTGGTGTGCAGCGTGCTGAAAACCAGGTGGCCGGTGAGCGAGGCCTGCACGGCGATCTCGGCCGTCTCGCGGTCGCGGATTTCGCCGATCAGCACCACGTCCGGGTCGTGTCGCAGAATCGCGCGAAGGCCGGCCGCGAATGTCAGGCCGGATTTGGTGTTCACCTGGATCTGGTTGATCCCGCGCATCTGGTATTCCACCGGGTCTTCGATCGTCACGATTTTCAGATCCGGGTTGTTGATCTTGGAGAGCGCCGCGTAAAGTGAAGTGGTTTTGCCCGACCCCGTCGGCCCGGTCACCAGCACGATGCCGTGCGGCAATTGCAGCACTTTTTCCCACGCGTTCTGGTCGCGCTGCGCCATGCCGAGGTGTTCCATGCCCAGCACCGTGTCGCCGCGGTCGAGGATTCGCAGCACGACGGCTTCGCCGTGGATCATCGGGATGACGCTGACGCGCAGATCGATCTCGCGGCCGGCGACGCGCAGTCGAATGCGGCCGTCCTGCGGCAGGCGCTTCTCGGCGATGTCCAGATGCGCCAGAATTTTCAAACGCGACACGATGGCCGCGTGGAATTTACGCACCTGCGGCGGGATGTTCGCTTCCACCAGCACGCCGTCGATGCGATACCGCACGCGGAGTTGATCTTCGAACGGCTCGACGTGAACGTCCGTCGCCCGGCTCTCCAGCGCCTCGGCCAGCACCTGGTTAACGAACTTGATGATGCTCGCGTCCTGGGCGGCGGCGCCGAGGTCGAGGTCGTCTTCATTGTAATCGTCGATGACGGTGACGTCGTCATCCATCCCCATTTCCTGCAGCGTATCAGCACCTACGCCGAGGTATTTTTTCGTGAAGCGGTCGATCTCGGTGGAAATCGCCAGGGCCGGGAGCAGCTCGAGTCCGGTGGCGAGGCGCAGCTCATCGATCCCGCCCTGATTGAACGCGTTGGCGGTCACGATCGTGATGCCTTCCGGCGATTGAGTGAGCGGCATGAGCTTGTGATCGAGCAGCATGCTGGCGGGGAATTTGCCGAGCAATTCCTTGGGCGGCACGAGGTTGGCGGAGTCTTTTTCGAGATCGACGAACGGCAAATCGAGGTATGTCGCCAGGAATCGCAGGATCTTTTCTTCGGAAACGGATTTGGGCGTGCGCAGCGCTTCGTCGGTGGATTTGCCCGCCGCCAGTGCGTCGCGAACCTGCTGGGCCGACTCGGGATCGAGCAGGCCTTCCTCGGCTAGGATTTGGACGATGTCATTCACGGTTGATCCGGTCTTCTAGTTACGCTCGAGTGTCACGCCGGTTGCGGTGCAACCGGATTATCCGGCCGCACGGCGACCGGCGTGAAATTCGTTCAAATGTCTAAAGCGGGCCGGCCGCTTTCGCGACCAGCCCACTGTCGTTGTCGGTACGTCGTGCGGCAATTACTCCAGGATGCCGGATTCGACCAGCACGGCTTCCTGCCGTTGCGAGAGCAGCTCACGCAGCGCGGACTGCGCCTTGGTCAGCTCTTCCTTGGCCTTGGACTTGGCGGCGCGAAGCTCGTCGAGCTTGGCCTTGATTTCTTCAGGCTTGGCGTCCTTGTTGTCCAGGAGCGTCTGGAGTTCCTTGCTCTTGGTTGCGACGGCCGATGCCTCGGTCGCCGTTGCCGGAGCGCCAGCTGCGCCGCCGGCAGGTCCGCCGGTGTTTCCACCGTTGTTGCCGCCGCCGCGATTACCGCGGTTGCCGCCGCCGAACATGCCGCCCATGCGGCTCATCATCGCGTCGCGCTGGAGCGTGGTGACTTTTTCGATTTGGGGCTCGAGGGCCTTGAATTCTTCGTCGGTGGCGCCGAGTTGGTCTTTGAGACGGTCCATCATGCGTTGGCGCATCTGGGCCGGGTCGAATCCGCCACGACCACCTTGTCCGCCGCGACCACCGCCGTTGTCGCCGCCGTTACCACCCGCCGCCGCGCCACCGCCGCCGCCCGCGCCGGGCTGGTTCTGGGCATAGGTCGGGAGGGTCAACAGGCCGAGCAACACGAGGGTTGCGATTCCACTGATTTTCTTTGTCCTGCTCATCTTCTGTCTCCTTTCGAGAGAGATTGAAAAGTGTGAAACGTGAATGTGAACGAGTTAGTGACGATCATTTTCCGGGTGAAGGTTGGCGAATCCGCCGTTGGGTGCGCCGCGATCCGGCCCGCCGCGCTCAAGACCGATCGGCCCGCCGGGTCCGCCCGGTCCACCGTGGTCGCCGAACGGTCGCGAGGTGGGCCTGGACGACGGCTGGCTGCCCGGCGGTCGTCCGCCGCGCGATCGCCCGCCCGGGCCGCCGCGGTGTTCCTGGCTTAGCGCGTCCCATCGCTTTTGCTGGTCGGGCGTGAGCATCGCGCGACTGCGCGCGTTCGCGTCGGCGAAAAGTTTTTCGCGCTGTTTGTCGAGGTCTGCCTTCTTGGCCCGGTACGAGTCGTAAATCGCGTCGTACGATTTTTGCTGTTCTTCGGTGAGCAAATCGCGGACGGCCTGGTCGCGCTCTTTATCGAGCGCGAATCGGCCTTCAAAACTCGTGCCCATGTTCTGGTGGACCTCGCCCCAGATGGTTTCCATCTGCTTTCGCTGGTCGGCGGTGAGATTGAGCTGCTCGTCAAACCACCCGGCCGGTTGCGTAGCGGGTTGCGTGGTGGCGGGGAGCTTGGCGGAAATCCGCCCGATGACCAAGCCCGCGCCGAGCACGAGGGCGGCGGTGGGGACGAGGAGGAATTTGAGTCGGCTGACCATTTTGACTTTGTTGCCAGCCACATAAGTGGCTAGCCCGGGTTTTATGGGACGTCTTCGTTTCTGCTGGACGCGTCCGCGAGATACCACTGGGCCGCGGGCGTCGCGGCGCTGTCGCTCAGGTTGTGCGATGAAACGACCGCCTCAACCCAGGGCGGCGCGACGTGCGTGACTTCTCGCGACTTAACCTGCGAGAGCCAGAACGACCCGCAGAGCAGCACTGCCGCTGCGACTCCGCTGAGCGACCAGGCGAAGCGGACGAGGCCGCGCTCCATGGAGGCGTCGATCTGGTTGCTCAGGCGATGCTTGGCGATCTGCGACAAATGCTCCCGCGGGGTAGCGGCGAAAAGGGCGGAGATGTTCTGCAATTCCGCGAGAGACGCGGCACAGGCGGCGCAGCGCCCGAGGTGATTTTCAAACGCCGCACGCGATGAGGCATCGAGCTCGTCGTCGTGGTACGCGTGAAGTTGGGATTCGTACTCGCAGGTCATGTTTACAGTCGGTTCGCGACAATTGTATTCATTTGGCGTTGGGCGTTGGGCGTTAGGCGTTAGGTGTTCGTTTTCAACCCGAATTAAACATCGAACGCCTAACGCCGAACGCCTAACTCCCATACGCCTTCAATTTCAGCCTCAACTCCGCTCGCGCCCGGTGCAGTCTCGATTCCACCGTCCCGCGCGGCACGTCCAGCACGGCGGCGATTTCTTCGTAGCTCAGCTGGTCGAACTCACGCAACGCCAGCACTTCCTGGTGCTCCGGCGAGAGAGTTTTCAGCGCGGCCTGCAGGTCGATTCGCTGATCGACCGCTGATTCGCCGCCGGCCACTGTCGGCGAAGCGGATTCGATCGGGTCGGAACTCTTTCCTTTCCGATCGCGCCGCCATTTGGCGACCTGCAGGATCAGAATCCGCGTCAGCCAGGTTTTGACCGACGAGCGGGCTTCGAATTTCCGCAAGCCTCGGTACGCCCCGGCGAAGGTTTCCTGCAGCACGTCTTCCGCGTCGGCGGATTGGCCGATGAGCGACATCGCCAGTGCGTAAAGTCGATCCGCATGGCGATCGACAAGCTGATGAAACGCCGCCCCGTCGCCGGCGGCGGATTTCTGCAGCAACTCGATATCGCTGGCGTCCGGTCTGGCCTGCACGCGCGGCACTCCGTGTAATCCTCGGCCGCCGCAATCAGGTCGAACCGTTCCACCTATAGTTGCGCGACGCGGCGAGTTTCTTCCCGAAAATCTTTTTGATTCGGGAAAGAATCGACAAGTGTAGCAATCTCAATGAGAAACGGCGCGGATGGGGGAGGGAATGAACACAGAGACACAGAGGCACAGAGAAGAAAGTATGAACGTGGAGGCGCGGAGATAGGAAGAAAGCACAGAAAGAGCCATTCAGTTACTTCTCTGCGTTTTCTCCCTATCTCCGTGTCTCTGCGTTCATATCTCTTACTTTAATGTATAGCAGGCGGCGGTTGCTTGGGCAGGTTGAGCGGGATTCGGCCCGTGGAGCGGACGAGGTCCAGATAGAAAACCGATCGGTCGAACTCGGCGCTGGTCAGTTGGAGTTGCGAGTTGAGTTGCTGGTCCTGGGCTGTCAGCACGTCCAGGACGATGCCGAGGTTATTCGCCAGCGCCGCCTGGGCCTGCTTGAGGGCGTCATTGGCGGCCGTCAGTTCGCCTTGCAGTTCGGTGATTCGCCGCTCGGCGGTCAGGACGTTCTGGTAGGCGGTCTGCACGTCACGGATCGCGCTGCGGCGGGTTTCGGATTCGACCAGCGCCGCCTGCCGCAATCGCGACCACGCGTTGCGAACGTCCGCCCGAATGACGCCGGCGGAGAAGATCGGCACGTTGGCCGACAGCACCGCGTTCCACTTGCTCGCGTCGGAGTAATATTCGCGATAGAGAAATCCTTCGACGTTCAGATTCACCGACGGGTAATACTGCGCGACGGCGACATCCACCGCGGCCCGCGCGGCGACGACCTGCGCGCGGGCGGCGAGCAGATCGCGCCGGCCTTCCTGCGCCAGCCGCTCGAACTCCTCCTTCGCCGGCCTAACGTTCGGCACGATCGTGTCGCTGATCAGCGTCGTCGATTCAACCGGCCGACCGATGAGGAATCCGAGTGTCGTGCGGCCGTTAATGACGTCGCCGTCCACTTGCGCCAGGGCCGCGCGCGTCGAATCGAGCTGCGCCTGCACCTGCGCGAGCGCGAGATTCGTCGACAGGCCGTTCTTCAACTTCTGTGATTCATCATCCACGCGGGCCTGCTGCAGCATGATGGAGTTGCGGAGCACGTCGCGCGTCTGCTCCGATCGCAGCACCTGGTAATACACCTGCGCCACGTTGATCAGCACCGTCGATTGCGCGTCGAGCAAAAGCTGCTTGCGCTGTTCGATCGTCGCGTCGGCCACGCGCAGGTTCGCCGCGTCGCCGAAGCCGTGGAAGAGGTTGATCTGCCCGACGACCGGCGCCTGAAACGACTGCAGCGCGTTGCTGCCGAGCGAGCGGTAGCCGGTGCCGACGGTGGTCACGCTGGCGGAGCTGCCGCGGATGGTGGCGGTATCGCCGCCGGTGGTGGTGAGCGTGTTGGTCCGCCCGGGCGTGTTGGTGTAGCGGTCTTCGACGGTGTAAGTCGGCCGAAACGCGACGGTCGGCAGGAAAGCGGCCGTGGCGCGGTTCTTGAGGATCAGTCCCTGCAGATAATCTTCGCCGCGAATGCCGAGCTCTTCGCTGGCCTGGTTGGCTTCGCGGAGGGCGCGGTCGAGCGTGAGCGGCTCGCCCGGCTGCGTGGCCGGCGCGGGCGGGACATGGGCATCGAGCACGGAACGGTATTGAGCGACTTCCTTCTCCTGATCGACCCCGCAGCCGGCGAGGAAGAGCGCGCCGAGCACGATGGCGAGCACTCTGCCAAACCGGCCAGGCGAAAAAAGCGGAAAGTGAAGTCGTCGTTGCATGAGAGATAACCGTTCGTCGTAAAGCCGGCGATTTTTCACCGGCGCGTCATGGTCGAGCGATTCGGACGCAAGCGACCTTCTCGTGGCACGGGCGGCCCGCCCGTGTCTTATGCATACAAACCATGGGCGGGCCGCCCATGCCACTGATGCAATTACCGCGTCGCTTCCACGACTGCGGGCTTGGTCGTCGGGTGCTCGGCCAGCGCGGGCTTGGAGGCGTCGGAGAATCTCACTGCGACGCCTTCAATCAGTCGCTCGCCGGGGTTGGTCACGATCAGTTCGTCGCCGTCCAGTCCTTTGGAGACTTCAACTTCGGTTCCGAAATCGCGGCCGACTTCAATCGTCTGGTAGTGCACCTTACCGTCGCTGATCAGCGCCAGCCTCAGGCCCTTTGCGTTGTAGACCAGCGCGCTGGTCGGCACGGTCACCGGCGGGTTGGGCGGTCGGAGCTCGAACTTGATCTGCGCGTACATGCCCGCGTAAAGCCGCCCGTCTTCGTTCGGGAAATCGACTTGGAACTTGATCGTGCGCGTCACCGGATCTAGCGCCGCGGATGAACGCGTGACATGCCCGACAAACGGCTTGCCGGGGTAATTGCTAACGAGCAGCGAAGCTTCCTGGCCGATCTTCACCAGCGTGGCGTACGTCTGCGGCACGTTGACGAAGACGCGCAGCGTGTCGGTCTGCGCGATGTGGAACATTTCCTTGTTGCCGTTGGAAGAGAGCAGCGCTCCGACGTCAAAATTTCGGGCGGTGATCTTCCCCGCGAACGGGGCGACTACTTTCTGGAAGCTCTGCGTCGCTTCAAGCTGCGTGACATTTGCTGTGGCCGACGCGAGCGACGCCTTGGCGCCTTCGAGATTGCTCTTGGCTTCGGTGTAGTTGCTCTCTTTTTCGTCAATCTGCTGCTGCGTCACGCCGCCGGATTTGGCGAAATTCTGGTAGCGCTCGAGCGTGGTCTTGGCCAGGTCGAAATCGTTCTGCGCTTTGCCGATGTTCGCCTGTTGCTGTTGAACCGCGGCTCGGGATTGCAGGAGTTGGGCATCGACTTCAGGCGTTGCGATTTCGGCCAGCGTTTGACCTTCCTTCACGGAGTCGCCGATGTCAGCCGACAGGGTTTTCAGATAGCCGTTGGCGCGGGGGAAGATGGAAGTCGACTGCATCGCCTGCACGTCGCCGGGGAGGACCAGCGTGCTGCCAGCGTCCTGCTTTTTCGGGCGGACGACATTGACGATCGGCTTGGAATCGACGGCGGCGCGGGCTTCTTCGTTCAGTTTCGCCTCGGCGCGCCGGCTGGGGATGTAGCCGATCAGAAACATCGCTATCAGCAGCGCGACGAAGATCGCCGTCGCGAGAATTACCTTCCCTGTACCGACCTTGGGAAGATCCTTCGGGATCGTCTCGTCGTGCTGCGCGTGGGAGTGCTGCTGAGCGTTGGAATCGTGCTGCGATTGATCGGTGATCATGTGATCCGGTGGTGTTGGAGGGGTGTCGTTCATTCCTGCAGCTCCTTTTCAACGTGCGTTTCCGGGGCCTTCTGGCGGAGCAGGCTGTACATCACGGGGACGAAAAAGAGCGTAGCGAAAGTCGCCATCGAAAGCCCGCCGATGACCGCCCGGCCGAGCGGGGCGTTCTGCTCGCCGCCTTCGCCTAACCCGATCGACATCGGCAGCATGCCGATGATCATCGCCAGCGCCGTCATGATGACCGGCCGCAGACGCGTAAGCCCCGCGGCCAGGGCGGCGTCGTGCGCGTTCATGCCGTGGTCTTTCCGCTGATCGTTGGCGAAGGTGATCATCAAAATCGAGTTCGCCGTCGCCACGCCGATGCTCATGATTGCGCCCATGAGCGCCGGCACGCTGAGGTTCGTGTGCGTCGTCCAAAGCATCCACATGATGCCCGAGATCGCGCCCGGCAAGGCCATCAGAATGATCAGCGGATCGAGCCACGATTGGAAATTAATCACCAGCAGCAGGTACACCAGCAGGATGGCGAAGATCAGCCCGATGCCCAGCCCGCGGAACGAATCGTGCATGCTCTGCACCTGCCCGCGGAGCACGATTTTGGAACCGCGGGGCAATTGCGGCGTGTATTTATCAACGACTTTCTGAATCGCGTTGGCAGCGCGATTGAGGTCGATGCCTTGAATGCCCAGCAGCACGTCGTAGGAATTTTCCAGCTGGTAGTGCGTGACGTTCGTCGCGCTGCTGCCTCGATCCGTCGTCGCAAGGTTGCTGAGCAACTGCGTGTTCTCAGGCGTCGCCGGAAGGCCCGTCGGCACGATGGGCGTGTTCGTCAACTCGTTGAGCGTATCAAGTCGGTACTGCGGCGTTTGCACGAAGATGCTGTAATTCAAGCCGTTCTGCGGGTTCAGCCAGAAGTTCGGCGCGGTCTGGTTGCTGGAGCTAAGGGAGATGAGCAGGTCGCTGGCCACGTCGCGCTGCGAAACGCCCAACTGGCTGGCGAGCGTGCGATCGACGTTGACGTGAATGTCGGGCGTGTGTGGCACCTGCCGCAGGCGTAAGTCGACGATGCCTGGGACGGAGGCGAGATCATTCTTGATCGCCATCGCGATTTCTTCGTCCTTCTCGATGTCGCGCCGCGGGCCGGCGATTTGAATGTCCACCGGCGCCTGCAGGCCGAAGTTCAGCACCTGCGTGACGATGTCGGCCGGCGCGAAAAAGAAGGTCAGGTCCAGTTGCTTTTCGGGAAGTATCTGCCGCAGGTCGTGCAGGTACTCCCCGGTGGGGCGATGGCCTTCGGCGAGGGAGACGAGGATTTCCCCGTCCGCCGGCGACATCTGCGAGCCGTCGCTCAGGCTCAGGTTGATGCTGCTGTTCGGGATGCCCATGTTGTCGAGCAGCGTGACGATTTCTTCCTTGGGGATCACCGAGCGAATCGTGTCTTCGACCTGTGCGAAGTAAGTCTGTGTCTGCTCGATGCGCGTGCCGGCCGGGGCGCGAACGTGCAGGCGGATCTGGCCGGCATCGACCGTTGGGAAGAAATCGCGCCCGATGACGAAGAAGAGCGAGCAGGATACGATCACGAGAATAGAGAACGCGATCACGACGGCCCGGGTGTGAGCCAGCGACCAGGCCAGCATGCCGCCGTAAAACAGGCGAACTTTTTCGAACTGGCGGTTAAAGAAATCGTGCCCCCAGACGACGATGATCCACACCAGCACCAACGTCGCGGCCGCGCCGAGCGCGAGGATCATCAGTAGCGACAGGTGGCCTTCAATCCAGTGTCCCACCGCCGCAAACGGGCCGTGGATCATCGGTACTTTGTCCGCCAGCGGGGAGAAGCCGAAGACGAAGATCGTCGACGCGATCAGCCCCGCAAGAACGAGCAAAAATGCCTTCCCGCTCGTGCTGCGTACGAATCGGCCGACCTTGTCTGTGAAATCTTCGTCATCGGGCGAGAGCGCTTCGTGGTGGGCGAGCTTTTCCTTGCGGTGCAACTCGTGCTGAGCGTGCGGGTCGTCCTTATCGATCACGCCGCCGTACATTTCCACCTCCGCCGCCAGCAGGTAATGCACCAGCGTCGGCACGAGCGTTCGGCTGAGCAGGTAGCTGGTCATCATCGCGAAGACCACCGACATGCTCAGCGGCGTGAAGAGGTACTTGGCCGCGCCGCTGATGAAGACGACCGGGACGAAGACGATGCAGATACAGATGGTGGAGACGAACGCCGGCACGGCGATCTGGCTGGCGCCGTCGAGAATCGCCTGCACCAATCGCTTGCGCTGGTGGAGGTTGCGGTGGATGTTTTCGATTTCCACTGTCGCGTCGTCGACGAGAATTCCCACCGCCAGCGCCATGCCGCCCAGGGTCATTACATTCAGCGTTTCGCCGAGCGCCCAGAGGCAGATGATTGCGACGAGGATCGACAGCGGGATCGAGACGATCACGATCAGCGTGCTCCGCCAACTGCCGAGGAACAGCAGGATCATCAGCGCCGTCAGCCCGGCGGCGATGGAAGCTTCCTTCACCACGCCTTCGACGCTCGCGCGCACGAAGATCGACTGATCGAACAGCGGCGTGATCTGCATGTCTTCGGCGATCTTGGTTCGAATCTCGGGCAGCGCCGCCTTCACGCTGTCGACGACGTCAAGCGTGGAAGCGCTGCCGGACTTGAGCACCGAGAGCAGCACGCCGGACCGGCCGTCGGTGTGAACGATGTTCCGCTGGACCTGGAATCCGTCGCGCACGTGGGCGACGTCTTTGATGTAGATCGTCGTACCGTTGACGGTCCTGATCGGCAATTCGTTGAGTCCCTTGATATTTTCCGGGCTGCTGTTGAGGCGGATCTGGTATTCGTTCGTCCCGAACTTGGCCGTGCCGGCCGGCAGCACGATGCTCTGGTTGTTGATGGCCGTCGATACCTGCGCCGGGGAAATGCCGTAGGCGAAGAGCTTATCCGGATCGAGATCGACCATGATCTGCCGCTGCTTGCCGCCGTAGGGGTAGGGGATCTGCACGCCGTCGAGCGTGACCAGCGGCGGGCGGATGACCTGGAACGCATCGTCGAACAGCTTCTGCTCGGGAACGGTCTCGCTGCCGACCGAAAGCTGAATGATCGGCACGTTCGACGCGTTGTATTCGATGATCAGTGGCGGCTGCGTGCCGGCGGGCATCTGGCGGATGGCGGTCTGGCTGATGGCCGTCACCTGGGCGTTGGCGTTTTCGATATTCGCGTGCTGCTGGAAGTAGATTTTCACCACGCCCACGCCGTTGAGCGACTGGCTTTCGACGTGTTCGATGTCGTTCACGGTGGTGGAAAGGATTCGCTCGAACGGCGTGATGATCCGGTCATTCATGTCGTTCGCGGACATGCCGTTGAAGTTGAACGACACGGCGATCACCGGAATATCAATGTTCGGGAAGATGTCCGTCGGCATGCGGAAGATCGCCAGGACGCCGAGGACGAAAACGAGAATGGCCGCCACGACAAACGTGTACGGCCTTCGCAGGGCGAGTCGAACGATCCACATATAGGCACCCGAAAAGCGTTGCGATCCGCTCCGCGATTCACGTGGAGGTGATCGCCGGAATTCTTTGCTGATTTAAGACGAACGACTCCCGGCCGCCTCGCTCCCGGAGCGGCCGAACACGCTGACCATGACCGCCAGCGCCGAAGACATCGTAGCGCGCTGTTTCGGCGTAAGGCCGACTAATTGTTCCGCAACGGCCGCCTGTGTTCCTTCGCGGGCGACGTCTAGAATCGACCTTCCCTTTGCGGTGAGTTCCAGTGACACCTGGCGGCGATCGGCGCTGCCGGGTTTGCGGCTGATGAGCCCGCGGGCAACCAATCCCGCGACGATCCGCGAGGCGGTCGGAAGCGTTGATCCAAGGTGCTCCGAAACGGAAGACAGAGTCCCGCCCGGCGTCCGTTTGATCGAGCAGAGCGTGCGGAACTGCGGCACGGAAAGCCCCTTGGCGCGGCGCTTACGCATGTGGCAGCGAAGCATCCACATCACCTCCGGCACGCCGTCAAGAATCTCCCGCGCACACTGCTGTGCGGAGACGGCCGGTTCTTTAGTTGTCTCTGACAATACTTGCATGTGCTTAGCATCGTAAGTAGGGCTCCGGCGAAAAGTCAAATCGACGCAATCTTCAAATATCCCGATGGCCGCTTGCGGTTTCGCAGCGTTAACAGGTGATCCACCCGGCGAAACCGCAAGCGGCGATCCTCGTTCACCTAAAAGTCCGAACCTCCGTCCCTTGCAGGATTTATCGAACGCAATCAGTATCATGCGACCATGAACGCATCCGCCGACCGCCAGAATTGGATCGCCCACGCCACCCGAATCGCCACGCCGATGCTGACCGCCATTGCCAGTGAGCGGCTGCGCGAATTGATGCCCGTCGAATCGCTCCCCGGCAATGAGGCGGCACGGAAGATCGTGACGCACCTCGAAGGCGTCGCCCGGTTGCTCGCGGGCATCTCGCCGTGGCTGGCGACAGGCGAATCGCCGGAACTGGCGAAGATGGCGCAGCGGACGATCGTCGTCGGCACTGACCCGGCCTCGCGGGATTTTCTCAACTTCACCGAAAGCTCGCAGCCGCTGGTGGACGCAGCCTTTCTCGCCCACGCGATTCTCCGCGCGCCCGATCTGCTTTGGGCGCCACTCGATGCAAAGGCGAAGAAAAATCTCATCGCCGCGATGAAGTCGACGCGCGCCATCATGCCCGGCATCTGCAACTGGCTGCTGTTCAGCGCCGCCGTCGAGGCGTTTCTGGCGATGGCCGGTGAGCAGTGGGACGTGCTGCGCGTCGATTACGCCATCCGCCAGCACGAGCAGTGGTACAAGGGCGACAGCATCTACGGCGACGGGCCGCGATTTCATTTCGATTACTACAACAGCTACGTGATCCATCCGATGTTGCTCGACGTGCTGGCCGAGGTGAGCAAGCATCGCGGCAACTGGAACGATCTGCAGACAATGATGCTCGTGCGGGCGCAGCGGTACGCGGTGATCCAGGAGCGGATGATCGCGCCCGACGGCTCGTTCCCCACGATCGGCCGATCGCTCGCATATCGGGCCGGGGCGTTTCAGTTGCTGGCGCAACTCGCGCTGCAGAAAAGACTCCCGGCCGAGCTCTCGCCGGCGCAGGTGCGGGCGGCGCTGTCGGCGGTGATCTCGCGGACGCTGGACGCGCCGGGCACGTTTGATAAAGCGGGCTGGCTGCGGATCGGATTGGCGGGGCATCAGCCTTCAATCGGGGAGCGGTATATTTCGACGGGCAGCCTGTACTTGTGCTCCGTGGCGTTCCTGCCGCTCGGTTTGCCGTCGAGCGATCCGTTTTGGTCGTCACCGGCCGAGCAGTTCACCGGGCAGAAGGTATGGGGCGGGCAGGATTTGCAGGCGGATCACGCGCTGCACGACTGATGGGTTTGCCGGATTTGTCCCGGGCGCTCGCGTTGGTTTTCAAACCCCGCGGCGTACAATCGCACCCGATGCTCCAACCCTCACCCACCGCCGGCGATACCTCCTGGTTCACGCACGATCGGTTCGGCCTGTTCATACACTGGGGCTTGTATTCCCTGGGCGCCCGGCATGAATGGCTGATGCACCACGAGAAGATTCCCGTCGACGAGTACGAGCGAAAATACCTCAAGCACTTCGATCCCGACCTCTACAACCCCGACCGCTGGGCCGACGCCGCCGCCGACGCGGGGATGAAGTATTTCGTCATCACCACCAAGCACCACGAAGGCTTTTGCCTGTGGGACAGCAAATTCACCGACTACAAAGCCACCAAATCGCCCGCCGGGCGCGATTTGCTCAAGCCGATGGTTGAAGCGTTCCGAAAGCGCGATCTGAAAGTCGGGCTGTATCACTCACTGCTCGACTGGCACCACCCGCAGATGATTCTCGACAGCAAGCACGGCCCGTACCGCGAGCACGCCGATCGCGAGAAGATGAACGTCGGTCGCGATCAGTCGAAGTACGCGGAATACCTCTACAACCAGACGCGCGAACTGCTCAGCGAGTTCGGGAAGATCGACGTGATGTGGTACGACTTCAGCTACCCCGACAAAGAAGGTCGCGGCCCCGCGTTCGGCAAGGGCAGGGACGACTGGCAAAGCGAAAAACTCATCAAGCTCATTCGCGAGTTGCAGCCGAAGGTCATGCTCGACGATCGGCTCAACCTGCCCGATGATCACCCGCTCGGGGCGTGGGACTTTAAGACGCCCGAGCAGTTCCAGCCCGACGGCTGGGTGCGCGTCAACGGCAAGCCGGTGGTGTGGGAAGCGTGCCAGACATTCAGCGGCAGCTGGGGCTATCACCGCGATGAAGCGTCGTGGCGCAGCACCGAGGAGCTGATTCGCACGCTCATCGACAGCGTCAGCAAGGGCGGGAATTTCCTGCTCAACGTCGGCCCGACCGGTCGCGGCGAAATCGACGAACGCGCGATGGACCGCCTCACCGGCATCGGCCAATGGATGCGCCGCCACAGTCGCAGCATCTACGGCTGCACGCAGGCGCAGACGGATTTCGCGCCACCTAAGGATTGCCGCTACACCTACAACCCGGCGACGAAGCGGCTGTACCTGCACGTCTTCGCCTGGCCGTACAAGCACATCAGCCTGCCGAATCTCGCGGGGAAAGTGGAGTACGCGCAACTGCTCAACGACGCCAGCGAAGTGAAACTCCAGGGCCTGGAGGAGTGGCAGTCCCACTGGAAGCTCGGCGAAGCCGCGACGCTGAACATCACGCTGCCGCAGACGAAGCCGCACGTGGCCGTGCCGGTGGTGGAGATCTTTCTGAAGTGAATCCAAACGGAGCTAGCTTGAACCCAGTTCGCTTACGAATCATCGCATTGCT
Source organism: Tepidisphaerales bacterium (assembly GCA_038329865.1). GTDB lineage: Bacteria > Planctomycetota > Phycisphaerae > Tepidisphaerales > Tepidisphaeraceae > JANMES01. The sequence continues at coordinate 125,268 of JBBQNK010000001.1, read as the reverse complement.
GCTGATTTCCCTGGCGATCCGCCTGGCGTGGGGCCTGGCGCAACCGCCGGAACCGACGGCAACGTTGCCGGATCAGAAAGAATACCTCGCGATCGCGCGAAACATGCTGATCGGGCAGGGGCTGCGATTCCGCGACGATCGGTTCGGAGCCGATGAAGTCGTGGCGTTTCGCTCGCCGGGGTATCCGGCGTTTATCGCGATGCTCACGGCTTCTCCGCAACTGGTGCGCATCGGGCAGGCGGTGCTCGATACCTCCACGGTGCTGGCGATGTACCTGCTGGCAAAACGGTGGATGGACGAACGCGCAGCGCTAGGCGCCGCGGCGCTGGTGGGGCTCAATCCGTTCCTGATTTTTTTCACGGGCGTAATCCTGAGCGAAACGCTCTTCACCGCCGCGCTGGCGTGGGGCGTGAGTCTGCTCGGGCGGAGATACCTGGTCGGCGTGTTGCCGCTGGCGATCGCGGTGATCGTCCGCCCGGCCGCGGTGATGTTCGCGCCGCTGGCGTGCGTGCTCGTGGCGTGGCCGAGCGTCTGGAAGATGATCGGCTGGACGATCGTCGGCGCGGCCGTTTCCATTCTCACGCTGCTGCCCTGGGCGTATCGTAATCACGAGATGCTCGACCAGTGGATCTGGTCGACAACTAACACCGGGCAGACCGCGTACGACGGTTTCCGCCCCGGCGCGACAGGCGCGAGCGATCTTTCGGAACTGCCGAAGATGCCCGAGCTTCGCGGCCTATCGGAAGTGAGCCGCAATGCGCTGCTGGCCAAGCGCGGTCGCGACTACATGATGCAGGACCTGCCGCGCTCGCTGGGATTGGCGGTTCGAAAGGTCGCGCGCACGTGGAGCCCGGTGCCGCTGAGCGATGAGTACGCTTCAACGCGGAATCGCATCGTCGGCCTGCTTTACACCTTGCCGGTGTTCGTCCTTGTGTTGATCGCTTTATTCCGGCGAACGATTCCGTTGCCGCTAAAGGCGTTGTGCCTGTTGCCGGCGGTATACTTTACGGCCGGCGTGGCGGTGACGGTCGGATCGATCCGATACCGCCTGCCCGCGGAACCGCCGATGATTGTATTAGCCGCGTCAGTCTTCAAGCGGAATACTTCACAGGAGATCAGCCGCGTCCTCAGTGACTCGTGACGTTTTATGTCGCGCAGCACGCTCACGATCGACCGCCTGTTCGACCGCTCCGCGCGGCTGCCGTACCCGCTCCGCGCCCGCACCAGCCCGGCGCGGCGGTGGAGCATGCTGGCGCTGTTCGTCATCCTCACCAGCACGATCGGCGTGTACGCATTCCTCACCGACGCCCGCCGCGTGCGCGACATGGCCGAGCAGTATCTCACGCAGCTTTCCGGCTCGCAGGTAACGGTCGGCCGGGCGACGCTTTCGATCTTCGAAGGGCTTCGCCTCGACGACGTCCGCGTGTATGCCGAGCCGCTGGGGAAGGTGGATCCGAAATCCATTCGCGCGCTGCCGATCTTCTCCGCCTCGCGGTTTCAAATCACATATGACCTTCGCGAAATGCTCCGCGGCAAGCTGGAAGCAACGCGTATCGTCGCGACCAACCCGCGCGTGCTGCTGGCGGAAGATCTCGACGCCGGCGTGTGGAATTATCAGTCGCTGGTTCGGCCGAAAACCCCTGAGCTGCCCGGCGCCGCGCCCGGCCAGCCGCTGCAGCTGCCGGAGATTCGTCTGCGCGACGCGCAGATCGATTACTTCGAATTCCGCAAAGGCAACCGCTCGCTGGTCGGCTCGATGTCGCTCGAAGGCCATCTCAATGCCACCACCGACGGGCAGCGGTACGAGTTCAACCTGCAAAGTCGCGGCGAAAGTCAGGGCGTCGGGCCGAGCGTGAGCGGGTCGATTTCCATCGCCAGCGGGCAAGTTGTGGCGCAACTTCGCAACTTCACTTTCGGTCGCGACATCAAAACCATGCTCCCGGCCCTGGTGCGAACGTGGTGGGAACAGCACGAACTCTCCGGCGCCGTCGACGTGCCGATGCTTACCTACTCGCCGCCGACCGAAGACAAACCCGCTTCGTTCCGCATGGAGACCGAGCTGACGGCCGTCACGCTCGCGGTGCATCCGAACGAGTGGATGAGCCGCGATGAAATCCAGGCGGTGCAGACCATGGAGGACGGCCTGCGCACGCTCGATGCAGCGTATCGCAGCGTCGGGCTTTACACCACCACGAACCACTCCCCGCAGCAGGCCATGTTGGAAATGCTTGAGATGCAGCCGATTCGCCTGCAGCGCGTGTCGGGAACGTTCGTGTTCACCGACAAAGGCATCGAGATCAAAGACGCCGGCGCGCGGATCGAGAACAACAGCTTCGCACTGTCCGGCCGGATCGACGGGTACACGCCCGATGCGCCGCTTTCGCTCAAGCTCTCTTCGCAGAAGAGCGAGAACCTGGTGATTCCGGCGGCGCCGCGGTACGTCAACTCCATGCCGCAGCCCGTGCGCGAGTTGTATCTGCAGCTCAAGCCGCAAGGCGAGTGCCGGCTGGCCGTCACGGCTCACCGCGACGAGCCCGGTGATCGCATTCAGGCGGCGGGCGTGATCGAGGTCGTCGACGGGCAGTTCCAGTTCGCGCGGTTTCCGTACCCGGTCCGCCAGGCGCACGGGAAGATCGAGTTCGGGCCGGACCCGAAGACCGGCGTCGATCGGCTGGAGATCACCGACCTGCAAGGCAAAGGCGTGCTCGGCGGGCCGAACGAAAATTCGGTGATGACACTTAACGGCCGCGTTTCGCCGCTCGGACCCGACGCGATGGTGCAGATCCTGATCCGCGGCGATCGTGTGGTGTACGAAGACGCGCTCCGCCGAAGCTTTCCGCCCGGCGTGCAGAATGTGATGAAGCTCTTCGACGCGCCCGGCTTCGAGGGGAGCCTGAAATTCGAAGGCGGATTCCTCTGCGACGTCTTCCGGCCTGAAGGGTACGACCGCGACGTGCTGATCAGCACCGACATCCGCCTCGACGATGCCGGCGGAGTGCTGGCGAACTTTCCCTACCCGCTGCAGCACGTGAAGGGGCTCGTGCAGATCCGCGACGACCACGTCGACCTGCTCAACATCGGCTGCAAGCAGGGCGATATGATCCTGAAGATCGGCGGTCGCGTTTCGTGGACGCCGCACCACGAGCGCGAAGGCGAAGACATCACCGTCATCCACGCGCCGCAAAACCTGCGCGGCGATATTAAAATCTCCGCCGATAACATTCCGATCGACGCCAAGCTCCTGGCCGCTCTGCCCAGGAGCCAGCATGATACGCTGGAGAAGCTGGGACTCAGCGGCCTGATCGACATCAACGGCGCGCTCACCATGCGCCCGGTACCCAGCACTCAACCCAGCGGCGGGACCGACTCGCCCACGCGATACGACCTCGCCGTCCACGTGCACGACGGCGGCGTAAGGCCGGTCGGATACGAGTGGAGCGTGAACGGAATTGCCGGCGACATGCAGGTCAGCACCGATCGCATCGACGTGAAAAAACTCACCGGCGTGCGCGGGAAGGCGCGCCTCACCGGCAGCGGACACGTCGACCTCACCGTGGACAAGCCGGTCATCGTCGCCAGTGTGTCGGCCGAAAACTTTGAACTCGATCAGCCGTTCTACAAGCTCGTTTCGAAAGACACGCAGAACACATGGGACATGCTGCGCCCGGCGGGCACCGTCGATCTCAATGTGGCGTTCAATGACGACAAGGGGCACGCCTTCACGATGGCGCTGCGCCCGCGCGAAGTGGAGATTCAACCGACGGCGTTTCCGCTGAAGCTCAGCCGCATCAGCGGCGAGGTGCGCGTGGTGGACGACGCCGTCACGCTCGACAACCTGCAGGCCCGCAGCGGCGATGCGTCGGTCTGGCTCAGCGGCACGCAGCGGATGGACCGCCGCGACTGGGACGTTCGCATGGCCGCCCGCGGGCTGGTGTTGAACGATGAATTGATGAAGGTGATGCCTGAGTCGCTCAAAGGGATGATCAATTCCGTCGCGCTGAAGGGGAAGATCGCGATCGATTTCGACAAGCTGCGGGTGACCGATCCGCCCGCCCCCGCAACGCAGCCCGCCGGTGCTTCGGCGCCGGTGTCGCCGGACGTTGATTTCTCCGCGACGCTGTGGCTGGCCGACGCGTCGTTCGACATCGGCGTGCCGATCGATAAAGCGACCGGCCGGCTCACCGTTGCAAGCTCGATCCGGAACGGCCATCTCGCGCAGATCGACGGCACGATCGAGGCGTGGTCGATGCAGATGGCGGGGCGCGACGTGACCAACTTCCACGCCAAGCTGCTCAAGCGCCCCGACGAGACCGGCCTGCGACTTGACGACATGCAGGCGGATGTGGCCGGCGGAACGATGGGCGGGCGGATCGACCTGATCGCCGCTGATGCCGGGCCGTCGCGGTACGTGATGAACCTCTCGCTCCGCAACGCCGACGTCGCGGAACTGACGCGCGACAAAGATTCGAAAATCGAAGGCCGCCTTTCCGCGAGCCTGGCGCTGGAGAACAACTGGGGCGATTCCGCCCACGCCCGCGGCCGCGGCGATGTTGCCGTCACCGGCAAGCAGATCGCCAAGCTGCCCCTGCTGCTGGGGCTCTTCCAGATGGCGAATCTCGCGCTGCCGATCACCGGGCCGCTGAATGACGCGACCGTGAAGTACAGCATCGACGGCCCGATTGTTACGTTCGATCGCATTGATTTAAAGGGAAACAACATCCAAATGAGCGGCGACGGCAGGCTTGATTTCAACAAGAAAACGGTCGACATGCGCTTCAGCGCCGAAAACCCCGCGGCGTTCGGGCTGCCGTTGATCGGGCCGCTGATCAAGAGTGCCAACCGCGAACTCCTGCAAATCCACGTACGCGGCAGCGTGCAATCGCCAAAAGTTTCATCGAGTACGTTCGGCACGATCAGCACCACGGTCGACGAAGTCTTCAACGGCGATGACAGCGGGGTGGAAAAGAAGAAATAAGACAAAAGGGGCAAGTATCCAGGGGCAAGGGGCGAGTATTTTTTTACTTGCCCCTTGCCCCTTGCCCCTGAATACTTGCCCCTCATACCTTATTCATTATGAAATACAGAACCCTCGGCAGCACTGGCATGAATGTCTCCGTCATCGGCCTGGGCACGTGGCAGCTCGGCGGGGAGTGGAACAAGAATTTCACCCAGCCGGAAGTCGACGCGATGTTCGACAAGGCCCGCGAGGTCGGGATCAACCTGATCGACACGGCCGAGTGCTATGGCGATCACACGTCCGAGGCGTTCATCGGCGCCGCGACGAAGCGCGACCGCAGCAAGTGGATCATCGCCACCAAGTTCGGGCATAAGTTTCACAGCTACATGAACCGCACCGAGCCGCGCAGCCCGGCCGACACGCTTAAGCAGTTGGAAGACTCGCTCAAGGCGCTGCAGACCGATTACGTCGACCTGCTGCAGTACCACAGCTGGGGCGATCCGCAGTTCGACGACGCCGGCGTGCTCGAAGCCATCCAGAAAGCCAAGCAGCAGGGCAAGGTGCGCCACCTGGGCAACTCCGTCGGCGGCAACGGCAATCTCAAGCAGATCGAAAAGAGCAAGGCGATGGACCTGGAGGCGATCCAGATCATCTACAACCGCCTGGATCGCAAGCCGGAGGAAGCCGTCTTCGCCGAGTGCATCAAGCAGAACCTCGGCGTGCTGGCGCGCGTGCCGCTGGCGAGCGGATTTTTATCCGGCAAGTACAAGCCGGGCGTCACATTCCAGAAAGGCGACGTCCGCAGCGGCCGCAAGCAGGAAGACACCGACGCGAAATTGGCCGAGGTGCAGAAGATTCAGAAGGAAGAACTCCCGCCGGGCACGCCGATGGCGCAGTGGGCGCTGGCGTGGTGCCTGCAGCATCCGGCGGTGACGTCAGTGATCCCCGGCTGTAAGGACGTGCAACAGGTAGCCGACAACGCCGCGGCGGCGGGGCTGGGAATCGTGAAAGACGATCACCCGCAGGCGGCGAGGTAGTCATAAAATGCAAATCGCACGGTGATGGCTCACATCCATCACGCGTGCGATTTGCGGAGCAGGGACCTTTAATGTCGGATCGAGGCCGACCGGCGTTCGCAGGAAACGCCGTCGGGGTCGGATCCGACCGAGTTATGCGATTGCCTTCTGTCGGCGGCGCCGGCGTCGGCACAGCGCCATGCCGCCGAGCATCAGGAACGACATCGACGCCGGCTCTGGAACGAGCGCCACTGCGACGACTTCGCCGCTGCTCAATTGGGCAGCGTCGTACACGCCGGAACCAAAGCCGGTCGGGTCGACGAAATGAAAGCTTGCCAGTTCGAGCGCCGAGAGCGAGGCGGAATTGGTGACGTAGAGCTGATCCGTCCCGCCGCCGTCGACCGAGCCGCTCCAGCCGAGGATCATCAGTTGCTTGCCGGTGTCGATCGTGCCGACTTGTGTGAACGTCAGGATGCTCGCGCCGGCGCCGAGGTCGATCGACGAATCGTCGGACAGCGACAAGCCCTGAACCGTTTCAGATTTTCCAACGGTATTGAGCGTTCCGCCATTGAAATCTACATCGCTGGTGTCGGCGATTCGCTCGTTGTCACCTAGCTTCACCGCGCCCTGGGTAATGATGGTCGCGCCGTCGTAGGTGTTGGCGGCATTGAACGTCAGAGTCCCAGCGCCGAGCTTGGTGAACGACCCGCCGGAGCTTGTCAGCGCCGTGTTGAAGACGATGTCGTTGCTATTGGTGTCGACCTTGTACAGCTGCCCGGCGGCGTTGCTGAAGCGATTGGAATAATCCTGCGTATTACCCGCGGCATTGCGGAGCGTGCCGCCGGTGAAGGTGACGACGCCAGCGGTCGGCAGGCTTGTCCACGCGTCGAAGGTGGCGCTGGAAGTGCTCGTGTCATTGCCAGCGGTTTTCGTCGTGAAGGTGACGATGTTCCCGGAGATGTCGATGATCGCCGAGTTGGTTGCGAAATTCGTCAAAGCAACGGTCTGGCCTACGGTCAGGCCTGCTGCCGAGGCGACCGACACTTGATTCAGATTGCCGAATGACAGCGCCGAACCGGCGACTTGCGCCGAGGTGGTGCCGACGCTCAAGCCGACCGTGTCGCCGCTGACGCTGGTGACTGTCGTTCCGCCGCCAATTCCTCCGCCGCTGACCAACATGCCCGCTGTAACGCCGTTGGTTTCTGCGCCGGGAACGTTGACCGTGGCGGCGAATCGCGCGAAAGGATCAGCGGTTCCGTTCAATCCCAGCGGGGTGGCATTCACGATGGTTTCCGCGCCGTCGGGCCCGATTTCGAGCACGCCGTCCGCCAGCGTGGTTCCGCCGCCGTAGGCGTTGGCGCCGCTGAAAGTCTGCGTGCCGCTACCGGTCTTGTTGACGGCCAATACGCGGGTCACCGACGTGTTGGTCGCGATCCTGTTGAGAATCGCACCGGAGAATGCGTACGTACTACTACCGCTAAGGGTTAGCGTGCGGTCAGAGACGCCGGTGTTATTTACCGTGATCGTTCCATAGACTGTGCCGCCCGCGCCGGACAGGTCGTTCAAACCGGCGATCTCCTGGTCGTAGTTGGCGGTGGTGATCGTCACGCCCGATGCGGAGAGGTCCAGTACTGCTCCGCTGGCGATGCCGACGGCCGTTCCCGTGGGAAGCGAATCGGTCTGGCCGAGCCGGATGGAACCGGCGCTGATGAACGTATCGCCGCCGTACGTGCTGACGGCTCCAGCGGCAGCGGGGACCGGCGCGTTCGCAGTGTTGCTGGCGCCAAGGATCAAGTCGCCGGCGCCGGTTTTGGTCAGGCTGTATCCGTTCCCGCCGTCGGCAATGCCTAGCTGCGCGTCGACCGATATGTTGGTCAGCCCGCCGGGTGTTTGGCCGACGTAAATCGTGGAGTCTCCGAACAGCGTCGTCTGCGCCAAGGCCAAGAGCTGTCCCGCGCTGCCGGTGGCGGTGACGGCGAGCGTCGCGCCGCTAACACCCGAGCCGAGGTTGACGTCGGCCCAGCGATTCAGCCGACCGCTGGATCCGGTGAAATTGATCGTACCCGTGCCGGTGGGGGCAATGGTGAGCGTTCCCGGGTTATATGCGCGGCTGGAGCCGGTATTGTTCGACAGGTTGATCTGCGTTCCGTCCGCCATTGAAATCGCGCCCGAACCGAACGCACTATCGACGGTGCCGGTGATCAATCCCTGGTCGAGATGAATTTCGCCGGTGTAGCCGGTGTTGATTCCGGCGAGCGTAGTGGAACCGGTGCCGGTGGAATTGACGACGAGTGTTCCATTGCCCGTGAGCAGCGAATTGAAAGTGACGGCGCCGGCGCCGCCGGCCGACACCGTCAACTGGTTGCTGCCGATGTTGAAATCATTGGTTGAAAACGCGATTCCACCGCTCGTGCCGGTGGTATTAACAGTCAGCGGTGCATTGAGCGTCACGCCGCCGTTCAATGTCATCGTGTTGCTGGTGGCGACGGAAGTGATGTAGTTTGTCGTAATACCTTGGACCACGATCACGTTGTTAATCGCGTATGAAGTGCTCGCTCCGCCGAGCAGCGTGGCGCTCCCGGCGTTAACGGTATCGCCAATCGTGATCGTGCCGGTACCTGCCGAGCCGAAAAGCGTAGTGGTCGTCGTTGCCGAGACGACCGACACGGTCCCTTGCTGAATTTTCACGCCGCCGTCGTAGGTGCTGGATGAATTGCCGAGTGTCAATCGGCCGTTGCCGGTCTTGGTGATGCTGTACGAGTTGGCCCCGTCCGTGACTGCCGTGCTCAGCACGACAATCGTGGCGGCCGACGTGCCGTCGGTGACGTTGAACGTGGCGTTGCCGGTGAGCGTGGTGTCGCGGAAGTTGATGGTGCTGGTGCCGCTGGTGACGGCATCGGTGCTTGTCGAACTGAGCGTGAAAGCACCGATGGTAAGCGTATCCCATGTTTCGGCGAAGCCGCTGCCGTTCGCGTTGCGATCAGCGTTCAGGGCGGAATCATTCGTGACGATGATGTCAGACTGGCCAGCTGTGTAGTAATTGGATGTACCACCCGTGCGCGAGTTCAGCGTGCCGCCGTTGAGGGTGATGGTGCCGCTGGTGTTATTGCCAAGGGAGTTGGTCGTACCGACCGAGGTGATGCCGCTGTCAAGTCGCCAGTTTCCGATGTAATTGCTGGCGCCGTTGATCTGCAATGTTCCCGCGCCGGTCACGACGATCGTGTCATCGCTCCCTTCGCCGCCGGTGAGGTCGTTGGTGGCAGTTCCGATTGTCAGAATGTCGTTCAACGCGCCGGTATTGATCGTGACGGTATTAGCGCCGACAGCGGTGCTCACGTTCAGTTTGCTGTTGATCGTGTTGGTCCCGGTATTGGAAAGCGTTCCGCCGTCATTCAGCACGATGTTGTACAAGTTCTCCAGGGTGATTCCGCCGGCGACGTTCAGCGTGCCGCCGTTGTTGACGGTGACGTCGCCGCTCAGGGTGTTGGCGCCCAGGGCGTTGTTGTTCTGCAGGCTGAGAACACCGGCATTGATGTTCGTGAGGAGAGCGCCCGTACGCGTGCTGGCGGCAGTGAGGTTTACCGTTCCGCCGCCGATCTTGGTCAGATCGAAATTGCCGTTCAGGGCTCCGCCGAAGGTCACCGTGCCAAGCGCGTTGGCGACGTTAAGATTTCCGGAAGCGCCGGCGATGACGTCGACGTTCAAGGTCAGAGTCCCGGTTGCGGTGGTGGTGAGCGTCAATAGATCGGTGTCGACGCCCGTGCCGTCGAGTGTGAGCGTGTTCGTGCCCACGCCGGTATCGATCGTGACGGAATCCGCTGAATCGAGCGTAAGGTTGAGGATTTCGAAGCTCTGATCGAGCGTCATCGGCGAGGGAAGTGTGCCCAGAGCGCTGTTGTCCAAGAGCACTGAATCAGCGGAAGTGGGAGCCGAATCATCGACCCAATTGGCATCGTTGCTCCAGCTCGCGTCGCCGCCGGTATTGTCGAACGTATCTGCGGCGAACGCCATTCCAGCCCCGCTGGCTGAAAAAATGGCGATTGCCATAGAGCGTGAAATACCCCTTGCGACTTTTCGCTTCCGCATTACGCCTCCAAAATGTTAAGCAACTCCGTGAGAATTGCGACTGACTAGAACTCCGCGTAGCAACCGTCTCGAAACTAAAATGACGTGATTCGCTTTGGATACTAATTCACATTGAAGGGGTGTCAAACGATTTTTTCGCGAGGCAATGGAAGAGAAAAATTTTTAGATTTTTTATTTTTATTCAGGCATGAAATTTCGAAGCATGAGGCGGGTTTTCAGAAAAAATATTTCGAAAAATAAATTTTTTCATCACCATAAAAATTTTTTTTCGCGAAATTGTTTTCGCAATTCGTACAACCGTCACAATCGGCGCAGTCTGAATCGCAAGTCAATCAAGCCATCCGATTTTTGGATTTGGAAACCCCGGAAGAACCTTTCCCCCGCTCACTGGCGCAGCCCATTTTGCGGCATTTTCGATGATTCGGAGAACGTTCGGATCTTTGTATGTGGGATACGTTTCGTGCCCCGGCCGGAAATAAAAGATTTTTCCCGCGCCGCGCTGCCACGTCATCCCGCTTCTAAAAACTTCGCCGCCGGTGAAGCTGCTGATGAGCAATGTTTCCATCGGCTCGGGCACGTCGAAGAACTCGCCGTACATTTCTTCCTGCGGCAAAATGAAGTGATCGTCGATGCCCGCGAGGATCGGATGACCGGGCTTGGTGACCCAGAGAATTTCGCGCTCGCCGGCCTCGCGCCATTTAAGTTTGCCGGTGGTGCCCATCAATCGCGTGAACACTTTTGAAGCGTGCCCGCTGTGCAGCACGATCAGTCCCATGCCGTCGAGCACGCGCTGCTGAACTTTTGCGACGACTGCGTCATCGACCGCGCCGTGATGGCCGTGCGCCCACCAGATCAGCACGTCGGTGTTGGCCAGTGCCTCGTCGGTCAGGCCGTGCTCGGGTTGGTCCAGCCAGGCCGTACCGACCGAAAAATCACCGCCTTTGCGAAGGTGCTGCGCGATCGCTTCGTGGATGCCTTGCGGGTAGTGCGATCGCACGATATCGAACTTGGCTCCCTCGGCCTTTTCGTGACGAAATTCGTTCCAGACGGTGACTCGGATGGACATATTCGGGCTCCTGAAAGGTCGCAGGACGATAGCAGCGGACCAGGCCAGCGACAAGCGAGTTCCAACGTACGTCGAAAGCCGAAATCACCGCCATTTTGCAATACATAAATCATTAAATGACAAAACTTTAACAATACTTTAATGGGCTGGTTTCGGCGGGATTTTCACGCCGATCTGGGGTGTAATTTATTGTATCGAAGATTGGCGGTGTTTTCTGGGGCTTGCCACCTCATTTGGCGAGCCCGCCTGACGATCAAGAATTCATAATCGAGGTGACCGCAAAAGCGATGGAAGACGACCCTGCGGCCTGCATTGCTGATCGAATCGTTCGATCGGCTGCGAGGCGATTAGTTCGACCGAGAAGTTTTACCCGTGATGGGAGATGCGCATGCCGCGCTCGCTCTACGCACAACTTCGAAGTCTGTACGGCCCAATGGAAGTCACGGGCAGCCGCGCTCGTCCCGCCTTCCCCGGCGGAATGGGCAAGGGTCACGCTGCGCTCCGCAAGATAGCCAAGCCGCCGGTTCCACTGGCGGGAATCGTTCCCCACAAAAAAGTGATCGTGATCGGCGGCGGGCTCGCTGGTCTTTCGTGCGCGTTCGAGTTGCTCACCGCGAACGTCGACGTGACCGTCCTCGAAGCCCGCCCGCGGCTCGGCGGGCGAGTGATCAGCTACCGCGACATCGTCCCCGGCAAGGTGGTTGAAGGCGGCGCGGAATTCGTCGGCGCGAATCACCCGGCGTGGATTCACTACGTGAAAATGTTCGGCCTCGAGCTCATGCCGGCCGAGGCGGGGGATGAGAACGACATTCCGGTGATGATCGGCAATCGCCGGCTCGCCCGCGAGACACAACAGAAACTTTTTGGTGAGATGGATTTCGCGATCGCGCAGGCCACGGGGTTGGCGCGCAACGTGAATGAGAATGAACCGTGGCTCACTCCGTTCGCGGCTGACTTGGATAAGAAATCCGTTGCCGACTGGCTGGAAGGTCTGCCGATCAGCAAGCTCGCGCGGCGTGCCATCGCGGCGGAGCTGAACGCCGACAACGGCGTGGTCGTCTCGCGACAGGGATGGCTCGCGCTGCTCACCGTCATCAAGGGCGGCGGATTCGAACACTACTGGACCGACACCGAAGCCTACCGCTGCCGCGGTGGCGCGAGCCGGCTGACGCAATCGCTCTCCCGCGCGATCGGCAAAGAAAATATCCGCACGAACACGCCGGTGGTGAAGATCGAACTGCGGGCCGACCGCGTGCGCGTCACGACCAACCGCGGCGAAGTGCTGGAGGCGGACGACATCGTCCTCGCGATCCCGCCCGGCACGTGGGGCCGGATCAATATCAGCCCGCCGCTGCCGAAAATCCTCCAGCCGCAGATCGGCAACGTTGTGAAATTCCTCAGCAGCGTCGACCGCAAGGCCTGGGCGAAGAGCGCCTCGAGCCTGAGCGACGGCCCGATCGCGCTGACGTGGGAAAGCACTGCAGGCCAGGGAGAAAATGGCCAGCACGGTATCACCGCGTTCGCCGCCGGCCGGGCCGCGAACAGTCTCATGAACAGCTGGAACCGAGGCTGGAGCGACAAGGGCGTGATCAAGGAACTGGAAACCATCCACGCCGGCATCACGCCGCACGTGATCAAGACGCGCTTCATCGCCTGGCCGAACGAAAAATACTCCGCCGGCGGGTACAGCTTCCCCGCCCCGGGCGAGATCACGACGATCGGCCCGCTGCTCGCGCGCGGCATGGATCGCCTGCACTTCGCCGGTGAGCACTGCTGCTACAAATTCGCGGGGTACATGGAAGGCGCGTTGCAGAGTGGTATAGCCGTCGCGAAAAAACTCGCGGCGGTGGATGAGAAACAGGTGGCGTGAGACAACGCACTATTTATCTTGGGAAGAACCCTTTCGTACTCGTTTTGATGTTGTTTTCGAACTTCGGACAAAGTTTATGAGATTGGTCACATCAGCGCACAGATAAATTGCCTTTTCCGCATAGTTGTTTAATTCAACGAATGAAAACAATCTACGTCGATATCTCGTCCACTGTTTTTGAGACTTCATCTTTCGCCAACGAGTTTGTTCACAGATTACGGTTCCCTTGGCAAAGTCGAGGGCATTTATTGTCCATAGACCATGAATCACTTCATTTCGAATAGTTCTTAACTCATCAATTTTCTTGATGACTTCCAATATTCTGTCACGCCCCGCATCGTCAAGGGCAAATTGAAATTCGGTGAGCGTTTTTATCAGGTCAAGTTTCTTGAAAAATCCTACGTCAGAAATAATGAGTCCCCCAATTACCGGCGAGTCCTGATCTATCAAGTCTTCCAACAAATGATCAACAATGGATTCCAGATTCGATAGCCGAACTGCTAAGTGCCCGAAGAGGGTGAAAAAATTTGAGTCTTGCGGATTCATTGGTTGTCTACCCACTATTGACGGCAGTATTCGAAATTACTTTTTCTAAATCCGTGAAGTACCCCGGATACGTCTTATTCACGCACTCCACGTCCTTGATCGTTACGCCCGCAGAATTGGTCCCCGCCAACGCGAAGCTCATCGCCATGCGGTGGTCGTCGTAGGTGTCGATGTGGGCAACCTTCAATTTCTCCGGCGGGTCGATCACGAGCACGCTGCCGTCTTCGATTTCAACTTCGGCGCCCAGCTTGGTCAGCTCCGTCTGTAGCGCGGCGAGGCGGTCGGTTTCTTTCACCTTTAACGTGTGCAATCCGCGGATGACGGTTTGGCCCTTTGCGAACAGCGCGACGACGGCAAAGGTTTGCGCGGTGTCGGGCATATTGGAAAGGTCGACCTCGATGCCGTGCAGGGCTTTGCCGCCGGTGACGGTGATGAAATCGGGGCCGAAGATCAGGCCCGCGCCCATGTCGTGCAGCACGTCGGCGAAGGCGACATCGCCTTGCAGGCTGCGCTTGCCGAGGCCTTCGATGGTGACTTTTGATCCGGGGTGGATCGCGGCGAGCCCGAGGAAATAGCTGGCGTTGCTGGCGTCGGGTTCGATCGTGTAGTCGTGCGGCGCGTAGACGTGCTGCGGCACGATCAGCTTGCGCGGCTCGCCGGTGTCGGGGTCGCGGATCAGCTCGCATGTCACGCCGAAGCGGTCCATCAACTGCATCGTCATCGCGACGTACGGCCAACTCGTTTGGTTCGGCTCGAGATCGACGCGGACTTCGTTCCGCGCGTACGGCGCGACCATCAAGAGCGCGGAAAGGAATTGACTCGACGCCTCCGCGCCGTAGCGAACGATACCGCCGGGCAATCCGTCGGCGAGAACGGTGACCGGCGGAAATCCCTCGGCCTCGGGCGCGAAGCTTGTGCGCACGCCGAGGTGTTTCATCATGCCGACCAGCGCGCCGATCGGCCGCTGCCGCATGCGGGCGATGCCGTCGAGGGTGAACTCGCCTTTGCCGAGAGCGGAGAGGGCGGTGAGGAAGCGGATCGTCGTGCCGCTGTTGCCGCAGAAGATTTCCGCGCCGGCCGCGGGGATTTTCCCGGCCTGGCCGTGGACCGTGACGACGTGGTTCGGTTCGTCGATGTCCAGCGTGAAGCCGAGCTTGGCTAAGCCGTCGAGCATGACGCGCGTGTCGTCGGCGAAAAGAACGTTGGTCAGTTTACTGGTTCCGCTCGCCAGCGCCGCCAGCACGAGGGCGCGGTTCGTCAGGCTCTTCGACCCAGGCGGGGTGATCGAGGCCTTAAACGGCGATGAAATCGGGTCGAGACGCAGGTCACTCATAAGGCTCAAGAGATTAACCGCGAAGACGCGAAGACGCGAAGATGAATTTAGCCACGGATGGGGCACGGATGGGCACAGATAAAGACGAAAAAGGAATGAACGCGGAGACGCGGAGAAGAAATCTTGCCTTCTCCGCGTCTCCGCGTTCATTCTTTCCTATCTGTATTCATCCGTGCCCCATCTGTGGCAGAAAAATTCTGAAAAAAAGGCGCGCCCTGTTTCCCGAGCGCGCCTCTGTGTTCTCCGTGTCCTCTGTGGCACATTTCCCCTTACGGCAGATCGATCAACAAAATCTCCGCATCCATACCAGCGGTGATCTTGAGCAAAGCTTCCGCTTCGATCCGGCCCTGGTCGCCTTTGGCGAGTTTTTCGCCGTTCACCGTCACGTCGCCTTCAATGACGAACAGGTAGACCTTGCGGGCGGCGCTGTCGTGCTCGACCGACTGCCCGGCCGGCAGGGTGCTGCGGTAGATCACAGCGTCCTGGTCGATCGCCAACGTGCCCGGCAGACTGCCGTCGCTCACCACCGGCTGCAGCTTGCCGATTCGGTCGGCCGGGTCGAAACCTTTTTGCTCCCAGCGCGGGTCGTTGTTCTTCTTTCGTGGCAGAATCCAGAGCTGCAACAGGTGCAGGCGATCCTTGCGGCTGTCGTTGAATTCGCCGTGCGTGATGCCTCGGCCGGCGCTCATCACCTGCACTTCGTTGGGCTTCAGCACGTCGTCGTTGCCGAGCAGGTCTTTATGACGCAGCACGCCTTCGAGCATGATCGTCACGATCTCCATGTCCTTGTGCGGGTGCAGGTCGAACCCGCCGCCGCCTTCGAGCCAGTCATCATTGAAGACGCGCAGGGCGGAGAAGTGCAGGTTCTTCGGATCGTAGTAGTCGCCGAAGGAAAAGTGCCACCGGGTATCGAGCCAGCCGATGTTCTGGCGGTGTCGTTCTTCTGATTTAATCACGCGAATCATAAGGGTCTCCTCTTAAGTGTTATTCCAGTATCTGTTATAACGACTATTATTCAAAGTTTATTCCGCCCCCGGTTCACGGGCCAATTCCAGCAGGTCGATGAAGGTCTTTAAACGCTCCTTACCCATGTGGCCGAGCTGTTTTACATGCAGGTCGATCACCGGCTTGTCGAGTTGCTTCAACAGCTTGAGCCCTGCGGGGGTGATGGAGGCCAGCACCACCCGCCGGTCGGCGGCGGTGCGTTCGCGGACGATCAGGCCGCGCTTTTCGAGCCTGTCCAGCAAACGCGTGATGTCCGGGTCGCGGGTGACCAGTCGCTCGCCGATCTGCCCGCACGGCAGCGCTTCGCCGGCGCCGCGGAGGATGCGCAGCACGTTGTACTGCGTCCCCGACAGGTTGAACGGCTTGAACAGCTGCTCGAAGGCTTCTTCCAGGAACTGGGCGGTGCGGGCCAGGTTGAGGTGAGCCTCCTGCTCGGCCGACTCGAACGGCTTGGACTTTTTCAGCTCTTTTTGCAGGCGGTTGGTCATGACGTTTCATTATAGTCGTTATAACGGATATTGTAAAGACAAAGGATGGGATTGCGGTATTTGGCGTGCGGGCCTAAGTCCGTATGGAATTTTTTCGCAAAGGAATTTTCTCGCAATGGACATGCGGGCTGAAGCCCGCACGCCGAGTGGGATCGCGCAAAGGATGCACGGTCTTGTCATACTTGATGAAGACGGTACAACCATTTCTTCCGGCAAGGCACTGTTTCCAGAGAGTTTATGCGTTCCTCAGTCAAATACCTGATCCTGCTCAGCTCGATCGCCTTCGGTCTGTCCGCCTGCAGGACCCCGCCGGCGAGGGTCGTGCCGGTTCCGACCGGCGTGCCGCACGCGGCGGCGACGCAGCCGACGACGCGTCAGTACGTCGCGCTCAATGAAAAGAGCCTGCCCCACGCCCACTGGGTCAATGAGAAAATCCTCAGCGGCGCCCAGCCCGAAGGCGATGAAGGATTTCAGGTCCTGCAGAAGCTCGGCATTAAAACGATCATCAGCGTCGATGGCGCGACGCCCGATGTCGACTCCGCCCACAGGTTCGGCATGAAGTACGTCCACCTCCCGTTCGGCTACGACGGCGTGCCGGCCGCACAAGGCCAGGCGATCGCCAAGGCGCTGCGGGACTTGCCGGGGCCTATCTACATCCACTGCCACCACGGCAAGCACCGCTCCGCCGCGGGCGTGGCGGTGGCGTGCGTGTATAACGGAATGCTTCCGCCGAGCGAGGCGGAGAATGTTCTCAAGACGTGGGGCACCGGCGCGAACTACAAGGGCCTCTGGGCCGACGCCCGCAACGCCCGGCCGTTGCCCGCGGGCGAGCTCGACTCGCTCCACGTGACTTACGTCGAAAAGGCAAAGATCCCGGCGATGGCTGCATCCATGGTGCAGGCGGATTACCACATGGATAATCTCAAGGACATGAGCAAGTCCGCCTGGCAGCCGATCGCGGCCCATCCCGGGCTTGATGCCTCCAACGAGGCGTTGCTGCTGGAAGAAACCTTCACCGAAATCGGGCGGACGAACGACGCGACCAGTCACACCGAGGATTTCCAGAAGCAATTGGCGAACGCCGCGAAGCAGGCGCGGGCGCTGAGCGAGATGCTTAGATCTCCGATGCACAATCCCGCGGACGCGGATAAAGCGGTCAAGCAGTTGAACCAGTCGTGCTTGAGCTGTCACGCTCAGTATCGCGATTGATTCAATGAGTTGATTGGGTCAGTGACGCACAATTTGAATGGGGAACCGCGTTCACTTCGTTCACCGCTTAATAAATGCTCAGCGCAGTCGCGCGTCCATCGCAGCTTCACTCGGGACGCGGACGTTTGATGCTAATCCGATCCAGCTCATCGCTTTGATCACGCAATACGACGAATCGAATTGCCACCACTTGAGCCCGTGCCGCGCGCTCGTCGGGAACGCGTGGTGGTTGTTGTGCCAACCTTCGCCGAGGCTCACCAGCGCGATCGGTAGGTTATTCGTGCTGCGATCCGGGTTCTTGAACGGACGCGTGCCGAAGACGTGGCAGACCGAGTTGATGCTCCACGTCACGTGAAGCATGAGGAAGATCCGCAGCAGCCCGCCCCAGATCATGCCGGCGAAAAAACCTTCCCAGTTGCCTTCCCACAGTCCGAGCGCGATGGCCGGGATGAAAATGCCCAGCGCCACCCACAGCAGATAAAACTGATCGATGAAGAGCATCCCCCGGTCGGCCATTAAGTCGGGGATGGAGCGGACAAGGTCCGGGCGATCGGCCTCAAACGCCCAGCCGATGTGCGCATGCCAAAGCCCGGTGATCAGGCCGCGGAGGCCTGTGTACCCGTGCAGATGCGGCGAGTGCGGATCGCCTTCATGATCTGCCAGCTGATGATGCCGGCGATGCGTCGCGACCCAGCGGATGGTCATTCCCTGCGCCGCCATCGAGCCGAAGACCGCCAGCGTCAGCCGCACCCATCGCGGGCAGTCGAACGATTTGTGCGTGAGCAACCGGTGATAGCCGACGGTCACGCCGAACCCGCCGATCGAGTACATCACCACCATCACGACCATCTCCGGCCAGCCGACCCCCAGGATGCCCGCCTGCCGGTGCCAGAGAAGCACGATCGCGCCGAGGAGTCCGAGGAACGGCAGGATCACAGTCGCGAGCATCGCGATCCGCTGCGGCAGCGGCATGGTTTGGATGAGTTCGGAATCGGATTCCGCCGAAGTCCGTTCAGCGGTGCCCCAGGTGCGGGCGGGAGTGAGCATATCCATGCGGCCGGTCCTTCAACAACGTCGGGTGAGAGTCCCCGTATCGCGACGGATCGGACAAAGCACCTTCTACAACCCCAGCAAAGTGCAACATCATAGCCGATCCTGAGGATCGAGTCGCGGCGGAAGTGAAGAGAGACGAAAATTATAATGAGCGCAGTTTGTGTGTTTGTGAGGCAGTAACGCTACTTCTTGTCCGCTTCGCCGCGCAGCACCAAATAAAGTTGCCGCGCGGGTTCGGCTTTGGCGTCGGGCTCCATCGTGATTCCGCCGATGAGCACGTTGGTGCGGAGCGGCATGCTCACGGTGGTGCGGAACTGCTGCTGCAGCACGTTCATCAGTTGCAGGGCGGTCGGATCGGCGTTGCCGCCGGCGGGGCGGGTGGTGGCGTGCGTCAGATCGAGCCGCGAGCCTTCGGGCGCTTCGGTCACAATACTGTAAAGATCGATTACAACGCCCGACTGGTCGCCGTTGAGTTGCGGCTTCATCTGCAGCGATACGCCGCTGTTGGCGGTAGCGAATCGCGGATCGTACGTGACGACGTTCCCCTGCGCGACGGGCGTGACTTCAGCGACGTATGCACGCTTGGCGTTCGTTGCCAGGTGAACCACCTGCCCGCTGAAGCCGATCGTCTGCGCCCGGCAGTACACTTTGGCGGCTTTGAGAGCCTCATCGGGTACTTCCACGAGCGACTCGTGCCCCGCCACATGCTGCAGGCCGTTCAGTTCCTTGGCGGAAAGCAGCACCCACGTCGCTTCGATGCGCACGGTCCGGCGAAGGTCGGCCTTGAGCTGCGCGAGCAGGTCGGCGATTTTTTGATGATTCGCCTCGGTCTGCGTGATCACCAGCATGCCCTGGAACTCGGCGACTTTTCCCTGAACGCCGCCGGCGTCTTTCCACGATTCAGGGGCGACAGTCGCGGCGATCAGCTTGGCGATCGACATCGGCGAGAGCTCGCCGGAACCTTCCGGCCCCTGCGGGTCGCGCTCGCGCTGCCGGGCGGCAGAGCGGTCGTCCGTCGGCAGCATCGAGGCCGGCAACGGATAATCCGGCACGGGCATGCAGAGGCTGCGGACGTCGTAAGTCTTGGAGACGATCTTCGCCGGCGGGCCCGGTTCGATCTCCTGGGCGTGGGAGATCGCAACCGTCGAGAGAGCAAGAATTATCAGAATAACCGCCGGCCACTTCATGATTTGCATGGAATTTCTCCGCCTTGGAAAGGCCAGCGTAGCATACCGCCGGGTTCGCCCCAAGTTGCTTCTGGTCCCTCGCCCTCCGGGAGAGGTTAGGTGAGGGCGAATTAGAAGTTGCGCTCGACAATTGAACAACAACTATCGAACGCCATTCGCCGTTCGCCCTCACTCCCGCTCTCTCCCGGAGGGAGAGAGGTTGTCGCTTGGGAGGGTTAGCGTTTCCCTCCTTTGGAGTCAGTTTGCGTCCGCATAACTCCGCCGGTGGAACTTTTCATCGAGCCAGCGGTCTAAATGCCGGGCGGGGCCGGATTCCACTACAATCCGAGCTGGCCCTCGCGTACAATTGCACCCAAGGGAGCATTCCAATGAGCAGATTAGATCGCCACGTCGCCGCCGTTCAGAACAAGCTCGCGCTCGAGCGGTTTTTCTACGGATTGGCGTGGACGGCGCTGGTGCTGTCGGTGATCGTCTGGTTAGCGATCCTGGTCGATCGCCTCCTCGCGTTCGCGCTGCCGCACAAGGAACGGTTCTTTTACGCCGGCATCGGCTCAGCCGTTGTCGCGGCGATCGCTTACGCGATCTACCGCCGCCCGACCGCGCATGAAGCGGCCGTCGCGATCGACGAAAAGCTCCTGCTCAAGGAAAAATTCAGCACCGCGCTGTACGTCCGCCCGCTGAAAGATCCCTTCGCCGCCGCCGCCGTGCTCGACGCGGAGCGGACGGCCGACAACGTTTCGCTCAACAAGCAGTTCCCCATCAAGTTCCCGAAGATCGCCAACTGGACGGTCGTCGCGATGATCATCGCGTTCGCCACCACGTTCCTGGGCCAGCAGGATTTGTTCGGCCATCAGGCGGAGGTGAAGAAGAAGGAAATAGAGCTGACCAAAATCGAAGAGACGAAAAAATCCGTCGCCGAGGCGATCACGAAAGTGGAAACGATCGCCAAGGCTTTCCCGAACGATAATTCCGTCGCCATCGCCAAGAAGGAACTTCAGTCGCTGCTCGCCCAGCCGATCACCGACACCGCGAAGACGAAATTCTCCGCGGCCGAGGCGCTGAGCAATCTGGATAAGCAGATCAAGCAGCAGATCGTGCAGAGCGCGAGCGTGGCGGAGGCGCAGAACAATCAGTTGATGGTCTCAAACATCACCGCGCCGGTGGATGAGAAAGGCCCGGTCGCCGACGCGCACCGCGATATCGCCAAGGGCGATTTCGACAAGGCCGTCACCGACTTGAAGCAGGCTGTCGATAAATTCGACAAGATGGACGACAAGGAAAAGGAAAAAGCCGCCAAGCAGATGGCCGCGCTCGCGGCGCAGTTGCAGAAGGCGGCTACCGATCCGAAGCAGCAACAGAAGATGCAGCAGCAGTTGCAGCAGGCCGGCGCCACGCAGCAACAGGCGCAGCAGATGCAGCAGATGATGCAGCAGGCCGCCGCCGGCAATCAGCAGGCGCAGCAGCAGGTGCAGCAGATGGCCAAGCAGATGCAGCAGCAGATGAGTCCGCAGCAACAGCAGGCAATGCAGCAGGCGGTCAAGCAAGCGCAGGCCCAGGCGAACGGCCAGGCGCAGGCGCAGCAGATGGGTCAGGCCGCTCAGCAGATGGCGCAGGCGATGCAGCAGGCGGCCGCGCAAGCTCAGCAGGGTCAACCGGGCCAGCAAGGCCAGCCCGGTCAGCAAGGCCAGCCGGGACAACTAGGTCAACAAGCGCAAGCCGGGCAGCCCGGTCAGCAGGGACAACAGGGCCAACAAGGCCAACCGGGTCAGCAAGGCGCGCAACAGCAAGGCGGCCAGGGTCAGCAGCCCGGTCAGGCCGGCAACAATCAGCAGCAGATGGCCAACGCCGGTCAGCAAATGCAGCAGCAGTTACAGCAGATGCAGGCGATCGCCAATGACGCCCAGCAGCAGGCCGCCGCCCAAAACGCCGCCGACGCTGCCGCCCAGCAGGCGGCCGACCAAGCCAACTCTAACAGCCAGGGCGATCAGGGCGGGCAAGGCGCCGGCCAAGGCAACAAGCCAGGCCAGGGGAACAAGCCCGACGCCAACGGCAACAAGGGTCAATGGGCCGCCGGCGATCCCGCCAACGGCCAGAAGGGCCAGAACGGCGGCTTCGGCGGTCCCGGTCAGGGCAACGGCGGCGGGCCGGGCGTGCAGGAAGCGCCCTACGCCGTGAAACAGGAAGTCGCCCCCGTGCAGAACGTCGAAAAAGGAAAGCTCCTCGCCAGCACGTTCGTCAAGGCCGGCACGATTCGCGGCGAATCGCACGCCCAACTCCAGCAGGCCGTTCAAGCCGCCGACCGCGACGCCACCGACGATGTAGACTCCGAAGCCATTAGCGGCGACGCGAAGCGCGCTGTGAAGGGATACTTCGGGCAGCTCTCCGGCGACGCGCCGAAGAATTAATTTTGCCACAGGTGGACACAGATCAGCACAGATGAGAAAAGAGTAGCCAATGCGTCGCTCTCTTTATCTGTGCTTATCCGTGTTCATCTGCGGCTCCATTCTTTTCTGCGGCTGCGATAAATCCACCGACAACTCACTTACGATCTACACCAGTGTCGACCAACCGGTGGCCGAGCCGATTCTGAAAGCCTTCGAGCAAAAGACCGGCATCCACGTCATCGCGCGGTACGACACCGAGGCCAACAAGTCGGTAGGTTTGGCCGAGCGGCTGCGAGCGGAGAAGGACCATCCGCAGTGCGACGTGTGGTGGGGGAACGAGATTTTCCTGACGATCAACCTCGCCACCGACGGCGTGCTCGCGCCGTACGATTCGCCGAACGCGGTGGATGTGCCTGTGAAATTCAAGGACGCGAAGCATCTTTGGACGGCGAGCGGGATGCGCGTGCGGGTGATGGCGGTAGGTGACAATCCCTCAGGTTGGAGTGCAGTCCATTTACCAGGCATATCCGACTTGAAGTTGGGTGCATACAAAGGTCATATTGCCATGGCACGCCCGGTCGCAGGAACTACAACAGGGCATGTTGCAGCGCTCTATACGGTCTTGGGCGAAGAGAAGGCCGACGCATTTTTCAAGGCGTTGCACGACAACGACATCAAGCTGGTGGGCGGAAATTCGATTGTCGCGGACGGTGTCAAATCCGGACAGTTTGTGATCGGCCTAACCGATAACGACGATGCCGACAACGCTGGAGTGGAAGGTGTTCTTCCCGACCAACAGCCCAGCAACCTCGGCACGCTCGCGATTCCCTGCACCGTCGCACAAGTCGCCGGCGCGCCGCACGGGGATTCCGCACATCAGCTCATCGATTACCTCCTCAGCAAAGAAGTCGAACAGCAATTGATCGCCGCCAAGTTCGTTAAATTCTCCGTCCGCGCCGGCCCCGGCGAGATCCGCACGATGGACGTCGACTACGCCAAGGCCGCCGCCATCCTGCCGCAGGTCACGCGTCGCGCGACGGCGATCCTCGAAGGCCGGGAGAATTAACGCGCAGAGTTTTTCGCCACAGATGGGGCACAGATGCACACAGATAAAGCCAATTCAAAATCTTCTTCTTATCTGTGTCCATCTGTGTTCATCTGTGGCAAAAATTCTTCTGAATTTCCTTCGTGTACTTCGTGCCTTCGTGGTGAAATCTCATGAAGGTGAACAGCTGGAATCGCGTCGCCTCCATCAGCCTGACGTCGATCGTCGCCGTCTGCAGCGGGTTGCCGTTGGCGTGGATGGTCTGGCACATCGTCACGCGCCCGGAAGTGTGGGTGGAGCTGCGCCCGACGGCGTTCCGGCTCGATCTGCTCGGCCGTACGCTCGGGTACAACCTGGCCGCGGCGGTCATCGCGACACTCCTCTCACTCCCGGCGGCGTACGTGCTGGGGCGCGGGCGCGGCGTGGTCGCGAAGTTCGTCTGGATCCTCCTGCCGATCTCAATGTTCGTGCCTTCCATCGTGTACACCTACGGGTGGATGCAGTTCCTTCGCCTGCTCGATCTCGTGCCGAAATTTCAAACGCCGGCCGACGTGATGCGGTGCATTTGGTCATTGGCGACGTGGCTGTCGCCGCTGCCGGCGGGGTTGATCGGGCTGGCGCTGCGGAATGTCGATTCGAATTTGCAGCAGCAGGCGACGCTCGACGGCGCGCTCTGGCGGATCACGCTGCGGCAACTCGCTGGCCCGATCGGGGCGGCGGTGCTGCTCTGCACGGTGCTGGCGGTGCAGGAATTTTCCGTCTACGAACCCACCGGCATCAGCGTGATCGCGACGGAAGTGCGCATGGTCTTCGACACCGGCGCGATGAGCAATCCGAACAATCCGATGACCGCGCAAGGCATGGCCGGCGCCGGCGCGGCATCGGCCGATCAGCAATCCCGCGCCGCCGCCGCCGTCGCGACGGCCGTGCCGATGCTGCTGCTGATTTTTCTGTTCGCGATCATCGGGGCGAGGTGGCTGAAGGGCGTGAGCGCCGCCGACGCGATCGACAGCGGCCCGTGGCCGGCGCGGCTCGACGCGGGGATCGTCGCGAAGGGGCTGGCGGTTTTGGCGCTGGCCGTCACGTTCGGCGTGCCGGTGTATTGCCTTTGGGTATCGCTGGCGATCAAGGTCAAACCCCTGTTCATCTGGACGGAGTTCAGCCCCGCGGTGCTCGGCTCGATGCTCGTCGGACTCGTCACCGGCGGCGTGGCGCTGGCGCTGGCGGTGTCGGCCACCTCCGCGAAATCGCGCGCGGCCATGATCGCCAACATCGCGACGTTTATGATCGGCGGGCAACTGCTCGCGATCGCGCTCATCCGCCTCTACAACCGCACGTGGCTGACTTACATCTATGACAGCATGGCGATGGTCGTCTTCGCGTACCTCGCCCGGTTCGGCTGGCTCGCCGTGATCGCCGGGCGGTTCACCACCACGCCGCGCTGGAAGGAAATCCGCGACATGGCCGCCGTCGACGGCGCCAGCGGCGGCCAAACCGCCGGGCGAATCGTTCTCCCGCTCGCCTGGCCCGTCCTCATCGCCGCCGCGGTGTGCGTGATGACGCTCTCGATTACCGAAGTGCCCGCGACGGTGCTGCTCTCCCCGCAAACACCTCAGATGATGACCCCGCAGATGATGACCTGGGTGCACACGCTGCGGTTCGATTCGATGATCGAAATGTCGCTGCTGATGATTTTCGTGGTGACGGTGATGGCGCTGGCGGTGGTGGCCTTGAGCTGGGTGGGGACTCGGGCGATTGCAGTGTCGTCGCTTTCACGCGGAAGAAATACGAAATGAACGCGGAGACGCGGAGACGCAGAGAAGGCCGGAGAATTCAGATTCGGTATTGAATTTCGTGGCACAGGCGGCCCTCCCGTGTCTTTGATTCAGAAGACCATGGGCGAGCCGCCCATGCCACTTCAAATGCATCCAATTCCCTTCTTCTCTGCTCTTCCTCCTTAACTCCGCGTCTCCGCGTTCATTCTCCTACGCGCTACTGCGCGGAATGATTGAATGTCAACCCGCTCGCAGCGTAAGATGGCCCGTCGATGACCGCCGATCAAGTGACCAACCCGCTTTCAAATCTCACACACTGGAGCTGCATCGTCATCGCAACCCTCCTTCTCGCCGGCTGCAGCCGATCCGAAAAGCCCGAGGCCGTCTGGCTCGATACCGGCGTTGGTCCCGGCAAAGTCGTTTACCCGCGCGGCATCACCTACGACGCAAAATCCGACACGTTCTACGTCGTCGATCGCATGGCCGTCGTGCAGCGGCTGGACCATGACGGCAACTCGCTGGCAGAATGGCCGATGCCGGAGAACAAGATCGGCAAGCCGGTCGGTCTGTCGGCCGGGCCGGACGGAAATTTGTACGTGCCCGACACGCACTACCAGCGGATCATCGTCTACGACCCGTCGGGCAAAGAAGTGCGCCGCTGGGGCCACGCCGGCAAGGGGCCGGGCGAATTTATTTATCCGAGCGACATCGCCTTCGACGACAAGGGCCGCGTCTTCGTCTCCGAGTTCGGCGACAACGACCGCGTGCAGGTCTTCGACATGGCCGGCAAATATCTGTACGAGTTCGGCCACTTCGGCGACGGCGACGGCCAATTCCGCCGCCCGCAAAGCATGGTGATCGTCGGCGGCACGATGTACATCACCGACGCGTGCAACCACCGCATCGTGGTGTTCAAGACCGACGGGACTTTCGTCAGAAACATGGGCCACGTCGGCGGCGGCCTCGGCGAGTTTAGATTTCCGTACGGCCTGGACATCGACGCCAAAGGCCGCTTGATCGTCTGCGAATTCGGCAACAACCGCGTACAGATGATCGACCGCGAAACGGGAAAAGGCCTCGCCACCTGGGGCCGAGGCGGCCGAGAGGCCGGCGAGATGGCGTACCCGTGGGGCGTCGCGGTCGACAAGCGAGGTCGCGTGGTCGCGGTAGACGCGGGGAATAATCGGCTGCAGGTGTTTGAGTTTTAGATTTCTGATTTGTTTAGCCGCCCCGCGTGCGCGGCGCGTTGAAAATGCCCCGCACGCGGGGCGGCTAAACAAGACAATCATCTCGCAAAGTTTTCGTCGGACGTAAAAGAAAATTACCACAGAGCTCACAGAGAACTCAGAGAGAGAAGTTTCCTTACTCTCATTTTTCTCTCCGTGCCCTCTGTGTTCTCTGTGGTAGATTTTCTTCTAAGAAGCCAATCACTTTTCCCGCCTCCGAAACTCCGCCGGGCCGATTCCCATCAACTGCTTGAACGCCCGATGAAACTGCGGATAGCTGCCGAAGCCGGCTTGTAATGCGGCGTCGAGCATGGTTTGTCGCTGGCCGTCGTAGAGGCGTAAGAAGCGGTCGAGGCATTGTCGTTGGCGGTACTGCACGAGGGGCAGGCCGATCTGTTTTTTAAAGAGCTCGCTGAGGCGCGACGGGCTGAGGCCGGAGCGACTCGCTAGCTCGTCGAGGTTCATTGGTTCGCTTTCGTCGCGGAGCAGCCGGGCGCAGATTTCGACGGCGGGGTGGATGTCCGTGCCGACCGCGTCGTCGCCGGCGGATTGGTGGACGGCCCAGGCCGTCAGCAGCGCGTAGGCGACGGCGGCGTTGTAGCGGTCGATTTCTGCCGGGGCGATCACCCGCCGCATCGCCGGGCCGGTGCCGGAGATTTTCTCGATGTCGCTTAGCAGTGCGTGCAGCCGAGCGAGCGGCTCGCGAGCGATCTGCCGCGAGAATCGGCCGGGCGGGTTCTGCTCCTTCAGCACGGCCGTGCTCGGCGTGGTGCAGGCGCGCTCGACCATCGCCGGGCGGAACACGCCGATCCACATGCCAAAGTCCGGCGACTGGTCGATCAGCACGTGGTCTTGACCGGGGAAGAGCCAGATCATCGTGCCGCGGCGGAGCTGCACGCGCCGGTCGCCCATCAGGTAACTGCCGGTGCCTTGCAGGACGAGGTTCACCTCCAACTCGTCGTGCCGGTGCGGCGGGATCGAGCGGGCGAGGTTCCGCACCTGCCAGATGAGCCCCTCCGCGACCGGCGGTAGCAGTAAAGTCTCTTTCACGGCAAGAAATGATAACAAATTGATGAAAGATGAGAAGATTATGGCGAAAATTGTGCGATTATGAGCAGATCGAAGTGACAGTAAAGGTCATTTTGAATTTCGTCGCACGGGCGGCTCGCCCGTGTCTGAGAAAGAGCATGGGCGGGCCGCCCATGCGACGGATCAGGAATTCAAAATTGAACAAATACCGAGGAAACCAACTTTCTGGAGACTCGCCATGCCCGCCACGCTCACCCCATCAACGACCGCTCCGATCAAAATCACTGACGAACAGAAGAAGCTCTACCGCGAGCAGGGTTTCTTCCTTCTCGAGCGCGTGCTGCCGCCGGAGCATCTGGAGCTCGTTCGCGATGAAGCGAAGTATTACATGGATCGCATCCACGCCGAGATGGACGAGAAGAAGACCGACGTGATCGGCATCAACCACCGCAACAAGCGGTACTTCATCGCCAATCGCTACAAGGAAACGGGTAGGCTCACGCCGTACATGTTCAGCGATTACATGGCCGAGATCTGCCGGGCCACGCTGGGCGAGAACGCGTATCTCTTCCACGAGCAGTACGTGATCAAGGCCGCCGAGAAGGGGCTGAAATTTTCCTGGCACCAGGACAGCGGCTACGTCGGCTATCCGCATAAAGAATATCTGAGCTGCTGGGTCGCGCTTGATGACATGACCGAAGCCAACGGCACGGTCTACATGCTCCCGTACGATCGGGCCGGCGGGAAAGACCTCATCACCCACAAGAAGGACGAAGAACTCAACGACATGGTCGGCTATTTCGGCAGCGACCCCGGCGTCCCGATTATCTGCCCGGCCGGCAGCATCGCCGTCTTCTCCAGCCTCTGCTTCCACCGCAGCGGCGCGAACACCACCGCGAACATGCGAAGAGTTCATCTCGCGCAATACTCCGCCGAGCCGATCCTGAATAAGGAAGGGACGGCGGTGAAGGTGTTCGCCGATCCGATTTTGAAGGACGGGAAGCGGGTCGGGCTTTGATGGGATTTTTTCTTCGTCCAGCACCGGCCGCCGCGTTCATTTCGAGCGCGGTGGCCATCCTTTGCCGTCTTTTGTGTCGAACTGAAATGCCTTACCGAATAAATCAGGCGTGAGAATCGGGTCGCCGATCTCGAACAATTGACCGGCCTGAATTTGCTCGCGATGGGCGGGCAAAAATTCGCGCCAGCGCTTCTGCAGCGAGGCGATTTCTTCCGGGCCGATATTTCCGTTGCCGCCCGTGCCATAGTGGTTGGGTTTAACGATGCTCGACAGAAAATGCATCGCCGGATTAACCATCTGCGGTTCGCCGAGGCGCTCCACCCAGATTTCACACGCTTCAACCTTGGCCCCGAGCGCGACGGCGGCGGCGTTGGCGGATTCGATCTCGAAATAATCGCGGGCAGTCCGAACCACGTTCAGCACGCCGGCTTTCAGCTCCGTGTCGTGCAGCCTCGCCGCGAGATCGCACGCCGATTGCTTAACTTTGTGGTTTTTGCTCGCGAATAATGGCAGAACCGCCGCCCGAGCCGGGTCGGTCAGTGGGCCGGACGATGCCCGCATCGCGAGCACTCGAAGGTAAAACTGCGGATCGCCCATCGCCGTCGTGCAGCGGTCCTGCCAACCGGCGGGGCGGAAGGTTTTGTCGTTCGCGAGCGTCATTAAATACAGCGCCAACTCGGCTGGCGTCGCGGGTTGCGGATTGACCGCCGCCCCGCGTTTGACGATCGCGTTCATCGCTTCCACGGCGCTGCCGGGCGGTTCGAGCTCGGCGGCGTCGTTGCCTTGCAGCGCCACGCTGATCTTCATCGCCCGGGTGAGCGCGGCCAGCAGGTCGGGCAGGTCTTCCTTTTCGCCAATCGCTTCCAGCAGACGCCCGCCGGCGTCGATCGATTCTTCATTCCCGACGAGCATTTTTCTCGCCGCCTGGCGTGCGACGGGATTGTCCTTCGAATCCCACAACGTCGTTGGCCAGCCCCGCACATTTTGGGGGTCGTTCACGCTCGGCATACGCCCCAGCAGCGCTTCGGCGGCCTCAGCGTTCGGCTTCTCGCGGAAGGTGAGCAGACGGAGCAATTCCGTCGTGGCCGCGGGCGGTTTAATGCTTTGGATGCCGTCGATCGCGCCCGGCGAATTGGCCTCGGCTTTTTTTGAAAGGGCCGGCAGGTAAACCGGATCGCGAATCGAGTGGAAGTCGTGCAGCAGGCGTTGGTCGATCGCTTCGCGTAACGTCACGCCGGCCGGCAGCGTCGACCACTCGTCTACCAACTTCTCCGCCTGCTCCGCCGTCGGTCGAATGAACTTGACCTTCGTTTCGCCGACGGGCCGCTGGTGCGTGGCGTCTTCGGACCAGCCGAGATCGTGCCAGGCGCGAATGGTGTATTCGCCCGGGACGTCGAAAATGCAGTACTGCTGGAGCTTCAGTGCGTCCGACCATTCCTTACCGGGCTCAATGGTGATATCGCGGGGCCCGCCGTCACCGCCGCCGTTCAGGTGGGGATTTGGGTCGATAAGCGCCTTTCCAGAAACGTCCGCACCGGTCACTTGATATCGGGAGTGTCCGCTAGGAAACGTGTTGTCTCCGCCGATCTGAATGGTGAAGGGTTTGTTGCTCTGGTTCTGCACAACGAAGTGAAGGACGACGTCTTCGCCGAGGAAAAATTCCGCCTTGTCCAATCGCAGTATGATGGCGGCGCCGTCGGGCACGGGCTGCGTGGGCTTAAACATGCTGAAGATCGGCCGACCGGCAACAATGGTGGCGAGGCTTAGGAATGCGATCAGGCAGGTGATACGGATGCGGAGCATGTACCTCCGGCGCTGGAAATGGGGAGCTCGCGTTCCCACTATAGTTACTCGTTTCGCGAATGGTAGAAACGCGTATCCCGTAGCACGGGCGTCTCGCCCGTGCCACGATGCGCCAATCGACGATGGAATTTCGTTTAAAACGGCATGACACGGGCGAGACGCCCGTGTTACTCGGAAGCGTTTCTCGAGTTCAGTCTATACCTGATTGAGCGGTCCCAGATTCCAAAATCAGGTGTAGTCCTCGGCGGGAAATTCGGTATCATTCCCGCGAGGGTCTACTGCTTGTTGATTCCGCTGGCCAACTTCATCTTTCCGCTCACGCTGGAATTCTTCAGCTGGTGGGTTGCGCTGGCGATTTTTGCCGCGGTCGGTATTCCCATCTTCTGGCTCGGCACGCGGTCGCTTAACGGGCTCGGGCCGACGCGGAAGTGGACGGCGATCGTCATTCGGCTGCTCGTGCTCGTGCTGTTCATCCTCATCCTCGGCGGTGCGCGGTGGCAGCGGATTCACAAGGACCTGGACGTCATCGTCCTGCGCGACGTTTCCGATTCCACCGAGCTCGTTCACGATTACCCCGACGCCGGCAAGCAGACGCTCACTGAAGAAATCGATCAATACCTCCGCGGCGTATCGGACGAGAAGATCGGCCACAAGCCGCCGGACGATCGCATCGGCGTGATCAGCTTCCAGGACAACGCGCTGATCGACGCAATGCCGAACCCCAAGCTCATGCTCGACGCGCACGCCATCCGCAAGGTGGGCGCGGGAACCGACCCGGCCGCCGCGATTCAGCTCGGGCTGGCGACCATGCGGCAGGACGCGATGCACCGCATGCTGCTGATCTGGGACGGCAATAAAACGCAGGGCGATCTGGATGCCGCCATCAGCGCCGCGGCGTCGCAGCACGTGCCGATCGACGTCATGCCGCTCTCGTACGACGTGAAGAACGAAGTGCTGGTCGAAAGCTTCACCGCGCCGACGATGAAGAACGAGAAAGAGCCGTTCGCGCTCACGCTGGTTCTGAAATCGACGAACACCAAGCCCATAAGCGGGCTGGTGACGGTCTACCGGCAGGATCGCGTGATCGAGACGCGCGAAGTGACGCTGCTCGCGGGCACGCCGGGTAATCCGTCGCTGAATCCATTTCGCTTCCGCGTTCCGGGACTGACCCAGGGCGGCGTGCACCAGTTCAAGGCCACGTTTGATGTCGACGCGCCGGCCCCCGGCCCGGGCGGGAAGCCGGGCATTTCCGGCGATACCCTCGGGCAGAACAACTCCGCCACCGCGTTCACATTCGTGAAAGGCAAAGGCCAGACGCTCTTCGTCGACAACACGAACGGCGACCAGGGCTTTCACCTCGTGCGCGCGCTGGAGGCCGAGGGGATCGAGATCCAGGATAAGAATCACATCAATCCGGTGGATTTTCCGAACAGCCTGATCGAACTGCAGGCGTACGACGCGGTGATCCTCGCCAATGTCCCGGCCGGCGGGTCGGGCGTGGGCGGGCTGTCGGACGATCAGTTCAAGATGCTCTACAACTACGTCCACGACATGGGCGGCGGGCTGGTGTGCATCGGCGGCGAAGACACCTACGGCGCCGGCGGGTGGCAGGGCCGCAAGATCGCGGAAATTTTGCCCGTCGAGATGGACATTCCCTCGCAGCGGCAGATCGCCAAGGGCGCGCTCGTGCTCGTCTTCCACTCCATCGAGTTCGCCGAAGGCAATTACTGGGGCGAGCAGTGCGGCATTAAGGCGGCCGAGGCGCTGAGCGAGCGCGACGAGATCGGCGTGATCAGCTACGACTGGGGCGGCAAGCAAAAGGCCCAAACACTCAACGGCGCGTCCTGGGATTTTCCGCTGAAAGACAAAGGCGACGGCACGGCCGTCAACGCCGCCATCAAGCAGATGCAGCAGGGCGACATGCCCGACTTCGGCGACGTGATGAAGCTCGCGCTCAACGGCATTAACGGGCAGGGCGGGTTGATCCGGTCCAACGCGCGACAGAAGCACGTGATCATCATCTCCGACGGCGATCCTTCCGCGCCGCCGCAGTCGCTCATCGATGAATACAACGCCGCCAAGGTGACCGTCAGCACCGTTTCGGTCTACCCGCACATGGGCGACCCGGACGGATTGCCTCCCAACATGAAGGACATCGCCAAGCAGCTGCACGGCAAGGCGTACGGGCCGATCAACAACAACCCGCAGCAGCTCCCGCAGATTTTCATCAAGGAAGCCTCGATCGTCCGCCGCAGCCTGATCCAGGAATCGCTCGAACCCAACCCACCGCTCGATGTGCAGTTCAAGGACTCGCCGAGCGATTTCATGAAAGGCCTGAACGGCACGATCCCCAACAGCACACGCGGCGTGGTGCTGGTGGGCAAGAAGCAGAGCCCACAAATCGATATCGCGATGACGGTCGGCAAAAATCAGGACCCGCTGCTGGCGTACTGGCAGGCGGGGCTCGGCCGCGTCATCACGTACATGTCTGACGCGAGCCCCAAGTGGAGCGCCGCGATGGTCAGCAGCGGCGGTTACGCGAAATTCTGGTCGCAGATGGTTCGCGCGGTGGCCCGCCCGGCGATGAGCACGGATTTCACCGTTCAAAGCACGCAGGAAGGCGGCCGGGGAAAAATCCTTGTCGAGGCGATCAACCACGACAACGCGTTTCTCAACTTCCTCAACTTCGGCGGCAAAGTGCTCGGGCCCGATGGCTCGCCGATCGACGTGAAAGTCGTGCAGACCGGCCCGGGAACCTACGAAGGCGATTTCGACTCACGGCAGCCGGGCAATTACGTCGTCGCACTCAACTACAGCGGTCAGAAGGGTGAGAAAGGCACGCTCACCAGCGGCGTGGCGGTGAACCAGTCTCCGGAGCTGCGCGACCTCACCAGCAACGACGGAATTCTCAACCAGATCGCCGAACGCACCGGCGGCCGTGTACTCATGCCGTACGATGTGGCGACCGCCAACCTGTTCAGCCGCACCGGCGTCAAGCCCAGCAGTTCGCCGTTGCCGATCTGGGATATCCTCGTGCCGATCCTGCTCGGCATGGTGCTGCTGGACGTAGCGGCGAGACGAATCGCGTGGGACTGGGCGTCGATCCAGCGCATGGTCGCGACGGCCAAGGGCGCGGTCGAGTCGTACACCACGGTGCGAAAAGTCGAGGGCGGCCAGACGATGGACGCGCTCAAATCCACCCGCGCCCAGGTCAGCGAAGAGAAATTCAAGCCGCTGGCCGAGGGCAATCAACCGCCGGCGCTCCCGCAGGGCGATCGTCCGGACCCGAAACGGAAATTCGAAGCCAAGGGCGTCGAAGGCGACATCAGCAGCGTAGTCGGCGGCGCGACCGACAAGCCGCTGCCGTCGGCCCCGAAGAAAATCGAACCGAAAGGCCAGCAAGCCGGCAAGGCCGACACCATGGGCGGGCTCATGGAAGCCAAGCGGCGGGCGCAGCAGAAGATCAAGGACCAGGAAGAAGGAAAGACATAATCTAATGACCAATGACCAAACCTCAATGACCAATCAATGTTTAAATGCTCAATGTCAAAATCTGGTCATTCGTCATTGGTCATTTAGTCATTGATTGGTCATTGAGGTTTGGTCATTGGTCATTTTGGAACTAAAGAAAAGGCAAAACATGGCAGAACAAATTACCGCGGTCGATCCGCAAATCGAAAAACTCTGCGACGATTTTCGTCGCGACTACAAGGCCGTGCAGGCTGAGATCGCCAAGGCGATCGTCGGGCACAACGAGATCATCGACGGCGTGCTGACGTGCCTGTTCGTCGGCGGGCACGCGCTGCTCGAAGGCGTTCCCGGGCTGGGCAAGACGGCCCTCATCCGCGCGCTGGCCAGTGCGCTCAACCTGCACTTCAGCCGAATCCAGTTCACGCCGGATTTGATGCCCGCCGACGTCATCGGCACGAACGTGATCCAGGAAGACGAGCACGGCCGGCGCGAGTTCAAGTTCATGACCGGGCCGATCTTCGCGCAGATCGTACTTGCGGACGAAATCAACCGCGCCACGCCCAAGACCCAGTCGGCCATGCTCGAAGCCATGCAGGAAAAGCAAGTCACCGCCGGCGGGGCGGTTCGGCCGTTGCAGCAACCGTTCTTCGTGATGGCGACGCAGAATCCGCTCGAGCAGGAAGGCACGTACCCGCTGCCCGAAGCGCAGCTCGATCGATTCTTTTACAAGCTGATCGTGCAATACAGCGGCCGCGATGAACTGCGGGAAATTTTGAACCGCACGACGACGAATCAGAAAATCGTGGTGAACCCCGTGCTTGACGGCCCGAAAATTCTCGCCCACCAGGAACTGGTGAAGCGCGTAGTGATCGCCCCGCACGTGCAGGACTACGCGATCCGCTGCACGCTTGCCACGCACCCCAACGGCATGTTCGCGATCCCGATGACGAGCCAGTTTTTGCGCGTCGGAGCCAGCCCGCGAGCCGCCCAGGCCATCACGCTGGCGAGCAAGGTTCGCGCTCTGCTCGACGGGCGATTCCACGTCAGCTTCAAGGACATCAAGGAAGTCGCGATCCCGGCCATGCGTCACCGCGTGATCCTCAACTTCGAAGGCGAAGCTGAAGGCATCACGACCGACATGGTGCTGGAAAAGATCGTCAGCGACGTGCCGACGACCGTGGAAGGCGAAGCGTCGGTCGGGGCAGGCCGGTAATTGCAACGCCAACCTGCGCGGTTGAATATTCACATCGCGACAACGGGAATCGGCACGGCATGGTTCTGCAAGTCGTGTGCCCATGGCGCGCCTGTGATGCCGGGTTGGGAAAGTTCGCTGCTCGGAGCCATTCTCTCGGCCCGCGCGATGACTTTGCGACGCCGGTGCTCCATTTCGATGAACGGGTGTTCAATCCAGCGGTAGGTGATGGCGCTGATCGCGACGACGATCAGCCCGAGCCCCGTGAGAGTCAGCCAGTAGAGAGGGGCCGTGCCGCTGACGAGTCTTAGCAGCGGGTGCGCGAGATATAACACCACGCCGTGCAGCAGGTAAATGCTGTAGCTCATCGTTCCCAGGACTTTCGAGCCGGCCGTCGTGAGTACGCCGAAGAGGGTGTTTCCCTTCACGAAGACCAGGAACATTCCGAGCGTAAGCGGGAAGGTCAGCAGTGGGGCACGGTGCGTGATGAACAGCGGCATCGCCACGAGGGTGGCCACGGTGAGCAGCGAAATCCACCGGCTTTGCCACGCCACGCGGCGGAAGAGTCCGGCGTGCTGCAGTTGGGCGCAGATCATCCCGCCGAGCAGGTTGACTGAAGGGCCGAGCGGCTTGGCGGTCCAGTGCGGGGTGGTCGCGGCGAAATAGACCAGGTAGCTGATGAACATCATCGCCACCCACTTGGGTCGTCGTAAGAAAACCAGCAGCGGCAATACGCCGTAGAAAATCCATTCATAACGCAGAGTCCAGGTCACACCGGCGACGATTCGGCTGGTATCGAATCCGTGCGGTTTAAACCAAGGTGCAATGCCCATCGCCATCATCGAGAAGGCGGTTTTGATGGCTGTAGAAATCGGGATGTGCTGCTGCCACAGCGAGCAGACGGTAATCGTCATCGCAATCACCGCGACGGAAAGATACATCGGAGCCAAGCGGGTGATTCGACCGCGAAAATGATTGCGAAGGTGCAGCCGACCGTCATCCGCGAGTACTTTCCCCCAGAAGAGAAAGCCGGTGATCATGAAGAACATGCCGACCGAAAGCGTGCCGAGCATTTCAAACGCGGGGTAGTCGGCCAATGTCCAGTGATTGGTTGTCAGCGACACCTGAGTGGCCAACCCGTGATGCACGAGCACGCCGACGGCGAGCATTCCACGCAGACCGTCGAGCGACTCATACCGCGCATTGGCACGGGGGGTGATGATTTTGCCGTAGAATTTAGATCGCCTGCCTATCGCCCACCCCAAGACTGTAAGAGCCGCAATCAATATAAACGTCGGGTAAACATAGTTTAAAGGCATCAATACTGTCCTTCGTCCACGGGAGGAGTGTCAACGGCGAGACTGGCTTTGGAAAATCCAGTCGGCGGGTGCATTTTCCACTCCCGGGGGGTTTATGCTCAGACATTCTGCGGAATCATCGATGGCAGGGCAGTCAGGGAATGCCTGAGCGTCCAATAATAATTCGGGAATGCAGTCTGAATTTGCGGGAGTGAGGGGCGGCGATTAACTTAGCTTGCCCGCAGCGACCGAGGAACTTCGAGGGGTCCGATAAATGCCAACGCTTGCCACCAAACCTTCGCTGCTGCTCGATCCGACCTTCATGGCCCGGCTCGATCAGCTCGATGTCGTCTCACGCAAGCTGCTGGCCGGCAAAATGAAGGGCGAGCGGCGCTCGAAGCGGCGCGGGCAGTCGGTGGAATTCGCCGACTACCGCAACTACGTCATCGGCGACGACCTCCGCTTCATCGACTGGAACATCTACGCCCGGCTCGATCGGCTGTTTCTTAAGCTGTTTCTCGAGGAAGAAGATTTGGCCGTCTACGTGCTGGTCGATGCGAGCAAGAGCTGCGACTACGGCACGCCGAACAAGGCGCTTTACCTGAAAAAAGTCGCAGCCGCGCTCGGTTACGTGGCGCTGGTCAACTACAACCGCGTGAATGTGGTGGCGATGGCGGATGGCATCGTCGCCGAGACCGGGCCGATGCGAGGGCGGAAAAAGGTCAACCAGCTCATCGACTTCTGCTCCAAGCTCGAGCCCGCCGGCACGAGCTCCTTCGCCGCCGCGAGCAAACGCTTCGCCCTGGCGAACCGGCAGAAGGGCGTGCTGATCGTGCTCAGCGATTTCTTCGACAAATCCGGCTACGAGAACGGCCTGCGCTATCTCGCCGGTGGGAAGTACGATTTGTTCTGCGTGCAAGTCCTTAGCCCGCAGGAAATCGAGCCCGATCTGCAGGGCGATCTGAAGCTCAAAGACATGGAAGACGACGACATGGCCGAGGTGAGCATCACCGCGCCGCTGATCAAACAATACAAGGCGAACCTGAACGCCTACTGCCTCTCGCTGAAAGACTACATCACGCGAAGAGGCGGCACGTACCTGTTCTCATCGACGGCGGTGCCGTTCGATACTTTGGTTTTGAACTACCTCCGCGAACGCGGCTTATTGGGATAGGAATAGATGAACACAGAGACACAGAGTCACAGAGAATGCGGGGACAAAGAGGATTGTTTCTTCTCTGCGCTTTCTCTGTGCTTCTGTGTCTCCGTGTTCATTATTGATTTTGAATTGATTTGATTTGCAATGCTGAACTGGTTCCCCAACTTCCTCAACCCCGCCAACGCCGCCATTGCGGCGGCGATTGTTGCGCCGTTGCTTTTGCTCCTTTACTTCCTCAAGCTCCGCCGGCGGGAGATGGCTGTCTCCTCTACGCTGCTCTGGAAGAAGGCGATCCAGGACCTGCAGGTCAATGCGCCGTTTCAGCGGCTTCGGCGGAATCTGCTCTTGTTCCTGCAGATGCTCCTGCTGTTGCTGCTTTGCCTGGCGTTGTCTCGGCCGGTGGTGAATTACACGCCCGGCGCGGGCAAGCTCACCGTCATCCTGATCGATCGCTCCGCCAGCATGTCCGCCACCGACGGCGACGGCGGCAAGAGCCGGCTCGATGTCGCCAAGGATAAGGCCAAGGAAATCGTCAGCTCCATGGACCGCAATTCCTCCGCCTGCGTCATCGCGTTCGACGACTCGGCCGAGACCGTGCAGAGCTTCACGTCCGACGGCTCGGCCCTGCGGCGCGCGATCGACAACATCACGCCGACCGATCGCCGCAGCCGCCTGAAGCTCGCTTACCAGTTGGCCGAGGCGCAATCGAACTTTCGGCCGGAACAGAATCGCGCGATTTCGCGGCCCGATGTCTTTCTCTACTCCGACGGCCGCGTGCTCGACGCCAAGGACCTGAACATCAACGGGAACGTGCAGTATTTCCCGATCGGCAAGGCGACGGCGGGGAACATCGGCGTGGTCGCGCTGTCGGCCAAGCGAAATTACGAGCAGCCGACGCAGGTGCAAATTTTCGCGCGGCTGGCGAACTACGGGCCTAAGCCGATCGATTCACAGGTGCAGTTGTCGGTCGCCACGATCGACCCGGACCATCCCGGCTATCTGCATTTCGTCGCCAAGGCTGGCGGATTTGCCTCCGTCTCGCTCGCCCCGCAACGCTGGACCGATCCGGAATGGCTTAAGGACGAAGCGCATAAGAAGGAAGTCGACAAAAACTTTCTCGGCCGCGAGAGCGCGGAGTTCACGATCGATCTCACGACCGCCGCGGTGATCAAGGTCGAGCAGATGAACAAGGACGCCGACACGCTCGCCGCCGACGACGCCGCCGAGGTGATCGTGCCGCCGCCCAAGCAGCTGTCGGTGATGCACGTGACGGACGGGCAGAATCCGTACCTTGAGCTGGCGCTGAACAGCCTCAATCTCAAGGACGTAAAGAAAGTCACGCCCGAAGCGTACGCCGCCGTCGCGCCCGGCGATATCAATGCTGACGTGATCATCTTCGACCGCTTCTCGCCCAAGACGCTGCCGCCGGCCGGCTCGTTCATTTACTTCGGCTGCTATCCTCCGCCCGAGGTGAAACTGCAGCCGGCGAAGGAAGACGGCGTCGTCACCATGATGCAGGACGTGCGCGTTATCGACTGGAAGCGCGACCACCCGATCCTGCGCGGCCTGAGCCTGGGCAAGGTCGGCGCGACCGAGGCCGTCCTGCTCAAACCCACGATCGACAGCCAGGTGCTCGTCGACGGCGTGGCCGGGCCGCTGATCGTGCTGCACCGCGAGGGACGCAGCACGCATCTCGTCGTCGCGTTCGACGTGCTGCAGAGCAATTGGCCGCTCACGCAGAGTTTCCCGGTCTTCATGCAGCAGGCGATCCAGTTCATGGCCATCGGCTCGGAGATGGACGTGCGGGAATCGCTCGCGCCCGGCTCGACGCCGAGAATCCCGCGGTCCAACCTGCAGCGGCTGGCGAACCCGAATCTGAAATCGATCGACCTGACTTTACCGGGCGGCACGCACGAGACAGTCGCCATTCCGCCCTCGGGTGATTTCGCACTGCCGGCGCTGAACACGGTCGGCGTCTACACGCTCAACCCGCCGGTGCCGCAGTTCGAGCGCATCGCTGTCAATTTGCTCGACGACAACGAAAGCAACCTGCTCCCCATCACCAAGCCCCCCGGCAACATCGGCCAGGCGATCGTTGAAGGCCAAAACAAGTCGCGCCTTGAACTATGGTGGTGGATCATCGCCGCCGCCGGCCTGCCGCTGCTGCTGATCGAGTGGTGGGTGTACACGCGGCGGGTGCATTTGTGATTTTCGCGACACTGGCCCGGCCCGCTTAAGCGGGCCGCACCGATGAAGCGTTCCGAGGCCAGGTGATGCCATCAACCCAATCGAATCCCCGCGTCTTTGTCATCGGCGACAGCATCTCCATGCAGTATCACCCGTACCTCGAAAAATTCCTGGAAGGGCGGTTTCAGTATTCACGCAAGACCGGCGAGACGGCGGCGGCGCTGAATCTGGATATTCCGACGGGCGCCAACGGCGGGGACTCGGGGATGGTCGTGCAGTTTCTCCTGGCCCTGCAGCGGGCCGGTGGGCTCGCGGCGGATTGGTTGCTCGTCAACTGCGGGCTGCACGACATCAAGCGAAATCCCGTCACCGGCGTTCGTCAGGTGCCGGCCGAGCAGTACCCGGAGAACCTGCGGCAGATCGTCGCGCTTGCCAAGGCGATGAAATTGAAGCTGGTCTGGATCAACACCACGCCGGCCGACGAGGCGGTGCATAACGCCAAGTCAAAGGAGTTCCACCGCTTCGCCGCGGATGTGGTCGAGTGCAATCACGTCGCGGCCGAAGTCATGGGCGCCGCCGGCGTGCCGATGATTGATCTGTTCACGTTCACCACGCGGCTGGGCCCGGATTTGTACTGCGATCACGTGCATTTTCACGACGCCGTCCGGGAGAAGCAGGCTTCGTTCATCGCCGGGTGGCTGATGGGGCATATTCACTGATTTCAAGCGAATCCATGAAAATTTATTCTACCCTCATCCTGGTGATGCTCCTTTCACTCGTGTCGCTCGCCCGTGCCGGCGAGCTCAAATGGTCCGGCCAAACGTGGATTGTGCGCGACAACGATGCCCCCGGCGGGCCGGGGCCTAATCTGTTTTCAGGCGAGAATGTCAGCGTCGATGCCGACGGTCGGCTGCATCTGCGCATCTCGAAAAATGCCAAGGGGGGGAGTTGTGCGGAGCTGTCGACCAAAACGCCGCTCGGGTTCGGCACGTACGAGTTCGCAGTGAAGTCGAGCGTGGCCGGCTTCGATCCGAACATCGTGCTCGGCCTTTACAACTACCCCGAGCCGAAAGTAGGCCCCGACGGCACGCACGAGCTCGACATCGAGTTCGCCCGCTGGGGCGACGCGAAGAACCCGCCGGGCAATTTCACGGTCTGGCCGGTGAAGCCGCACGATAAGCTGATCTCGCACCCGTTCGATTTCAAGCTCGCGCTGCCGGAAACGGTGAATCGGATGATCTGGAGCAAAGGCTCGGTGAAGTTTGAGATGCTGCAGGCCGGCGACAAGGATTTGAAGCCGATCGAAAAGTGGACAACCCCGCCGTCGCGGGCGGCCTCGGTGTCGGACCAGCCGATGCCCGTGCACCTCAACCTCTGGCTGTTCAAAGGGAACCCGCCGACCGACGGGAAGCCGTTGGAGGTGATCATCGAGCGGTTCACCTTTACGCCGCAGAAGGCGGAGACGCGATAGGGCGGGACTTCTGTCATTGCCGGCTTTCAAGCGTATTTCGGCCGAGAATTGGCGCCTTCTGGTGCGTTCTCTCGAATATCCACAACCCTCGCCGCCCGTGGGCGTGTTGTATGGAATGACCCTGACAGCTAGCATCAAATCGCCATCAGGAACGCGATGGATCGCATGAGTCGAACGTTATTCAAATACATCTTCTGGGACTTGCTTCGAATCTTCCTGCTGACCAACGGGGCGTTGTCGGGCATCATGAGTTTCGCCGGTCTGCTGCGGCCGCTCACGCAGAACGGGCTGGATGCGGGGCAGGTTGGTCAGCTACTCACGTACTTCACGCCGTCGATGATGGCGTACTCGTTCCCGATCGCGGCGCTGTTCTCCGCGACGGTGGTGTACGGGCGGATGAATTCCGACAGCGAGATCCTCGCCTGCCGCGCCGGCGGGATTCCGACCATTTCATTCACTGGATTTTCCCTCGCGCTCCCAGGCATTGTTCTGGGGTTGGTGGTGGCGATCATCTCGTTGCTCTTCCTCTGCTTCATTGTGCCGGCGTTTACGCTCAAGGTGGAGAAGGTGATCTTCTCCAATCTTTCGCAACTGGTGGCGAACAAGATCGAGCGGAACCACCAGATTAAATTCGCCGGCAGCGCGCTAACGATCTTCGCACAGCACGCCGAGACGATTCCGCCCGATCCGGCCGAGCCGTTCGTGCAGCGCGTGGTGCTGCAGGGGCCGACGATCATCACCTACCAGAAGTCGGACAAATCCAACGGCGGGTTGCGCGTTCCCGATGAATTCTGGATGGCCCGCAAAGCGACGCTCCACATCAAGACCGACGCGAACGGCGACAACGCCCAGATGACGGCCGCCCTCGACGGCGGAATGAAGTTCCCGCGAACGGCCGTCGCCGGATGGGAAGGCGGCGTCTTCGCAACGCAGTTCGGCCCGCTGCCGCTGGAATCCTTCATCAAGGAAAACACCAAGTTCATGGACATCCGCCGGCTCAAAGAGCTCGACGAGGACAAGAGCAAGAGCAAGAGAGTCAACGAGCTGCTCGTTCGATTCAGAAAAGACGACCAGGTGAACTATTACCTCAAATCGCTTCAGGATGTCCTGCAATCACCCAAGCGGTGGGTGCTTTTCACCGCCGGACGCGACGTGTATACGCTTTCGTGCACCGGCTCGGAGACTATCGTGCGCCACGGCGAGCCGCTGCTTATAGAAGGTCAAACCGCCCAGGGACGAACGATCACAGTACGTCAGGAGCGTGAGGGCGTGCCGACGCTGAATGCCGATGCCGGCCAGGTTCGCATTCGAGCCCGCGCCAGCAACGACGGGCAGACGCTCAACATTACGCTCGAGCTCTCCAATGTCGTGCTTCACGAACCCGACGGGGACGTCGAACGTGCGGGAATCAGCCAGGCGTTTGTCGTTCCCATGTCCGACAACCTGAAGGTTCTGAACAATGCCACGCCCGAGAGCTACGCTTCGTCCAACCCCAGCGCGACAGCAAACCGGCTGGGAATGATGCGCGAGCTGATCGTGCTGAAGAACGACATCGCCAGTGAACTGCACATCCGGGCGGCTTTCGCGTTCAGCTGCCTGATCCTGAGCATGGTCGGCTGTGCGCTGGGCATGATGTTCAAGTCCGGCAATTTTCTGAGCGCGTTCGCCCTGAGCTTTATCCCGGCGATGGTGTGCATCATGCTGATCATCGCCGGGCAGCGCACGTGCGGAAATATCCCGCCCCGATTCTGGCTGAGCACCGACCCGCTGCCGCTGGGCATCAGCATCATCTGGAGCGGCAACGCGATCGTGAGCGCGATTGCGGTGGGCCTCCTATGGAGACTCCAGCGAAGATGAAGATCATCGACCGCTACGTCATCTCCAGCTTTCTCAAGAATTACCTGATCAGCTTCATGGTACTCGTGGGCCTGTACGTGGTGATGGACATGGTCTTCAAGTTCGATGAATTTGCCGAGATCGGCGGAAAGTCAGGTGTGAGTGGGTATTCTGCGGTGTTCACCATGCTCGGCGGGATGGTGGATTACTACTTCTTTCAGTGCTTCATGTTCTTCGTCCAGCTCTCCGGGATCATTCCCGTGGTGGCGGCGGCGTTTACGCTGATGCGGTTCAGCCGATTCAACGAGCTCGCCGCCATCCTGACGGCCGGCGTGCCGCTGCTTCGCGTGGCCATGCCGATCATCCTCGCGTCGGTGCTGCTCAACGCGCTGCTGTTGGTGGATCAGGAGTTGGTCATCCCGCACTTGATTCCCAAGCTCGTTCGCTCCCCCGACGATCTCGAGCGCGTCGGCCCGAAGGCATTCCCCATCCAGCTCATGCAGGACAACCGGCGGGCCTTGCTCAATGCTTCGCTCTATCGGCCCGCTACCGATAAAGAGCCGGCGACCATGAAAGTCGTTGACATCATCGAGCGCGATGCGGAATTGAACGGCGTCGCGCACATCACCGCGGATTCGGCGACCTGGGACGCGACCAACCAGCGGTGGACGCTCGTCAACGGCCGACGCGTGAACGGCATGCAGCCGGGGTCGGCGCGGAGCACCGATGAGGCCGTTCCGTTCTACAAGAGCAACATCGACCCGAGCGAGGTGGCGCTTTTTCGAACCGGAGATTTCGTCGAACTGCTCGCCACGCCGCAGATCGATGAGTTGCTGAGCCCCAGCCACGCGAACATGTACGGCCGATCGAGCCTGCTTCGGGTGAAGCATTTCCGGTTTACTCAGCCGCTGATGAACGTGGTGCTGTTGCTGCTGGCGATCCCGTGCGTGCTCACGCGCGAGCCGGGGAAGCTGAAGTCCGCCGCCACGCAATGCCTGGTGCTTTCCGGCATCTGCATGGGTGCGATTTTCCTCAGCCACCAATTAGCCGGGCAGAACACGCTAGGC
The DNA here is from genome assembly GCA_038329865.1 of Tepidisphaerales bacterium. GTDB lineage: Bacteria > Planctomycetota > Phycisphaerae > Tepidisphaerales > Tepidisphaeraceae > JANMES01. Next base: position 81,491 of record JBBQNK010000001.1, on the reverse strand, counting down.
CCTGACTGGGCCGACCGCTGGCCGGCCATGATGGCGTGGCTGCCGGTCTTTATCTTCCTGCCGTTCTCCATTTACCTGCTGGATATTCTGCACACGCGGAAGTCCTAAAACGCCGATTTCAAGCGAATAGCAACGATTTATCGGCCATCAGGCCAATCCCGATGGGCGATTTGCTTCTGTTCGAAACAATACGTACATCAAACGTGTCAGGAGTGATCAGGTGGTTGCGAGCGTCCCTCAGATGGGATTTAGCAACGGGCCGACTGACTAAACGTTTCCTCTTCCCTCTTTCTGGCGACGCCGTCCGGGTTCAACCCCGGACGGCGTTTTTGTTCCCTCCACCGGCGGTCTGCCTGCTTCAGCGCAGTTCACCTTCACGAATATCGTCATCCTGAGGTACTCCGAAGGATCTAGCCTGCCTTCGCAGTCGGCTAGATCCTTCGGAGTACCTCAGGATGACGTCGCCGAAAATCATGGGAGGCTAGTGAAGGTGAAACACTCTAGCAGGTACGAAACCGAGCCAGATTGTCACCGAGTCACGAATAAATTTCCCGTCAGTTGGAAGCAGTTTAAGATCGGACGCCATGTCGGTCCGTTCCGTCATCTCCAAAGCGCGCTCGCATCTGACTTACGCAGGCGAGTCGCTCATCGAGTTTTGTTATCCCTCGATCTGCTGCGTCTGCACATCGCCGGCCAAGCCGGGTTGGCGGTGGTGCGAGAAGTGTGATCGCGAACTCGAGACGCTGCAGTTCGCGCCCGCGTGCGCTGTGTGCGCCATGCCGCTCGCGGAGCACCTGGCGCCGTGCCCGTATTGCGAAGGGAAAGGGCTTCGCCCGTTCGAGCGGATCGCCCGGCTCGGGATTTTCAGTTCGCCGTTGAAGGACCTCATTCACCGGGTGAAGTATTCCCACGATTGGCCGCTCGGCGAGCGCCTGGCGCAGCGGCTTTCGGAGCAGGATTCAGTGCAGGCGGTGCTGGCCGAGACGGACGTGCTGATCCCCGTGCCGCTGTTCTGGCGGCGGCACGCGGTGCGCGGGTTCAACCAGGCGGAGACGATCGCCCGAGTGCTGGCGAATCACTCGCGCGCGAAAATGAAACCCGCCGTCGTGCGACTACGCGACACGCCGACCCAAACTTCGCTGCACAAGCGCGCCCAGCGATTGGAAAACCTGAAGAACGCCTTCGGCACTGCCGACCCGGCGGTCATTAAGGGCCGACGCGTCACGCTGATCGACGACGTGATCACCACGGCCGCGACATTACAAACGTTAGCGCGAGAAGTCCGCCGCCATGAGCCGGCCAGCGTAAGCGCGATCGTCATGGCGATTGCGGATCCGAAGGGGAGGGCGTTTGAGACGATTTGAGGAATTTGTTGGGGATTGGGATTGGGTATTGGTTATTTGGTATTAGGTATTGGGAATTCGGTTCTCGGATTTGAGCGTTTCTATACTCGTTGAACCAAATACCAAATACCAAATAACCAATACCAAATACCATCCACCCCAATCACGCCGCGTTCTTCCCCGCCGGTTTCGGCAGGGAGAAGACTTTTACGCAATTGCGTCCGCCGTGCTTGGCGGCGTAGAGTGCGAGGTCGGCGGCCTTGATGATTTGAGCGAATTCCTGGAACGGCAGACCCGGCTCGAATGACGCAACGCCGATGCTCGCCGTCACCGTGATCGCGTTCGTGCCTGCGACAACCGGCTTGGCGGCGATCGCGCGGCGGATGGATTCGGCGATCGCGGCGGCCGTCGACCGGTTCGTGCCGGGCAGAATCAACGCCATTTCCTCGCCGCCGTACCGAGCTGAAAGATCCTGCAGGCGGGCGGCGGTTTTTACGAGTTTGCCGAGAGTGCGCAGCACCTGGTCTCCGGCGGGATGGCCGTACTTGTCGTTGATCTTCTTGAATTTATCGACATCGAGCATGAGCAGCGAAAGCGGTGAGCCGGTGCTCTGCGCCTGTTCAAACGCCTTGGCGGCGAACTGATCGAACGTGGCGCGATTCGCCAAGCCGGTCAGCCCGTCAGTCGTCGCCTGGATCTTCAATTCCTGGTTCTGCACCTGCAACGTGCTGGCCTGCATCTGGCTCTGGAGCGTCATCTCGACCAGCGCTTCGTTCGCCTTTTTCAGGATGTTCTCAAAGTTCGCGCTGGATCCGATGTTGATCTCGAACAGGCCGGCCACTTCCTTCGTGCGCTTGCCGATCTCGTCGAGCAGCGCGTTGGCGTCGGCCTCGGTCATCTTGTACAGTTCGAGGCAGAGCTTTCGCACCATGGCGATCGACTTGGCGGCTTCTTCGTCCACGAACACGTCGGCGCAGTATCCGCTCAGGCTGATCAGCTCTGTCATCTTCCGAAGTGAAACATCCTTGACCGCGCTGGGGTTGTGATGGCACGCGATCGGAGTCGTCAGCAGCGGCGGCAGCTTCCATTGCTCGGCGAGAATTCCGCCGGCGTCGGCGTGGGTCATTCCCAGCGCTTCCTGCTCGGCGGTCTTAACGTCGTCATGCGTCACGCACTTGCCGACGATTTCGCCGTAGCGCTCGCCGAGCACCTGGTCGAGCACCATCATGCCGATGTCTTTCAGCAACGCCGCGAGGAACGCTTCTTCCTGCTGAACGATATTGATCTTGCCCGCAATGGTCCGGGCGGCCGTGGCGGCGTAAATGCTGCGCTTCCAGTACGCGAGGTGCTTGAACCCGCTCGATTTATTGTTCTTGAGATTCGTCACCAGCGAAAAGCCGAGCACCAGTGTCTTCACCGATTGCAGCCCGAGGATCACAAGCGAATGGCTGATCGTGCTGACATGCTGGCTGCGCGCGTAAAAGCTGGAATTGACGGTGCGAAGGATCTTGGTGGAAAGGGCCGGGTCCTTGGTGATGATCCGCGCGATTTCGGTGATGTCGACATCGGATTTCTGCGCGAGGTCGAGCACTTGCATTGCGATCGTGGGCAATGAAGGCAGATTCGGGCACTGCTTGATGCGATCGATGAGCTCTTGATTCATGTACGTACTTTCAGATGCGTCGAGTTCGTTTCCACCGGCCGACTGGCGCGGGAACGGGTCTCAGCAGGGTTAGCCCAATGAGTATCGACTCGACGGAATCGGAACTTTGCGAAATTGTGATGTTTATCACAATTCCATGAGGCGGCTTTTGAGAGTTGCGTCCGTTAATAACGGCAGGTCGATCGCCTGATCGAGAGTGAACCGCCCGATGCCGGTGCGGCAGAGTTGAGTGAGGTAGCCGCCGCAGTGCAACACCGCGCCCAAATCGCGCGCGATCGCGCGGATGTACGTCCCGCGGCCGCAGTCGATGCGGAGGCGCGCGTCGGGCGCGGCGTAGTCGAGCAGCTCGATCGCATCGATCCGCACAGTGCGCGGCGCGAGCGCGACTGACTGGCCTTGCCGCGCGAGTTGGTAAGCACGCCGTCCGCCGACTTTGAGCGCGCTGTACGTCGGCGGCTGCTGCTGAACCGAGCCGACGAATTGCGGAAGGGCGGCCTCGATCGATTCGCGCGTCGGCAGGACGGCGTCGGGGTACGGCGTCGCGGGCGAATCGAGGTCGTCGGTCTCCGTTGTCGCGCCGAAACGAACTGTCGCTTCATATTTCTTGGGCTGACCCATTAGTAATTCAGATTGCTTAGTAGCCTTTCCGATCAGCAGCAAAAGTACGCCGGTGGCGAAGGGGTCGAGCGTTCCGGCGTGGCCGATCTTCGTCCCGCGCGGGAGCAAACGTTTTACCTGTGACACAGCGCGCGCCGACGAAATTCCCGCCGGTTTATTGAGAATGATGATACCGCTGAGCTCGTCCGCCATTCGAAGTTCCGACATATTGTGCGACATCGTTAAAACTACTAATCTCCCCGAATGATTTGGAACGAAGCACGCATCCTGCAAACCATCCTCAAACTGTATCACGCGAACGGGGACCTGTCTTACAACAAGCTCTCCCGGAAAAACCAGCCGCTGCTCTCAGCGGCGGCGTATCACTTTGGATCTTACCGCCGCGCGGTGGAAAAGGCGGGGATCGACTACGCCGAAGTCCTGCGCCGACCACGCTGGACCAAGGCGATGATCATCACCGAAATCAAGAAGGCCAAGCGCCGCGGCGACGACCTGCACTGGTCCGCCGTAACGCGCCGGCGCGACGAGCTCGGCAAGGCGGCTTTCGCGTCGCTTCAGCCGCGGTTGTTCGGCACGTGGGACCGCGCGCTCCATGCCGCCGGGCTCGATGCCGATGAAATCAACCTGTACCGCAAGTGGAATCGCAACAGCATCGCGTTCGAGCTCAAGCACATGGCGTCGGCGGGCGAGTCGCTGAGCAGCGGCGCGGTTCAGAAAGACGACGCGGGCCTGCACGCGGCTGCACTGCGGTACTTCGGCACTTACGATGCGGCACTTCGGGCCGCCAAAATCGATCCGGCGAGCGTTCGCAGGCGCCAAACGTGGACCAAGTCGCGCGTCGTGGCCGAGTTGAAGAAGATGTCGAAGAAGCAAAAGAAGCTCCTCGACACGACCGTTCGCGGCAAGAATCCGCCGCTGTACGGCGCGGCCGTCAGATTGTTCGGCTCGTTCGCCAAGGCGCGAAAGGCAGCGGGCATCAAGTCGAAATAAACGGCGTTGGCTTGTAAAATCAAACACTCCCCGCGAAGGCGCGAGCGAGCGGCCTGCCGCACGGGGCAGGCCGCTCGCTCGCGCCTTCGCGGGGATTAAAGGTAATGAATGAATCGCCTCACCAGCAGGAGCTGATCATGCCCGACACCCGCCCGAAGATCATCAGCCCCGACACTCATCGCGGCTCTCCCAAAGATCGCACGCCTCCCGGCCAGCAGCTCACCGCTAAGTGGCCGGTGCTGCACTACGGCAATGTGCCGAAGGTCGACCCGAACTCGGCCGACTGGCAGCTGCGAATATTCGGCCAAGTCGAATCGCCGTATGAGCTGACGTACGCGGAAATCCTCTCCATGCCGAAGGTGGACGTGGTGTGCGACATGCACTGCGTGACGCACTGGAGCCGGCTGGATAATGTCTTCACCGGCGTGCCGCTGAAGACGATCATCGAGCGGACCAAGCCGCGGGCGAGCGCGAAGTTCGTCATGTGCCACAGCGAGGCCGGCTTCACCGTGAACGTGCCGCTGGCGGAGTTCATCAAGGACGACTGCATCCTCGCCTACGAGTGGGACGGCGCACCGATCACGCCCGAGCACGGCTGGCCTCTTCGCGGGCTCGTGCCGCAGTTGTACTTGTGGAAAAGCGACAAGTGGATTCGCGGCATTGAGCTGCGCAACACAGATGCCCCCGGCTTCTGGGAGCAAAACGGCTATCACATGCACGGCGACCCGTGGAACGAAGAGCGGTTCGGGTGGTGAGCGCCGGTTGCGCTGACGTGAGCGTTGCAGCGTCGTCGCTAGTCGGCCGAGCCTTGCCTCGAGTTGATGCTGTGCCGGCTCACCCCGCGCGGCCGGCGCACGGTTTCTCTCAAATCCCATCGCCTATACACTGCCGGGGATGGCCCGCGTTGAACCTATGAAATCCCCGCCCGTGACTGAATCGACGCGTCCGTGGCGGTTCGATTCGCTCACGCCGGCCAGGTGCCGGGCGATCTTTGTCGCGTTCGTGCTCGTGGGGATCGTGGGGCACGTGATCTACCTCCATCATTCCCCGATCGATCTGTCCGGCGACGAAGCCCACTATTGGGATTGGTCGCGCCGGCTGGGTCTGAGCTACTACAGCAAGGGCCCGCTGGTGGCGTACATCATCCGGGTCAGTTGCGCGATCTTCGGCAACACGATGCCCGCCGTGCGCTACCCGGCCGTGCTGCTGGCGGCGATGACCAGCGTGGTGATGTATCTGCTCACGCTCAAGCTGTTCAAATCCGATCGCCTGGCGCTGGGCGTGGCATTGCTGAGCGCGGCCGTGCCGATGTTCGTCGCCGGCAGCATGCTGATGACGATCGACCCGCCGTTCTTCTTCTGCTGGGCGGCGGCGACGTACTGCGTGTGCTTCGCGCTGCCGCTGACGGCCAAGTCTGAAGGCGGAAGGATGAAGGATGATACTGGAGTTGCCATTGCTCATCCTTCGTCCTCCAACGATGGGCCTTCGAAGTGGGCTTGGCCAGTCGCGGGGTTGCTGATCGGCCTCGGGTTTCTCGCCAAGTACGCCGCGCTCCTGTGGTTGCCGGGGGTGATTTTATTCATGCTGTTCGATCGTGCCTCTCGCCCGATGTTGAGGACCGCCGGGCCGTGGTTGATGATCATCGTGGCGCTGATGTGCACGTCGCCAGTGATGGCGTGGAACGCCCGGCACGACTGGGTCACGTTCCGCCACGTGGCCAAGCAGACGGGCATGACCGACGGCGATGACGACGACACCGCAGAACTCAACCATCCCGTCCGCCAGGTGATTAACCTGACCGTCCGCGTTGCAGAGTTCATCGGCGGGCAGATCGGCGTGATCGGGCCGATCTTTTTCTTCATGATCGGCGGCGTGGTCTACGCGTTCGGTCGGCGCTGGCGCGATGATCCGCACCGGCGATCGCTGCAACTGCTGGCGATGGTCGGCGGGTTCTTTTTCGTGCTCACACTCCTCGACGCCTTCCGCGGGAAAGTGCAGATCAACTGGCCGGCGCCGGCGTATTTCACGCTGCTGATCCTCGCGGGCTATTTCCTTTCCATCTGCCTGCGCACGCCACGCTGGTGGACGATCTGGCGCGGCTGGGCGTATAGCGTGATCGTATTTGGGCTGCTGATGCTGCCGATCGCGCACGACTTTTCGCTGCTCTACCCAATCATTCGCGGCGTGAATCACTTCCTGAAAAACCCGCTCGACGTGTCGAAGGTGGACCCCACCGTAAAGCTCAAAGGATGGAGCGAACTCGGACAGGCACTCGGCGATCATCTCCAGCGCCTGCCGCCCGGCACGTTCATCCTGTGCGACGACTACCAGCAGACCGCCGAGACTGCATTCTACACGCCCGGCCAGCCGATCACTTACTACGCCGGCTCGTACTACACCCGGCCGAAGCGGCACTCGCAGTACGACATCTGGACCGACCGCCGGCTCGATCCGCCCAGCCCGCTGATCGGCCACGATGCGATCTACATCGGCAAGGGCAGCGGCATTCCGCGCGATGTGGCGCTGGCATTCGATCACGTCGAGCCGCTGCCTGATCTTGACATCAAAAGTGGCGACGTGAAGATTCGATCGTACCGGCCGTATCTGTGTACGGGCTTCAAGGGAATGGCGCGGCCCTCGGGCGCGTCGGAGTATTAGCTTGTGGATTTCATCAGGAGGAGCGACTCGACTGTCGTCCTTGTCCCGAAGTTAGTTGCTTTACAATTATTGCGATATTATTGATGGATCAACCCAGCCCGAAAACTTTGCTGATCGTCGTCGCATGGATCGTCGCGATCGGGCTCTCCTTTCTCGGCGATCGGTTCGTCGCCAACACCGCCGTCGCAAATAAGCTGCCGCAGCAACTCAAGGCCGACTACATCCTCTACCACGGCAACGCCAAGTCGGAACATCGCATCGGCATCAGCGCCGGTGATGTGCTGAAATGGCCGGGCGAGTACTGGATGACCGCGGTGCTCGCCGTCGGCGCGATGCTCATGACTCGGCCGCGCGAGTGGCAGGCGGGAGCGTTCGTCCTGCTCTGCGGCACACTGAGCGGCGTGAACGGGCTGATCAAGTGGATCGCCGGGCGGGCGCGGCCGTTCAAGGCGCTCAACTCCAAGCTCGATATGCCCCTTGAGCCGTTCCACTTTCAGCCGTTTTATCACGGCGTTTCCGGGCTTTTCGGCACGACCAACCTCTGCTTTCCCTCCGGCCATGCGGCGCTGGCGTTTGCAAACGCGGCCGGAATGGCGATCCTCTTCCCGCGATGGCGATGGCTTTGGTACGCCCTGGCCACGCTCTGCGCGGCGGAGCGGTTTCTGGAAACGGCGCACTTTTTCTCCGATACTGTCGCCGCCGCGGCGCTGGGGATCGGCGGGGCGCATCTTCTGGCGTGGCTCCTTCGCAGCCGCGCTGAAGACAACCGCCCGCAGGTTCAGGATGAACCCGGAACGTCGCCGTGATTCTTTCTTTCCCTCGCCCTGTACTCCGGGAGAGGGCAGAGTGAGGGCTCTGCCGCGACAGGAGAACAACTAGCCATGGGCGAGAGAACCCTCACCCTACCCTTTCCCGGAGTACCGGGCGAGGGACAACAACGACTCAACAACGACTCAAGGATGAGTGAACCACGATGAACGAATCACCTTACCTTTCCCTCGTCATCCCGTGTTACAACGAGGAAGAAAACGTCCCCACGTTGCTGTCGCGCGTCGACGGCGCGCTGGCCAACTTCGGCCGGCCGTTTGAAGTGCTGATCATCGATGATGCCAGCAAGGACTCCACGCCCAAGCTGCTCGAAGACGGCATGCGAAAATACCCGTGGCTGCGCGTGCTTCGGATGGCGAAGAACGGCGGTCAGTCGGCCGCGTTCGAAGCGGGCTTCGCCGCCGCCAAGGGCGAGGTGATCGCGACGATCGACGCCGACCTGCAGAACGATCCGGAAGAAATCCCGCGCCTGGTGCCGATGCTCGATGAGAAAAAAGTCGACATGATCACCGGCTGGCGGAAAGACCGGCAGGACACCAACTTCCGCCGCTGGCAAAGCCGCCAGGCCAACCGCATCCGCAACTGGGTGACGCAGGAAACGGTGAACGACTCGGCCAGCAGTTTGAAGGTCTATCGCGCCCACGCGATCAAAGGCCTGAACCTTTTCCGCGGCGCCCACCGCTACTTCCCCACGCTCGTGAAGGCCCGCGGCTACACGGTCTTCGAAACCCCCGTCAAACACAGCCACCGCTTCGCCGGCACGGCCAAGTACGGCTTCGGCAACCGAGCGTTCGTCGGTCTCGTCGATATCTTCGGCGTGCGCTGGATGAAATCGCGCTGGCTGAAGTACCAGGTGAACGAAGTGCGGCCGCAGTAGACATTTTCATGGATCGATTTCCGTCAAGCTTCTTATCGACAGGGCTGTCGTTGATACGCGTTTACCGCATTCGTCATTGAGGGTACTTCGAGGAATGCGGCTTCCCCGGGAAATCGGCTGGATCCTTCGCAGTAGCTCAGCGGTGTTTATAAAGTCAGAAATCGCGGAATTCCCAAGCATCGTCATCCTGAGCGCAGCGAAGGACCGCTCGGAATTTCCGCAGACAATCGAATGCGATAACATCGCCGTCCTGCACCGATTTTGGATGGAAGTCTTTGTTGAATTCCGCACGCTATAAGGGTGTCCGCGAAGTCCTTCGCTTCGCTCAGGATGACATTGAAGGGGACTTCTTAGATTCCCTATCAGGATGACGAGGGACGTGACCTTCCGGAGGTAAAAAAATTTTCGTCCCCCATTCCATTGCACGTCATAACATCAGTAATCACAGTGGGCTGCGTGAATCCACGTGCAAAAACAGGGTGGCCAAAGGTGTTCAAAAGCGCCCCCGAAGCGCCCCTAAAGCGCCCCCAAAATCACCCCCAAATCGACCAAAAGCGACTACTTTTGGATCACTTTTGTGTTCCGAGCGGATCATTTTACTTCCGAATCCGACGGTTCCACTCTATTCACTTTTCAAAGAGCCGCAGGCTCAAAACCTCCTGCACGATCGATACTAACATCAGCCGTACATAAGTCAACCGCAATTTTGTTATAAAATGAATCGGGCGGATGGCGGGTTACGCAGCGATTTCGAGGATCTCTCGCAAATCCGCGCATTCGTCGCTGGCGGTGGGGCGGGTGATCAGCGTGAAGACCGAATCCGTTTCCAGGTTGATGAGCGAGATCGATTTCCGTCGGCTGCCCTTGGATTCGGCGATCTTTAGCGGGCCGGTGAATTCGGTCGTGACCGTTGCCTCCAGGCCGGGCAGGCGGATCGTTACGTCGGGGTAGAGCGTGTCGTGGACGATGATTTCGGGCTTGAAGCGTTCCTGCGAAAATCGGAACGCGGCGCGAAACGCTTCGAGCTTTGCGGCAAGATCGCCGTCGGTTTTGGCGACGTAGTAGAGCAGCTTGGTGGCCTGCTCGCGCTGCTGTTCGTTGAGTCGTTTCGGATCGCGAAGCAACGGCTGGACGATGTCCTTCATGTGCTGCACTTCATGCAGGCAGCGGTGCAGTTGCGGGAGCAGCTCGACGGCCAGTCGCTTGAGATCCGGATGGCTGCCGACTTCGGCGAGCGTTTTTGCGGACGCGGCGTTGCCGAGCGAGCGGCACTCGACTCCGCCGTTGGCGGTGACCTGCGACGCGAAGATCGGCCCGGCCTCGACGAACAACCGCCCGCCGGCGATCACGCGGCTATTGGCGACTTCGCCGTGCACGGTCAGCCCGTCGCCGGCCTGCACGCGGGCGTTGCTGATGTAACGGCAGCTCAAATTCCCGCCGGCGGTGCAGTGGCCTTTATCTTTGCCCGCGATTCCGCCCCCGATCGTCAGGCTGCCGCGGGCGAGGAGTTGGGCCGCTTCGACCGTTCCGCCGACGTGGATGTCGGCCGTGCTTTGCACGAGGAACAGGTCGAGCACGCTGCCGTGAATGTTGATGTCGCCGTCGAAGCGCACGTTGCCGGTGGCGAAGCTGATGTCGCCGGGGATATCGAGTCGCGGTTCGATTCCGATGCGCGAGCCTTCGATCTTCACGCGCCCCGCGCGCTCGGCGAGCATGAGATGCCCGTCGCGGATCGCGCCTTCGCCCGGCGTGATCGGCGACGCCGGTCGCTTCCGCGGGATCGGCCGGCCGAACACGTCAACACCATCATGGCCCTTCACCATCGGCGTGATCGACGCGATCGCCTCCTTCGGCTGAACGGTGACGAGGCGGATGCGCTCGTAGTGGCTGGCGGGCGGATCGGCGGGCGGGGCCGGGTCGATCTTCGTGAGCTTCTCCGGCTCGTCCTCCACCATCGGCTGCCCGCGGGCGACGACGAGCGTGACGCCTTCTGCTTTGGGTCGATCAGCAGCGCCGGCTACATCGGCAGCGTTTTCTTCGCGAGGTTTCGCCGCCTGGCGCAGCGCTTCCGCGGCGGCGGTGATGGTGGCGTGGTCGATGAAATGGATTCCGGCGCGGGTGAGTTGCTGGATGAGGTGGTCGGGATCGATCAGCCCGCCCGGTTCGATTCGCACGGTGGCCGCAAGCTGGTCTTCAGCCACGCGAATGTCGTAGTCGGCCGAGGGATTGGCGGCATGGTCTGCCAAGATAATTCCGTCCTGCCCCCGGTCGCGTCGCCGCGTTCTTGTCGTAGCCACGAACGCCAGTTCGGGGTCTTGCGTTAAAACTTCGAAACCGCGAACTCGCGTTCGCGGCTACGGAAGCATTTCGACTCCACTACGTTTCCGAAGAAACTTCGCTACGCAGCGGCTTTCATCCGCGTCATGGTGGCTTTTACTTTTTCCATCAGCAACTCGGGTGTGAAGGGCTTCACCACGTAATTGTTCACGCCGGCGCGGATCGCTTCGAGCACGCGGGTTTTTTCTGCTTCGGTGGTGGCCATCACGAGCGGGGTTTTCTTGTCGGTTTCGCGGATTTTGTGCACGAGGGTGATGCCGTCCATGTTGGGCATGTTCCAGTCGATCATGATCAGCCCGTACGCGCCGGGAGCGCCCGCGAGGATGGCCAGCGCCTCCACGCCGTCGCCGGCCTCGGAGAATTCGACGTCGCCGAGCTGTTCCAGAATTTTCTTCTGGATGCTGCGCATCGTCTTGGAGTCGTCGACCAAAAGGACCTTCATAAACATCCGCCTCACGTCAATGGTGCTGCTTCAGACTGACCTCGATGGAAAACGTGCCGGCCGGCGTGCTGCACGGGATCACCAGGCACGCGGCATTTTTCAGCCGGGCGATGTGATGGCCTTTGCCGATCACCACGCTCGGGACGGTGATGTCCACCATCACGCCCAGATCTTTCTTCGCGCCGCCGGCGATCATGTTCGCCAATTCGCCGATCGCGTCGGCAAAATCGGGGCTGGCGGGATCGACCTTTTCAGAAGCGAACGCCTCGACCAGCTTGATCGCGGCTTCCTGGTCGAAACTCACGACCACCGTGCCGATGACGTCGCCGGACATGCCGATGATCGCCGACACGTCGTGCGAAGGCTCATCAACCGATTTCTCGCGCGGCTCGCCGATGACCGTGTCGACCTTCACCATTTTTTTGAAGACGTTCTTCACGGAGTTCACGAATGGAACCGTGAAGTTCGTTGTGATGCGGCTCGGTTTAGACGGCGTTCGCACGGCTGACATGCTGTCTACATCGGCAGAGACGATCATGCGGTTAATTGCGGAGAACTCCTCAAGCGGCGGACGGATTTGTATCGGGATATTATCGGTCAAACGCGGGAGAAATTCCGGGACGAGGGTTCAGGCCGGTTTGAATAAAATAAAAAAGTCGCTCGACATCCTGAGGTATTCCGAAGGATCTGGCGTCCAAAGTAGGTCGGCCAGATCCTTCGGAATACCTCAGGATGACGATAACGCGTTTGGTAACCGTGCGGAGCAATACGCATCATTTACATGTGAATCGCGCGCTTCTCCACTGCCATCGCCGCTTCCTTAATCGCTTCGGGCAGCGTGGGGTGAGCATGGAACGACCGGGCCACGTCTTCGGAACTCGCGGCGAATTCCATCGCGACCACGCACTCGGCGATCATGTCGCTGGCGTGGGCTGCGAGGATGTGCACGCCGAGAATGCGATCGGTCTTGGCGTCGGCGATCATCTTGACGAAGCCGTCGGTCTCGTCCATGCCCTTGGCTCGGCCGTTGGCGATGAAGGGGAACTTGCCGACCTTGATCTCGCCGCGCTCCTTCGCCTGCTCTTCGGTCAGGCCGACCGACGCAAGCTCCGGGTGCGTGTAAACGACGGCGGGGCAGGCGGCGTAGTTCACGTGGCCGGCCTTGCCGGCCATCAGTTCCACCGCGGCGGTGCCTTCTTCTTCGGCCTTGTGGGCGAGCATGATCCCGCCGATGGAATCGCCGATCGCGTAGATGCCTTTCACGCTGGTCTGGAAATGCTCGTCGACGATGACGAAGCCTTTCTTGTCGGTCGCCACGCCCACGTGCTCAATGCCGAGCTTGTCCGTCACCGGCTTGCGACCGACGCAGACGAGCACCTTGTCGACGACTTCCTCGCCGGTCTTTTCGCCGCTCTTCCAGCTGACTTTGACCTTGCCGCCTTCGATTTTCGCGCCGGTGGCGCCGGTGTTGAACTTGAATTTAATGCCCTGTTTCTCGAGCATTTTCTGCAGGGCGTTCGCGCACTCACGATCCGACGCGGGCAAAATGCCGGCGAGGAATTCCACGGTCAGCACTTCGCTGCCGAGGCGATTCCATACCGAACCAAGCTCCACGCCGATGTACCCGCCGCCGACGACGAGGAGCTTCTTCGGGATTTCCTTGAGCGCGATCGCTTCAGTCGAGGAAAGAATATTCACGCCATCAAACGGCAGCGCAGGAACCGCCGCCGGTGCGCTGCCGGTGGCGATGAGGATTTTGCTCGCGGTGTGCGAGGTGATTTTGCCGTCGGCCGTCGCGACTTGCACGGTATTGGGCGCGGTAATCGTGCCCAGGCCGGGCAGGTGGTCGACCTTGTTCTTCTTGAAGAGGAAGCCCACGCCGTCGGTAAGGCTTTTCACGACCGAGTCCTTGCGGGCCATCATTTTGGCCAGGTCGATCGAGAGCGAGCCGACGTTGATCCCGTGCTTGGCGAACTGATTTTTCGCGGCGTAGTACCGCTCGGACGAATCAAGCAGCGCCTTGCTGGGAATGCACCCGACGTTCAGGCAAGTGCCGCCGAGGTATTGCTTCTCGACGCAGGCGACTTTCATTCCAAGCTGGGCCGCGCGAATCGCGGCGACGTATCCGCCGGGGCCGGCGCCGATGACGATGAGGTCGTAAGTGTTGTCTGGCATAAGTCTGGGAATTGTACGCGCCGAGGCATGCCGAGGCGAGTAGAGAATAACTTGCGTGCGTGCCCAACGCGGTTAGCCTGTCGAGCGCGTTAAACCGGAGAAGTCTTGGCGAACGTAGCGTTAAAATTAGCGGTGGCCGCTTCGGCGCTGTCGAGCGATCCGCGCCGCATCGCGGAGATGGCTCGCACGCTCGGCGTGCAGGGCGTGCTGTTCGACGCGTACACGCCATCGCTCTCGCTCCCCGAACTCTCGCAAACGGGCCGACGGGAATTCCAGCAAATCCTGCGTAGCCACGATCGCCAGATCGTGGGACTCCGTGTCGACTTAGGTCAACACGGGCTCTCGCAAAAGAGCGACGTCGATCAGCAACTCTCGCGAATCGAAAAAGCAATGGACACCGCGAAGGGACTCGCCGCGCCGCTGGTGTGCGTAGAGCTCGGCCCGCTGCCGTCGCCGCTGAAAATCGCGATCGAGAAACCGAAAGTCACGCCCGACATGGCCGGCCTGATTCTTCTGCCGACGTGGGACGACGCCCCCGCCGCCGAGCCGGAGGCAGCGCAATCGCCGGCGGATCTGGCGTTCATCTCGCACTTGGACCCGGTGATGTTCGAACTCGGCCGCCGTGCCGATCGGTACGGCGTGATGCTCGCGTTCCGAAGCGAGCTGGCGAGTATCGCCGCAGTCGAACGGACGATCGCCGCCGCGAGCTGCCCGTGGTTCGGGCTCGATCTCGATCCGGTGGCGCTACTCCGCGACGCCGCCGACCTCGATAAAACCTTCGACCGCGTCGGCCCGTACATCCGCCACGTCCGCGCCCGCGATGCCGTCCTCGGCGCCGGCCATCGCACCCGGCCGGCGATCATCGGGCAGGGGAGCGTCGATTGGCCGCACCTGCTCGCGAACCTCGATGCCGCCGGCTATCACGGGTGGATCACGATCGATCCGGTCGAGTTGCCCGATCGAGTGGCCGCCACTACGGCGGCGGTTGGATATCTCACAAACGTTGCCAGCCAGTAGTGCAGAAACGCCGCACGAGCCGCCGCATCATCGTTCCGTAACCTCCGCCGCCTTACTTAGGCTTCCTCGTGGACAATATGATCAAAGTCCCGGTCACCACGCGGCGATAATAGGTGTAGCGATGCAAGCAATCAGTCTTCCCATTCCGTTCGAAGATGAACCGCCCGTGGCCACTGCCTCGAAGGTTCCGGCGGCGACTGCGTTTTTCTGGATCATCAAAATCCTCACCACCGGCATGGGCGAAACGACTTCGGACTTCCTTCTCCACTCGAAGCACCGCGGCGTGGCCGAGGCGGCCGTCGGGCTGGCGCTGGCGGCGGCGGTGCTGGTGCAGATTCTTTCCCGCCGATACCACGCCGGCCGGTATTGGATGGTCGTGATCCTCGTCGCCGTCTTCGGCACGATGGTGGCGGACGTGATCGATTTTCGCTTCCACCTGTCGCTGGTGATTTCGACCGCGCTCTTCAGCGCGCTCGTCGCCGCCGTGCTGATGGCGTGGTGGAAGACGGAAGGCACGCTCTCGATCCACAGCATTTTCAGCCGACGCCGCGAGTCGTTCTATTGGGCCACCGTGTTGCTGACATTCATCCTCGGCACGGCCGCCGGCGATCTCACCGCGACGACGCTTCACCTTGGCTATCTCGGTTCAGGGTTCTTGTTTTTCGCGATGATCCTCGTGCCGCTGGTCGCGTACCATTTTCTCGGCCTGAGCGAAGTGCTCTGCTTCTGGGTCGCGTACATCCTCACCCGGCCGCTGGGCGCTTCGTTTGCGGATTGGATGTCCGAAGGTCATTCCCGCGGCGGCCTTGGTCTCGGCCCGGCGAAGGTGAGCCTGATCTGGGCGCTGCCGATCATCGCGCTGGTGATCTGGGTGGGGACGCGGCGTAATAGGGAATTGCCGACGGTGGAAACGTCGGCGCCGAAAAACTAGTTCAATTGTTTAGCCGCCGCGCGTGCGGGGCGAGTTTCGCCAACGCGCCCCGCACGCGGGACGGCTAAACAACTGCGATCAATCCACGCCGTTCTACAAATCCTGCTGCATCACATCGTAATGCGTGCCTGACATGCCGAGCTTGAGGTAAGTTGCTTTGCCGGCCGCGTTATCGTGCTCCACGTACAGCCGAATCGCCACGACGCCTTTTTCGCGGGCGTGCGATACAACGTGCCGGTACATCGCAGCGAACACGCCCTTGCGGCGGTGCGACGGCGAGACGAACACGCTCTGGATCCACCAGATATCGCCGTTGCGCCAGTCGGACCATTCGTGCGTGACCATCAAACACCCGGCCACCGCGCCGGCGATTTCCGCGACGAAGTAATGCCCCTTCGCCCCGTCGGCCAGCACCGCCTGTACCCCGTGCTCGAGCGTGTACGCGTCGAGGCGGAGCTTTTCCGTCTCCCACGCCATGGCGATGTTGAACGACGCGATCGTCGCAACGTCGGCGGGCTTAGCGGGGCGGATGTGGATGGCGGCGGTGGTCATTGGTGGAGGTCGTCCAGCGTTGGGCCCGAGGGATTACTGGTATTATTGTGGGAAAAGTTCTTCTCGTATTTCACCCATTTCGAGCGATCCGTCGTGTAATAGAAACGTGTGATCGGGAAGAAGTTCGAATTTTCGTCATCGGACTTGGCGACGTGGTAAATCGTCTCACGACGAACAAACCCTGCAGACGTGGGTTGATAGTCGATAAAGCAATAATAGTCGTACAGCACACGGCTGCCGACGTACCACAATTCAGGCATTGGGGAATCCGGCAGGGCGCCGGCCGGGGGAGCGATCGATTGGAATTCCATTGCCTGCAACGTCACCTCGGAAATTTTCGTGCCCGTGCACCCGGCCGCGGCCAGGCAGCAGAAGATTCCGATCATCGTGATGTTTCGCATGTTGGCTCCCATTTCACGGCTCACAGGTGGAAATCCTTCGAATCAAACTTGGTCGGCGAAGTGGTCGGCAGCGGAACTTCTGCCTCCCGCGCCTGCGCATAGATCGGCCGCCAGTGATTATGGTTCGTGGTGAACGCGAACTGCTCGCGTGCGGGCACGGCGGCGGGGACGCGGTAGTTGTCTTCCTTCGGAAACGTGCCGCTGCGATCGAAATAATGATAGTAGTCGTATCCGTCTTCGGTTCCCATGTACCACAGCTCATTGCCTCGCGGCTGGTAGACCGACGGCGCTGATCCGATGTCGGCCAGCGGAACGGCGCGGGCCTGCATCACGGCTAGCTCATGCTGCGTGATCGTCTGCGTACAGCCGGCGACGGCGAGCAAAATGATCAATCCTGCAAAACTCCGCATGACCTATTTCTCCAACACACTGCCTATCGTGCGGTAACGTACGGCTGCGTTGACGGAACGGTGGTGGGGTAAACCATGTACGCATGGTTTATTTCACTTTCAGGGACGGCTACTACTTTGTCGTCGACGTCACTCCAGATCCTCATTTTCTGCCACTTGATCTTGTCACTTGTATATGGCGTCGGTCGCTCAATATTCAGGTCGTTGAGCGGGATGCGATAATTGTTTTCGTCCATCATCTCCGCAACATGGAAATAGTGGTACTTTGAATCCGAGCCCTTGTAGTAGTAGCTGTTGATGAACGATCCGTGCATGCTGGTACGATCCTTTTCGTATAGTTCTTGCCCGGTGATTTCGTGCGTTATCAAGCTGACTCCGCATCCGCTTAGCACGAAGATCATCGCAACAATCGCCAAACTACGCATTGAATAATCCTTCGCCCGTCTCCGCCGGCGGTTGCCACTTGAGCTTCAGGTGGTCGTACGCCGTCTTGGTCACGCGGCGGCCCTGGCGAGTGCGGGTGATCAGCGCCGTCTGCAGCAGGTACGGCTCGATCACGTCTTCCAGCGTGTCGCGCTCTTCGCCCATGGTGGCCGCCACCGCCTCGATTCCTACCGGGCCGCCGTTGTAGATCTGGATGATCGTGCGGAGGAAGACGCGGTCCTGCTCGTCGAGGCCCTTGTCGTCGATGCCTTCGAGCTCGAGGGATTTTTTCACGGTGGCGAGCGTGAGCTGGCCGTTGCTTTCGACGGCGGCGAAGTCGCGGACGCGCCGGAGCAGGCGATTGGCGACGCGCGGCGTGCCGCGGCTGCGCATGGCGAGCTCGGAGAGGGCCGCGTCCTCGGCCTTGAGCTTGAGGAGCTTCGCGTTGGCTTTCAAAATCTCGTGCAGCGAGGCCGGCGAGTAAAATTCGATATGCTCGGCGATGCCGAAGCGCCCGCGCATCGGACCTGTCAAAAGGCCGAGCCGCGTGGTCGCGCCGATGAGCGTGAATGGCTTGACGGGGATCGTGATCGTCCGCGCGTGCATGCCGGAATCGACCGTAAAATCGATCTTGAAATCCTCCATGGCCGAGTAGAGGCATTCCTCGACCACGACCGGCAGGCGGTGGATTTCATCGATGAAGAGCACGTCGCCGCGTTCCAGGCGATTCAAAATGCCGTTAAGATCCGCGCCCTTCGTCAACGCCGGCCCGTTGGTGACATGCACCCGGGCGCCGACTTCATTCGCGATCACGTGCGCCAGCGTCGTCTTCCCGAGCCCCGGTGGCCCGTGCAATAAAATATGCTCCACCGGCTCGCCGCGCCCGACGGCGGCGCTTACGGCGATCTTCAGCTTGCGGATAAGCGGCTCTTGGCCGATGTACTGCTCGAACTTCAGCGGGCGCAGGGCGAAGTTGACGGGCGCGTCGTCGTCGGGGGAGGACTCGCCGGAAATGATTCGTTCTCTTGCCATGGCGTTAGGCGTTAGGCGTTAGTAGTTAGGCGTTAGGGATTGCTGCTGAGTTTCCTAACGCCTGACTACTAACGCCTAACGCCATCTATCCTCGTAGTGAATGCTGCCGCAACATTTCCGGCACGAGTTCATCCGCTGTCTTCAGTTTCGGGTTCGATTCCTTCACGCGAAGCAGCAGCCGCTCCGCGTCGGGCCGGCGGAGGCCCATCTGCGGGCTGGCCAGCACGGCGATAGCGGCTTCGTCTTCGGCGGAGTACTTCGTTGTTGCCGTCGATTTCACCGGGCCGATGCCGGTCGTCACGAACGAGCCGACTTTTCCCGCCAATTCCGCCACGATCAGCTCGGCCGTGCGCTTGCCGATGCCTTTGAGCTGCGTGAGCGGGCGCGTGTCCTTCGTTTCGATTGCGTGAGCGATCTGGGCGATCGGCACGGTGAGCGCCCGCAGCGCCGTCTTCGGGCCGATGCCTTTGACGGTGATGAACCGCTCGAAAAATCGCTTGTCTTCCATCCGCAGGAAGCCGATGAGCTGCGGCTCGAAGCTGTTGCCGTCGCCTTGCAGGTGCAAAATCGTGTGGAGCGTGACCTGCTCGTTCAGCATCGCCTGCAGCTCCAGCACATCGACGGCCGGCACGAGCAACTCAAACAACATCGGCCCGGCCAGCACGTGGGCGCGCTCGTCGTCGACTCGCTTGAGTTCACCGGTAATGGCGGAAATCATCTGGCGAGTAGGGTAACCGAGTCAGCGACATTCTTACAGACTCATCAAAACCGCGCACACCCGACCGACTAGCCCTGGCCCGGGCCGACGACTGCTTTTTGCGGCAATGAGGGCGGCATGTAATCGAAATGGCGTTTGAGCTTCAGCCAGTGTTTTTCAAACAGATGCCAAGAAATAACGGCTGCGACGAAAGAAATCGTGCCGAACAGGATGACAAACAACGTGTAGCCGACGACTTCTGAGTGACAGGAGCTGGCAAGAAGGTCGGGCGACACGAGTGACGCCAGCGGGGCCCGGAGTGGCGCATGGAACAGGTACAATGCGTAGCTGTACTTGCCGATCTCCCGGAGCGGCCGCCAGGTGAGCAGGCGCGCCAGCGTGCCTGTCGGTTCAATCGCAAGGAGCAGCATCGCCATCGAGAAAAAGCTGACGGCCGATACGCCGAACACAACGGTCGGCGAATCCGTGAAGACCCAGCCGCGTCGCCATACGATGACGGCAACGACCATCGCGCCGGCAATCAAGGCGCACCGCTTTGCGAGCCGCGAAACCTCCGCCGCCGAACGCTCGCGAATTAAAATCGCTGCCAGAGCGCCCATCGCCACGCCGTCGAGTCGGCAGAACGTGGGGAAGTAGATCGCCCCGTTGCGCTGGTGCAACAGCCACAACGTACATCGCGCGGCCAACGATAAAACGATCAGCAGCCCGCACGCCGTTTTGAGCGAACGGCGCGAAATAAAGAACACCACCAGCGGCCAGAAAATATAAAATTGCTCTTCGACGGCCAGCGACCACAGGTGATTCATATCCAGCCAGTCCGGCGATGCCCATGCTTTTTGATGGACGATGAATCCAATGTTGGTCAGGTAGGTCCACATCCATCCCTGGTAATGCAGCAGCGCCTGCAAGTCCGGCGTGTTAAAC
This sequence comes from Tepidisphaerales bacterium, assembly GCA_038329865.1. GTDB lineage: Bacteria > Planctomycetota > Phycisphaerae > Tepidisphaerales > Tepidisphaeraceae > JANMES01. The sequence goes on along the minus strand of JBBQNK010000001.1, from coordinate 61,152 downwards.
GGCTTTAGTCGTGGCAGGATGATCAGCATGACGGCGAGAAACAAATAGTAGATCGGAAAGATTCGCAGCATCCGGCGGGCGTAAAAGTTTTTAAAAAAGCGGCTGGAGCTGCGCGAGTCGATCAAAATACCGGTGATGAGAAAACCCGAAAGGACGAAAAACAAATCAACGCCCGACCAGCCTGCGAGCGGCAGGTGAACCAGGACGGCGCCGGTGGGCGATTTCCAGTGCATCGGCAAAAAGCCATGAAACGCCAGCACCGACAGAATTGCCACGCCGCGCAGGCCGTCCAGCGAGCGATAGTGTTTGCTCGATCGGCCGGGGAGCGTTGGGTCGGGTACGAGCGCGGATTGCGTTTCGTCCTCGGGCGAGTTTGTGGCTGAATGGTTGCTCAATGGATTGGCTGACCGCGTGCGTCGACGGAACGCAAAAAGTCTCGCGTTTCGATCCTGCAATTGCAAGCGATTGAAAACGGCAATTAGGCCATCGCCCGGCCGCAGCAGAGCGCGATTGCCAGCGCGTCCGCCACGTCCGGCGGTTCGGGCGGCTTGGCGAGGTTCCACGTCGCCATGATCGCGCGTTGCATCTGCGATTTTCCCGCATGGCCGTGACCGGTGAGGGATTGCTTGACTCGGTTGGCGGCGAATTCGTGGATCGCCACGCCGTGCCGCTGCGCGACGAGCAGAATCACGCCGCGGGCATGGCCCATGAGGATCGCCGTGCGCGGGTGCGCGTAGTGAGAGTAAAGCTGCTCCACCGCGCACGCAGCCGGCTTGTGTTCCTGGATGATCTCGTCGAGCTCGTGCTCCAACTCGATCAGCCGCTCGGCGATCGGCGTTTTCGGCTTAAGCCGGATCACGCCGGCGTCGATGAGCTTGGGTTTGGCGGGGTGATACTCGATCACGCCGTAACCGGTGAGCTGCAGGCCGGGATCGATGCCGAGGATCTTCATGGATTAAACGCGGAAAAATGAACACAGAGACACAGAGACGCAGAGAAGAAAAGAAATCTGGTTTTCTCTGCGTCTCTGTGTCTCTGTGTTCATTTATTTCCGCCGCGTACTATCGAAACATCGTGAGAAAACACCACGCCGACCCGCCGGCCAGGACGATAATCGTGATCCAGAAGCTCCAACTTTTTGGTGGGGCGTATGGAATATCGATCGAGCCGATCAGAGCCAACAGGGTGGCGAATAACAGAGCGATCCCGATCACGGGTTTGACGATCAAGAAATAAATCGCGTCGAAATTCTCCGCCAGGGGAACCGTCATCTTCCGCTACCCCTTCCGCCATCCCGTGCCGTCCGGCCTGTCTTCGAGCGTCACGCCGAGCTTCGTCAGCCCGTCGCGAATCGCGTCGGCTAGCGCGAAATTCTTGCTGGCCCGGGCGTCTTTGCGGAGTTGGATCATCAGGCCCATCACCGCGTCGAGCAGCCCGGCGTCTTTGCTGCTGCCGGTGGCGGCGGGGGTGATTCTGAACAGGCCTATCACCGCTCCGATGTTCCGCAGCGTGGAAGTGGCCGCCAGCACGTGGGCGGTCAGCTCGACGGCTTTGCTCTTTTCGATCTGGTGCTTCTCGATGTGCCCGTTGATTTCGCCGGCCAGCTCGTGCAGCACGGCGATCGCGCCGGCGGTGTTGAAATCGTCGTCCATCATTTCCAGGAACTTCATCTTCAACCCGAGCACGGCGCGGGCGAACGGGGCGTGGTCGGTTTCGAGCATGGCGCTGGCGTGAACGTCCATGTCGGGGCCGAGCTCGTTGGTTTTCTTGCCGGTGAGCCGCTCGATGCGCTCGAACAATCGCTGGAAGACCGCTAAACCTTTTTTGGTGGAGGTGATCGTGTCGTCGGAAAAATCGATCGGGCTGCGGTAGTGCGTGCTGAGGAGCAGGTAGCGGATGAACTCGGCCCCGTGTTCGTCCACGAGCGCGACGGGATCGAGCGTGTTGCCGAGCGACTTGCTCATCTTTTCCTGCTTGAGCTCACCACCGGCGGCCTTGGTGGCGATGCGCGTCAGGCCGTTGTGCAGCCAGAATTTCACGAACTGCTTGCCGCTGCAGCATTCGGATTGGGCGAGTTCGTTTTCGTGGTGCGGAAACATCAGATCCATCCCGCCGCCGTGGATATCGAAGGTTTCGCCGAGGTATTTGAGGCTCATGGCGGAGCACTCGATGTGCCAGCCCGGCCGCCCGTCGCCCCAAGGGGATGGCCACGAAGGCTCGCCCTTTTTCGCGGCTTTCCAGAGCGCGAAGTCGGCCGGATCGCGCTTGCCGCCGCCGGTGAGATCGCGCGTGCCGGCCTCCTGGTCTTCCACCTTGCGGTTGGAGAGCTTGCCGTAATCAGGATCTTTGCCGACTTCAAACCACACGTTGCCGTCGGCGGCGTAGGCGAATCCCTTGTCGATCAGCTTCTGCGCCATGTCGAGAATTTCGGCGATGTGTTCGCTGGCCTTGGGGAATTTGTCAATCGTGTCCACGCCGAGCAGGGCCAGGCAATCGAGATATTGTTTCGTCGCAACTTCCGCGACTTCTTCCCACGGCTTGCTCAGCTCTTTGCCGCGCTCGATGATTTTGTCGTCGACATCGGTAATGTTGACGACCCACGTCACCGCGTAACCCTTGTAGGCCAGGTATCTCTTGATCGCATCAAAAATCACCGGCCCGACCATGTGCCCGATGTGCGGCGGCTTGTACACGGTAGGCCCGCACAGGTACATGCCGACTTTTCCCGGCTTCACCGGTGCGAAGAGTTCTTTTTGCTTGGAGAGGGTGTTGTAGATGCGAAGGCTCATGGGAATTTGCAATCTCCAATTTGCAATTTGCAAATGGATGGACCGGGTTTCAATTGCAAATTGCAAATCGCAAATTGCAAATCAGAAACTGATTCTAGTCACACCACGCGCTGGAGCAACACAACCGCGTGCGCCGCGATCGCTTCGCCGCGGCCGATGGCGTCTACGCCTTCGTTCGTGCCGGCCTTGATGTTCACCGGGGCACGCAGCACGCCGGTGAGGAGGTCGACCATCTTCGGCTTGAACGGCTGCAGCTTCGGGCGCTCTGCAAGAATGGTGATGTCGGCGTTGGCGATTCGCCATTCATCGTTCATCGCCAGCAGCACGACGTCCTGCAGAAATTTAATGCTCGGGGCGTCTTTCCATCGTGCGTCGGTGTTCGGGTAATGCTCTCCGATATCGCCCCGGCCGAGCGCGCCGAGGATCGCATCGACCAGCGCATGAATCACCACGTCGCCGTCGCTGTGGGAGACCGGGCTGATGCCGTCAGCCACCTTCACTCCGCCGAGCATGAGCACGCCGCCGTCCTGCAGGCGGTGTAGATCGTAGCCGTGGCCGATGTGGAAAGGGCTGCTCATGGTTTTCTCCGATCGTCGGCCGACAGACCTGCGGCCTTGTTGAAATCAGCGGACGTTCCCGGGGCGACCGTCAGATACTTCCATTCCTTTGAGCAGACCATCCGCGAGATGTACAGAATCTGCCCAAGATGCCAGCCGATGTGATCGACCGAGCGTAGCACCGCCTCGGGGACGGTGTGCGGTTGCGCGCGGATGTAGATCGTTTTATTTATGTCGGCCGCTTGGAGGGAATCCAAGGCGTTGATCAGGATCGACCAGCCGAGCTCCCAGCGCTGCATCAACTCTTCGCGTGAGCCGGGCCAATCCTGAAATTCCCCTTCCCGGTTGCGGTTCGGTTTCTCGCCGTCGGTCGCAAGGAAATCGGTGAAGCGGCTGACCAGATTGCCCGCCACGTGTTGCACGATCGTTGCGACCGAATTGAACCCCGGCCCGGGCCGCCGGCGCAGCTCTTCGTCGCTCAGCTGGGCCATCGCCTGCTCGTACATCGCTTTGTTGGCGAGGAGTTTTTTCTTCGCTGCGGCGAGCCAGGGGTCGGAGAATTCCATCGCGTGCCTCCGGGAGAGCGATTGACGATCAATTCAAATCGTATTCTTTGATCTTGCGATACAGCGTCCGCTCGCCGATGTCCAAAATTTTGGCGGCCTGCTCACGGTTGCCGTTGACGAGCTTCAGCGTGTTGCGGATCAGTTCCTTTTCCGCCTGCGTGATGCTGATGCCGACGAGGTTGGTCATGCCTCCGGGGGTGTCGGTCGGCTTGGGGCGGATGTCGGCCGGCAGCGTGTCGATCGTGAGCTGCGGGCCAGTCGCCATCACGATCATGTTTTCGATCGCGTTCTTCAGTTGCCGCACGTTTCCCCGCCAGCCGTTGGCCATCAGCATCTGCTGGACTTCGGGCTGCAATCCTTCAATGTGCTTGCCGTATTTCTCGGCCGACTGTTGCAGGAAATAGTGGATCAGCAGCGGGATATCTTCGCGGCGCTCGCGGAGCGGCGCGATGAAGATCGTCGCGCCCTTAATGCGGAAGAATAAATCCTCGCGGAACGTTCGCTCGGCCACCATCTCGTCGAGGTTGCGATTGGTCGCGCTGATGATCCGCACGTCTACCTGGATCGGCTCGTTGCTGCCGAGGCGGACGACTTCGCCGTTCTCCAAAACGCGCAGCAGCTTGGCCTGCATGGCGGCGGGCATGTCGCCGATCTCGTCGAGAAAGAGCGTGCCGCCGTCGGCGTGCTCGAAGCGGCCTTCACGGTCGCTCTGTGCGCCGGTGAACGCGCCCTTCACGTGGCCGAAGAGTTCGTCTTCCAGAATCGATTCGCTCAGGCCGGCGCAGTTGAGCGTTACAAGCCGCTGCTTGCGGCGTTTGCTGTTGTTGTGGATCGCCCGGGCGACGAGCTCCTTGCCCGTGCCGCTTTCGCCCATGATCAGCACGGGGATGTCACTGTTCGCCACCTGCCGGGCGGTTTGAACGACCTTCTGCATCACCGCGCTCGTGCCGATGATTCCTTCGAACCCGGCCGAGTCGATGATCTGTTCCTGCAAAATCTGGTTCTGCTTCGCCAGCTCCGCCCTCTCGGCCGCGCGGTTGACCTGGGCGCGAAAGTAATCCAGATCGAGCGGCTTTTCGATGTAATCGTAAGCGCCTTCGTTGAGCGCCTGCTTGCAGGTGGGAATATCTGCATGGGCGGTGACGAGCACCACCGGCGGCGCGGGATGGAGATCCTTGCTCAGCCGCAGCACTTCCAGCCCGTCGCGCCGGCCGTCCATCATCAGGTCGGTCACGATCACGTCGAATTTCTTTTTCTCCAGCTTGGCCTTGGCCTCGGCGAGGTTGTAGGCCAGCTCCGTGCGATGGCCGAGGCGCGAAAGGGCTTCGCTCATCACGTCAGCGTGTTCGCGCTCGTCGTCGACGACCAGGATGGAGGATTTCGTATCGGGCATAATCAGGAGCGGGAATTTACCACGAAGTCACGAAGAACACGAAATGGCGATCACAAGAATGCGGGATTGAACACAGAGACACAGAGGCACAGAGAAAGCGAGGAAAAATCAATTGGGCATTACTCTGCGCTTTCTCTGTGCCTCTGTGTCTCTGTGTTCATTTCTCTTCGGCCGGATCCAGCGGCAGAAAGATTGAAAACGCCGTCCCCTTGCCGATTTCGCTTTCCACTTCGATCCGCCCGCCGTGTTCTTCGGCGATGCGCTTGGTGATCGCCAGGCCGAGCCCCGTGCCGCCGCGCTTGGTGGAGTAGTAGGCGTTGAAGATTTGGTCCAGCACGTCGGCGGCGATGCCCGGGCCGGTGTCGATCACGTCGATCACCGCGTACCGCCCGTCGCGGCGGACGGAGAGCATGATCTCCCCGCCACGTTCGCCGATCGCCTGGGCGGCGTTGATCATCAGGTTCAGCACCGACTGCTTGATCAGCCGCTGATCGATCGGCGCCACCAGCGGCTCGTCGGGCTCCTTCAGCCGAAGCTGCACGCGCTGGAGCTGCGCCTGCGGCGAGAAAAAATCGACCAGCTCCTCGAGCATCTCGCCGAGCTCCACCGGCTTGCGCTCGATCTCCAGCTTGCCGGCGAAGCGGAGAAAATCGTCGAGAATATCCTTAAGCCGCGACGTTTCCCGACGCACGGTCGAGAGCCGCTTGATCAGCCGCGAGTGGGCCGGCTGCGAGGGATCCAGATCTTCCTGCAGCAATTGCAGATTAAGCTGCACGGTCGAGAGCGGATTTTTAATTTCATGCGCCAGCCCGCCGGTAAGCGTGCCGAGCTCCGCAAGCCGCTCCGCCTGCAGCGCGCGCCGCTGCAGCCGATCGTACCGACGATAATAGATCGCCGCGACGATCCCACTGACGACAGCCGAGCCGAGCAGGCCGACCAAAACGCCGGAGAGGAAGCCCATGGAGGGGAGGCTATCGGCAACCGCTAAAGACGGCAAGAAATCACAGTAATAACGCAGAATGCTCAATCGCGTCGAATCCTTTCGATCCGAAACGTCTGCTGGCGGGTCGTGTTAGTGAAGACGAGCGATAATCGTTCGCCTGGGTCGTTGGCGCAAGGAAACGGGATTTGATGATTGCCGCCGTAGAGTTCAACCGGAACACCCCCATGCTCGTGAGCGAATGTCGCCAGCCGAGCACACGTCGCTCGAAATATGCCTCTGGCGTTTTGGAGTTCTATCTGCGTATTGCTCCCGTCACCGGCAGTGAATTCGATTGCGTCTGCTCGAACCGCGCGGCCGGAAATCCAAGTGTGTTGCTCGCAAAGCGCGATCAAGCAGTCGACAAAGGCGCCGACCTGAAACGATCGCCCGATCCGATGCTCGATGAATGAATCTCGAATTTGTTCGGCAGCGGAACTCATGAGCGCTTGGGTGCGGATTCCGTGAGGGACTTCACCAGCCCCACGATATTAAACACCTTCGCCTCGACCGTCGGCGGCAATCCTAAATCGATCAGCGTCTGCGACGTGATCGGGCCGATGCTGATGATTTTTATGTCGGCTAATTTCTCGCGGTAATCCGGGCCGAGCAACGCGGCGAGGTTTTTCGCGGTGCTGCTGCTGGTGAAGGTGACGGCTGTCACTTCTTTCGCGGCCAGGGCGGTGAGGAGTTCGGCCGGCAAACCGGTGGCGGGGCGGGTTTCGTAGACGGGGACATCGTTCACTTCCGCGGCGGCGGCTTCCTGCAGGCGCTCGCGGAGGAGCGGTCTTGCGATGTCGGCCCGCAGGAGCAGGAATGTTTTGCCGGCCACGCCGAGTTTTACGAGTTCCTCGGCCAGGGCCTCGGCGACGAAGGATGGCGGGCAGAGATCGACCCGCAGGCCGAGTTGTTCGCGGACGGCGGCGGCGGTGGCGCTGCCGATGACGGCGATTTTCGCGTGGCCGAAGGCGCGGACGTCTTGGCCGATCGCGAGGAGGCGGTTTTTCGTCGCCGTCACACCGGCGGCGCTGGTGAAGATGATCCAGTTGTACTCGTCGGCGCGGCGCAGCGAGGCGTCCACCGCTGACCAGTCGGCGGGCTCGCCGATTTCGATCGTGGGTGCTTCGATCACGTTCGCGCCTAGATCTTCGAGCTGCGTGGAGAGTTCGCTCGCCTGCTGGCGCGTGCGGGTGACGACGATCGTCTGGCCGAACAGCGGCCGCGTCTCGAACCAGTTCATGCTCTGCCGGAGCGAGACGACCTGGCCGATGATCGTGATCGCCGGCGGCTTCAGCCCGGCGGCGGCGACTTGTGCGGGCAGCGTGTCGAGCGTCGCAACGACCGTTTGCTGCTTGGGCATCGTGCCCCAGCGGATGGTCGCGGCAGGCGTCGCGGGATTCATGCCGTGCTCGATCAGTTTCGCGCAGATCCGCGGGAGCGATTTCACGCCCATGTAGAACGCGATGCAAGGCAGCTTGGCGATTGATGTCCAGTCGAGATCGGAAGATCCCGCAGCCGCGCCGCGGGCTTTGGATTCTTCGTCCTTATACTCCTCTTCTTTTTCGTGGCCGGTGATGAACGTGAAAGAGGAGTTGAAGTCGCGGTGCGTGACGGGAATGCCCGCGTAGGCCGGCCCGGCGATGGCCGCGGTGATGCCGGGGACGACCTCGAACGGAACGCCGGCTTGCGAAAGCGCCAGGCATTCTTCACCGCCGCGTCCGAAGATGAACGGGTCGCCGCCTTTTAATCGGACTACGTTTTTTCCCGCCAATCCGTGCTCGATCAGCACGGCATTGATCTGCTCCTGCGTCATCGAGTGACTGGCCGCCTGCTTGCCGACGTATATTTTTTGCGCGGTCGGCGCGTGCGCCAGTAACCGCGGATTAGCCAGGTAGTCGTAGACCACGACATCGGCCAGTGCCAATAATCTCGCCCCTTTAACGGTGATGAGCCCCGGATCGCCCGGGCCGGCACCAACTAAATACACTTTTCCTACCGCCATGATCGCGCCTGTTCCGATAAATCAAAATAACACAATGGGTAAACTCTAACGCTGTAGTGGTCGATCAGATCAAAGTACAGAGCACAGCATATCAGGAGTGTGCAATATGGTCGCGGTTCTCAAAATGCCAAGTCCGTTTATGGAAGCCCAGGGGGCCGAGCGTCGCGTCTTTCCGCGGAAGGAAATTCACGCCCGCGTTGAGAGCAAGCGCATGGATCACAGCATCGAAGCTCGCCAGAACCCGCACCTGAGTTTGGCACTCCGCGACCTTTCGCTGGGCGGCCTGAGCGCGATCAGCAACATCGCGATCAAAGCCGGCGAGCGGCTGAGCGTCTTCTTCCCCCCGCAAGGCACCAACCGCGGCTGGGACGCCTTCGGCCGAGTCATCCGCTGCGACCCGAGCGGCATCGGCTACCGCCTGGCGGTGGAGTTCGATCCGCTGCCGATGGCGGCGTAAGAGAAACTCGAATGACGAAATTCGAAATTCGATTGAAATTCGAAACGATAAATTAAAGCCCGAATGACGAAAAGTCGTTCGGGCTTTTTTCTGCGCTTTGCATTCCCGGCTGTGTCGGGCGGCGAAGGAAGAGGAATGAACGCGGAGACGCGGAGACGCAGAGAAGAGAAGCATGGAGAAATCTTCTTCTGTTTTTTCTTCTCTGCGTCTCCGCGGCTCCGCGTTCACTTTACCGGTTTGGTTTTGAAGATACGAATCGATGAGTACATCGCTTCGTCACAGACAGGAATGTCTGTGCCACCGAAGACGAGAAAAGAAATTGAAAGTCCGCACACACGAATCACGACTCACTTCTCCAGCCGCTCCACCAGCTCCACGTATCTTGGTGAAACGTCCTCATTCGCGTGGAGAATCGTGAACCGCCGGTTGATCGCCTGCCAGTGGTCGATCGGCCAGCTGCCCCAGTGCTCGCCCCAGGCGGCGCTCTTGGCGGAAACGAGGCCGTCGTTTTCGCCCTCGGCTTGGTTGATGATCGTGTGCGAGTGCATCGCGAAGGCCGGCATCTGGTGGCGCGGGCGAACGCAATTGATCGACGCGTACCGAACGTCCGGATGATCGGGCACTTCATCATTGAAGCGGGCACAGCGCTCGGTCGTCAGATCGATGCCGGCCGCGATGTTGATCCCCAGCTTCCGCACCACCGGCAATAGCCCGATGCGCCGGCCGAGGTTGCGCTCGATCCAGTCCGCGTAAGGAGAGCCGCGGTGCGGCGTGCAGACGGTGACGATCGCCGACACGTGCCGCGCCATCCCCAGCTTGCTCACCATGTACCGCGCGTCGAGCCCGCCCATGGAGTGCGCGATGAGAATGATCTTCTCCCGATGCCCCGCGCCGTCGAGCCGGCTGAGAATTTGCTGCTTGAGCTCGCGGGCCCGCGTCTCCACGCCGGCCGTCGGATGTACGCGCGTGGCGATCACCAGATGCCCGCGCTGCCGCAGGGCCGAGTCGATTTTGTGCCAGTACGACCGCCGCAACGGCCCGAGCCGATTCTCGTCGGTGCCGAACAGGCCGTGATGGAGGACGATCGGGGACATGCGGGGTAAGTTTAGCGGGACGAGGAACGATTTGTTTGAAATCGCGAAAGATTTTCGTTTCGCATTGCCGGCGGATGTCGCTCAGAAGCGAATTGCATTCGCGGCCCAAAGTGCTGATGATTTGACTTCCCAGCATGAAAGGGGCCGACGTCGTGAAAGCAAAGCATCGCCAATTGCCGCTCTTTTGCCTTTCGGTTGTGATCCTAATTGCCGGCAGCGCTAAAGCGCAAACTTCACGGCCTTCATCGGTAGACATGCGACGCAGGCACGATGAACTCGCTGCCAAATACGCCACGCCGAGTGGCGGTGTGGCGGTTGGCAAAATGACTCCGGCCGAGCTCAAAGATTACATGGCCGAGGAACAAATCCTGGCCCAGGCGGAAATTTTCGGGGACGTCGCGTTACCCAAAGCCTGCCACCTCGATAAGTTGCCCGACCCAGCCGGCTTCACCGGTGACGATCCGGCCGGCGTCGCATCGCATTCAAAAATCCTCGCCGATGCAGGTCCCTGGCAGTTCGTGGCGCTGCAGACTCTGACCATGCTTCCCGTGCCAAAAGGATGGGAAGTCGACGAGGCCGGATATGACACGTTCTTTTTCTTTCCTCCCGTTGAATGGACGGTCACAGGTACAAAGAGGCATGTGAAAATCGCCGACGCGATGATGATGAAAATAACTTATCGCCAGGGCCTGTCGGGGATTGATCAGGCGTATAAGGATAACACCGCACAGGCACTTCAAATGGGCGGCCCGACTGTAATCGCCATCGGAACGAAGCACGATCTCGGCAAAGGTGCCGGATATTTTTTCGCACAGGCCAAAAAAACGCAGGCCATCACTGTTATGATTTGCGTTCCCGTCCCCGGCGCCGAGAAAAATTGCGACCTGGCCGTCATTACTATGGGGCATGACAAATGGCCTAAAGCCGCTCCGATTCTGACGGCGATGTTTCAGCAGTGGTACGATCTGAAGGGCCATCAACTTCTACCGGACGTCAAATTTGAAATGACTGACGACGAAGCTAAATCGATGGGATTCGCCGCGCCCGCCACGAAACCGGCGGCGGCGGACCATGGAAAATAATCATTTTTCTGCAGCCCCTTTGTGCGCTTTCTCCGGAAATCCGCTGAGGCGATTGATCAGCAAATCCAGGCTCTTGGCCGCTTCGCCGTCGAGGATTTTTCGCAGGCCGTCGAGGTGGGGGAAGATCGACGGATCCACCGGCAGCCATTCTTCAACCAGATCCTGCTCGCCGTTGTGATCGACCCAGACCATCAGCGTGTAGTACGGCCCGTTGGGCGCCGCCGGGCTGGCGTTTCGGTTGCCGTCTAATGCGCGGTCGAAGAAACCGTCGCCGGCGAGGTGGTCGATGATCTTTTCCGCCTCCTTCGCGGTGATCTGCACCTGCGGATCGAACGGATCATCACGAAACCGCTCCGGCGGGTTCGGCACGGTCAGCAGCAGGTTGTAGAACGGCTTGTCCTGCTCGCCGGTGTAGTGGAGTCGAAGTTGGAAGGTCTTGAGGTCGGCCTTGAGCTTTTCGACGCGGGCGGCGGTGCGATTGGAAGGCTGCGTCGCGGGCTGCGTGGCGGGGGCGGCGGCGCGCAGCGCAGAAGTAAGAGCGAGCGCGACGAATGTGATCATGAGCAGGCCGATTTTTCGCATGGCTGATTCCTTACAAATCTTGTGAATAGTCCGGCGTATCAACTAAATCAATTCACCTTCAAGTGTATCGTCATCCTGAGGTACTCCGAAGGATCTAGCCTCCCCGCGCAATCGGCTAGAGCATATCAACTTCAACCGCAGCGGGCGTCGGATGTTTTGTCTCCGTCATCCCGAGGTACGCCGAGGGATCTCGGGAGCACGAGAACCGTTTGAGATCCGAGATCCCTCGGCGTACCTCGGGATGACGCTACACCTGAAGTTGACTCGCTCTAGATCCTTCGGAGTACCTCAGGATGACATTGCGAAAAAACATCCGATACAAGTGAAAGTGATACGCTCTAATGGCCGGCGCAATCATTTTTTCTCGGCTCTTTGGATTTCCTTCCGCTCGCCGCTCACTCGGCCGAGCAGGAAGTCCATTGCTTTTGCGGCGTCGCCGTCGAGGGCTTTGCGCAGGCCGTCGAAGCGCTCGAACATCGCCGGGCTGAAGGGAAGGTATTCTTCGTACAGCGCGATCTGCGTCGGCGGATCGATTCCCGTGACGCGGGCCATCATCGTGTAGTAGTTGCCGTTCGGCGGAATTGGCGTTCGCAGGCCGCCTTTCCAAGCCTGATCGAGAAACCCGCCGGCGACGAGTTGGTCGATGATTTTCTTCGCCTCGTCCTCGGTGATCTGCACGTGCTGATGGAACGCATTCTTTTCCATCTTAAAATTCATCTCCGGCACGCTCAGGTACAGCCGGTAGTAGGGCTTTTCCTCCTGGCCGTTGAAATCGAGCGTGAGTGAGAAAGTGCTCACATGGGCCTTGAGAATTTCCGCGCGTTCGGCGGCTTGCTTCGACGGTTGGGTCGCGGGTTGCGTGGCGGGGGCGGCGGCGATGAGCAGCGTGCAGATCGTGATAAGGCAGAGAGGGGAGAATCGCATGATCGGTTCCTTGGTTTCGGCCGTCTTACTCCTTCTCCCGGTACGCCGGGAGAAGGGGGGATGAGGGTTCTGTCGCCTTGGCTAGCTGCTCTCGTACCGCGGCAGAATCCTCACCCTACCCTCTCCCGGCGTACCGGGAGAGGAACGGAAGCGGACCGCCGCGTCTGACCTTAGACGCCGCCGCTTCGCGAAGGTTCCGGCCAATCGCCGGGCCGGTATGATGAGCCTATGCCGCCCAATCCTCAACCCTTCGCCGTGCACGGGTGCGAGAAGATGATCTACGACGCCCGCATGGGCCCCGTGGCCGTCGCGGACGGGGAGCGGATCGTGATCGTCTACCAGGCGGCCGAGCAGGGCCTGCCGGGGCATCCGCACGTGATTTGTTACGACCGCGGCACCCGGCAATGGTCGCCGCCGCTGCGGATCGGGACGGCGGCGGGGCTGGATCATCACTTCGCGCCGATCCTCTGGCTCGACGACGCCGGCCATTGGCACGTGCTCTTCAACTGCCACTTCACCCCGGGCACGCATCTGATCAGCCGCGATCCGCACAGCACGGCCGAGTGGATCGAAGGGCCGACGATCGCGAATTCGATTTCTTATCCGTCGGTCCATCGCCTGGCCGGCGGGCGGACGATTCTCGTCTACCGCGTCGAGGGCCATCTCGGCTACTGGGTCTACCACCTCAGCGACGACGGCGGCGCCACGTGGTCGGCCGAGTACGTCATCCTCGATTTCAATCGCGAAGCTCGCGACGAAATCGACCGGTGGGCCGGCGAATATATCCTGCCGGCGATGGGCCTGGCGCAAAACAGCGTACACCTCGGCTTCTGCTACTGGGACGAACGCAACGGCTGCCATCCGCGCTACCAATTCAAGCGCGATCTGCTCACGCGCTATCATCTGTACTATTTGCGTCTCGACGCCGCGACCGGCCGACTCATGACGGTGGATGGCAAGGCGGTGGCGGCGCCGGTGAATCGCCGCGAGGCGGAAATCGCCAAAGTCCTCGACACCGGCGACGAGCTGACGAATTTCCCCAGCGTCGACGTGGATGAAGCCGATCGCCCGGCGCTCCTCGCGCCCGTTTCGGTCAATGACCCGTGGCGGTGCGAGTTCCGCTTCCTCCGCTGGACCGGCCACGCGTGGCTCGCCTCTACGATCACCGAAACCGACAACATCTGGAGCGCCTCGCGCTTCATCGAGCTCCGCGGCGATCGAGTCACCGTCGATCTCATCGCCGGGCAAGGCAAAGCCGAAGAATGCTTCTACGGCGGCGGCGATCTCCAACGCTGGCAAAGCAACGACGCCGGCCGATCGTGGCGGCGGCTGCAAACGTTCATCCCCGTGCCCGGCCTGCTCTACAACAACCCGCGCCCCGTCCAACTCCCCACCGGCGGCGAACTGCCGGACGCGTTCGTCCTCCACGGCTGGCAAGGCCCCGGTGGCGTGTGGGCGGTGCCGGAGTACGCGACAGAAAACCGCAACCGCGCCGAGGCGTGGCTGTGGCTGGAAGGGCGGTGGGTGTGATGCGGGGGAAGAAAGCATGGGTGCTCAATCTGCTGGCGGTTTTGTCGGTGGTTTATGTGGTGGTGTTGATGTTCGGGCTTGTGGGGCGATTTGGATTCCACTCAGTACGGTACTGGAGTGTTCCGCCGAATGGATTCATCCGCAGTCTAACTCTCCGAATAGGCCCCGGCACGATCGGTGTTGGCCGCGCTATTTATACGGGTGTGCTAGTTGACCCACGTCCATACCAATTTTCGGATCTATATTGGGATTATAAATTTCGGCTTTGGCTCACGCCCGAGATGCCGAAATCGCTTTGGGGATTTTGGGCCGAAACCATTCGTCAACCCGATGAAAATTCGATTTTCATCAGTTGCCCGATTTGGTTCGCCGCGTTGCCGGGGTTGATCGCTCCGCTGATCTGGCTCCGTCGCCGTAGGCGGGCGAAGCGTCACGGTTTCAGCGTGATCGAAGCGAAGCCGTCTGTATGAATCTTCGTCTCTCCTTTCGAAAAAATGGGATTTACCACAGAGGACACAGAGGTCACGGAGAGAAATACTCGAGAATTTTGGCGCCGGTGCAGCTTGAAGTGGCATGGGCGGCCCGCCCATGGTTTTGATTGAAAGAAAGACACGGGCGAGCCGCCCGTGCCACGAAAGATCAAACTGTCCGACTACAGAATTTTCCTCTCCGTGTTCTCCGTGCTCTCTGTGGTAAATGCTCTTCTTACGCCGGCACGATTGCGCGATGCTCCACCAACAGTCGTCGCACGAGATCGATCGGCACATCGCCGGCCTCTTCACCGCGACTCACCGCCAGCGCCGCGATCGCGCCGGCGGCTTGGCCGGTGGCCATCGCGGTGGCCTGCACTCTATAGGCGCTGTTGGCCGTCTGGTCGCCGCTGATGCATCGGCCGGCGACGATCAGATTCTTCGCCCCGGCCGGCAGCATCGCGTCGCGCGGGATCGTCGGCACTGTTCCTTCCGTCAGCGGGCGGAAGTCGATGCCGTCACCGCTCGGGCGGTGGATGTCGATCGGGTAAAAGCTGTAGCAGACCGCGTCCTCAAACAGCCGGCCGGTGGCGTAGTCGTGGCCGGTGATTTTTTCCCGCGCGACGATCGTGCGCGTCTCGCGAATGCCGCACTCGGGCGCGAA
Source organism: Tepidisphaerales bacterium (assembly GCA_038329865.1). GTDB lineage: Bacteria > Planctomycetota > Phycisphaerae > Tepidisphaerales > Tepidisphaeraceae > JANMES01. The sequence continues at coordinate 46,063 of JBBQNK010000001.1, read as the reverse complement.
CGACTCGATCCGGAAATTCTCCAGCCCTTTCTGCGTGCGGAAGAATCGGAACAGCCGCATCATCGCGCGGCGGCCTTTCAACTCCGCGTCGGTCTTGCCCGCGCTCGTCGCCGCGTCGATGTCGACGATGTGCGTGGCGTTTCGGCCGTTGGTCTTGAGGTAGTGCGCCACGCCGTTGTTGTATTGGAGATCGGAGCGCAGCACCTCGCCGCGGACGATCGCCTGGTGGAACGCTGCCTGGATCGCTTCAAGATCGAGCGCGGCCGCGTCGTACCCGCCGGCCATCATCACCAGCGTGCCCGGCTGCATCTTCTCGTTGCGCTCGAGCGGCAGCCCGGCGAGGCTGACGACATTCGCGTCGCCGGTGCAGTCGATCACCACGCGGGCGGCGTAGGTCGTGAGCCCTTCCTTGCCGCAGAGCGTCACGCGCCAGCCGTCGCCGTCGAGATCGCCGTCGCCCTCGCGCTCGATCGCCGCCGGCATCGTGTGCAGCAGCAGCGACGCGCCGGATGCGATGACGGCTTCATCGCACACGCACGCGTAGACGGCCTTGTCCACCAGCACCTGCAGCAGATAGTGCGGCCGGCGAAAGTCCGCGAAATCCGGCAGCGTGCCGCCCGACTCGCGCACGGCCCGCTCCACCAGTTCCCACCCGATGCCCGCGATGATCTGCTTCCCCCAGGCATGAAACAGCCCGGGAAAATTCACGCCATTGAGCACCGTCGTGCCGCCGAGGATGCCGCTCTTTTCGACGAGCAGCGTGCGAGCCCCCGCGCGGGCGGCTTGAATCGCCGCGACCACCCCCGCCGGCCCGCCGCCGACGACGAGGACGTCGAGTTCGTTCTGAGTTTTGGCTTTGTGTGAATCCTGCATTTGAACGTAGCGTGGTTCGCAACCCGCAATTTTGCAAGCCGTCGGGACGCAGATTGTGCCGCGGGGCAGGCGAAAATCTCGCCTCGTGGCCGGTGGATCGCCCGCGATCGTTGACCGGGTTCCCGGTCGCACGACAATGCGGGCATGCTCAGAGTTGCGATGATCGGTTGCGGCGCTCACGCGGCCGAAGCTCATGCCACGCCGCTGAAGGACTACGCCGCGCGCATGCCGGAGAAGCTCTCGCTCGTCGCCGCGTGCGATTTGCGCCTGGAAGCGGCACAGGCCTTCTGCCGGCAGTACGGATTTGCCGCGGCGTATTCCGACCTCGATCAAATGCTCGCCGAAGCGAAGCCCGATGGGGCATGGTGCATCGTGCCGCCGGCGTTTATTGTCGCGACGTCGATCAAGCTGCTGGAGCTGGGAATTCCCACCGTCATTGAAAAACCGCTCGGCACATCGATCGAGCAGGCACGGCAACTCGTGGCGGTAGCGGATCGAACGGGCACGCCGCACATGGTCAGCGTCAACCGGCGGTTCGTACCGCGGCTGAACCAGGCGATCACGTGGGCGGCCGGGCGCGGGCCGTTGCAGTATCTGCGAATCTCGATGCTGCGCAACCGGCGGGTTGAAAAGTCGTTCCTTTCCGAGACGGGCATTCACGCGATCGACGCGGCCCGCCATATCGCGGGCGATGTCGCCATCGCATCCATCATGCCGATGCATCGCGAGCCGTTAGCCGGCTGCTGGCAGATGATCGATCTGCTTTTCGCCAGCGGCGCCCGCGGCCGAATCGATGTGCTTACGACGACCGGCAGTCAGGCCGAGAACTACGAGTTGTTCGGCGAAGGGTTTCGCGTCGATCTGCAGACCCGGCTTCCGATCGGCAATCAGTCCTCCTTGCGATGCTACGCCGGCGACAAGCTGGTACTGGAAGACGTCGCGCCGGCGGATGAATCCTTGAATATCGCTCGCGGAGAAGTGTCCGAGCTGAATGAATTCGTGCAATCCCTCGCCGAAGGCAGACGGCCGTATCCGTCGGCTGGGGAAATTCTGCCTTCGATAGAGCTGGCGTTTGATCTCGAACGCCAGGCCAGTGCGAGATAAGCGCGGACTGAAAAGGAAGGTGCGAAAAAAATGGGAAAGCCCAACCGCCTGGGTTACTTCGAATCTTCGTTTTGTCAGAGCGTTTCACCTTCACTTCGTATCACGAAATTTTCGTAGATGTTATCCTGAGCGAAGCGAAGGACCTCGCGGACGCCCACAACGCCTGCGGAATTCTACGAAGACTTCCATCCAACATCGTTGGAGGAATGGCGCGTTGTCGCATCCGGTCGTCTGCGGGGAGTCCGAGAGGTCCTTCGCTGCGCTCAGGATGACGATGTCTGGGAATTCCGCGATTTCTGACTTTTTAGACACCCTCGGAGTGCCTCAGGATGGCAATTATACGTGAAGGTGAACGGCTCTAAATTGCTATGCAGGTAGGTTCGCGATTTGGTTGAAGTACGTTTTGGCCGTCTTCGTTGAAAGCACGATCAGCAACGCGATCGGGTAAATCAGCGCGATGATCGCGCCGAACCCCGCCTGGAAAAGCCCGACCATGTTGCCGAACCCTGCCATCGGCGGCGGGGCGGCGGGGGAGAGGGCGGTGGACATGCCGGTCATCAGGCTCGTGAAAGTCCACCACGTGCCGACGGCGGCGGCGAGGATCAGCGGGATTTTCACCAGCACGTACAGCCGATGCAGGCGGAGCGATTTGGCGGAGTCTCGCAGCAGCAGGCTGCCGGCGATGATCAGCAGCACGGCCACGCCGATGCTCAGGATCGATTCGGCGATCACGAGGACTGAAGCGCCGGTATCAACTTTCATCGAAAACGTCGGCGCTGCGGCGGTGCTCGTGGTGACGGTGACGGCGCCAGCGCCGGGCGACGTGGTGGACCACGAACTCGACGAAGTTGATACGGAATAGTTGGAAGGGCCGACCGGCGTTGTTGCCGGAGGCATCGTCGGTGCGATAGTCGTGACGAACGGCGTGACCGTCGATGCCGGCGCGGTGGTGGCTGCGGGCGATGGCGGGAGCGGGAACGACATCTGCGCCATCAAGATGTACATGAGGCCTGCCAGTACGCCATAGATGCTCGCCAGCGCGCTGAGCGAGCCGACGACGATGCTGATGATACCGACGGCGGTCATGATCCCCGGCCGACGAGCGACGGGCGTGGCGTAGGCGATCGGTTGGGGAAGTGAGGATTGATTCTCATTCATTCAGCGTAGCCGGGTGCGGCGTTCAGGGCATATCCATCTGCACCCAGATGCCGCCGTCGGGCGTGAACGGATCGTTGAGCATGATGGGGTTGTAGATGTCGGCAAATCCGATCGGCAGGACTTGCCAGGCCGCGGGGAATTGTCGTGCGTCGAACTGTCCGACCGAGCCGTCGATGTATGCGACATTCACCACCGGCCAGTGACTTGTCTGCAGGTAGTACGGCGCGCTGACAATATCGGAGAGGATGGCAGTGCCGTGCTTGAACTTGGTTTTCTTGGGCAGGGCGTAGGTGTAGGCCTTGTTGGTGTTGGAGGGCTTGATGTACTGACCACCGCTCCAGCGGGCGATCGGGCGCGTGCCATAACCGACACGAACGGTACCCGTGGCGACGGGTTGGAACCATGCGTTCAGCGGGCCGTTGTAGACCATGGTCGGGTCGTACGCCTGCGAGGGGCAGTAGAACGCGCGCGGCGCGACGATGAGGTTGGCTTTGTAAAGTTCACCGAACGGCCCGCGCGGCGTAGCGCCGGTAACGGCGTCATATCCGACGACGTAATCGAACTGCCGCGACCCGGCCGCTGCGGAGCCGAGGTAGCCCAGGGGGATATAATCGTGGTATTCGTTGGAATAGAGAAATTCCAACTGCGCGATCGACCGAAGATTGGCGGTGCAGACCAGCAGGTCGGCCGAGTGGCGCGCCTTGTTCAGCGCGGGAAGCAGGATCGAGACCAGCACTGCAATGATGCCGATGACGACCAGAAGCTCGACGAGCGTGAAGGCGTACAACCGGGAGTTACGGCGTTGCATCAATTTTTCTCCAGTCCGCGAGATGTGGAACCCTGATTCTGAAAGGCGGCACGACGGGAGTCACAGCACCTTTTGCCGCGTGGATTCTACACTTGACGCGGCGTATGTCGACATAATTTTAGCGTTCATCACACATCAACAGTTGATATCTGTGACTTGATCCCCATTAAACCGCCGCCTCAATGCATTTTCATATTCGTGTCAATGTCCTGGAATACTTCACCGACCTTCGGCATGAAGGCGACGCGCATGATCTCGGCCTGGAATTTACGCGCGACATCTTCCATCTCTTTGCCGTACTTGGTGTCGAGCTCTTTGAGCTCGGCCTCGGTGGGCGCTTTCAGCTTCGATTCCTTTTCATTGATGTCCTTGAGCTTGTCCATCAACGACTTGATCTGCGATTTGGCGTTCTTAGCCGAGGCTTCGTCGGTCACGCCGTGGAGGATGGTCGTGATCTCCTTCATGGTTGACATGGTGTCGGCCGCGAGGCTTTCGTGGGTATCGCCTCCGCAGCCGGAGCAGGTGACGAACAGCAGAACCGCCGCGAGTGTAATCAGTTGCCGCATGTGGACTCTCCTTCCCTCAAGGTGTCAGACCGAAGTGAAACCAACCCGTCGCGATCGAATCCCCTCGTCCGCGAGACGAATTGTACCGGGCGAAATTCCCGCCTTGCAATATTCTTACATGTGGACTTTCCTGCGTTCAAATCGCTCAGAGAGCAGCGGCGATCAACAGATCATCCCCCGCTTTGCCAGCGGCCCGTGGGCGGGCGGCTTTTCGCCGACCCAGCGTTCGTCGGCTGCTTCGCTGACGCGCTGGTAGCGCGTGTCGGTGGAAAGTCGCAGCACGTTCGAGTGGTTGTCAGTGCCGCCGTGCACGGTGTAGACGCTGAAGATCACCACGTCGCCCATGCGGAAATCGCCGGTGACCCATCGCCCGCCGACGGCGTGGCGGATTTGTTTCGCCGTCCCGCGAAGCCACCCGCCTGTGCCCTTGGTTTTGGCGTCGCGCTTGTCTTCGTGGTTGGAGCAGAAGGCGTCGACGTCAAACTTCCAGTACCGCTTGGCCAGCCCGGGATCGCGGTGCGAGCCTTCGAGTATGAGCAGCCCGCCCATGTCGAAGGAGTTGTCGCCCATCGGCGTCCATGCGGTGAAGAGCTGGTGCGTGCCGCGACCCATGTAGACAACGTCCGAATGAATCGGCGTGGCCGGCCCTGGCGGAACCTGGCGCATCCACGTGAAATCATAATGACGCACGTCGGCGGCGAGGAACTCGCGGAAGAACTGCATCATCGGCCCGCGGTAAAGCACCTCGTCGATCGGATCGGGATTTTCAAACAGCGCATCCAGCCGCCCGCCTTCAAAGCCGGCGTGATTCGTGGGGTGCGGGATCGCGTCCATCGGATCAGTCCCCGGTGCGAGCGCGCCGGCCTTCTCCAGCCGATCGACGATCTGCCGCCGGGCCTCGATCACCCGCTCGCGGCCGAGGAATCCGGGGAAGTAGAGGTAACCCGCTTCGCTCATGCGCTGCCGGATCGCGCCGATGTCGCCCAGTAGCGGCGAAGAATCCGTCATGAGCCGCACGTCATCAAGCGTCTCATCCCGATACGTCAACGGCGGCAGGGGAGTGGTGGTGGTCATGGGTGGACTGCTCCTTTAACGAACGATGTTTGGAGGTATCTCATTCTAACGGCTTTCGATTTATAATTTTTGTTGCCCATTGGCACGGCCGTTTCGCTTCATTCTAAAGTTCATGTCTCGCGAATATTGTAATTCTGAGAGGGTATCTAAGAAGTCACCCTAACCGTCATCCCGAGGTATTCCGAGGGATCTCGAAAGTACAAAAACCGCTCGAAATCCCGAGATCCCTCGGAGTACCTCGGGATGACATCGCTTATATCGCGTTCAGGGGACTTCTTAGACACCCTCTCAGGATGACGAGTCCTTTTCTGCGCTTGCGGCATTTCCATCAATCTCGTTAATCACTTCGCACCTTACACGTCCACCCAAATATCCCCGTCGCGGATCTCCGTCGCGTACAGCTTGATCTTCTCGCGCGTGTTGGCCAGCGCCTTGCCGGATTGCAGATCGAACTCCCAGTGGTGCCACGGACAGCGCAGCACCCGGCGGGCGGAATCCAGGCCGCTCGTGCCGGGGGAATCGGAAATCACCGGGGAAATAATCTTCCCGCCCTGGCAGATCGGCGCGCCCATGTGCGGGCAGAAGTTTAGCACGGCCCGGATCGTTCCGCGGTCGTTGAACAGGCCGATCTGTTTGCCGTTGAGCGTGACGATGCGCGACGTTCCCGCCGGCAGGTCGGCCGATTTGGCGGCGGTCGTCCAGGCCATCACGCGACTCCCATTTTCGCCGGCATCGGCAGGTTGAAGAAGTCGCAGGCGTTATCGTGCAGGATCCGCCGGATCGTGGTTTCGCCGAGTTGTTTCGGCAGGCACGTCGGCTCGTCGAAATCGAAGTGCGGGTAATCGCTGGCGAACATCACGATGTGGTCGGCGTCGACCATGTTAAAAATCTGCACGAGGTGTTCCACCTTCTTCGGCTCCTCCAGCGGCTGCGTGGTGAAGCGAATGTGATCGGCGATGTACTCGCTCGGCAGGCGCTTGAGGAACGGCGCCTGCTGGCGAAGGGCTTTGAACTCCTTGTCCATCCGCCACAGCACGTGCGGTAGCCAGCAGATTCCCCCTTCGACGAACGCGATTTTCAGCCGCGGGAATTTTTCGAAGACGCCTTCGAGAATAAGGCTGATCAACTCGCTCATGTAAAACAGCGTATGGGCCACATGGCTTTGCAGGTAGTTGGTGGCCATGCCGCTGGGGAGCGTGCTGGCGCTGGCGATGACGGCGGTGGTCGACGGGTGCAAGTGCAGCGGCAGGTTGTGCCGCTCGGCGGCTTCATAGATCGGCCAGTAGAAGCGGTTGCCGAGCGGGATGCGGTGGGCCGACGCGGCGATGCACGCGGCGATCACTTTCGGATGATCCGCTAGCCGTTCGATTTCGCGCGCGCCCAGTTGTGGATCGCCGGTGGGGACTTGAATGCCCAGCCGGTAACGCTCGTCGGCGGTCAGCCATTCGGCGATGGCGAAATCGTTCAATCCCGCGGCGATGGCGGCTTGGTAGTCCGGATCAGGATGGCCCGCGAGCGGACCCTGGTTGCCGCTGAGCAGCGCGAAGCGATGGCCGTACTTGTCGAGCAGTTGCCTGGCGGTCCAGTTCGGATCGACGCCGCCGCGCTCGCCGTTCGGGCCGATGGAGTCCCACCGCATCCCGCCGTGCTCGAAGCGAATGCCCGACGCGAGCGTGCGCAGATCGTACTCCGCCACCTCGCTGCGGTACGGCTCGGCGAGGTACGGCACCAGCCGCTTCTTCACGTCGGCCGGCCATTGATGAACGTCGCAGTCGATCAGCACTTATCGCTCCGAAATATGTTTGTCAGGTCAGTCTCGGGCCACCCAAATTTCGTGGCACAGGCGGCCCGCCCGTGTCTTGGCATTCCCTCGGAAATCATGGGCGAGCCGCCCATGCCACGGAATGCAAAACCACTACCAACTTCGATTCAGTCTACTCGCTCTTCGTCGGCGATTTCATCGCTTCGCGCGTCGTCGGCTTCGTCGCCGGGCCGGTCATTGCGGCGTCGTTCCAGATTTCGAAATCGTCGATGAACAAACCCTCGGGCGCATTGGTCGTGTCGTTGCCGATCAGGATTTGGTGCCAGGTTTTGCAGCCCGTTTCGCCCGGCTTCGCGCCGCCGGTGGCGGGTTTGGCGTCGTCGACCTGCAGCGAGAGGTGCGGCGCGATTTCGGTGTTCCACTTGGCTGTCACCTGGTACCAGTGATCGGGCTCGAACGCCTTGGCGGGGTGGAAGCGGATGATCGTCGACTCCGTCGATCCCTTCCAGCCGTAGCCGAGCGTCAGTTCCTTGTCGCTTTTGATTTTCACGCCCAGGCCGTCGTTGGTGTCGAGCGCTTTGATGGACGATTTCCCGGTCAGTTGGAACAGCATTCCCGCCGACGGCTTGCCGGTGTATTTCCACCAGAATCGGATCGCTCCCTGCTTCGGATTGGCCCAGCAGTCTTCGTTGGTCGGGTTGTCGAACGTGGCCGCCCGCCACTTGCCGGAGACGTCGAGCGCGTGCTTGCCTTCGTGGGCCTGGGCGTCGGTGATCTTGGTTAGCTTCGGCGGGTAGTAGAACGGCGAATCATCCGACCCAGCCGGCACGACGTCGGCCTTGTCGGTTTCCATCGACCAGTAAAACGTGCGCTCGGCGATCACCGGCGCGGCGAGGGCCGCAAGGGAGATCGTGACGATGAGGGCGCGCAAGAGGAATTTTGCGTTCATCATGGATCGCTCATTTCGACTTCACGGCTCTTACTCCTTCTCCCGGTATTCCGGGAGAAGGGGGGATGAGGGTTCTGTCGCAATTCCGACACGCGATTCGTATCTCGGCAGAACCCTCACCCTACCCTCTCCCGGCGTACCGGGAGAGGAACAGAAGTCAGTCACATCACTTCAACGCCGGCGGCACGCTCTTGCTGCGAATCGCGCTCGGCTTCTTGCCTTCCAGTTCCGCAAATGCCTGCACCTTTGCCTTTGCGTCAATGTCGATCGGCTTGCCGTCGTACACTGGGCTTTCGGCGGTGGGGACGGTGCCGTCCACGGTGTAATGGATTTTCGCGTCGATCGTCGGGCACGTGATGTACGCCTGCGGCTTGTCGCCGGGGACGATGATGATTTCCGGCGCAACGACCGTGCCGAGCGGGACGGCGTTGTCTTCAAACTTCGGGCCGTTGTAGAGCGCGATGATCTTGTCCCAGTTGCTCAGCGCCTCGTTGGACTCGTAGCCGCCTTTGAATTTGCGGCCGTTAAGGCTCTTGAATCGACCGACACCGTCTTCGATGGCGAAGCGAACGTCGTCCGGGCGAACGCCCCAGGTTTTTTGCCATTCCGCAACACCGGTGGCGCCCCACCAGAGCTTGGCGGTTTCGCGATCTACTTTCGCAGGCACGGCCACCGGGTCGGGTGAAGTCCACAGCCCGTGGCGGGTGATGCGGTCGACGTATTCGATCGGATCATCGCTGTTCACGACGCTGCGGATCGCCGGCATGAGGATTTCTGCCGCCGCGAACGAGCGGAACCCGCCGAGCGAAACGCTCATGTAGTTCGTTCCTGGCATACCGGCCGGACCGTCGATGTACCCGTACGGATCGGCGGCGGTTTTCTGGCCCTGGTTGGGATTGCCCTTGCCTTCGTAGCCGTCGTAGCACTTGTCGGCGACGAACTCGCCCCAGTAGCGCCAGTCTTGCTCGAGCATGGAGCCCTTGGCGCCGTCGGTTCGTTTGATCGGCGTGCCGTCGCCCCAGAGCAGCACGCCGGTCGTGCCGCGGGTGAGCTGCCGCAATTCCTGCGGGCCGAGCTCGCCGGAGTCGGCGCCGTGATTGGTGACGGCGACATTCCGCAGCTGATTGGCCTTGGTCTCGTCGCGAAGCAGAGCCGCTGCGAACACCGGCGGGAGGAATTGCCCGAGCGATTGCCCCGCGCCGCTCGACCACGCCTTGCGGGCATTCGTGCCGTAGTCGTAGCGGGCGTGGTAGATGTCCAGCCCGTAGCCGATCATCGCCGCGAGCGCGGGTTTCATGTCCTCAAGATTATTTTCCGCCGAAAACGTCGCGAGCAGGTCGCCGTTGAATTCTCTCGCCGTGCCGGAGGCGTAGTTCGAGACGAGCAGCGCCGCTCGGAAGGCCCGCCCGCCTTCGGAAAATTTCGCCAGCTGAATGCCGCGCTTGGCGGTTTGAACCTCTGCCGACATGCCGAAGATTTCCGTCGAGTGGCTCCAGCGGATTCGCGCCCCGGCCCATCCCTCGGCGGTGCGGCCTTTGATGAAATCAATCTTCGACAAGCGCGTGAGATCGAAATCGTCCCAAGTGAGGAATTCCTTGTGAGCGCCGGTAATGTTCGGGCGGATCATGTTCTTGCCGCCGTCTTTCGGGGCTTTGGGCATGACGGTGACAACGCAATACGCGTCGGCCACTTCGCCGACGATCGCGGCGGTGCCGCCTTTGCTCTCGGCGGCTTCGTCACGCTGCATCGCGGCGACGAGCGAGACGCAGGAGTCGTCGGCAGGCTTAAGCGTGAGCGGCAGGTTCGGCAGAACGTTCTCGGCCGCGTCGTAGTTGCCGTAGTGATTCTTACCGCTGAGCAGGCCCATTTTTTCGGTGATCGGGTCGGCGTCGCAGGTGAGCAATTCCTGCCCGGCTGGGCTGGTGAGCGAGACGAGGATCACGCCGGCATCGCCCTCGGCCGGCGCGACCCAGTAGCTTCCACACGCGAACTGCCCGATCTGCGGCGCCGCGCCGTTGCCGGAGGTGAATTTCCAGTCGAAGTTCGCCGGCCGCGACGGTTTGGAGGCGGGAACCTCCACCGAAATCGCCCCGTCCGCCGCCAGCGACCGATGGCCGGCGACGCAGAGGATGGCAACGAATGCGAAGCAGGTTAGGGCGCGAAAGCTTATCTTCATGAGCGAGAATCCTTATTTGTCCAGCAGGGCGGAAAACGCATCGAACATCAAGCGCTTGCTATAGCATTGTATCAAACTGCTCAGAGACCACCAAACCAGGGGATACGTTGCGTCGGCGGCGATTTTAACTAGCGTGGCGAACTGGGAAAAGCAGGAGTTTTGTGAAGCCCGATCCGCACGTCAAACCGCCTCTTGTTGAAAACACGCCGGCCGGCTCGCCGCGAAGGGCAATGGACGAATCGCGCCTTGCGCCGTTCCTCGCGCTGCTGGCGGGCGTCGCGGCGGCAATGAAGTCGATGCAGTATCACGACATCGGCCAACTGAGCGACGAACGCGGCGGCACGCTGTTGCTGGCGGGGATATCGGCCTGTTTCGTGATCGCCTCCGTTCCCCATTTGCGACGCTGGGGACTTGGCGGCCGGAGAATGTTGGTGGTGATGCTGTTGCTCTGCCTGCTGGCGCTGTCCTGCGACACGTGGGCGATGTGGAATTTATCGACCGCCAAGATCGGCCAGAAGGATCGATGGTGGCATTAGCGGCGGAGTGGCAATGCGGTCCGTCGCGTTCGCCGAGGTGGACGTTACGAATACTTCACCATGCCGCGCCCTCGCTTCTTCAACCTTGCCGCGGCGTTCTCGACGATTTTGTTCGCGACGATCGTGATCGCGTGGCCATCGGCGGGGGGCGCAGATCCCTGGAAAAAATTTGTGAGCCTTGGGTCGCGTTTCCATGCGAGCTTTTCCGGTCGCGACGAGAACGTGCGGCTTGTTTTCTTCAATCTCGCTGTATACGGACCGTGTACCGGTTGCACGTATTCAGTCTCAAGCCCGCCGCTGGCGAACGGTGCTCCTGCTCCGGCGAATCCGAACGCCCCTCACAGCTTTGAGTCCGGTGAGGAACGCGCTGGCGTCTACTACCGATGTGTCACTTGGCCGAACGGTTTGGTGCTTTGGACACTTGAGGTCAGTCTGTTTTACCCGCTGGTCCTCTCGGCGTTCTTACCTTCGTTTTGGATCGTCCGAAATTTCCGCCGAACGCCGCGTGGATTTCCGGTTCTGTTGGCTCGCGAGGAAATTTTGCATCGCGCGCCTGGTCATCCTGAGGTACTCCGAAGGATCTAGCCTGACCGCGCATGACGCTAGATTCTTCGGAGTACCTCAGAATGACAAAGCGCGAAGCGCGATAGTTTCTTTCACAAGAAAAAACGAACGAAGTGAGTGATTGTGGTCACTCACTTCGTTCGTCGCTTACGCCGGACGTTTAGCTAATCAGTACGACGGGGGCACCCAGTACGTCGGGCTTGGGAGTCCGATCGCGATGTCGGAGAAGAACGTCGGCAAATCTCGTTTGCCGTCGCCGTTGAAATCGCCGGCGATGTAGTTGGCGGCGTTGACGGTCGAACCGACCGGGCCGCCGGTTGCGCCGAGCGTTTTGCCCGGGCTGCCTGTCGCCAACGTGAAATCGTAGTTGAAGTTCGTCTTGGTCTTCCAGTTCTCGATATTGAAGAACTGGCCGATCGGCTTGCCGGGTATGGCGACGTCGAACGTGATGGTCTTGAGCGTGGTATTGACGGCCGTCACCGTTCGCACCACGCCGTCGTCGTTGATCTGGATGTGATCGCCGACGGCGAAGTTGGCCACGCTGTGGACGTAAAACGTGTTGGCGGTGGAGAGCGACCAATTCTCCAAGTACGTCGCATCGACACTCGATGCATTGGCGAACAGCGGATCGCCGGCGGCGGAGTTGGCGTCCTTGCCGGGGTAGTCGGCGGTGAAGGCGGCGACGGTGGTGTATCCCTTGGAAGGCGTGGTCGTGCGGATGAGGTATCCGCCAGGGGCGTAGTAGAGATTGCGGTCGCCGCTGTACACGTTGCCGGTGACCGACGGAATGGCCACCTGCTCAATCGTGATGTTTTCATTCACGGTATAGCCCGTGCCGGTAAAGTTGTACGGCGAACCGCCGGACGCGGTGATCGTGTTGTTGTGAATGTTCCAGTTGTTGGAATTGTTGTGCCCGAAGATGACGTTGTTGGCGTTGGACCCGTTAAAGATATTCCCGCCAAGCTCGCCGCCGTCGACTTCTTCCGTCATCAGGTTCTGCCCGTTTGCGGTGAGGAAGTTGTTGAGCAGCTTCACGTTTTGAACCGTGTTGTACATCTGAATACCGTCCGAGTGGCTGTACCCGAGCTGGTGGTGGATGTAGTTGTTGCTGGCGGTGACGTTCGTAGTGGGGACGAAGAGCGGATCGGTCGGCAGCTTGCCGCTGATGTCGCCGACGATGTCCATGCCGTCGATGGTGTTGAAGGAGACTTCATTTCCATCGAGCAGCCCGCCGGTGACGGAGGAGTAGAGGATTCCGTCGCCGCCGTTGCCGGTGGCGATGTTGTGGCTGGTGGTGATGTTGGCGGCGTAGCGGACGTTGATTCCGTTGTTGCCGTTGTTGTGGAAGATGCTGTCGCGAATGGTGATGTTACTCGAGTTGCCGCCGACGTTGATTCCGAAGCCGGTGTTTCCTTTCACTTCCAGCCCGCGAATCACAACGTCCTGCTTGCCGCTGACGTTGATCTGCTGGCTGCCGGTCTTGCGGTACTGGGTGGCCGACAGGTCGGCGACGTTGGCGGTGCGGAAGTAGAGATTGAAGTTTCCGCCGCCGGCGTCGATCGACGCCCATTCCCCGTCGCGGTCGAGCAGGTTGAGCGTGTTTTTGATGATGTAACGGTCGTTGTTCACCATCACGCCCAGTCCGCCGCTCACGGTGCTGACGACGATCACGCCGTTGACCGTATCGTGGCTGACGATCTTCGCGCCGTGGAAGTTGTTGTCGGCCGCCGTGTGAACTTGCAGGTACGCGTTGGTCAGGCTCGGAATGCCCGCAAGGTGGGCGACGTCGGTAATGGTTGCGGTTTTGGCGACGGTGTCCTGAACCACCGTTTCGCCGTCGTACCACCCTTCATTGGGGGAGCGGGAAAGATCCTGCGGCGAGTTATTCACATAAAGCGTGGTGGGGTTGAAGTTCACCGTGGTGGTGTACAAATTGCCGGAAACTAACGTCCACCCGGAGATGGCGCCGAAGCCGGAGAGAATCACGCGCTCGTTGGATTCACTCATGAGCGTAGTGCCGGTCTTGGGTGCGGCGGTTTCAGTATAAGTCCCGCCGCGGATCACCACGCCGTCGCCGGAGACGCTGGCGGTGATGGCCGACGCGATCGTCTTGTACGGCGCGAGGAACGTACCAGTGCTCGTGCCGGCGAACGACTTATCGACCCACAGCGTGTGCGTGAAGGTGGGAATCGTCGTATCCGACTGCACGGCCGTGGGCGCGGAGTTCACGCCGCTATTGGTCGCGAACACGCGATAGTAGTAGGTGGTGTCGGCCGACAGCCCGGAGTCGGTGAAGGTGGTGACGTTCGCGCCGACGGTTCCGGCGGAGGTGAAGGTCACGCCGTTGGTCGATCGTTCGATGCCGAAGCTCGTTTCGTTGCTGGAGTTGTCCTGCCAGTTGAGCTGGATGTTGCTGTTGGACGTGGTCAGGAGCGAGAGATTGCTCGGGGCCGTGGGGACCGTCTCATAGGTGAACGTGAGCACCGGCTTGAACGCGGTGGTGGTGCTGTCGGAGGTGTAGAAGGTCCAGAAGCGCGAAATCATCTGGTCGGATTCAGCGTTGATGCGGAGGAAGACGAAATTATTCGCAGCCGCGCCGGCAGCGTATTGGGCTGTGAGGTAGCTCGCCAGTGAAGTCTGCCCGCCGCTATCCAGCGTGAGCGAGCCGGCCGGCGTGGTCTTGATCGCGAAGTTGTTCATGATCGCGGTCGCGTCGGTGGCATCGGTGTTGTACGCGCCTTCGAAGTAGTCGGTCGAGAGCACGGTGTTGGTGGTGCGGTAGCCGAGCCCATACACGTCGGCCCCGCCGGAGATGGAAGCGCCGTTGCTAACCCCCTGCAGTTGAAACGCCACGTTGGCCGAGGTGATGACCGCGCCGGTCGGCAGGGCGGGGAGCTTGAACGGCGTGACGTAGACGTTTTCCAGCGTGTTCGTCCCGTTATCTCCCACGCGCTGGGTCTGGCCGGCAATGAAAGGGAGCGTTCCGTCGCTGTACACGCCGCGGTCGGCGGTTTCGCCGGTGATGTTGGTGGTGACCGACATCAGCACACGGCTTTCCAGACATTCGATCGCCGATACCAGCACGTGCCGCGCTTCGCGACGCTTTTTCTGCAGACGCAGTGCGTCACGTAACCCTTCAGCCAATATGCCTCGATTCATGTAGTGCTCCTTCGCCAAAAAGAGAGAGGGGATGAAAAAAACGATGACGTTGGGATGAATCCCGTTCCGCCGGACGGCGGGGGACAGTGAGTACATTCCGTGAGATTGGTGCGTGCCGGGCAGCGACCATTCTTCGAGTACCAGTAAATTTTCAGGGCGCCTGTGCGACGACAGCAGAGATACACTTCGAAATGCTCACGCGCTCTTGAACTCCACGCGTGTGGTCAGAAACTACCAATGATTTTCGCAAAGTAAAATAAATAATTCTTTCGCGCGACTACGTAATTGATATGACGACGGCTGCATATTTAAGGCAAAAATAAATCATGCGCTTGATAAAAATTATGTCGCCGCAGTTTGGTTCGCGAGCGACGAAAATCGCACGCACTTTCCCCTTCACACCGCTGCCGGTACAACCTTAGTTGGTGCACACGTTTTTGATGATCCTCGCGACGCTCGGGCTGGTGGCCCTCAACGCATTTTTCGTCGCGGTGGAATTCGCCGCCGTCTCCGCACGGCTCAGCCGGTTGGAGACCGAGGCGGACGAGTCGATCCTCAGCCGGGCGGCGCTGATGATCAAACGCCGGCTCGATCTTTACCTCTCCAGCTGCCAGCTCGGCAACACCCTCACGGCGCTGGGCCTGGGCGCGGTGACCGAGCCGGTCGTAAGCCAATTGATCCAGCCGATCACGCAGTTCATTGGCCTCGGCGAGTCGGCCAGGCATATCGTGGCGTTTGTCGTCTCGTTCGCGATCGCGGTCTCGCTTCACATTGTGATCGGCGAGCAGGCGCCTAAAAATCTCGCCATCCGCCATGCCGAACGGATTCTGCAGGTGCTGTGCGTGCCGCTGATTTTATTCACGTATCTTTTTTACCCGGCGATCTGGGCCCTCAACGCGGCCGCCAACGGCGTGCTGCGTTTGTGCGGCGTGGAGGCCAATGAAGGCGGGCTCGCCCACAGCGAAGACGAGCTCAAAGCGCTGCTCGCGCAGGCCGTGCAGGCGGGCACCATCGCCAAGGGGCACGAGTCGATCCTCACCAGCGCGTTCGACTTCGGCGATTTGAAAGTCCGCCAGATCATGCAGCCGCGCACGCAGGTGGATTACCTGCGGCTGGATCAGCCGATCCGCGAGGTGCTGCAGACCGTGCAGAAAAGCGCCTACACGCGCCTGCCGCTGTGCGAGGGCGATATCGATCACGTCATCGGGCTGATTCACATGAAGGATTTGTTCACGCACCTCAAGCTCGTGCCGGGCAAGCTGCGGTTCAGCGACGAAAAAACCGCCGATGGCGAGAGCGTCTTCATCGCCGACGGCCTGCCGGGGTCGGCCGTCCACGTCATCGGCTCGGGCGACCTCGATCTCAAGCAGATCAAACGCGAAGTGCTCTACGTGCCCGAGCTTTTGCCCGTGCCCAAGCTGCTGCGGCAATTTCAGAGCAGCCAGACGCACATGGCCATCGTCGTCGACGAATACGGCGCGACGCGCGGCATCGTGACGCTCGAAGACGTGCTGGAAGAAATCGTCGGCGACATTAAAGACGAGTTCGACACGATGGCCACCAAGGATTTCGTCATGGAAGGCGAGTCCTTCAAAGTCAGCGGCCAATTCGCGCTGCACGAGCTGCGCGAAAAGCTCAGCCTCGCGGACGTGGAGCTCGGCGACGTCGATACGATCGGCGGGTACGTCGTTCAGGAGCTGGGCCGATGGCCCAAGCCGGGCGACACGCTCCCGCTCGGCGAGTACCAGCTCCGCGTGCTCAGCGTGCAGCAGAAACGCGTGGGCCTGATCCTGATCACCCCGATGACCCAGCAGGCGGCGCGAAGCGACGGCCCGGGCAACCCGGAGTGATCAGCCGGCGGGCGTTCACTTCGCCTGACTCCATCTCACTGCGGCGGCATGGTTTTCTTCAATTCCAGTACGCGCTGTAAGCCGCTTTTTGCCAGCGGAAATGTTGGATCGATCTGCATCGCCGCGCGGAAAGACCGTTCGGCGGCCGAGACTTCGCCCATCGCCGCCTGCGCGTAGCCGAGCATCGCGAAGCCCGCCACGTTCTGCGGATCGCGCTCTACCAGCTCGCTCAGGATCGGCTCGGCGTCGGCGGGCCGGCTGGACTTCATCAGCGTCAGCCCGAGCGGGTAGAGCAGCTTGGGCTCGCGATAGCCCCAGTGAAACGCGCGGTAAAAATGCTCGATCGCATCAGCCGGCTCGGTGTCCATCAGCAGCAGACCGAGGTGGAGATTGCTGGCCGGATTGTCGGGCCAGATCTGCAGCGACTGCTGAAGCTGCGCCACGGCCGCGGCGGAATCGCCGTTGCGCCGCGACTGGCCGGCGGCCATGTCGTGTGCGACGAAGCTGCGGTTGTTCATGTATTTCAGCTCGTGCGTGGTGAGGGTGACCGTGTCGGCCCAGGTGCCGGCCTGCACGAAGCTGACGACCGCCAGCAAAAGCACCGCCGCCCCCGCGATCGCCAACACGCCGCGCCGCCCGTGCCGCTGCAGCAGCAATGTCACCGCGATCGCCACGCCGAGCATCGCCAGGTACGCGTACCGGTCGGCCACGGTTGAGTAATACTGGAACGCGAACGGCGTGATGCCCGAAACCACCAGAACGCCCGCCGCGAAGATCAAAATCACGCCCGCCGTTCGAAACCATCGCCGCACTAAAGCGATCAGCAAAAGCAGCCCTGCGAGAACGAAGCTCGCGATCGACGCCGCGGCCGGGCCGTGCGAAATAACCCAGGCGGGCGGACGCGCGTAATCGAACATCAGCGGGTGCGGCCACACCGCCTTGGAAAAGTAAAACCCGATCGAATCGATCACGATTCGCAGCCGATCCAACATCGGCGGCGCCACGACTTCATCCGCCAGCTGCGCCGATCGGCCGATGATGACGAACGGAATCGCCAACACGATCAGCGGAGCGGCCGCCGCCAGCACTTTGCCCAGCGGCCGACGGAGGATAAACGCATCAAGGGCGAGGATCATCAACGGCCCGGCGATCGCCGTCGGCTTGGAGCACAGCCCTGCGAGCACGGCCACCACGGCGATCGCGTACCACCGCGCCGGGTGCGGGCTGCGCGTAAATCGGATGTACGCCGCCACGCCGATCAGCACGAATAGCCCGGCCAGCACATTGTTCATGCCGGAAATCCACACGACCGGCTCGGCCTGCAGAGGATGAATCGCAAACACCGCCGCCCCGATTGCCGCCGCCCACGGCGAATCCGCCAGCTGCAGCAAAATCGCAAACACCGCCAGCACGCTGCCGCAGTGCAGCAGCAGGTTGAGCGTGTGGAAGACCATCGGATTGAGATGCCCGCCCCACGCGTCGACCGAGGGAACGTGCCCGACCACGGCGACCGCCTCCCACGCGTTGTACGCCAGCGGCGAGTAAAGCTTATTGACCGGCCCGCGCCACGCCTCGGCCACGCCGCTCCACGTGGGAGGATTCAGCAGCGGATTGGTGATGACCAGTTCCGAATCGTCCCAGTCGACGAAATCAAACGCGACACACCGCCCGAACACGACGAGCGTGAGCAGCACCAGCCCGAGCGCGAGATAAAGCGGGCGCGGCGATCGCTGATCAGCAGAAACGGACGTCATGGCGAAACAGTCTACCCGAGCCGGCGCGTATGAGAGACTAAATCATCTTGTTCGTAAACGCCGCGAAGCCTGCCGCCTGCTTGGCTAGGCGCTCGTTGATGGCGGCGTCGGTGAACTGCCCGGCGGCGTCGAACTTCTGGACGATGCCGGGGATGAACACGCGGTCGGGAAAGATGTGCGCGTTGCGGTATCCGAAGATGTGGATCAATTGCTCGATCGAGCGGATTGCTCCCCAGATCCCGGCCGCTTCGCCGGTGAAGGTGACGCACTTGGCTTCGAAACTTTCCGGGAATTTCAGCATGTCGATGAAGTACTTGAGTACGCCGGGGAAGCTGCCGTTGTATTCCGGCGTGACCACGTGCAACCCGCGGGCGGCCAGCACCTTCTCCTGAACCGGAATCCACGACGCGGGCTTGGTCGCGTAGCTGCTCGAATCGAAAATCTCCCGCGGCATGTCCGCTAGCGAATAAACCTCGGCCGGTGTGCCTCTTTTTACGTAGTGCGACTCAATCAGCTTGCTGACGCGCAGCGCGTTCGCGCCGGGACGGTTCGTTCCGCTGATGATCATGATCGGGCCGTTGGGCATGGGGGAATCCTTCCGTTTAGTGCTGAGAATATAGCTTCATTCGTCGTCCCGAGAAACGTCGGGCGCGTTCCTTATGGCTGCTGTTTCTTCATCGCCTCGGCCTGCGCGAGGTACTGCGCCGCCAGCTTTGATTTCGGATCGACTTGCAGCGCGTGTCGAAGCGATTTTTCCGCTTCGCCGGGGTTGTGCAGGAGGAGATACGCCCGGCCGACGTTGATGAGGCTCGTGAGGTGATCCGGCTTGTCGGCCAGCGCGACGTTGTACGCTTCGATCGCCTCCTTGATATGCCCGGTCGCGAGCAGCGCGGCGCCCCAGTTGTTGAGCAGTTCGGGCTCCTTGTCGCCGCGATCGAACGCCTTGCGGTAATGCGGGATCGCCTCGGCCGGGCGCTCGGCGCGAATGAGGTTCGCGTAGTTGCGATTGAACACCGCGTCGTCGGGATAATGCTGCAGGCCGACCTTGTTGTAGTACTTCGCCATTTCCATATCGCCGCGGTGCTCGGTGAGGTAGGAGAGCATCGTGAGGGCCGCCATGCTCGAGGGATTTTCGTTGAAGGTGTGCTCGGAAAGGGTTTCGGTGTCGGCCCAGTAAGCGCCTTGTCGGAAGCTGATCCACGAGAAGGCGAGGATCGCGGCGCAGGAAAGAGAAATCACAACGCGGGCCGCCCACGGCCGCGCGGCTGGTGGGGCGGCGTTGGCGGCCGTGCGCGAGTCAGCGCGCGCGGGCGCGCGGTTCATCACGTTCGCGATCAGGCCGCAGACCAGAATCGCCACGCCGAGCATGGAGAGGTAGGCGTATCGATCGGCGACGGTGCTGTACTGTTGAAAGTCGAACGTCACGAGCCCGAGCACCAGCGCCAGCCCCGCGATGAACACGCCAAACCCGCCGGCCACCCATCGCGCGCGCCGCCAGGTCATCGCGACGATGCAAACGGCGAGGAAGAACGCGACCCAGTGACTCGCCGACCCGCCGGCGGCGAGCACCCAATCGGGCCGGAAGCTGTAGTCGATCAGGAGCGGGTGGGGCCAGACGAGTTTCTCCAGGTAGAAGCCGATCGCGTCGCCCGCGACGATCGGCCGCTCCCACGCCGGAGGACGAAATGCGTACCGCGCCGGCTGCGCCATCCGCCCCACCCACACGAACGGCGCCGCCACCAACACCAGCGGCACTAACGCCGCCGCCAGCTTTTTCATCGGCCGGCGGAGGATCAATCCGTCGATCGCCAGCAGCACCAGCGGCGTGACGATGGCCGTGGGCTTGGAGCAAAACGCGAGCACGAGAAGCGCCGTCGCCCCGAGGTACAACCGCTCCGCCGACCGCTCGGCACGCGACACGTCGGTCGACTTCTCCTCCGGCACGGCGGAACCGGCGGGTTCGCCGTCGCCGCCGTCGCTCGCACGGGTGATGCTCTTATCGACCAGCACGTACCGCACGTACACCGCGATGCACGACAGCGAAAACACCGCGGCCATCAGGTTGTTCATCCCGGCGATCCACGCGATCGGCTCGACCTGCAGCGGATGCACCGCAAACACCGCCGCACCGAAAAACGCGGGAAGGATGTTGAGTTTCGATTGATGAGATGTTCCGCGAAGGCGCAAGCGAGCATCGTCGCTCGCGTTTCGTTCATCGCCGCTTGCGGTTTCGCGCCGATTACCACGCAGCGCGCCCATCAACTGCTGCAGAATATCGAACACCAGCGCCACGCACCCCATGTGCAGCGCCAGGTTCAGCAGGTGAAACGGCATCGGGTTGAGCGTGCTTTCGTGAACATCGGGCGTTTCCAGCCGCGATACCAGCGCCACGCCCGACCACGCGGTGTACGACACCGGCGAATAAAGCCCTTCGACCGGCCCGGTCCACATCTGCCGGAGGTGCTCGAGCGAAACGGGGTTGAGAAACTTGGATTTCACGACCATCGCGTCGTCGTCCCAGTCGACAAAGTCGTGCGCAACATCGCGGCCGTGAACCAGCACGGTGAGCCCGAGCAGGATCGCGAGGAAGAAGCGCGTCGATCGCGCCGGAGCTTTGGAGGGAAGATCAGTCATGCTAAGCCGAAGTTGTAACGGGCCGCCCGCGGCTTCGCGAGTGCGAAGCGGCTTAGTGCAGATCAACTCCAAGTGAATCTTCATCCTGAGGTAGCGCGAAGGATGTAGCCAACTTGCCGTGGACGCAAGATCCTTCGAAGTACCTCAGGATGACGACTACGAGGGTCGGGCGATACAAAGTGAAGTTGAACTGCTTTAGTGTTCTGTCACGCGTGCTTTGAGAAATTATCCTGATTCCACCTTCAGCCCCGAAGGGGCGACGGCCTGTAGCCACGGGTGGAGCGGATCGCGAGGCGATCCACAGCGGAACCCGTGGATGATTCTCCCCATCGGAATCCCAGCCCCGCCGGGGCGCGGAAATGCGATCGAAAATTTCGTCCCGCGATTGGCAGGAGCTGATTGTGTAGCCGGCGAGCTTGCTCGCCGTGCAAGTGCCGAACGGCGAGCAAGTTCGCCGGCTACACGAGGATTTGATCTCAGTGGTCTGCTCTACGCGGTCGCCTGGCGGTGGGTCGGCAGCATAAGCAGGATGGCGAGGCCTAGCAGCACCGCGCCGGCGAAGCTGCCGGTGGACAGCCATGTCCAGTTGGAGAGTTTCAATTCTGGATCAGGTACGGCCGGACCGTACGCCTGCACAAGGGTCACCGGTGGCCCAAGAAATGCAGTGCTTATCATGTTCAGCGGCGTGCCGATCAGCGGCGGCACGCCGAACTGCTGCGGCGGTTGGAGGGAAAGCGCCAGCACTTTTTCCGTCGACGCCGGGCCGAGCCGCGAGAGAGAGCGCTCGTCGCTCATCGCCGTCGCGGCGACGGCGGCGGTGGTCGGGTCGGGGTCATTGAGGCGCTCGATCAAAATTCGATCGGCCTGCGCCGGGTCGGCCTCCATCGCGCGCAGCACCTGCTGCACGCTCGCGCGCCACTTCAGGTCGATCCACGGCTTGCCGCTCGCGGCGCCGCGCAGGCCGGCCATTTCCGGGTGATCGGCGATCACGGCTTCCAGCATTCGCGTGCTGGCGCTGTACAAATCGTCGGTCTCGATCGTGAGGCCGTCGATCAGCGCCCGCCGGCCGAGCGGGAGCTTGGCGAACATCGCCATCGTCAGGTTCTGCTCTTCGAACGGCTTGTTCAGCAGGAAGATGCAGAGCGATTTGATCTCCGGCGAATAGCTGAACTTTCCGCCCAGCAGCACGTCGCAGACGGCCTGCCGGACCGGCAACTCCGGCAGGCGGGCGGACTTGATCAGCCGCGCTTCGTCCTCCGGCAACTTGCCCACGCCCGGCAGCACGCCGAGCAGGTTCGCGCCGATCAGGCGGTTGCTTTCGTCCTGGCTCGTTTCGATCAGCGTCATCGCCCGCTCGACGGTCGCGCGCTCGTCGCCCTTGTTGTAGAGCGCGGCCAACTCCTCAATCAGCGCGTACTGTTCGTCGCTCACGCTGGCGGAAGGATCGCCGGGGAAGAGCGCGACCTTCACCGGCGCGGGGACGTTGGTCTCCGCCATCATCTTCTTCCGCCGCGCGTTGGGCGGGTGCTTGCCGGCTTCCAAATCCGCGAGGAGCGATTCGCCGTCGGGGCCCATTGCCTGGAGCGTTTCCTGTGCTTCTTCGCGAATCGACCTCTGCCACCGCTCGAGCTGATACTTGCTCGCGCTCAGATCGCTCGTGCCGTCGAGATACAAATCGGTAATCCGCTCAGCCGCCGCCACATTAAATGTGCCGGGCTTGAGCGGCGTGAGCGCGCGAACCGCCTGTACGCGCGAATTCAGATCCGCCCGGTGCGAGAGCTCGATCAAATACGGAACCGCCGGCTCGCCGATGCGGCGGAGCGTGGCGTAGTACTTGGAATCGTCATTCTGCTTGCCGCGCGACATCTCCTTTTTAACCGCCTCGAGCGCCGCCTTCCCGCTCGGGTCGAGCTTCATCACGTGCTCCACCGCCGGCTCGCGCACGGCCGGGAGATAGAACGTGATCAGCGGCAGGTAGCCCGCCATCGTCTCGGGGATGTCGCCGTAGAGGGAGAGAATGTCGCTCGATTCCGTCCGCATGGCCTTGCCGATTTCCGGAATCAGCGCGATCGCGCCGGCCGTGTTGCGATCGGAAATTGTCCAGCCGTTGTCGCGCCAGGTTTTGACGAGGATGGCGATCTTGCGATTGTTGCCCAACTTTTTGTCGACGATGTCGGCCAGCAAAACCACCTGCACCGGCTCGCCGAGATCGACGAGTTTCTGATAGCCGGCGCGGAATTCCTTTTCCGGCAAGTTGGTGATCTTTTTCAACATCGCCGTGGCGGTGGCGATCTTCTCCGCATCTTCCGGCGAAAGCTCCGCCGCCGCCGGCTTGGTCTGCGCGACGGCGCGGCGCTCGTAGCCCCCAAGCAGGCACGTCGCGGCAACAATGAGCGCGATACAGAACCGCCTCATGCCGCGCTCCGATCCCGATGCGCCGCCAGCAGTCGTCGGCCGACGATCAGCGCCAGCATGAACATCACGCCGCCGGCGGCAACGTGCGTGACGCCTGCCGCAGTTTGGCCGTTCATCAAACCTAGCTTCAGGCCGAGCACGATATTCCAGATTGCGAAGACCGCGGTGAGGCCGACGATCGCGATGAGCACCGCCCTCAGCATCGGCCGGGCGATCCAGCGCCTTTCGCCGGCGCCGAGCACCGGCAGGTCGATCCCCAGCGTGCTGTAATGCTGGCGGATGCTCACGGAGTTGAGCAGCAGGCCGATCACGATGATCGGGTAGATCAGCCCGATCACTTCAGCCGCGCCGACGCTCAAACCCACGTTCCCGCCGACAAAATTCTGCACCGGCAGCAACCCGAGCGTGCCGGCCGACCGCGCGAGATACCACACCAGCATCGCCGACTCGATCACGAAGAGAATCAGCTTCAACCCCGCCCAGCGAAGGTGCCAGGTTCCGCCGCCGCGCCACGAGCCGCACGTCAGCAGGCCGATCGCGATCAGCCCCAGCGCCAGCACGCCGCCGGCAAGGGAGGTGTAGAACAAATTCCACATCCCGCGCACAGGCCCGAAAAGGTACGGCCGATACACCGGCGTCGGCGGGGGAGTCGGCGCGCCGCGGTCTACATCAAGCCCCCAGCCGACCTGCGCCGCGGGGACCGATCGCCCGTCCGGCAGAATCAGCTGCTGAACGTTGTTGACCGTGATGCTCAGCGCCGTTTCCTTGTACATCGCGGCATTGCTCAGCGGCAGCACGATCGGATTCCGTGTCGTGGATTTTTGATTTTGAGGCGCCGATGTAGCGGCGATCGGCCCGTCGAGCAGCTGCACCACACGCCCCGCCTGCAGATTGGTGACGGCCGGGAGCTTCTTGCGAAGCTCGGCAACGCGCTGGTCGATCAGCGCCATCGACCACCACAGCCCGCCGTCGCGGATCACGCGCGGGCCGTTGACGACGACGTTCGCGCTGCCGTCCTGCGGCTCGAAGATGGCGGCGGTGTTATCGACGCGGATCACGCCGCGCGGACCGCGGAAAACCGTCGGGTCCCAGATCGCGTCGGCCGACTGCGTGGTCGCGGGGTCGACTTCCTCGGACTTGTAGTACCCGCCGACGGCTTCTCCGGACTCGGCCATCAGTTCATCGACCATCGCGCGGCGGTCGTCGGCGAAGGGGCCCTGAAAGTTCATCGACCGGAGTCGCGAGTTGCGCGTCAGGACCGAAACGCCGCCCGCGCGCGGCGGGTGCGTCGAAAACGGCGCGACGTCCACCGCCGGCAAAGTCGGCGGCAATGGTGCGGGCGGCGGGGGAGTCGAATGCAAGGCCGCGTAGCGGAAAAACCACGCCGCACTCGCGCTGCCCGCCAGCGACAGCAGGCCGATGAAAATGCTGAACACGCCCAGCGCCACGAGCATCGCCGGCCTGGAACCGGAAAATCCCGACCGCAAATACCCCAGCACGTCGGCCGGTATCGGCGGCGCCACCGCCTCGACCGTCAACGGCGCGATCGGCAGCGCAGGCACCGGCGGCGGCAACGCTTCGGCCGGCAATGGCTCGACCGCCAACGCAGCCACCGGCGGCGGCACGGCCTCCGCCGTCAACGGTTCGACCGGCAACGCGGGCACCGCCGGCGGAGCAACAGGCGGCGCAGCAGGTGACGCGGCCGGCGACGGGGCAGCCGCAGGAGCGGGCGGCTTATATCCCGGCGGAAAGACCGACTTGCGGCGCCGATCCGCCAACGGCGGCGGGCCGGAATCAGGCGCGGGTTGTGAAGGTTCATCCCCCATAAAATCGTGCGGTTAACAGTAAACTAGAACGGTTCAAAACCGGCTTTCAATATAGCAATGAGCCGAAGATTTGGAATCGGCCCATGGCGCAATCGTCGGCCGGCGGCACTGATCCGGCCGCGCGGCGGTGGACTCGCTTATTAATTCGCCACGGAGCGACGGGTGGGGAAGATTAACCAGCCGGCCAGACCCAGCAACAACAAACTAACGAACAGGCCCGTGGCCATCCAACACGCATTGGAAACCCGCACGGGATAAATCGCCGGCAGCGGAACGGGTTTGAAAATAAAGGGCGACCTCATCCCGCCGGGGTTGTTCGGCGACACGGCCAGCGGGCCGTTGCTCTGCGGCATGATCAGCGGGCTGTAGTCGTACCGCATGTTCTGGTTCAGATTCAAATGCGCGACTCTTCCCGCTGTCACAGGTCCGAGACGGCTGAAGTAGGCGTCGGTCCGCAGCGCGGAAGCGGCCATCGCGGCGGTGCTGGCGTCGGGGCTGTTCAGTTGCTCGGCGAGCGTCTTAATGATTTCTTTCGGATGATCTTCGATGGTCAACAATAATTGCTTGAGCGCCGCGACTGCTGTGGCGTCCCGCCAATTGCGTTCGCCGGTTCCCAGCACGGCACCGAGTTCAGGACGGTTGCGCGACAGGGCCATCGCGGCGCGCGTGGTAAAGCCGACTCGATAAAAATCGTTGATCGGCAGGTTTTCAATGATCACTCGTCGCCCGTTGTGAAATTTCGCGAGCATGTCGATCGCTTCAATCCGATGGTCGATGTCCGGGCCTTTGTCGATCAAGTCGCTGATGGCCGATTGAACCGCCGGCGAGCACGGGGTTTTTCCGCCGAGCAAAATGCCGCAAATCGCCAGGCGAATGCCCGAATCCTTTACGCCAAGGGCTTGAATAAGGCCGGCCTCGCCTTCCGGAGAATCGCCTACGCCCGGGAGAACGGTAAGTAATCTCCCGGCGATCACCCGGGTTGCTTCCTCGTTGTTGCGATCGGCCAATTCACCCGCGCGGCGGATGACGGCCTGCTCGTCGCCCTTGTTGTAGAGTGCGGCAAGCTCCTGAATCACCGCGTATTGAGTACTGCTCACGCTCGCGGACGAGTCCGTCGGAAAAAGCGCGGCTTTGATCGAGTCCGGCACATTAATTTCCGCCGCCATCTTCTGCCGCCGCTCGTTCGTCGGCCGATTGCCCGCGGCGAGCTTGGACTTCATCGCCGCGCCTTCCGGGCCCATTTTTTCCAGCGTGTAGGACGTTTCCGAACGCATCATTTTTTCCCACATCTCGTGGTTCGACTTGCCTTCGGGCAAATCGGCGACGCTCTCGAAGTACATGTCCACCATCCGGTCGGCCGCGTCCTGGTTGAAGTGGTTCGTGCAGATGGAGCGGATCCCGTGGACTGCCAGGAATCGCGTGTTCATATCCGGCCGGGAGGAGAGCTCGATCAAAAGCGGGACGGCCCGCTCGCCGACTTGCCCGAGCGCATAAAGGTACGGATCGTAATGGTCGCCGGGCGGTTTTTTCAGCGCCTCGCGAATCGTGTCGATGATCGCTTTGCCGGAAGGATCGGCGGCCATCACCTGCTGGCAGGCAGTCTTGCGAATCATAAAATCGTCGCTGGTGATCAGCGGAAGATTTTCCTTGAGGACGGCGTTGTTCTCGGCCGAATTGGTATGGGCCAGAGCCGGCGACGGGCCGACGGTCAACGCTCCGACAATGGACAAGACAATAGCGATGGACCAGCGCGTCATTCCGCCCGCCTTTCTCGCAGTGCGTTCAGAAGTCGACGCAAGGCAATGACGGTGACGAGCAGCAGCACGCCGCCGCCGGTCACGTGAAGGACTGACAGGACGAGTTGCAATTTTGTGTCCAGCCACGCTCCCACGAACACATTCCAGAGCGAAAAGATCGCTCCCAATCCGATCAACCCGAAGAGCGCCGCCCGCAGCGCAGGTCGCGCCACGCACCGCTGTTCGACGTCGGCCGGCATCGGCAGATGGATGCCTTTGCGTGCGTAGTATTGCCGGACGGATCCGGACAAAAACATCAAACAAAGGACGACGACGGGAAAGACCATGCCGACGACCGTCGCTGAAATCATCGCGACGTTGAGCCAGCTTCCCACCACCTCCACGGATTTGAACGAGCGGTCAACGCCCTGGAATTGAGGTAGGAACCAGGTGAGAATCGCCGCGACGGCCACGAACAGGACCAGTTTGAATCCCACCCATCGCACGTACCACGCCCCGCCGCCGGGCCTGCCTGTGAACGTCGCGAAACCTGCGGCGATCAAGAGGAATGAGATGATCACTGATGCCGCCGCGTGTCCGGCCAGCAGCCACATGCCGACCAGCGGGGCGCGCATGGCCGGCACGAACATCGGCGGCGGCGTCGGTCGAACGGAGCCGTTCACCGCGTCGATTCCGAAACGCGCCGCCGACATCGGTACCGATCGCCCGTCGGCCAAAATGTAAGTCGGTATGCCGTTCACCGTCGCCCGGAGGACCGTGGACTCGACCACGTTGCACCCGAAGAGCGGAAGCCCCTCGTCCATAAAAGCGCCGGGCGTGCCGGAACTGATAGGCCCCGGTGTCGGCCGCGGCTGCGGCGCTCCGGGAGCGTATTGCAAAGATCGAGGCGCGGCGCAGGGCGTGTCGAGCAATTGATACAGCCGGCCGGCTTGGAGATCGGTCACCACGGGCAATCCCTGGCGGAGTTCGGCTAGTTTCGCTTCGACAGCGCCGGCGGAAAATGACCACGCCCCGTTACGCATCACGCGCGCGCCGATCACCTGGGTCTTGGGCGAGCCGTCACTCGGCTGGAACTCGGCCGAGGTTTTGTCTACGCGCAGAGTTCCGCGACTATTGCTGAAAGTCAAAGCGTTCCATGCCACGTCGTCGGTGGGTTGGGTCGTTGGGTCGGCGGCGCGAAAGTCAGAGCCGATGGTTTCACCCGCGTCGGCGAGCAGTCGATCGAACATCGCAGCGCGATCTTGGGCGAACGGGCCGTCGAAGGTGAGGTCTTTCGCATGTGCGAGACGATCGGCCGGACTCAAGCCGCCCGGGCGATTGGGGTGCGCTGAAAGGGGCGTGACGACGATCGCCGGCAGCGGGGCAGCCGGGGCCGGCGGCGCGGGTCGGGTCGAGTGAATCGCCACCCAACCGAAGAAAATGCCGACGGCGACGTTCCACCCGACGGTGACCAAGCCGACCAATACTGCGAAAACGCCCGTGATAGTGAGCAGTGCGGGTCTGGCCGACTCGCGATCCGCCGCGGCGTACGGAAGCGTTTGCGCCGGCGACAGCGGGGGAGCGATCGGCGGCGCTGCGGCCGGGTGTTTCACGATCGGCGGCGGCGGACTCGGGGCAACGACGATCGGCGGCGGGGGAGTGGCGGGCTTCCTGGCAACAGGAGGCGCAGCGGGCTTTTGGCCGGGCGGTACAGCCGTCGCGCGGCGGCGCTGCGCCGGCGGCGGGCCGGAATCAGGCTCGGGTTGAGAAGGTTGATCCCCCATCGAATCGCACGGCGACGCACTATCTTACGAGACGTTTGGCGAGACGATCCGACTTCGCCAGCGGATTTCGGAACCTACCGCCCGTTCATCCCCGCCACCGCCTGATCGTACACGCTCACGCAGCTCTTGGCAGCGTCGGACCAGCTCATGCGTTTGATTTCGAAATTGCCGTGCTGCCGCAGCGTCGCGCTCAGCGGCGGGTGTTTGAGGACGGCGACGATCTTGTTCGCCATCTCGTTCACGTCCCAGAAGTCGACCTTGAGCGCGTGCTTGAGCACTTCGCTCACGCCGGACTGCTTGCTGATGATGACGGGCACGTCGTTGGCCATCGCTTCCAGCGGTGCGATGCCGAACGGCTCGCTCACGCTGGGCATGACATACAGGTCGGCCATCTTGAAGACTTTTTCCACGTCGCCGCCGCGCAGGAAGCCGGTGAAGAGCACCTTGTGCCCAATGCCCATGCTGGCGGCCATTTCAATTGTTCGCCGGATCATGTCGCCGCTGCCGGCCATTACGAACTTCACGTTGTCCATCACTTCGAGGACTTTTTTGGCGGCCGCGAGGAAATACTCCGGGCCCTTCTGGTAGGTGATTCGGCCGAGGAAGAGGACGAGCTTTTCGTCCTTGTGGATCGCGTATTTTTCTTCGTCGAAACCGTTGCCATTGGATTCGATGGCGTTGTAGACGACTTCGACCTTGGCCGGATCGATGCCGTAGTGCTGGACGATGATATTTTTTGTCAGGTGGCTGACGGCGATGACTTTCATCGCGCCGTGCATGCCGCGGCGTTCGATGTCGTAGATTCGCGTGTCCACATGTTGGCCGCTGCGGTCGAATTCCGTGCTGTGCACGTGCACGACGAGCGGCTTGCCGGTCATTCCCGCGACGACGAGGCCGGCGGGGAAGGTCATCCAGTCGTGGGCGTGAACGACGTCGAACTGTTCCTGCCGGGCGATCTCGCTGGCGAGGGCGGCGTAGCGCTGGGTTTCGGAGAAGAGATCGCCGCCGTAGTGAGCGCCGGGGCCGGCTGAAGTAGTTCCGGTGGCGGTGGGGGCGGCGCCGACGCGCGACGCGACGGCGGCGGTTCCGCCGGGTTTGACGGTCGTGCTCGAGCGCGATTTACGCTCGCGCTCGGCCATCACCTTGGCTTCAATGTCTTCCGGCCGGGCGTAGGGGCTAAGGGCGGCGCTGACAGTGCGGAAGGTGACGTGATCGAACTCATCGAGGCGGAATTCCGTAGAAGGAGCAGCCAGCGGCGAGCCCGGGCGCGGGCTGACGAGTCGCAGGTGCGTGGAAAATGGATTGGCGACCGGGCGCGGGAGGACGAACATGATGTCCGTGCCGAGCGCGCTCATGGCCTTGGTCAGCCCGTAGCACGCGGTCCCGAGTCCGCCACTAATGAAGGGCGGAAACTCCCAGCCCAGCATGAAAACACGCATACGCTCGACTGCTCTTTCTGCACTTCGCCTGAGACGCAAGGCGATCGGGCCGTTGGCCCTGGTGAACCTGTTCGCTCGACGACCGAAAGGCCGTCCGACGTTCTACAATAACTGACTGGGCGTCCAAGCCTTATGATGATGTATCAACCGCGGCCGGGCCCCATGTTGCACTGATCCGAGACAAATTTATTACAGGAGAACCCGGAGGCTTTCGATCCGCTGACTATCCATCGAAAAAGGCGGGGCGACCCTGAATCGTCAAAAAAGGACCGATTAGGAATACACGCATCACCGGGGGAAATTACTGCGGCCTCCGCCCTGGGCGATACCTGCCTGCATTCCGCTTTCCGCGCGCCAACTTAGTTTCGAAGCGCGGGTTTTGTCAATGAGTGATTGCTCAGATTTTTCCATTTCATCGAATCTGAACACGCCGCTTCATCTTTGTGCAACCGACGACCGCTCTGCGTCTAAGCAAATGCAGTACCGGGAAAAAAATACCCACTGGATTTCCCCTATTCGCGTTTCAATTAGGAAAAATGGAGAGGATATTCCGGCCGATTTTTCAGAAATTTCGTCTCATTATCGGCGACGGCGAGCTCTGGGCCGACCGTGCACGATGGTGGGCAATCTGCGCGCAGAGGCCTTTGATTACGCGATTCATGCTGATTACAGTGGCATGATGGAAGCGGCTGTGCCTAGAGTCTACGCGATGAGTCCGGTCCCCAATCGGCTCAGCTTTTCCGGGCGATTGATCGCGGCGATGATCGTGCTGGCGTGCGGCGCGGTCTTCGTACTGGCGGCCGTCGCGACGCCGAGCACGACGGGGCTCGGCTCGCATCTCTCGCTCGGCCTGCACGAGTGCGATTTCCTGCGTCGAACCGGCTTGCCTTGCCCGAGCTGCGGCATGACGACGAGCTTCGCCTGGTTCGTCCGCGGAAATTTTCTCGCCAGCTTCTACGTCCAGCCGATGGGATTCGTTCTGGCGATCGCCAACGCGATGGCATTCTGGACGGCGATTTACGTCGCGATCACCGCCAAGCCGGCGTATTTGTTGTTGAAATTCATCCCGCGTCGATACACTCTGCTCCCCGCACTCCTCTTCGGCGTAGCGGCATGGGCTTGGAAGATCTTCATCCATCTGCACGGGGCGGATGGATGGCGGTGACAGGACTTAGTGCTAAGGACTTAGGACTTAGTGAAAGGCGAGTGAGGCATGCTACTTCTTAAACTAAGTCCTAAGTCCTTATTCCTAAGTCCTCTGCTCTTGCTTCTCCTCCTCCCCGGCTGTGCGATTTTCGGTGTGCTTGCTCAGGCGTTGCCGAACAACATTCCCGCGGCGTATGCCGGGCTCAAGGGGAAGGATTCGGCCGTCATGGTCTGGACCGACCGTACGATCGCCGTCGATTGGCCGGCGCTTTCGATCGACATCATGAACGGCGTGCAGAAAAAACTGATGGAAGCCCAGAAGGCCGACAAGCCCAATGAACTCGAAGGCACCACGTTCCCCGTCACGCCGCAGTCGATGGCGCGGTTCCAGCTCGATCACCCCAATGCCGACACGATGTCCATCACTGAAATCGCCCCGATCGTCGGCGTTCGCCGGCTGATCTACGTCGAGATCAATAACTTTCAAACGCGGTCGGACATGAACGTGAACACCGACATGTTCCGCGGCCAGATCTCGGCACATGTGAAGGTCGTCGAATACGAAAACGGCAAGGCTAAAATCGCGTGGGAAGAAGACAAAGTCATCGCGAAATACCCGAAAAATGCCCCGAGCGACGGCGTTTCCAACCTCGGCGATGTCCGTGCCTACATCGGCACCGTCGACGCCTTCACCACCGTGCTGGCCCAGCGATTCTACAAGCACGAAGAAGAACGGCGAGCGGGAGAGTAGGACTTAGGTTCAAGGACTAAGGACTTAGTGAGAGGCGTTGAACTTTATGAATTGTCTTAAACTAAGTCCTAAGTCCTTAGTCCTAAGTCCTCTCCTTTTCCTCCTCCTTCTCTCCGGCTGTTCCGCCGCGGGGGCGCTGATATACAAAGTTACGCCGGCCGAGAAGACACCTGCGGTGTACACGCCGGCGCAGGAGTTGTCGGTCATCGTCGTCGAGAACAGCCGCAACCCTGCCGCCAATGAAATCGACTGCCAGCAGCTTGCCCGGCTGATCGCCGACCAGTTCAGAAAATACAAAGTCGTTCCGCTGGTCGACGACAACGCGCTCAACCAATTGCGCGACCGCGACCTGAAGGCGTACCGCGCGATGTCCATCGCGGAGATCGGCCGGCAGGTCGGCGCGAAGCAGATCTTTTACGTCGATCTCCAGCGATCGAGCGTGGAGCTGGCGGCGGGCGATCAGATGGTGCAGGGGTCGATCCAGTCGACCGTCCGCGTGATCGACGTGAAATCCGGCCAAACCCTCTGGCCGACCGACGCGGCGGCGGGCTGGCCGCTCGGGATGGAAACGCCGCTGATCGAAATCTCCGACAAGGTCACCGAATCAGGCATCCGGCGAAACATGCACGACGCGATCGCCGTCCGCCTCGGGCAGCTCTTCCACCCCTGGACAGTCGACGACGAATAGCAGCGACAATCGGCCTCCCGTCAGCGTGTTCCGCTTGAGCAGGAACGGCACCGGTGCAGTTTGATCGACACGCCGGTCGCTGTGCGACCGGATTCCGGATTCCGGTCGCACAGCGACCGGCGTGTGAGCCAAACTCACCCAGTGCCGCAGGAACCGAAGCCCTCGCGAGGTTTGCCTTCGTGGCACGGGCGGCCCGCCCGCGTCCTAAGTCTACTTACAACACCACGGGCGAGCCGCCCGTGCCACTTCCAAACAGAACCCCTACCGAAATCCCACGCCTCCTGCCACATTGGCAAGTCCTACCGTGTTTCTGCCACCCTGACAGTAAATCCAGGGAAATTCAGCCGGCATTGAGAATCGTAAACACATTTGCCGCAGAGAGTAATGATTCTCATCCCGCGCGGCACCGCGTTTGTTAAGTGCCCTCAGCGTCGGGCGATTCGTCGCCGACGCTTTAGGACGAGTTCGTCTACTGAAATAAGCAAAACCTGACTCGAAGGAGACCGCGAATGGCTGCCAAAATGCTTTCGTTTGATGCTGAAGCCCGTAAATCCCTGCTCGATGGCGTATCCAAGCTCGCCAGGGCGGTGAAAGTCACCCTCGGACCGCGCGGCCGAAACGCCGTTATCGATAAAGGCTGGGGCAGCCCGACCATCACCAAGGACGGCGTGACCGTCGCCGAAGAAGTCGACCTGAAAGACAAGTTCGAGAACATCGGCGCGAAGCTCGTGAAGGAAGCCGCCAGCAAGACCTCCGACGTCGCCGGCGACGGCACGACCACCGCCACCGTGCTGGCCGAAGCCATCTTCAAGGAAGGCTACAAAAACCTCACTGCTGGGACTGATGCGATGGCGATCGCCCGCGGCATTCGCAAGGCCGTTGAAGCCGTCTCCGCCGACCTCAAGAAGCAGTCCAAGAAAATCGCCGGGAAGGCCGACATCCAGTCCGTCGCCACCATCTCCGCCAACAACGACCCGGAAATCGGCAAGATCATGGCCGATGCGTTCGACCGCGTCGGCAAAGACGGCGTCATCACCGTCGAAGAAGGCAAGTCCCTCGAAACCTACGTCGATTTCGTCGAAGGCATGCAGTTCGACCGCGGCTACCTCTCGGCCAACTTCATCACCAACCAGGATGAATTGACCGTCGAACTCGAAAAGCCGCTCATCCTCATCTACGAAGACAAAATTTCCGCCGCCACCAAGCTTTTGCCGCTGCTGGAAAAGATGCAGAAGGCCAAAAAGCCGCTGCTGATCATCGCCGAAGACGTCGACGGCGAGGCGCTCGCGACGCTGGTCGTCAATAAGCTCCGCGGCATCTTAAATGTCGCCGCCATCAAAGCTCCCGGCTACGGCGATCGTCGCAAGGCGATGCTCGAAGACCTGGCCGTGCTGACCGGCGCCAAGGCGATCATGAAAGACCTCGGCATTGAGCTGGAAAAAGTCGAACTGACCGACCTCGGCACCGCCAAGCTCGTTCGCGTGGATGCCGACAACACCACCATCATCGAAGGCGCCGGCGAAACGAAGGACATTCAAGGCCGCATCGCCCAAATCCGCCGCGAGATTGACACCACCACCAGCGACTATGACCGCGAAAAGCTCCAGGAGCGTCTGGCGAAACTGGCGGGCGGCGTGGCGCAGATCAACGTCGGCGCTGCGACGGAAGCGGAACTGAAGGAAAAGAAAAGCCGCATCGAAGACGCCCTGCACGCGACGCGAGCAGCAGTAGAAGAAGGTGTCGTCGCCGGGGGCGGCGTGGCGATGATCCGGGCCCTCAAAGCCCTCAACGGCGGCAGCAATCTGAAACTGGAAGGCGACGAAGCCGCCGGCGTGAAGATCATCCGCCTCGCGCTCACCGCGCCGCTCCGGCAAATCGCCGACAACGCCGGCACCAGCGGCTCAGTCGTCGTCCGCCGGGTGATGGAGAGCAAGGACGCCGAAGGCTACAACGCCCTGACCGACGAGTTCGTAGACATGTTCAAGGCCGGCATCATCACGCCGACGAAAGTCGAACGCACCGCATTACAAAACGCCAGTGAAGTGGCGATCCTCCTGCTCACGACCGATTGCATCGTCGTAGAAGCCCCGAAGAAGGGCGGCGACCACGCCGGCCACGATCACGGCGATGGTGGCATGGGCGGCATGGGTGGCATGGGCGGGATGATGTAGGGAGCTTACGTGTCTCGACGAGGGTTTGGTCCACATACGGATTGGCCATTCGCACTCATCGTCGCGATCGTTGCGGTTGCATTAGGGTGGCTGATTGCAAGGTGGATCGGTCACTGAAGAAAAGTGATGTAGGGTGTGCTTTAGCACACCATCGAAATCAAAAAACGTAACGGTGTGCTGAAGCACACCCACAGGAAAGCGAAAGAGGAAATCGAATCATGGCTATCAAACTCAAACCCCTTGCAGATCGTGTGATCGTCAAGCAGTCGGACGCGGAAGAGAAGACCGCCAGCGGCATTCTGCTGCCGGACTCGGCCAAGGAAAAGCCCACCAAGGGCAAGGTCATCTCCGTCGGCCCGGGCAAGCTCGATGACAACGGCAAGCGGATGGTCATCGGCCTCAAGGCCAACGACACCATCTACTACGGCAAGTACAGCGGCACGGAAGTCGAAGTCGAAGGCACGAAGTACGTCATCCTGCGGGAGTCGGACGTGCTCGGCGTGCTCGAATAAAGAATTTAACCACAGAGGGCACAGAGATCGCAGAGAGAAGACAAGAGAGAGATGAATTGAGCTCGGATTTCCTCTCCGTGCTTCTCTCCGAGTCCTCTGTGTTCTCTGTGGTAAAAATTGAATTGGAGAACTGATCATGGCATCTAAGCAAATGAAATTCGAATCCGAAGCCCGCGCCGATATCGGCCTGGGTTTGTCGCAACTCGCTCGGGCCGTCAAAGCGACGCTCGGGCCGCGGGGCCGGAACGTCGTCATCCAGAAGTCGTTCGGCTCGCCGCGGATCACCAAGGACGGCGTGACGGTCGCGAAGGAAGTGGAACTTCCCGGCGCGTTTGAAAACATGGGCGCGAAGCTCATTTCGTCCGTCGCCAGCAAGACCGGCGACGTGGCCGGCGACGGCACGACCACCGCTACGGTGCTCGCGGAGGCGATTTACCTTGAAGGACTCAAGTACGTCACCGCCGGTGGCGCCAATCCGGTGATCATTCAGCGCGGCATTCTCAAGGCCGCTGAAGTCGCCTGCGACGCCATCACCGCTATGAGCAAAAAGGTGAAGGGCCACGACGACTACAAGAAAGTCGCCACCATCAGCGCCAACGGCGATGAGCACATCGGTCAGCTGATGGCCGACGCGATGGAGAAGGTCGGCAAGGAAGGCGTCATCACCGTTGATGAAGGCAAGTCCACCGAAAGCGTCCTCGAGTACACCGAAGGCATGCAGTTCGATAAGGGCTACCTCAGCCCGTACTTCATGACCAACCCGACCACGCTCGACTGCATCATGGAGAACGCGTACATCCTGCTGCACGAGAAAAAGATTTCGAACCTCGCCGAGTTGCTGCCGCTGCTGAACAAGATCGTCGCGAGCGGTCGGCCGCTGGTGCTGATCGCGGAAGACGTTGAGAACGAAGCCCTCGCGGCTTTGGTCGTCAACAAGCTTCGCGGCGTGCTGAAGATCGCGGCTGTGAAAGCCCCGGGCTTCGGCGATCGTCGCAAGGCGATCATGGGTGACCTGGCCGCCGTTGTCGGTGGCGAGTTCATCTCTGAAGACCTGGGCCTGAAGCTTGAGAACGTCGAGCTCGAACAGCTCGGCACGGCCAAGCGCGTGGTCATCAGCAAGGAAAACACGCTGATCGTCGAAGGGGCCGGCGGGAAGAAGGCTGTCGCCACTCGCGCGGAGCAGATCCGCAAGCAGATCGAAACCACCACCAGCGATTACGACAAAGAAAAACTGCAGGAGCGCCTCGCCAAGCTCACCGGCGGAGTCGCCGTCGTGAAGGCCGGCGCGAACACCGAGACCGAGATGAAGGAACGCAAGGACCTCATCGACGACGCGCTGCACGCCACCAAGGCGGCGGCGGAAGAAGGCATCATCCCCGGCGGGGGCACGGCCTTCCTCCGGGCGATCGCTGCCGTCGATGCGGCCAAGCGCAACGCCAAGGGCGATGAAAAGATCGGCTTCGATATCGTGGCCGAAGCCCTGCGTTCCCCGGCGAGGCAGATCGCCGAGAACGCCGGCGATGACGGCGACGTCGTCGTCGCCCAGGTGCTCGAGAACAAGTCCGAAAGCTTCGGCTACAACGCCGCCACGGGCGAGTTCGGCGACATGTACAAGTTCGGCATCATCGACCCGACGAAGGTCGCCAAGACCGCGCTGCTCAACGCCGCGTCGGTCAGCGGGCTGGCCCTCACGACGGACGTGATGATCACCGAGCTGAAGGAAAAAGACGGCGAACCGACGAATGCCGCCCAAGGCGCGGTGCTGTAGGCATGATGCGTTGAAAATGCGAAAGCAACGAGACACCGGGAGAGATCACGCTCCCGGTGTCTTTTCGATAGTGGTGCAGGCTGATCTTAAGTGGCACGGGCGGCCCGCCCGTGTCTTTGTCTCTTGACGAAGACCATGGGCGAGCCGCCCATGCCACTTCAAACTGCACCATGATCGACTTTGGAACAGGTGTGAATCGATGACATCACCCACAGAGCACAACCCGTCGCACGGCGCTCAGCGCCTTTCGCTCGAAAAACTGCGCGCCTGGGAATCGCTCGCCTACGGCATGTTCATCCACTTCGGCATGAGCACGTTCGACGGCAACGAGCTGTCGTACGGCAAGGAGCCGGCCTCGCTCTACGCGCCGGAGGCGCTGGACGTCGATCAGTGGATCAGCGTCGCCCGCGATGCGGGGATGAAGTACGCCATCCTCACCGCCAAGCACGTGGCCGGCCACGCGCTGTGGCCGAGCAAGTTCGGCGATTACTCCGTCGCGACTGGCGTGAACTCGACTGACGTCGTCGAGCAGTTCGTCACCGCCTGCCGAAAGCACGGCGTGCTGCCGGGGTTGTATTACTGCTCGTGGGACAATCACAACCTCTACGGCTCCGTCACGCCGAGCTACGGCCAAGGCGATCGCGCGTTCAGCACGAGTGAATATCGCGATTTTCAATTCGCACAGATCGAAGAGCTCCTCACGCAGTACGGCCCGATCGCTGAAATGTGGATCGACATCCCCGGCATGCTCGGCCACGACGGCCGGCGAAAGCAGTATGACCAGATCACCCGCCTGCAGCCCGATTGCATCGTGATGATGAACCACAGCTTCGGCGACGGATCGAAACTCAACTACAATGCCGTCTGGCCGACCGATCTGATGGCCATCGTGCGGTTCCTGCCCAACAGCGCCAAGGGGTACGAGCGGTGGCACAATTTCAGCCAGGGCGGGCGGTTAACCGTTGGAGCCGCGAGCAAAACCGAGTACAAAGCAGATGCGCCGCAGGACTATTATCTACCGGCCGAAGTGTGCGATCCGATCGGCTACGAGTGGTTCTACCGCGACGAAGATATGCCGCGCAGCGACGCTGAACTGCTCGGCATGCAGCTAATCTGCCAGGCCCGGCACGCGAATCTGGTGTTGAACGTTCCGCCCAGTCGCCGCGGGGTGATGGAGAAGCGGTACGTGGACTCCCTGATGCGGCTGGCGAAAAATATGGAACGGTTCGGCGCTTGATTGTCATTCGTAAAGAATCCGATGGATCTCAATAGGAGCGGAAACTTTAGAGAGGATCCGGAAGAAGCCGAGAATCACGGAGGCAAGCTTCGGCGGCCGCTTGCTACGGGAATCCTCGGGGTGTTGTTGGGGTTTGCGGTTCCGCTGGCTTATTTTGTAAAAGCAGGACCCAATGGCTGGAACACGCTCTCTAAACAGCAATTGGTCTGGCTGTATTCGTATAGCGGCTTGGTTTTTGCAATGACCTTTGCATACGTGTTTTTGGGAACGCAGCACAGCGTGCGATTCGCGCGAAGGATTGTTGGTACGGCCGGTCTTATCATTATTCTGGCGGGATTGATTTACTTTATCTCAATGCTCGTGAGTGTTGTTTAGCAAGCGACGAACATGGCTACCGTGAAACGCGATTATTACGAAGTGCTTTCCGTCACCAAAACAGCTGACGGCGAGGAGATTAAGCGCTCGTACCGGCGCCTGGCGATGAAGTATCACCCCGATCGCAACGACGGCGACGGCAAGCACGAGGCCGAGGTGAAGTTCAAAGAAGCGGCCGAGGCGTACGAGGTGCTTTCCGACCCGGCCAAGCGGCAGAAATACGATCAGTACGGGCACGGCGGCGTGCAGGGTCAGCACGATTTTTCCGGGATGGATGCCAGCGACATCTTCTCGATGTTCAACGACATCTTCGGCGGTAATTTCGGCGGCCGAGGTGGCGGCGGGGGCGGGCAACGCGGCGGGCAGCGCGGGTTTGATCTGGAGACGCAGGTCGAGCTCACGCTCTCGGAAGTCGCGACCGGCGCTGAGAAAACAATCGAATTCGAACGCCAGGACAAGTGCGACACCTGCGCCGGCAGCGGCGCCAAGCCGGGATCATCGCCGAGCGTGTGCGCCACGTGCGGCGGGCAGGGTCGCGTGCAGCAGGCGGGGTTCGGCGGGATGTTCCGCATGGTCGTCGCCTGCCCCACGTGCCGCGGGCGCGGGTCGGTCGTGAAAGACAAATGCCCCAGCTGCGGCGGCAACGGCCGGCAGGTGAAGAAGCGCACCCTCACCGTAAAAATCCCCGCCGGCGTGCATGAAGGTCAGGCCGTGCGGATCCAGGGGGAAGGCGAAGCCGGCGAGGCGGGCGCGCCATCCGGCGACTTGCACTGTTACATCGCCGTCAAGCCGCACCCGATGTTCACGCGGCACAATAACGATATTGTCTGCCAGGTGCCGATCAGCTTCACGCAGGCGGCCCTCGGCTCGACCATCGAAGTGCCGACGCTCAAGGGGACCGAAAATCTCGACATCCCCTCTGGCAGCCAACACGGCGAAGTCTTCAAGATGAAGGGCAAGGGATTGCCTGATCTGCGATCTTACAAGGCCGGCGATGAGCTGGTGCAGATCGTGATCGAGATACCGAAGAAGCTGACCGAGAAGCAGAAAATCCTGCTGAAAGAGTTCGCCGAGACGGAAGATGACAAGGTCATGCCGCAGCGGAAGAGTTTTTTGGACAAGATCAAGAAAGTATTCAAGAGCGACGCGTAGTTTGCGGGCGTACAATTAGATTCGAGTGCAACCATGAGCGAAGAAGAAGACAACCAAACCACCGACAGCGAAACCACCGGCGAAGAGTCGGGCGCGTTCATCGAAGCGGAAGAGGGCGGCGGCGAGCTGGCGAAGCTGAAGGCGGAGCGAGATTCCCTCTTCGAGCGCCTCGCCCGCGCCACGGCCGACTTCCAGAACACCCGCCGGCGCCTCGAGCAGGAGACCGACCAGCGCATGCAGTACGCCAACAGCTCGCTCATCCGCAGCCTGCTGCCGGTGATCGATAACTGGGAACGGGCGCTGAACGTCGATCCGACCAAGGTCGATTCCGCCGCCGTGCTGAAGGGATTGCAGCTGGTGCACGATCAGATGATGGCCGTGCTCAAGCAGCAGCAGGTGGAAGTGATCTCCCCCGCCCCCGGCACGCCGTTCGACCCGAGCCGGCACGAGGCGCTCATGCAACAGCCGAACGACGAATACACCGAGCCGACGGTCACGCAGCTTTTCCAAAACGGCTACGCGTTGCCGGGCCGCACGTTAAGGCCGGCGCAGGTGGCGGTATCAAAAACAAGCTAAAAGGACTAAGGACTTAGGACTTAGTGGAATTCAACTAAGACCTAAGTCCTTAGCACTAAGTCCTACTCCATGCCTACCTACGAATACCAATGCGACGCCTGCGGGCATGCGTTCGAGAAGTTTCAGTCGATCATGGCTGCGCCCGTGAAAGTCTGCCCCAAGTGCGGGAAGCGGAAGGTCCGCAAGCTGATCAGCGCGGGTGCCGGGCTGATCTTTAAAGGCAGCGGCTTTTACATCACCGACTACCGCGAAGGCACGTACAGCAAAGACGCCAAGGCCGACTCGGCCGCACCGGCGGAAGCGAAGAGCGGCGACGCGAAATCCGACGGCAAATCGAGTGACGCCAAATCGGGCGAAACCAAATCGCCGGAGAGCAAGCCGGCGGAAACAAAAGCCGCCGATTCCAAGGACTCCAAGCCCGCCGCCGAGCCCGCGAAGCCGGCCGCGAAGGTTGATGCACCCGCCAAGCCAACGGCAGCGCGGAAAGACTCC
This sequence comes from Tepidisphaerales bacterium, assembly GCA_038329865.1. Lineage (GTDB taxonomy): Bacteria > Planctomycetota > Phycisphaerae > Tepidisphaerales > Tepidisphaeraceae > JANMES01. The sequence continues at coordinate 5,028 of JBBQNK010000001.1, read as the reverse complement.
GCCAAATCCTCCAAGAAGCGTTGATGGCCCAGTTCAAATGTCCAATCTGCGGTTCGCCGGTCGATGAATCCGTCCTCGACGTGAAAGGGAACACTTTTCCGTTCTGCAGCGATCGCTGCAAGCTCGTGGACTTAGGCCGCTGGCTGGATGGGAAGTATCAGATCCCAGTGGAAGAGCCGGGCGACGAAGAATTCGATCGGCCGTTTGAATTGCCGATGTCCGATCCGGACGATGAGAATTAAACCGTTTCTGCTGCCGCTTCTCTTTTCCCTTTCAAGACATTGTCATCCTGAGGTACTCCGAAGTATCTAGCTTGTTAGCAAGTGCCGGCTAGATCCTTCGGAGTACCTCAGGATGACGATTCACTAAAAAATTGAACCTCAGAGAAGGAAGAGAGCGCAGAGGAGAGAAAGTCCTCTCTGAGCTCTCTTCCTTCTCTGTGGTACATGATTTTTTTATTGAGCCAACTCCGCCCGCACGCGGATCAGCTCTTCGTACAACTGCCCGATCGCCTGCGGCACGATTCTTACTTCGCCGATAACCGACATGAAATTCGTATCGCCCGCCCAGCGCGGCACGATGTGCTGGTGCAGATGCCCCGGCACGCCCGCCCCCGCGCAGCGCCCGAGGTTGATGCCTACGTTGATCCCCTGCGCCGACACCGCTCGCTTGAGCAGCTTGATCGCTGCCTTCGTTTGTTTTTGCAGGTCGAGCAATTCGTCGTCGCTCAAATCTTCCAACTCCGCCTTGTGCGCTCGCGGTGCGATCAGCAGATGGCCGTTGGTGTAAGGGAAGCGGTTCATGAGCACGACCGAATGCTCGCTCGTCCACAGCACCAGCCGGGCGCGGCGATCGGTGTCGCTCGTCGCCGCGGCGGCTTCGCAGAAGAAGCATCCGGCGTCGGGCTTGTCGATCGAGCGGATGTATTGCATCCGCCACGGGGCGTGAAGCGGGGGATTGGCCATGGCGGGTATCTTAAATCGAAAGGGCGGGCTTCGTCACCTCTTCCGCGCCGATCGCCACTCGACGCCGCAGCAGATCAGCACAGCCACCACGATGCCGGCCGAGTCGGCGTACCAGTCGCGGATGTCGCAGGATCGGCCGACGGGGATTTGCAGCAGTTCGTCCGCCGCGCCGTAGAGCAGGCCGATGACGATCACGATCCCCGCCGCGCGCAGGCGTTTCGTGCCGCCCGCGCGGATCGCGGCGAACAGCAAAATGCCCAGCACGCCGTACGCGGTCATGTGCTCGACCTTGTCGCTCACCGGCAGCGGCGGGATGTCTTTGGCGGGGAGGTGCGTGAGCGTGAAAATCGCGAGCCAATAGACGATTGCGACGATCCAGTGGGCTCGTTTGGAAAGGGTCATGGTCGATGGCCGATTCAGGCGGCTACTTCATCGCCGGGCGCTGGCTGCTTCTCGGAATCCGCCACCTGCACGGCGGCCGGCGGATGGGCGGCGGCGAGTTTAGACGGGTCGATCGGCTTCACCGTCACCACCGGCTTGGAGACGGGTTTGATCGGCGCGGTCGGTCGGGGCGGGACGGCGCTGACCGTCGATGAAACCGGCGCGACGGCGGGGGACGGCACCGATGGAATGGCGACCGCTGTACGGGCCGACGCGATCGGTGCGGTTTTTCCTGTTGCGGCCGACGGATCGGCGGAGTTCGCAGTGACCAGACCAGGCGCGGCCGGCGATGAAACCTGCTCGGTCGGCGCGACGAGATCGGCCTTTGTCGCGGCGGGCGCGTCGGCGGACTTCGTCACTGCGGCGACAACGCCCTTGGCAGCTGGCGCGATCTTCGCCGCGGGGCGGATCACCGCGGGAACCGGCTGGCTCGGCGTTCTGATCACAGCGGTCGGGTCTGACATGCGGATCAACTCCGCCGCCAGCGCGCGGTAGTCTTGTGCACCGGCGCACAGCGTGCCGTACTGAATGATCGTCTGCCCGAAGCTCGGCGCCTCGGCCAGTTTGATGTTCCGCCGGATCTTAGTGTCGAAGATCTTCGCGTCCGCCCACGGCAGCGGCTTGCCCTGGGCGGCCTCGATGAAACTCTCAAGTTCCTTCATCACTTCCTGCGTGAGCTTCGTCTGCGCGTCGAACATCGTCAGCACGATGCCGGATACTTTCAGCCGCGGGTTCATCCGGCGGTTGACCAGCTGCACGGTCTCCAGCAGCTTGGCCACGCCCTGTAGCGCGAGGAAGTGCGGCTGCATCGGGATGATCACTTCCGTCGCGGCGGCCAGCGCGTTGATCGTCAGCAGCCCGAGCGACGGCGGGCAGTCGAGAAGGATGTAATCGAAATCGTGCTTGGCCGAGTCGATCTTCTTTCGGAGCAGCAACTCGCGACCGAGCTTGGTGACCAGCTCCACCTCCGCGGCGGCTAAGTCGATGCTGCTCGGCACGAGCGCGATGTTCTCCTGGACTTTCATGACCGCTTCAAGAAACCCGCGGTCTTCAATCAGCACGTCGTAGAGAGAGACCTGCTCCGGGTCCGGGTCGATGCCGTAATTGATGGTGAGATGGGCCTGCGGGTCGAGATCGATCAGGCAGACCTTCTTGCCCGCCTCGGCCAGTGCGGCCCCGAGGTTGACGGTCGTCGTCGTCTTGCCAACGCCGCCTTTTTGATTCATCAACGCGATAATCCGCATGGCTGACCTCCGTGTCGTGGGCGAATCTTCGCAAAAATGGCGGGGAAAACAAGGGAAAATGCAGAAGTCAGATTGCAGAGTGCAGAATGAGATGCAAATTCTTTATTCTGCATTCTGCATTCTTCATTCCGCATTGACCAAATAAAGAAACCTTCCGCCGTGGCTGGGGAAGGTTTCTTGTTGTTTCGTGACCTAAGTTGGAGCCAAGGTCCGAAGCTAAAAGGTGACTGTTTAAAGGCGCTGACCTTGAGAGACTGCCAAGCGTCACGTGAGGAGCCACTCGCTCGGCATAAAGAAGAATTACTTCTTCTTGCTCTTCTTGGTGGTCTTCTTCGTGGCTTTCTTAGCGGCTTTCTTTGCCATAATTTAAAGTCACCTCCTTTCTCATCTATTAGAATAGGTGCGATTAAAATTTCCGTCAATGATTATTTAGCAATGCGCACATTTTTTTGGTCGGCCCTTCATCGCGCGCCGAAAATGAAAAACGCGCGCGGACACTGGAAGCGCCGCATTGAAATGAAAAAGTGAGAGACGTTTTTTTGCGCGATCGCGCGCGAAAAAATTATTCGGAAATTTCTTTTTCCAGACGCGCCGCCTCACGATGCGGCTGCCGTGCGAACAAATCATTGAGCGTAAATTTCGTTCCGCACTCGGGACAGCGCGCGTCGGAAAGGCCGGTGAGGTTGTAGCCGCAGGTCGGGCACGTCACGCCGTCGGCGCTGGTGAGCGTGATGCGCGCGGCGCGTTCGGCCTTGGTTTCTCGCCAGAGAATGATCGTGCCGATCAGCCAGGCCAGCGGCGCGATCACGCCGCCGAAGCCGTAGCCAATATTTCGTTCGACGTGATTGAACAGGGCGCCGATGACACACGCGATGAACGCGGCGGCCGGGAAAAGCAGAACTGTTCCGGTGATGCGCTGGGCTGACCACCGTATCTGTCGCCGCCACAAGAGCATCCAGTAGGCGGCGGTGAATACCCAGGTAATCACGCCGGTGGCGACCAACGTGATTTCGTACGAATTGTCCGAATACGACCGACGGTTGGATTCGAAGAGGAACAGCGAAATGAAATAGACGATCAGCCCGAGCGGCACGACGAACAGGGCGAGCAGGATTCGCGCGACGAGTTGTGACATGTCGGGATTATACCGCCGTATGAGCGATTCGGGATGCCAGCCGCTGTAGTGGCTAGCCCGGGTGGGGATGTGAAGCCCGCCATTCGCGTCTGCAATGTCGAATCATGCTTTCTTACTGGAAACCCGTCCTGCCAGCGCCGCTTCGCGGTATTCCGAGGGGGAAAGCCCGTCGATCTGATGGAAGACTTTGCTGAAATGGTACTGGTCGTCAAAGCCGCAGCGGGCGGCGATTTCCTTGATCGACAGGTCCACGTCCGCCAGCAGAATCCGGGCGGCCTTGATGCGTTCGTGGCGGAGGAACTGCATCGGCGTGTAGCCGGTGTAGGCGCGGAAGAGTCGCGTGAAATGGCTGGGGCTCAGGCCGGCGATTTCGGCGAGTTCGTCGGCGCTGAGCGGCTCCTTTAGCTCGGCGGCGATGTGGCGGATCGCGCGGTCGATCCGGGCCGCCGTCCGGCTGTCGGCGCCGGCGTCATCGGCGATCTCCGGACGCGGGACGTTCACCAGCATCGAGATCATTCGCATCAACTCCGCGCGCTGCTGGACCTGCGAGATGGGGGCGCTCGACTTGGCCGCGTCGATCAGCGCCGCGAACGCGTTCCAAATCGCATCGCCGGGCAGGCACTGATGCACCGGCGGAATCTGCAACCCGCCGGTGAGCTGCACTTCGTACGGCGAGCGCTCGCCCGGGTCTTTTGACTTGGGCGGCAGGTTCGGGCGGAAATCAAAGTGAACGGCCATGTGGTCGCACTGCTTGCCGCCGAAATCAAAACCGTGCGGCCAGAACGGGCGGATGAAAATCAACGTGCCCGGCTTAAGCGGCACCGGCCCGGCGGGCGTGGTCAGAAAGCCCCTGCCCGAGAGCACCAGAACGAACTCGTAATCGAAGATGATCCGATCTTCGATCCGCAGCGCGCCGATGTTGCGATGGGCGATGCGGATGAGCGGATTGATCTGCTCAACCGGCAGGATGAACGTCCGCGCCGCAGCAATTCGGCCGAACGGACGATGGCGTTGAATCTGCATGAAGGGACGAATTCTAACATGCGAAGGGCAGAAGGCGGAGGGCAGAAGGCGGAATCATAATTGCAAAACATTCATCGTTGTCATCCTGAGGTACTCCGAAGGATCTAGAGCATATCAACTTCAACCGTAGCGGGCGTCGGATGTTTTGTCTCCGTCATCCCGAGGTACGCCGAGGGACCTCGGGAGCTCGAGAACCGTTTTGAAATCCGAGATCCCTCGG